>LQPB01000047.1 GCA_002102225.1 Mycobacterium interjectum
TCCCCGCACGTCCGACGTTCTGCGTGGGGCTGTAGCCGGCCCCGCCCGCCCCGCCGGCCCCGCCGAGGAAGCCGCTCCCGCCGGCCCCGCCGTTGCCGATCAGGCCGGCCGCACCACCGCTGCCGCCGGCCGCGGGGGCGCCGCTGGTGTAGCTGAAACCGTTGCCGCCGTTGCCGAACAACAACCCGCCGGCCTGCCCGTTCGGGTTTGCCGCCGTCCCGTTGGCGCCGTCGCCGATCAGCGGGCGCCCGAGCAGCGCCTCGGTGGGCGCGTTTATCACGCCCAGCAGCTGTTGCAGGGGGTTGGCGTTGGCGGCCTCGGTCGCCGCATACGCGCCGGCGGTGGCGGTGAGGTTCCGCACAAACTGGTTGTGCAGCTCCGAGGCCTGGGCGGCGAGTGCCTGGTAGTGCCGGGCGTGGTCGCCCCACAGCGCCGCGATCGCCGTCGACACCTCGTCCCCGGCCGCGGGCAGCACGGCCGTGGTCGGGGCCACCGCGGACAGACAGGCCGCGCGGATCGTCGCGCCGATGTCGCCCAGATCCGAGGCGGTCGCGGTCACCAGCTCCGGCACTGCGATCACGAGCGACATCTCGTACCTCCGACCATCCCGGGATAAAACCCAGCGCGTGCAGCACGGTGCGCAGACCTATTGTGCACATGTCCAACTGGTTGCGAGGGCGACACGGCCAAAAGGCGCGCCGCGGAGCACCGCGCCCATCGCCGAGCGTCGGTTGTCGGCGGCCGAGCGCTAACCGGTAGGCTTACCGCATGCAATTGGGCCTGCAGATCACCCTGGTGGTCACCAGCATCCTGGTGGTGCTGCTGGTGCTGCTGCACCGCGCCAAGGGTGGCGGCCTGTCGACCCTGTTCGGCGGCGGGGTGCAGTCCAGCCTGTCCGGGTCGACGGTGGTGGAGAAAAACCTCGACCGGCTGACGGTGTTCATCGTGGGCATCTGGCTGGTGTGCATCGTCGGCATGGCCCTGCTGATCAAGTACCGCTGACCGCTCGACGGGCGGGGCGTGCGATTCGCCTCGATACTGGGACGCATGGCTGACGCGTCCGACACCGCGCTGGAACCGATCGGCGCCGTCCAGCGCACCCGGGTCGGCCGGGAGGCGACCGAGCCGATGCGCGCCGACATCAGGCTGCTCGGCACCATCCTCGGCGACACCGTGCGGGAACAGAACGGTGACAACGTCTTCGAACTGGTGGAGCGCGCGCGGGTGGCATCGTTTCGGGTGCGGCGCTCCGAGATCGACCGGGACGAGATGTCCCGCATGTTCGACGGCATCGACATCCACCTGGCCATCCCGATCATCCGGGCGTTCAGCCACTTCGCGCTGCTGGCCAACGTCGCCGAGGACATCCACCGGGAACGCCGGCGCCAGATCCACGTCGCCGCCGGCGAGGCGCCGCAGGACAGCAGCCTGGCCGCGACGTACGCGAAACTTGATCGGGCCGAACTGGATTCGGGCACGGTGGCCGACGCGCTGGCGGGCGCCCTGGTGTCGCCGGTGATCACCGCCCATCCCACCGAGACCCGTCGGCGCACCGTGTTCGTCACCCAGCACCGGATCACCGAGTTGATGCGGCTGCACGCCGCCGGGCACACCGAGACCGATCACGGTCGCAACATCGAGGTCGAGTTGCGCCGCCAGGTCCTCACGCTGTGGCAGACCGCGCTGATCCGGCTGTCGCGGCTGCAGATCACCGACGAGATCGAGGTGGGCCTGCGCTACTACCCGGCCGCGCTGTTCACGGTGATCCCGCAGGTCAACGCCGAGGTGCGCGGCGCGTTGCGGGCCCGCTGGCCCGACGCCGACCTGCTCGCGGCGCCGATCCTGCAGCCGGGCTCCTGGATCGGCGGCGACCGCGACGGCAACCCGAACGTCACCGCCGACGTGGTGCGGCGGGCGACCGGGAGCGCCGCGTTCACCGCCCTGGCGCACTACCTGGCCGAGCTCACCGAGCTCGAGCAGGAGCTGTCGATGTCGGCGCGCCTGATCGCGGTCACCGCGGAGGTGGCGGCGCTGGCGGAGAACTGCGACGAGAAGGCCCGGGCCGACGAGCCCTACCGGCGGGCGCTGCGGGTGATCCGGGGCCGGCTCACCGCGACGGCCGCCGCGATCCTGGACCGCCGCCCACAGCACGAACTCGACCTCGGGCTCGAGGCGTATTCCGCGCCGGGCGAACTGCGGGCCGACCTGGACGCGGTCGACGCCTCGCTGCGCACCCACGGTGCCGGGCTGTTGGCCGACGATCGGCTGGCCCGGTTGCGGGAGAGCGTGCATGTCTTCGGTTTTCACCTGTCCGGCCTGGACATGCGGCAGAACTCCGACGTGCACGAGGAGGTGGTCGGCGAGCTGCTGGCCTGGGCCGGCGTGCATCCGGACTACCCCTCGTTGGCAGAAGACGAACGCGTCGAGCTGCTGGCCGGGGAGCTGGCCACCCGCCGCCCGCTGGTCGGTGACCGCGCCGCCAAGCTCTCGGACCTGGCCCGCGGCGAGCTGGGCGTCGTCGCGGCGGCCGCCCGCGCGGTGGAGCTCTACGGCCCGGCGGCGGTGCCCAACTACGTCATCTCGATGTGCCAGTCGGTGTCGGACGTCCTGGAGGCGGCGATCCTGCTCAAAGAGGCCGGCCTGCTGGACGCTTCCGGGCCGGAAACCTATTGCCCGGTGGGCATTTCGCCGCTGTTCGAGACGATCGAGGACCTGCACAACGGAGCGTCGATTTTGCAGGCGATGCTCGACCTGCCCCTCTACCGGGGGATCGTCGCCGCGCGCGGCAACTCGCAGGAAGTGATGCTGGGCTACTCGGACTCCAACAAGGACGGCGGCTACCTGGCCGCGAACTGGGCCGTCTACCGGGCCGAGCTCACCCTCGTCGAGGTGGCACGCAAATCCGGTGTGCGGTTGCGGCTCTTCCACGGTCGCGGCGGGACGGTCGGCCGCGGCGGCGGCCCCAGCTACCAGGCGATCCTCGCGCAACCCCCGGGGGCGGTGAACGGCTCGCTGCGCCTCACCGAGCAGGGCGAGGTGATCGCCGCGAAGTACGCCGAGCCGCAGACGGCCCGGCGCAACCTGGAGAGCCTGGTGGCGGCCACGCTCGAGTCGACGCTGCTGGACGTCGAGGGCCTGGGCGACGCGGCGGAACCCGCCTACGCCGTGCTGGACGAGGTGGCGGCCCTGGCCCACCGGGCCTACGCCGAATTGGTCCATGAGACACCGGGTTTCGTCGAGTACTTCAAGGCCTCGACTCCGGTCAGCGAGATCGGGTCGCTGAACATCGGCAGCAGGCCGACGTCGCGCAAGCCCACCGAATCCATCTCCGACCTGCGCGCCATCCCCTGGGTGCTGGCCTGGACCCAGTCGCGGGTGATGCTGCCGGGCTGGTACGGCACCGGGTCGGCATTCCAGGAGTGGATCGCGGCCGGACCGGAAAGCGAGGACGAGCGGGTCAAGGTCCTGCACGAGCTGTATGAGCGGTGGCCGTTCTTCCGCAGCGTCCTGTCCAACATGGCGCAGGTGCTCGCCAAGAGCGACCTGGGCCTGGCGGCCCGCTATTCCGAACTGGTGGCCGACGAATCGTTGCGGCACAGGGTGTTCGACAAGATCGTTGATGAGCACCGGCGCACCATCGCGATGCACAAGCTCATCACCGGTCACGACGACCTGCTCGCCGACAACCCGGCGCTGGCCCGTTCGGTGTTCAACCGCTTCCCCTACCTGGAGCCGCTCAACCACCTGCAGGTGGAGCTGCTGCGCCGCTACCGTTCGGGCGACGACGACGAGTTGGTGCAGCGCGGCATCCTGCTGACCATGAACGGGCTTGCGAGCGCGTTACGTAACAGCGGCTGATGGGCATCCACGTGCCATGGAACCGGCACAAGTAGCCCAAAACGGCGTGTTCGAACGATTCGCCCGCGCCGGCTATGTGGTGAACGGGCTGCTGCACCTGATCGTGGGCTACCTCGCGCTCCGGCTCGCGTTCGGCGACGGCGGCACCGCCGATCAGACCGGAGCGCTGGCGACGCTGGCGGACAAACCGGGTGGCCCGGTGGTGCTGTGGGTCGCCGCGGCCGCCCTGCTGACGATGGGTCTGTGGCGGCTGGTCGAAACCGCCCTGGGTCGATCGAGCGACCGCACGCCGGAGGGTTCCTCGTCGGGAGCGTGGGACCGGGCGAAGGCCTTCGGGTTGGCGGCGGTGTATCTCGCCTTCGCCTACTCGGCGTTCGGGTACGCGCGGGGCGCGGGGAGGGCGGCCGATCAACAGAATTCGAGCATCAGCGCCCGCCTGATGCAGACCACCGCCGGGACCGTCGCGCTCATCGCCTGCGGCGTCGTCATCATCGCGGTGGGCGGCTACCACGTCTACAAGGGCGCCAGCCGCAACTTCGTCGGCGACCTCAAGGGCAAATCGGGTGACCTGGTGCGGCGCCTCGGCGCGACGGGCTACGTCGCGAAGGGCCTGGTGATCGCCGGCACCGGGGCGCTGGTCGTCGTCGCCGCCTGCCGCTCGGAACCCAAGAAGGCCACCGGTCTGGACGGGGCGCTGAAGACCCTCGGGGCTCAGCCCTACGGGGCGGCGTTGTTGATCGGGGCCGCCGCCGGGATCATCACCTACGGCCTGTACAGCTTCGTGATGGCCCGATCGACCAAAATGTAGGGCTAGCGGTTGCGCAGCCGGTCCAGCATGCCGCGCACCGCCTGCTCCGTCATCGACAGCGGCGACATCATCGCCTCGCCCACCTTCACCATGTCGTCGATCCGCGCGACGATGGCCTCCACCGGCTCGACCAGCACGATCAGCCGCTTGGCCAGATCGTCGAGGCTGCCCAGGGTGCCGTCCAGGTGATCCAGGCCGGCCTCCATGCGTTCGACCGTGGCGTTGAGGTTGGACAGCGAGCTGTTGAGCTCCCGCATGGTCCTGCTCAGCCCGTCCAGGACGTCCTCGACCTGTTCGACGGTCTTGTCGGCGTTCAGGGCGGCCTGGGTGAGGGTTTTGATCCGGCTTCGCTCGGGCCCGCCGCGCACGGTTCTGTCTGCCATGTCGGCCATTATGACTCCCGCCGGTCAGCGCGGAAGCTTGGATGCGGCCCCTTGGTCGAGCAGCCACAGCGTGGTCTCGAGCCCGACGGCCCCGGCCGCGGGCACCGACGACGGTGCGACGCCACCGATGGCGGCCGCCGCCGCGTCGGCCTTGCCCGCCCCGGACACCATCAGCCACACCTCACGGGACCGCTGGATCGCGGGCAGCGTCAACGTGATTCGCTGCGGCGGCGGCTTGGGGGAGTTCTCGACGGGCACCACCATGCGGGTGGCCTCGTGCACCGCCGGCGTGTCCGGAAACAGCGAGTTGATGTGGCCCTCGGGCCCCATGCCCAGCAGGTGGACGTCGAAGTTCGGCGCCGGCTGCCCGGGTCCGGCGTTGGCCGCCAGCAACTGTTCGTAGGCCAGCGCAGCCGCGGCGATGTCCGTGCCGAACTCCCCGTCGCTGGCCGGCATCGCGTGCACGTGGCTGGACGGGATGTCGATGTGATCGAGCAGGGCTTCGCGCGCCTGCTTGTCGTTGCGCTCGTCGTCGTCCTCGGGCACGTAGCGCTCGTCGCCCCAGAACAGGTGCACGTGGGACCACTCGACCGGTTGACTTCTGAGGTGCTTCAGCAGCCCGATGCCGTTGCCGCCGCCGGTCAGCACGACCAGCGCCCGCCCCCGGGCAGCGACGGCGGCGTGGATGGTTTCGACCAGGCGCCCGCCCGCGGCCTCGACCAGGGCGTCGCCGTCCGGAAAAACCTCGACTGTGGGACTCACAAGTACTGCACCTTCTTGATACCTTCCAGGGCGGCCAAATAGATTTCGTCGGCGTCCAGCCGCCGCAGGTCCTCGGCCAGGCATTCACCGGTTTCCCTGCGCGCCAACGGGACCAGGGCGTCCGGCTTGGCGGTCCGGCTCAAGGTGGCCGTCCTGCCCTCCTGGGGGCGGCTCAACAGGATGGTCTCGCTCTTGCGCGCCAATTCCACCTTGAGGTCGCCGACGGCCCGGCGGACCGGACCGTCGATCCGGCTGGCCAGCCAGCCCGCCAGGATGTCGAGGGCCGGCTCGGTCTGCAGGCCCGACACCAGCGCCGACTCGATGGGCTCGTGCGGTGGCTGGTCGACGGCGGAGGTCAGCAGCGCCCGCCAGTAGGTGATGCGCGCCCAGCACAGGTCCGTGTCACCGGGGCTGTATCCGGGCAGCCGGCTCTTGATCGCCGACAGCGGATCGATGCCGTTGGTGGCGTCGGTGATGCGGCGAATCGCCAACTTGCCCAACGGATCCTGTGCGGGCTCGGCCGGGGCGATGTCGGGCCACCAGGCCACCACCGGGATGTCGGGGAGCAGGAACGGGATGACCACGCTGGAGGCGTGGCCCGACAGCGGCCCGGACAGCGTCAGGATCACCACCTCGCTGGCGCCGGTGTCCCCGCCGGCGCGCAGTTGCGCGTCCAGGCGGGCGTCGTCGGCGTACGGATCGCCCCGCATGGTGACGATGATCCGGCTGGGGTGTTCGTGGCTGGCAGCATTCGCCGCGGCGAGCGATTCCTCCAGCACCTCTTCGCTGTCCGGCGCGATGATCAGCGTCAGCACCCGCCCCATCGTGACCGCGCCCACCTTCTCGCGCAGCTCGCTGAGTTTCTTGTTGACCGCCGTTGTGGTGGTGTCGGGCAGATCGACGATCATTGGCGCCGCTCCTTCTCATCGCTGCGCTCTGCATCGTCGCCGGCGCGCATCACGGCCGCCGCCATTCCCGGCCGGTGCGCCGCAGCATCTCGAAGGCCGAGTCCGGGCCCCAGGTGCCCGCCTCGTACGGGTCGGGCTTACCGTGCGATGCCCAGTTATCCAGCACGGGATCGAGTATCTCCCAAGCTAATTCGACCTCCTCGTTCACCGGGAACAGCGACGGCTCACCGAGCAGCACGTCGAGGATCAGCTGCTCGTAGGCCTCCGGTGATTCCTCGGCGAACGCCGACCCGTAGGAGAAGTCCATGTTGACGTCGCGGACCTCCATCGCGGTGCCCGGCACCTTGGAGCCGAACCGCAGGGTGGTGCCCTCGTCGGGCTGCACGCGGATCACCATGGCGTTGGCCCCCAGCTCGTCGGTCATCGTCGCGTCGAACGGCAGGTGCGGCGCGCGCTTGAAGACCAGGGCGATCTCGGTCACCCTGCGGCCCAGGCGTTTACCGGTGCGCAGATAGAACGGCACGCCGGCCCAGCGGCGGGTGTCGACCTCGAGCGTGATGGCGGCGAACGTCTCGGTGGTGGAGTCCTTTGAAAACCCCTCCTCGTCGAGCAGCCCGACGACTTTCTCGCCGCCCTGCCAGCCGCCGGTGTACTGGCCGCGGCTGGTGGTCTCGTCGAGCGGTTCGGCGAGCTGCGTCGCCGAGAGCACCTTGATCTTTTCGGTCTGCAGCGCAGCGGGATTGAAGCTGACCGGCTCCTCCATCGCGGTCAGCGCCAGCAGCTGCATGAGGTGGTTCTGGATGACGTCGCGGGCGGCGCCGATGCCGTCGTAGTAGCCGGCCCGGCCGCCCAGCCCGATGTCCTCGGCCATGGTGATCTGTACGTGGTCGACGTAGTGGGCGTTCCAGATCGGGTCGAACAACTGGTTGGCGAACCGCAGCGCCAGGATGTTGCGCACGGTCTCCTTGCCCAGGTAGTGGTCGATCCGGAACACCGCCTCCTCCGGGAAGACGGCATTGACGGCCTTGTTCAGGGCCTGCGCGCTTTCCAGGTCATGGCCGAAGGGCTTCTCGATGACGACCCGGCTCCAGCGGTCGCCCTGCGGGCGGGCCAACCCGGACTTGTGCAGCTGGTCGCACACCACCGGAAACGACTTGGGCGGGATCGCCAGGTAGAAGGCGTGATTGCCGCCGGTGCCGCGCTCGGCGTCGAGCTTTTCCAGCGTCTCGGCGAGCCGGGCGAACGCCTCGTCGTCGTCGAAAGCCCCCGGCACGAAACGAAACCCCTCGGCCAGCCGCTCCCAGTTCTCCTCCCGGAACGGCGTCCGGCAGTGCTCCTTGACGGCCTGGTAGACCACCTTACGGAAGTCCTGGGTCTGCCAGTCCCGGCGGGCGAAGCCCACCAGGGAGAAGGTCGGCGGCAGCAGCCCGCGGTTGGCCAGGTCGTAGATCGCCGGCATGACCTTCTTGCGGGCCAGGTCGCCGGTGACGCCGAAGATCACCATGCCGCACGGACCGGCGATCCTGGGCAGCCGCTTATCCTGCTTGTCCCGCAACGGGTTTCGCCATTGCACCGACCCGGCGCGGGCGCCCACCTTCGAGCTCGCCGGGCTCATTTGTCGGCGGAGTCGAGCTGCTTCTGAGTTTCCTCCAGCAATTCGGTCCAGGACTCCACGAACTTGTCCACGCCCTCGTTCTCCAGCACCAGGAAGACGTCGGTCAGGTCGACGCCGACCCCGCTCAGCTTGTCAAAAACCCCCTGGGCGGCCGACGCCGTCCCGGTCACCGTGTCACCCTTGATCTCGCCGTGATCGGCCACCGCGTCAATCGTCTTCTCCGGCATGGTGTTCACCGTGTTCGGGGCGACCAGCTCGGTGACGTAGAGGGTGTCGGGGTAGTCGGGGTTCTTGACGCCGGTGGAGGCCCACAGCGGGCGCTGCACCCGGGCGCCGTCGCCCTTGAGCGCCGCGAAGCGATCACCGCCCTCGAACACCTCCTGGTAGGCGGCGTAGGCGAGCCGTGCGTTGGCCACCCCGGCCTTGCCGCGCAGCCCCAGCGCCTCCTCGGAGCCGATCTTTTCCAGCCGCTTGTCCACCTCGGTGTCCACCCGGGAGACGAAGAACGACGCCACCGAGTGGATCTTGGACAGGTCGTGGCCGGCCTCGCGGGCCTTCTGAAGCCCGGCCAGGTAGGCGTCCATCACCTCGCGGTGCCGCTCCACCGAGAAGATCAGCGTGACGTTCACCGAAATCCCCTCCGCCAGAACCGAAGTGATGGCCGGGATGCCGGCCTTGGTGGCCGGGATCTTGATGAACAGGTTGGGCCGGTCGACGATCTTCCACAGCTCGACGGCCTGCGCGACCGTCTTGTCGGTCTCGGCGGCCAGCCGCGGGTCCACCTCGATGGACACCCGGCCGTCGACCCCGTCGGAGGCCTCCCACGCGTGCTTGAACACGTCGCACGCGCTGCGCACGTCGTCGGTCGTGACCGTGCGCACGGTGGCGTCGACGTCGGCGCCGCGCTCGGCCAGCTCGGCGATCTGACCGTTGTAGGAGTCGCCCTCGGCAAACGCCTTCTGGAAGATCGAGGGGTTGGTCGTCACGCCGACAACGCTTCTGGTGTCGATCAGCTCCTGCAGGTTGCCCGACTGGAGCCGCTGGCGCGACAGGTCATCCAGCCAAACGGACACGCCCGCGGCGCTCAGCGCCGCGAGGTTGGGGTTCTGACTGGCCATGTGAATCACCCTTTCTCAGTTGTCGACCACCTGCTCCGCGGCCGCCGCGACGGCTTCGGCGGTGAAGCCGAATTCACGGAACAAAGTCTTGTAGTCGGCGGATTCGCCGTAGTGCTCGATCGACACGATCCGGCCCGTGTCGCCGACCAGCTTGTGCCAGGACTGCGCGACGCCTGCCTCGACCGCCACCCGCGCCGACACCGACGGGGGCAGCACGCTGTCCCGGTATTCCTCGGACTGCGACTCGAACCACTCCACGCACGGCATCGATACCACGCGCGCGACGATGTCGGAGTCCGCCAACAGGTTTCGCGCCTCGACGGCCAGCTGCACTTCGGAGCCCGTGGCGATCAACACCACGTCGGGCTCGTCGCCGCCGTCGTCGCCGAGGATGTAACCCCCGCGCCCGACGCCCTCGAAGTCGGTGCCCTCCAGCACCGGCACGCCCTGGCGGGTCAGGATCAGGCCGACCGGGCCGCTGCCGTTGCCGCGCGCCAGGATCGTGCGCCAGGCGTAGGCCGTCTCGTTGGCGTCGGCCGGGCGCACCACCGACAGGTTGGGGATGGCGCGCAGGGCCGCCAGGTGCTCGATGGGCTGGTGCGTCGGGCCGTCCTCGCCCAGCCCGATCGAGTCGTGCGTCCACACGTAGATGGTGTCGATGTCCATCAGCGACGCGAGCCGCACCGCCGGGCGCATGTAGTCGGAGAACTGCAGGAAGGTGCCGCCGTAGGCGCGGGTGGGGCCGTGCAGCACGATGCCGGACAGGATGGCGCCCATCGCGTGCTCGCGCACGCCGAAGTGCAGCGTGCGCCCGTACCAGTCGGCGGTGTAGTCCTTCGTCGAAATGGACGGGGGCCCAAACGACTTGACGTTGTCCATGGTGGTGTTGTTGCTGCCCGCGAGGTCGGCCGAGCCGCCCCACAGCTCGGGCAGCTTCGGGCCCACCGCGTTCAGCACCTTGCCGGACGCCGCGCGGGTGGCCAGCGGCTTGTCGTCCGGCGTCCACGTCGGGACGTCGGCGTCCCAGCCGTCGGGCAGCTGCTCGGCGGTCAACCGGTCCAGCAGCGCCTTGCGGTCGGCCTCGCGCTGCGCCCACGCGTCGAACTCCGCCTGCCACTTCTCGTGGGCTTCCTTGCCCCGGTCCACCAGCTTGCGGGTGTGGGCGATGACCTCGTCGCGCACCTCGAAGTTCTTGTCGGGATCGAAGCCCAGGATTTTCTTGACGGCCGCGACCTCCTCGTCGCCGAGGGCGGCGCCGTGCGCCTTGCCGGTGTTCATCAGCTTGGGCGCCGGGTAGCCGATGATGGTGCGCAGCTCGATGAACGACGGCCGGTCGGTGACGGCCTTGGCGTTGGCGATGGCCTCCTCGATGCCGACGACGTTCTCGCCGCCCTCCACCCGCTGCACGTGCCAGCCGTAGGCCTCGTAGCGCGCGGCGGTGTCCTCGCACAGGGCGATGTTGGTGTCGTCCTCGATCGAGATCTGGTTGTGGTCGTAGAACACGATCAGGTTGCCCAGCTGCTGCACGGCCGCCAGCGACGACGCCTCGGACGTCACGCCCTCCTCGATGTCCCCGTCGGAGGCGATCACGAAGATGAAGTGGTCGAACGGGCTGGTGCCCGGCTCGGCGTCCGGATCGAACAGGCCGCGCTCGTAGCGCGACGCCATCGCCATGCCGACCGACGACGCCAGGCCCTGGCCGAGCGGGCCGGTGGTGATCTCCACGCCCTTGGTGTGCCGGAACTCCGGGTGCCCGGGCGTCTTGGACCCCCAGGTGCGCAGCGACTTGATGTCCGAGAGCTCCAGGCCGAACCCGCCGAGGTACAGCTGCAGGTACAGCGTGAGGCTGCTGTGCCCGGCCGACAGCACGAACCGGTCGCGACCCAGCCAGTGGGTGTCGCTGGGGTCGTGGCGCATGGTGCGCTGAAACAGGGTGTAGGCCAGCGGGGCGAGGCTCATCGCCGTTCCGGGGTGGCCGTTGCCGACTTTCTGGACCGCGTCGGCGGCCAGCACCCGGATCGTGTCGACCGCAGCCGAATCGATCTCGGTCCAGTCGTCGGGCAGGTGCGGTTGGGTCAGCGTGGAGATCTCTTCGAGTGTGGTCACAGCCTCTGTCCTTGGGTCATCAAGCTGATATTGCTCACCCTAATGCGGGAGTGCCGGCTCTTGCAGTGCAGAGTTTGGGGTACCCAACGCCGGCCGCTGTGAAAATTACGCGTCGACGGCCCAAGCCTCGCAATCAGTCCGGCCATGCGGGAAAAATTCACCCGAAGGGACCCTGAGGGCTGGCCACCGCTCCCACGCGGTCTACCATCGTGCGTAGTAGATGCTGCGCGCTGCTGCGACCCCGAGGAGTTATTGCGTGAGCGTTCGCGGGCGCGTCGCCCCGAGTCGAGAGGCACCGAGCCGGGTATCCGGCACGGTCCTGGCGTACCTGGCGCTCACCAAGCCGCGGGTCATCGAACTGCTGCTGGTCACCACCATTCCGGCGATGCTGCTCGCCCACCGCGGCAGCGTGAACCCGCTGCTGATCCTCAACACGCTGATCGGCGGGATGCTGGCCGCCGGGGGAGCCAACACGCTGAACTGCGTGGCCGACGCCGACATCGACAAGGTGATGAAGCGCACCGCGCGCCGGCCGCTGGCGCGGGCCGCTGTCCCGCGCAGTCACGCGCTGGTGTTCGGGCTGGCGCTGTCGGTGGCGTCGTTCTTCTGGCTGTGGTGGACGACGAACATGCTGTCGGCACACCTGGCCGGCGCCACCATCGCCTTCTATGTGCTGGTCTACACGCTGTTGCTCAAGCGCCGCACGTCGCAAAACGTCGTGTGGGGCGGGGCGGCCGGCTGCATGCCGGTGATGATCGGCTGGTCGGCCGTCACCGGCACAATCGCCTGGCCGGCGCTGGTGATGTTCGCGATCATCTTCTTCTGGACGCCGCCGCACACCTGGGCGCTGGCCATGCGCTACAAGGACGACTACAAGGCGGCCGGCGTCCCGATGCTGCCCGCCGTGGCCACCGAGCGTCAGGTCACCAAGCAGATCCTGATCTACACCTGGCTGACCGTGCTCGCGACGCTGGCACTGGCGCTGGCCACCGGCTGGCTGTACGCGGCGGTCGCCCTGCTGGCCGGGGTGTGGTTCCTGGCCATGGCCCATCAGCTCTACGCCGGCGTGCGCGCCGGCGAGCCGGTCAAGCCGCTGCGGCTGTTCCTGCAGTCGAACAACTACCTGGCGGTGGTGTTCTGCGCGCTGGCGGTCGACTCCGTCGTCGCGCTGCCGACGCTGCTCTAGCGGTTCGGCTAGGGCAGCAGCACGATCGAGCCGGCGGTCTTGCGGCCCTGCAGGTCCCGGTGCGCGCGCGCCGCTTCGGCCAGCGGATAGCGCCCCCCGACCTCGATGGTGAGGGCGCCGTCGGCGATCGCCGCGAAGAGTTCGCCCGCGCGCCAATGGAACTCGTCGCCGGTGCGGATGAAGTGCACCAGCGACGGCCGGCTCAGGTACACCGACCCGGCGGCGTTGAGGCGCTGCGGGTCGAACGGCGGAACCGGGCCGCTGGCCGCCCCGAACAGCGCCAGGGTGCCACGGACGGCCAGGCTGGCCAGGCTGGCGTCGAACGTGGTCTTGCCCACGCCGTCGTACACCGCCGCCACGCCGGCGCCGCCCGTCAACTCGCGAATTTTCCGGCCGAACTCGGCGGCGTCGTCGGGGTAGGAGAGCACCTCGTCGGCGCCGGCCTCCTTGGACATCCGTTCCTTTTCCGGCGTGGAGACCGTCGTGATGACCCGCGCGCCGAGCAGCTTGGCCCACTGCGTCAGGATCAGCCCGACGCCGCCGGCGCCGGCATGCACCAGAACGCTGTCTCCGCTTTGCACCGGATACACGGATTTGAGCAAGTAGTGCGCGGTCAGGCCCTTCAACATCACCGAGGCCGCCACGTCGGACGTGACGTGGTCGGGCACCTTTGCGGTCAAAGACGCTGGCGCCGTGGCGAATTCGGCGTAACCGCCGGACGCCGCCGCGGTCCCCACCCGGTCGCCCGCGCCGAACCCGTCGACCCCGTCGCCGACGGCGACGACGGTCCCGCACGTCTCCTGGCCGAGGATGAACGGCAGCTCCCGCGGATACTGCCCGGAGCGGAAGTACGTGTCGATGTAGTTGACGCCGATCGCCTCGGCCTTGATCAGGAGCTCGCCGGGGCCGGGCGTGGGCTCGGGCACGTCGACGTAGCGCAGGACGTCGGGGCCGCCGGTTTCGCTGATTTCGATTGCGTGCATAGGGATATCATGCCCGGGCATGAAGCTGGCCCGGCCGGACGTCTTCCATCCGCGGATCGTGCTGGCGGGCGGTCCACGCCGCCGCGACGACGCGGGGCTGGTTCCCGCGCTGCGAACGCGCGGGCTGCACGCCCGCTGGCTGCCGTGGGACGACCCGGCGACCGTCGGCGCCGACCTCGTCATCCTGCGCGCCGCCCCGGACGCCGAGGGCCGCGAGGAATTCCTGGGCTGGATCCGGCGGGTGCGCCACCTGCTCAACCCGCCCGGCGCCGTCGCGTGGAACCTCGGCGCGCGGTACCTGCGCGACCTGCAGGACGACGGGGTGCCGACGGCGCCGGACCGAACGGCGCAGGCGGCGTTGATCTTTCTCGCCGGCGCGCGGTCGCATGCCTGGCCGATCGAGCCGGAGTTCGAGTCGTGGGATCTCGGTTACGCCGCGATCGCGGCGGCCGCCGCACGCGCCGGGATCGGCCCCCGCGAATTGCTGTACGCGCGCGCCGACGTGGCGGGGGACCGGCTGGTGGGTCTCGACCTCGTCGCGCCGCCGCTGGGCTGGTCGCGGCTCGACACCGACACGCGTGAGCGTGCCCAGCGCGACTTCGCGCTGGCCGTGGAGTCAGCCTGCGAGCGGCTCGGCCTCGGTCCGTTCTCGCATCGACGCCCATAGCGCCGCGGTGGCCGCCGTGCACGCCGCCGCGCCGGCGACGTGCACCGCGACCAGCGCGGCGGGCACCCCGGCGAAGTACTGCGCGGTGCCGACGGCCCCCTGCGCGCACACCAGGGCGACCAGGACGCCGAGCCGCAGCCGGATGGCCCGGGGGGCGCCGACCGCCAGCAGCCCGAAGCCCAATCCGACC
Source organism: Mycobacterium interjectum (assembly GCA_002102225.1). Classification (GTDB taxonomy): domain Bacteria; phylum Actinomycetota; class Actinomycetes; order Mycobacteriales; family Mycobacteriaceae; genus Mycobacterium; species Mycobacterium interjectum_B. Next base: position 14,585 of record LQPB01000047.1, read on the forward strand.
AGCAGCGCCAGGTAGGAGACCAGCAGCGACGAATGCGCGTGCACCAGCGTGGTGATCTCGACCTTGAGTCGGGGCACCGTGCGGGTCGGGCTGCGGTCACCGGCGTGCGGGCCCGCCGCGGTGACCAGCGTGCCGGTGACCAGCACGGCCGCCAGGTTCAGCGCGCTCAGCGCCGTCAGCACGCGCAGCGGCCGCGCCACCCGGTCGCGGGGCGCTCCGTCGTCGGGCTCGCCGACCTTGACGTAGAGCAGCACCGACAGCCACACCATCGTCATCGACGTCAGCAGGTGGATGGCCACGGTCCACCACAGCAGCCCGGTGCGCACCGTGATGCCGCCGATCACCGCCTGCACGACCGTCGACACCGGCATCAGCCACGCGTAGATCAGCACCTCGGCGCGTCGGCGCGCCCGGGTCACGGCCAGCACGGCCAGCGCGGCGGCGATCACCACCGCGAAGGTGACCATCCGGTTGCCGAACTCCACGGCCTGATGGATCCGCGGCACCTCGGCGTGGGCCACCGGGGTGAAGCTGCCCGGGAAGCACTGCGGCCACGTCGGGCACCCCAGGCCCGAGGCGGTGACGCGCACGATCGCGCCCGTGACGGCGATGCCGCCCTGGCTGAGGATGACGAGCGCGGCGATCGCCCGCTGGGCGCGCAGGCTGGGGTCGGGGAGCAGGTTCACCCACCGCCGCAGCGTTCGTCCGAGCACCGCCCGATGGTAAGCCAACGAGAACTACGGCCTGTAGTAAGCCCGGGCGCGGCGAGATATAAACCTCGTACACCCGCGTCGGCGTGTCGTCGCAACGGGTTATGTGTCGCGGGCCGCCGGCGTCAGGTGAAGCGGAACCAGCGCCGCGCGGCCAGCGCCGCCACCGCGCCCCACGCCACCAGCACGACGACGCCGAACCAGTCCACCGACAGCGCCATCGCCCGCGACAGCGCCTCGGTCAGCGCGCCCGACGGGGTGAGCCGCGCCGCCCACTTCACCCCCGCGGGGATCATCCCGGATTCCAGGGTCAACGCGCCCAGCCCGGCGAACACGAACCACATCAGGTTGGCGACCGCCAGCACGATCTCGGCCCGCAGCGTCCCGCCCAGCAGCAGCCCGAGGGCCGCGAAGCCCGCGGTGCCCAGCGCGATGACGGCCGCGCCCAACAGCAGCGCCGCCGGAGCCGGACGCCAGCCGAGCGCAAAACCGATGGCGCCCAACAAGATTGCCTGCATGAACACCACCGTCACCACCGCCAGCGACTTCCCGGCGATGATGCCCCACACCGGCAGCGGGGTGGCCCCGAGCCGCTTCAACGCGCCGTAGCGGCGATCGAACGCGACGGCGATCGCCTGCCCGGTGAACGCCGTGGAGATCACCGCCAGGGCCATGATCGGCGGCACGAAGGTGGCGGCGCGATTGTGCCCGAACGAGCCGAAGGGCAGCAGCGTCAGCCCGACCAGCAGCGTGATCGGGATGAACATGGTCAGCAGCAGCTGCTCGCCGTTGCGCAGCAGCAGCTTGAGCTCCAGGCCGTACTGCGCGGCCAGCATCCGGGGCACGGCGTTGGGGCGCGGGTCGGGCGCGAAGGTTCCCGCGGGGAAGACGCCGGACTGGGTCCTGTTGTCGGTCAAGGCCGTAACTTCCTGCCGGTGAGGTCGAGGAACACGTCCTCGAGGCTGCGCTGCTCGACGCGCATGTCGGTGGCCAGCACGTCGATCTGCGCGCACCACGCCGTGACGGTCGCCAGCACCTGGGGGTCGACCGGGCCCTCGACCAGGTACTCGCCGGGGGTCACCTCGGTGACCTTGTAGTCCTCCGGCAGCGCCGAGGCCAACAGGGACAGCTCGAGCCGGGGTGGCGCGCTGAACCGCAACTGGTCTTTGGCGCCGGCGCGCATCAGCTCCGTCGGCGTGCCCGCGGCCACCGTCGCGCCGTGGTCGATGATGACCAGCCGGTCGGCCAGCTCCTCGGCCTCCTTGAGCTGATGGGTGGTCAGCACCACCGTCACGCCGTCGCGGCGCAGCGCGTCGATCAGCTCCCACACCAGCAGCCGGGCGTGCGCGTCCATGCCGGCGGTGGGCTCGTCGAGAAACACCAACTCGGGGCGGCCGACCAGCGCGCACGCCAGCGCCAGCCGCTGCTGCTGGCCGCCGGAGAGCCGCCGATAGGTGGTGCGGGCCGCGTCGGTGAGGCCCAGCGTGTCCAACAGCCACGCCGGGTCCAGCGGGTCGGCGGCGTAGGAGGCCACCAGGCCGAGCATTTCGCCGGCGCGCGCGGCGGGATAGCCGCCGCCGCCCTGCAGCATCACCCCGATCCGCGCGCGCAGCCGGGCGTTGTCGGCGATGGGGTCCAGGCCGAGCACCTCGATCGTGCCGGCGTCCGGGCGCACAAAGCCCTCGCACATCTCGACCGTCGTGGTCTTGCCGGCGCCGTTGGGGCCGAGCAGCGCCAGCACCTCGGCCGCGCGCACCTCCAGGTCCAGCTCGGAGACGGCCTCGACGGCGGCCGCGCCGGACCCGTATCGCTTGCTGACCCCGCGCAGCCGCACCACCGTGTCGGGCGTTTCGGGGACCGGGCTCACGTGGAATCAGCGTAGGCGTCGGGCGCCGCCTCGGAACTGGGGGTCTCGGGGGCCGCCGGGGCGGGCAGCGTGATGGGCGCCTGCCCGTTCGTCTCCGGCCTGGTCGGCGGGAGCTGGCGCCACGGCAGCCGGGTGTAGGTCACGGCGATGAGCACCGCCACGATCAGGCTGCTGGCCAGCGTCGCGTCCACGATCTGAAACAGCGCGAAGCGGTCGCCGTTGGCCGTCGGGCCGAAGATGCCCACGATGAGGGTGATGACGATCGCCGCCACCCGGAAGCCGGTGCGGGTGGCCCAGGCGGCCAACGGGATGATCGCCCACAGCAGATACCAGGGCTGCACCACCGGAAACAACAGCACGGTGATGCCCAGCGCGACGCCCAGGCCGCCGATCGGGTGCAACCGGCCGCGGAAGACAGCCACCAGCAGCCAGGCCACCATCACCATGATGATCAGCACGCCGATGGCGCGCGTGAGGCCCAGCACCGCGGTGGTGTGGTCGCCCAGGCCCAGCAGGATCCCCACCTGCCCGGTCCCGAGCGCCAGCAGCGTCGGCGGCGACATCCAGCTGCGCACCACGTTGGCGGTGCCCAGCGTGTAGATCCAGCCGAACCCGAGCCCGCTGGCCCAGCCCACGATGGCCATCACCGCCAGCGACAGCGCCGCCATCCCGCCGCCGGCCAGCAGCAGCGCGCGCAGGGTGCCGCCACAGCGGTAGGCCAGCGCCACCGTGACGAAGCCCAGCGCCAGCAGCGACGGCAGCTTCACCTGCGACGACAGGATGATCAGGATCGCGCCCACCAGCAGCATCCCCAGCGGTTCCCAATCCGGGCCCGGCCGCCAGGACGCGGGCAGCAGTCGCGGCGAGTCGATGCCGCGCAGCGCGAACTCCGCGCCGGCCAGCATCAGCCCGAGCATCAGCGCCTCGTTATGCACCCCGGCCACGAGGTGCATGATCAGCAGCGGGTTGGCCGCTCCCAGCCACAGGGCGCTGACCTCGGCGACGCCGCAGCGCCGGGCCAGCCGGGGGGTGGCCCACACGATCAGGCCCACCCCGGCCAGCACCACCACCCGGTGGCAGAGCACCGCGGCGACGATGTTCTCCCCGGTCAGCGACGAGATCCCGCGCCCGATCCACAGGAACAACGGGCCGTAGGGCGCCGGCGTCTCGCGCCACAGCGTCGGGACCGACAGCGTGAACACGTGGCCCAGCCCCAGACCCGACGCCGGGCCCACCTTGTAGGGGTCGAGGCCCTCCAGCGAGATCTGGCTCTGCGCCAGGTAGGAGTAGACGTCCTTGCTGTACATCGGCGGCGCGATCAGCAGGGGCAGCGTCCACAGCAGCAGGGTGCGGTCCAGGTCGCCGCGCGACATCCGCCGGTTGCCCAGCGCGAATCGGCCGAGCATCAGCCAGGCGAGCGCCATCATGACGGCCCCGGTCGTCGTCATGGTCAGCGACACGGTCTGGATGCGTGACGGCAGGTTGAGCAGCCGGACCCCGAAGGTGGGGTCCTGGACGACGGGCCGCGCCCCGGCGCCCAGCGCGCCGATCGCCATTAGGACGGTGCCGGTCGCGCCGAACAGGCGGGTGCGGCGCAGGACGGTGAGCTCGGTATCGTTCAGCGGCGAACCGACCGCTTGCTCGTCGCCATGCAGGCTGGCGATCGATGAGCTCAGCGTGTGGTGGCGCGCTGCCATCAGAGCAGCCTAGCCCGGCGACGATGCGGGCCGCGGAGACGCGGCCCGGTGAGGAGCAGGGCGATCGGCAGTAGCCGTCGCGATAATGTGGCCGCCGGTGTGACCAGCGCAACGCCCGGACAGGGGACCCTTGGTAGACCGATCCCCGGAATTGCGTCACACTGGTGTTGTGAAAATCCGAACCAGCCTCGATGAGGCGCCCGCGGCTCCGCTGGGTGCCGCGGTGCCGGATGGTCACACCCGCCGCGCCATCGTGCGCCTGCTGCTGGAATCCGGATCGATCACCGCCGTCGAGATCGGCGACCGGCTGGGCCTGGCGCCCGCCGGCGTGCGCCGCCACCTCGACGCGCTGGTCGAGGCGGGCGACGCCGAATCGGTGGCCGCCGAGCCGTGGCAGCAGGTGGGCCGCGGGCGCCCCGCCAAGCGCTTCCGGCTGACCGGGGCCGGCCGGGCCAAGCTCGACCACGCCTACGACGACCTGGCGGCGGCGGCCATGCGGCAACTGCGGGAGATCGGCGGCGAGGACGCCGTCCGCACCTTCGCCCGGCGGCGCATCGACGCCATCCTGGCCGGCGTCGAGGCGGCCGACAGCACCGACGACGCCGCGGTCGAGGAGGCCGCCGAGCGGGTCGCCGGTGCGCTCACCAAGGCCGGCTACGTCGCCACCACCGCCCGGGTGGGCGGCCCGATCCACGGGGTGCAGATCTGCCAGCACCACTGCCCGGTGTCGCACGTCGCCGAGGAATTCCCCGAGTTGTGCGAGGCCGAGCAGCAGGCGATGGCCGAGGTGCTCGGAACCCACGTGCAGCGGTTGGCCACGATCGTCAACGGAAACTGCGCCTGCACCACCCACGTACCACTCACCGTTCCGGTCTCGAAGGCGTCCAGCCCGCGCCGCGACACCACCAGCATCGAAGGAGCGTCCGCATGACACTCACGCCCGAGGCCAGCAAGACCGTCGAGCCGTTGACCCAGGAGCAGGCGATCGCCTCGCTGGGCCGCTACGGCTACGGCTGGGCCGACTCCGACGTCGCGGGCGCCAGCGCGCAGCGCGGGCTGTCCGAGGCGGTGGTGCGCGACATCTCGGCGAAGAAGAGCGAGCCCGAGTGGATGCTGCAGACGCGGCTCAAGGCGCTGCGCATCTTCGAAAAAAAGCCCATGCCGAACTGGGGCTCCAACCTCGAGGGCATCCACTTCGACAACATCAAGTACTTCGTGCGCTCCAGCGAGAAGCAGGCCGCAACCTGGGACGATCTGCCCGCGGACATCAAGAACACCTACGACAAGCTGGGCATCCCGGAGGCGGAGAAGCAGCGGCTGGTCTCCGGTGTCGCCGCGCAGTACGAGTCGGAGGTGGTCTACCACTCCATCCGTGAGGACCTGGAGAAGCAGGGCGTCATCTTCCTCGACACCGACACCGCGCTGCGCGAGCATCCCGAGATCTTCCAGCAGTACTTCGGCACCGTGATTCCGGCCGGGGACAACAAGTTTTCGGCGCTGAACACCGCGGTGTGGAGCGGCGGCTCGTTCATCTACGTCCCGCCCGGCGTGCACGTCGACATCCCGCTGCAGGCCTACTTCCGGATCAACACCGAGAACATGGGCCAGTTCGAGCGGACCCTGATCATCGCCGACGAGGGCTCCTATGTGCACTACGTCGAGGGCTGCACCGCGCCGATCTACAAGTCGGATTCGCTGCATTCGGCGGTGGTCGAGATCATCGTGAAACCGCATGCGCGCGTTCGCTACACGACCATCCAGAACTGGTCGAACAACGTCTACAACCTGGTCACCAAGCGGGCCCGCGCGGAGGCCGGCGCCACCATGGAGTGGGTCGACGGCAACATCGGGTCGAAGGTGACGATGAAGTACCCGGCGGTGTGGATGACCGGCGAGCACGCCAAGGGTGAGGTGTTGTCGGTGGCGTTCGCCGGCGAGGACCAGCACCAGGACACCGGCGCCAAGATGCTGCACCTGGCGCCGAACACCTCGAGCAACATCGTGTCCAAGTCGGTGGCGCGCGGCGGCGGCCGCACCTCCTACCGCGGCCTGGTGCAGGTGAACAAGGGCGCCCACGGGTCGCGCTCGAGCGTGAAATGCGATGCGCTGCTGGTCGATACGATCAGCCGCAGCGACACCTACCCGTACGTCGACATCCGCGAGGACGACGTCACGATGGGCCACGAGGCCACCGTGTCGAAGGTCAGCGAGAACCAGCTGTTCTACCTGATGAGCCGCGGGCTGACCGAGGACGAGGCGATGGCCATGGTGGTGCGCGGCTTCGTCGAGCCGATCGCCAAAGAGCTGCCGATGGAGTACGCGCTCGAGCTCAACCGGCTGATCGAGCTGCAGATGGAGGGCGCGGTCGGATGACGGCCGCTTTGAACAAGGGAGAGCTGTTCGCCTCCTTCGACGTCGACGCGTTCGAGGTTCCGCACGGGCGCGACGAGCTGTGGCGGTTCACCCCGCTGCGGCGGCTGCGCGGCCTGCACGACGGGTCCGCGAACGCCACCGGTCGCGCCCGCGTCGACGTGGCCGATCGGCCCGGCCTGCGGGTCGAGACGGTCCGCCGCGGGGACGAGCGGCTCGGGCAGGGCGGCGCTCCGGCCGACCGCGTTGCCGCCCAGGCTTTTTCGGCCTTCAATTCCGCGACGCTGATCACCGTCGGGCGCGACACGCGCATCGCCGAACCGATCAACGTCACCGTCACCGGGCCGGGCGAAGGCGCCGTGGCCTATGGGCACCTGCAGATCCGCGTCGAGGAACTCGCCGAAGCGGTGGTGATCGTCGACCAGCGGGGCAGCGGAACCTACGCTGACAACGTCGAATTCGTGGTCGGCGACGCCGCCCGGCTCACGGTCGTATGGATCGCCGACTGGGCCGACGACATGGTGCACCTGTCCGCCCACCACGCGCGGCTGGGCAAGGACGCGGTGCTGCGGCACGTCGCCGTGACGCTGGGCGGTGAGATCGTGCGCATGTCGGCCAACGTGCGGTTCTCCGGTCCCGGCGGGGACGCCGAGCTGCTGGGCCTGTACTTCGCCGACGACGGCCAGCACCTCGAGTCGCGGCTGCTGGTGGACCACGCCCAGCCCGACTGCCGGTCCAGCGTGCTGTACAAGGGTGCGCTGCAAGGGGATCCGGACTCCGCGCTGCCCGACGCGCACACCGTGTGGGTGGGTGACGTGCTGATCCGCGCCGACGCCACCGGCACCGACACCTTCGAGGTGAACCGCAACCTGGTCCTCACCGATGGGGCGCGCGCCGACTCGGTGCCCAACCTCGAGATCGAGACCGGCGAGATCGCCGGCGCCGGACACGCCAGCGCCACCGGGCGTTTCGACGACGAGCAGCTGTTCTACCTGCGTTCGCGCGGCATCCCGGAGGAGCAGGCGCGCCGCCTGGTGATCCGCGGGTTTTTCGGGGAGATCATCTCGAAAATCGCGGTGCCCGAGGTGCGGGAACGCCTGACCGCAGCCATCGAACACGAACTGGCCATCACGGAGAAGACGGAAAAAATAGAAGCCTCATGACCACTCTCGAAATCAAGGATCTGCACGTCAGCGTCGAGGACCCCAACGCGCCGGAGGGGGAACGGGAAATCCCCATCCTCAAGGGGGTGGACCTGACGGTGAAATCCGGTGAGACGCATGCCCTGATGGGCCCCAACGGCTCCGGCAAGTCCACGCTGTCGTACGCCATCGCCGGGCACCCCAAGTACCGCGTGACGTCGGGCTCGATCACGCTGGACGGCGAGGACGTCCTGGCGATGAGCGTCGACGAGCGCGCGCGGGCCGGGATTTTCCTGGCCATGCAGTATCCCGTCGAGGTGCCCGGGGTGTCGGTGTCCAACTTCCTGCGCTCGGCGGCCACCGCCGTCCGCGGCGAGGCCCCCAAGCTGCGCCACTGGGTCAAAGAGGTCAAGGCGGCGATGACCTCCCTCGAGATCGACCCGGTGTTCGCCGAGCGCAGCGTCAACGAGGGCTTCTCGGGCGGTGAGAAGAAGCGCCACGAGATCCTGCAGCTGGAACTGCTCAAGCCCAAGATCGCGATCCTCGACGAGACCGACTCCGGTCTGGACGTCGACGCGCTTAGGGTGGTCAGCGAGGGCGTGAACCGTTATGCCGAGTCCGAGCACGGCGGCGTCCTGTTGATCACGCACTACACCCGCATCCTGCGCTACATCCGCCCGGAGCATGTGCACGTGTTCGTCGGCGGGCGAATCGTCGAATCCGGTGGACCGGAGCTGGCCGACGAGCTCGAGCAGAACGGCTTCGTCCGCTTTACGCAAGCGGCGGCAACAGGGGTGTAGGCATGCTGGACGTCGCGGCGATCCGTGCCGACTTTCCGATCCTCAAGCGCATCATGCGCGGCGGAAACCAGTTGGTGTACCTGGATTCCGGTGCGACGTCGCAGCGCCCGGTGCAGGTGCTCGACGCCGAGCGAGAATTCCTGTTGACCTCCAACGGTGCGGTGCATCGCGGTGCGCACCAGCTGATGGAGGAGGCGACCGACGCCTACGAGCAGGGCCGCGCCGACATCGCGGCCTTCGTCGGCGCCGACCCGGACGAGCTGGTCTTCACCAAGAACGCCACCGAGGCGCTCAACCTGGTGTCATACGTGCTGGGCGACAACCGTTTCGAACGCGCCGTCGGGCCCGGTGACGTCATCATCACCACCGAGCTCGAACACCACGCCAACCTGGTCCCGTGGCAGGAGCTCGCCCGCCGCACCGGGGCCACGTTGCGCTGGTACGGCGTCACCGACGACGGGCGCATCGACCTGGACTCGCTGCAACTCGACGAGCGGGTCAAAGTCGTTGCCTTCAGCCATCATTCCAACGTCACCGGCGCGCTCGGCCCGGTGGGCGAACTGGTCAGCCGCGCCAAGGCGGTGGGCGCGCTGACCGTGCTGGACGCCTGCCAGTCGGTGCCGCACCGGTCGGTCGACTTTCACGCGCTCGACGTCGATTTCGGCGCGTTTTCCGGGCACAAGATGTTGGGCCCCAACGGGATCGGCGTGCTGTATGGGCGCGCCGACCTGCTGGCCGCCATGCCGCCTTTTCTCACCGGCGGGTCGATGATCGAGACGGTGGCCATGGAAGCCTCCACCTACGCGGCGCCGCCGCAGCGCTTCGAGGCGGGCACCCCGATGACGTCGCAGGTGGTCGGATTGGCCGCCGCCGCGCGCTATCTCGGCGCCCTCGGGATGGACGCCGTCGAGGCCCACGAACGCGAACTCGTCGCCGCGACCATCGAGGGGCTGTCCGGCATCGACGGCGTGCGCATCGTCGGCCCGGCGTCGACCGAAAACCGCGGCTCGCCGGTGTCGTTCGTCGTCGACGGCGTGCACGCGCACGACGTCGGGCAGGTGCTCGACGACGACGGCGTCGCGGTGCGCGTCGGGCACCATTGCGCGTTGCCGCTGCACCGCAGGTTCGGGCTGGCGGCCACCGCGCGGGCGTCGTTCGCGGTGTACAACAGCGTCGACGAGGTCGAGCGCCTGGTGGCCGGCGTGCGTCGCGCCCTGGATTTCTTCGTCGGCGACCGCAAGCGCGGCGAAGCCGGGCGCAGCGGGTCGCCGCCACGGTTTGGGAGAGGCTGACGTTGCGCCTCGAACAGATCTATCAGGACGTGATCCTCGATCACTACAAGCACCCGCAGCACCGGGGGCTGCGGGAGCCGTTCGGCGCGCAGGTCTATCACGTCAACCCGGTGTGCGGCGACGAGATCACGCTGCGGGTCACGTTGTCCGAGGACGGCGAAACCGTCGCCGACGTCTCCTATGACGGGCAGGGCTGTTCGATCAGCCAGGCGTCGACCTCGGTGCTGACCCAGCAGGTGATCGGCCATAGCGTCGGTGAGGCGCTCAAGACCACGACCGCCTTCACCGAGATGGTGTCCTCGCGCGGCACCATCGAGGGCGACGAGGACGTGCTGGGCGACGGTGTCGCGTTCGCCGGGGTGGCCAAGTACCCGGCGCGGGTCAAGTGCGCGCTGCTCGGGTGGATGGCGTTCAAGGACGCGCTGGTCCAGGCCAGCGCGAGCTTCGAGGAGGACCAGAAATGAGCGAAACCACCGCACCGGGCGACGAACTGCTGGCCGATCTGGAGGAGGCGATGCGCGACGTCGTCGACCCCGAACTCGGCATCAACGTCGTCGACCTGGGGCTGGTCTACGGCCTGAATGTCGAGGACGGCGACGAGGGAACCGTCGCGCTGATCGACATGACGCTGACGTCGGCGGCCTGCCCGCTGACCGACGTCATCGAAGACCAGTCGCGCAGCGCGCTCGTCGGCGCCGGCCTGGTCGACGACCTGCGGATCAACTGGGTGTGGAACCCGCCGTGGGGCCCGGACAAGATCACCGAGGACGGCCGCGAGCAGCTGCGCGCCCTCGGCTTCACCGTCTGAATTCGGCCGGCTCTGCCGCCGGCCCTCCCTAGATGTGGAAGGGAAGATGCGGCAGGTGCAGGTGGTGGTGCGGGTGCCCCATCGGCGGGCACGCCTGCAGGCTGATCGTCATCGCGTGCAGCACGCCGGCGTCCTGGGTCCCCTGGGCGCCCATGCACTTGCCGTTCGCGATCGCCTGGGAGTCCGACGGGGTCTGCTTCTGGTAGGAGGTCGAGTTCGCGACCGTCACGGTGGTGGGCGTCGGCTGGGGGCCCATGCCGCTGACGGCGATGGTGTTGCCCGAGACCGAGCTGACCGTGCCGTAGAACCCCGCCGGCGGCGGGCACTTGCCGTCGACGGCTGAGGTGACCGTCACGGCCTGCGCGGTGATGGACCCGCCCGTCGGCGCGCTCTGCGGGGTGGCGCGCACGTTCACGCAACTGCCGGGGGTGACGTCGGCCAGCTGGGCCGGGGTGACCTCGACGACCCGCGTCGACGGCGAGAAGTCCACCGCGGCCGACCCCGTGCGCGTCCGCAGCTGGATGGTGCCGCCCGACACCGACTCGACCAGGCCCTCGACGTAGTCCTTCGGGGCGGGGGGCGGCGGGGGAGCCGGCGGCGACGGCGCGCCCGGCGCGGGACCGGGCGGCAACGCCGTCACCGTCGGCTTGCCGGTGTTGCTCGTGCTCGCCGTGCCGTCGGAGTGGCACATGGCGACGCTCAACGCGATGACGGCGACGACCCCGACGAGCGCGACCTGAGCCAGCCGAGGCTTGACCTTGCTGGCAGACATCGACGTGGCTCCGATCTCGGGTTGCGGATTCGAGCGTGAGTACCCGCCCGAACCCCGTTTTCACCGGCGCGTAACCGGGGTCACCCGCGCGGCTTGCCCGGGCACTTGCCGTCGACGGCCGCGCGCACGTTGATCGAGGTCGCCTGCAGCGTGCCGGCGTTGTCCATGGTTCCGCGGGCGTTGACGCACTTGCCCTGGGTGATCGCGTCGGGGGTGGCGGTGGTGAGCTTGGTGTACTTCGTGTTGTCGTCGACCGTCACCGACGTTTGCGTGGTGTTACCGCTGGCGTCGGTGCCCGCGACGCTGATCGTGTTGCCCGTCACGGACGCGACGGAGCCCCGGACCGGCTGCGCGTTGGCGGGCGCCGGCGTGGGGGAGCCCGAGGGGGCGGGCGAGCTGGAACCGGGTCCGGAAGCGGGTCCGGACTCCTTGGGCTTCGGGCAGGTGCCGTTGACGGACGGGCTGACCCGAACGGATGCCGCGGTGACCGGCTGCTGGCCGCCCTGTGCTTCCTTGGTGGGCCGCACGGTGACACAGCTGCCCGAGGTGACGTCGCTGAGCGTGGCCGGGGAGACCTCGGTGATCTTGGTCGTCGAGGTGAAATTTACGGCGGCGTTGCTCTTGTCTTCCTTGGTGACCTGGATCGAGTTGCCCGCGACGGACGCGATCAGGCCGCTCACCTTGGCCTCGCTCTGGGCCGGTGCCTGCGACGTCGTCGTCGAGGTCACCGTCGAGGTGGAGGTGGACGCCGACGTGGGAGCCGATTGGTTCGACGACCCGCACGCCGCGACGGACAGCGCGGTGGCCCCCGTGGCGGCCAGGATGGCAAACCGGGTGAGTCGGGACGTGGGACAGCTAGCAGATATCAACGTTTCCCCCATTCGTGAGTTGGACCACGAAAAGGTGTACCCGCTCTAGCTGTGTCGGAGCTGTGAAACGCCCAGTCAGAAGGCGTCTTCGGAGATGCGCATGATGTCGTCGTCGAGGGATTCGATGACCCTGCGCTGCGGCGCCAACCGGGGCAGCATGTTCTTGGCGAAGAACGTCGCGGTCGCGATCTTGCCCTGATAGAAGTGCCTGTCGCTGGCAGCGGCATCGGCCAGCGCGGCGTGGGCGATGCCGGCCTGCACCAGCAGCCGCCAGCCGATGAGCAGGTCGCCGACCGCGAGGAGATACCGCACCGATCCCAGCCCCACCTTGTAGATCTCGGTGGGCTGCTGCGTGGCCGACATCAGGTATCCGGTCAGCGCGCCGGTCATCGCGGTGACTTCGTCCAGCGCGGCCTGCACCAGCTCGGCCTGCGGCTTCAGTGCCTCGTCGCAGGCGTCGATGGTGCGGCTGATCTGTGCCGTCAGGAACTGCAGCGCCTGGCCGCGGTCGCGAACGATCTTGCGAAAGAAGAAATCCAGGGCCTGGATGGCGGTGGTGCCCTCGTAGAGGGAGTCGATCTTGGAGTCGCGGATGTACTGCTCCAGCGGATAGTCGACCAGGAAGCCCGACCCGCCCAGCGTCTGCAGCGACTCGGTCAGGATCTCGTAGGCCCGCTCGGAGCTCACCCCCTTGACGATGGGCAGCAGCAGGTCGTCGATGCGGTGCGCCATGTCGGCATCGGCGCCCGAAAACCGTTGCGCGACATCGGGATCCTGATGGGCGGCGGCATACATGTAGAGCGCCCGCAGGCCCTCGGCGTACGCCTTCTGGGTCATCAGGCTGCGACGGACGTCGGGGTGATGGATGATCGTGACCCGCGGCGCGGTCTTGTCGGCCATCTGGGTGAGGTCGGCGCCCTGCACCCGCTCCTTGGCGAAGGCCAGCGCGTTCAGGTAGCCCGTGGACAGGGTGCCGGCCCCCTTCACGCCGATCGTCATGCGCGCCTGCTCGATCACGGTGAACATCTGCGCGATGCCGTTGTGCACGTCGCCGACCAGGTAGCCGACCGCCGGCACGCCGCCGTCGCCGAACGTCAATTCGCACGTCGGCGAGGACTTGATGCCCATCTTGTGTTCCAGGCCGGTGGCGAAAACCCCGTTGCGGGAACCGAGTTCGAACGTCTCCGGATCGAACAGGTACTTGGGGACGTAGAACAGGCTCAACCCTTTGGTGCCCGGGCCGGCACCCTCCGGCCGGGCCAGCACCAAGTGGAAGATGTTCTCCGCGGTCTCGCCGACGTCACCGCCGGAGATGAACCGCTTGACGCCTTCGATGTGCCAGGTGCCGTCGGCTTGTTGGATGGCCTTGGCGCGGCCGGCCCCCACATCGGATCCGGCGTCGGGCTCGGTGAGCACCATGGTGGCCCCCCAGCCGCGCTCCACACCGACTGCCGCCCAACGCCGTTGCTGCTCATTGCCCTCTTCGTACAGCGCCTGCGCCATGAACGGGCCGAAGTTGAAGAAGTTCGCGGAAGGGTTGGCGCACAGGATCATTTCGGTCACCGCCCAGGCCAGCGGGGGCGGCGCCGGCATGCCGCCGATCTCCTCGGCCAGCCCGAGCCGCCACCATCCCGCATCCTTGATCGCCTGCACCGTCTTGGCCAATTCGTCCGGGACGCTGATGGTGTGCTCGGCGGGATCGAAGACGGGCGGGTTGCGGTCGGCGGCGGCGAACGATTCGGCGACCGGGCCTTCGGCCAGGCGGGCGGCCTCGCCCAGGATCGTCCGGACGGTGTCCTCGTCGAGATCGCCGTAGCGTCCGGTGCCCAGCACCGCGCCCATCTCGAGAACCTCGAACAGGTTGAACTCGAGATCACGGACGTTAGCGATGTAGTGGCCCAACGCGGTTCCCTCACTGGTCGAAAAGGGGGCGGCTCGTCAGCCCTAAGTCTCTCCGACGTGGGAAAACGTACGCAACCGTAACCTGCGAGGCGATGCGGAGGGCTTTGGGCCGGCGGCCGATACGCCCGCGGGGAACACCGCATCGGTTACCGACGTTAAGCCACTTGTGACAACACGCGATCTCACTGCCGAGAAGTTCAATGAGACCATCGAGGGCAACGACATCGTCCTCGTCGATTTTTGGGCGTCCTGGTGCGGTCCCTGTCGCCAGTTCGCGCCGACCTTTCAGGAGTCGTCGGAGAAGCACCCCGACGTCGTGTACGCCAAGGTTGACACCGAGGCCGAACAACAGCTCGCGGCGGCCGCCCAGATCCGGTCCATCCCCACGCTGATGGCCTTCAAGAAGGGCAAGCTGCTGTTCAACCAGGCCGGAGCGCTGCCCCCGGCGGCCCTGGAGGACCTGGTGCAGCAGATCAAGGCCTTCGACGTCGAGGCGGCCGAGGCCGAGCAGGCCTGATCAGACGGGTGCCGCTACAGCGCGGCGGCGCTGCACAGCGGCGCCACGGCGCCGCGGCCCTCGGCGACCCGGACGTAGATGGATTTCAGCGTCTCGATGTACCGGGCGACCGACTCGCGCGCGACCGGATTGTCCGGGAAGAACACCATGGCGTGCGTTTCGTTCTCGTAGCGGTTGACGCGCAAATCGAATCGGGCCGGGACACCGCCGTCGTGGTGGATCTTGATGTTCGAGCCACCCCATTCGGACTTGACGATGGTGGACAGGGGAGGGCTGCTGGCGTCGAGGTGGAATAGCAGGGGGACGCGCCCCTCCGGCATCCTCAACCACGGCGCCAGTTCCAGCACCCGAGAAAACGGCACGTTCGCCAGCGCCTTGCCGGAGTCGAACGACTTCTGCGCGGCCCGGGCGGTGTCGCCGAAGGACGATGCGTCGATGGGGATGGTGATCGGGACGAAGCCGGTGAACCAGCCGATCGTCAGGAACTCGGCACGGCTGCTGCGGGTATCGCACGCGACCAGGCCGTAATACTTGTCGGCGCCGGTCAATTCGTATTGCGCAAGGGCTGCGCAGGCGAAGACCCCGCCGCTGAAACGCGCACCCGCCGCGATGCACGCGGATTCGAAGTTGGCCGTCTGCCGTTCGTCCATCACCCGCACGAACATCAGGTCGCAGGATCCCGAGCCGTCGCCGAGCGACACCGGGCACTCCGGAAGGGTTCCGTCGTTCTCTTCGAAGAAGTCGACCCAGCCGCGCACCTGCGGCGAATCCAGCTTGAGCGCCGAGGTGTATTCGTGTTGCCGGACACAGTAATCCGTGTAGCTGCCCGGGGCCGGAAGCGGCGGCGGCGCTCCGCCGGCGAGCAGGGAGGTGTACATCAGGTACAGCTCGAGGCGGATGGCCCCCAGGAACTGCGCGTCGATGTAGAGATGGTCGATGGCGAAGCAGAAGGTGAAGTGGTCCGCGCGCTGAATGATCGCGAATCGGAAGCAATCCCATTCCAGCGGGGTCGGCGTGGAAACGATGTGCTCCCGCAGCGCCTCCGGCGTCAGCTCGCCGTGCTCGAGCGGAACACATTGAATATCGCGGGGTTTGCGGAGCGTGTGCCGAACGATGCGGTCGCCCTCGGCAAATTCGAACCAGCTGTGATACGTGTCATGCCGCTGGAGGTGGGTGTTGATGACGTACGTCAGGACCCGGATGTCGCATTGGCCGGGCATGTCCCAACTGCCGATGCACAGCCGGGACATGTCCACCCCACGGCTGGCGTGGTCGCGGAAGTTGCGCAGATGCCGGGCCTGCTGGTGGCTGGCCGGCACGGCGCTGACCGGGGCTTGCCTGACCTTGGCAAGCGAGGCGGGTGAGGGATGCCAACAGACAACTGATCCCGGCTCCGGCGCCCATTCGTCGAGGGCCCCGAAAGCCTCTTCTCCTGGGATGAACACATTCCCTCCCTGATCGCTTCACCGCGCGGGCATAGCGGATTCATAGACTCGGCCACGGCTCGATTGTTCGCGAAGTACCTCCGGTGGTGGATCTCGTTGCGGCCCAGCGCATTCGCGCGGCCAGCCCGTACGCATCATCGCGTCACAGCCGACCCGTGCCAACGGTCGCTAAAGGTAGCAGATCAAAGCAACCCGGGTGGGGGTTTCGAAGACATTTAACGTACGCGTACACCGCCGAAACGG
Source organism: Mycobacterium interjectum (assembly GCA_002102225.1). GTDB lineage: Bacteria > Actinomycetota > Actinomycetes > Mycobacteriales > Mycobacteriaceae > Mycobacterium > Mycobacterium interjectum_B. The sequence continues at coordinate 31,019 of LQPB01000047.1, forward strand.
CGACTCGAGCTCGGCGGCCCCAGCGGCCGCCGAATCGCCTGGAAGTGCGAACGCGACCCGCCCTTGCCGCGGTAAAGTCGCGCCCATGTGGGGCACGGTGCTGGCGTTAGCGCTGGTCGCCGGGGTGGACCCGGGGCGGATCGGGATCGCCCTGCTGCTGTTTTCCCGGCGACGGCCGGTGCTTCATCTGGTCGCATTGTGGCTCGGCGGGCTGGCGGTCGGCGTGGTCCTGGCCCTGGGTGCCCTCGTGGGCCTGCACGACGTCGTGCTTGGGGTGATGGACAAGGTGGAGCTCGCCACCTCGACCTCCACCGCGGGGCGGATCCAGATCGCGATGGGCGTGTTCGCGCTGGTGGTGGCCGCGCTGATAGCGATCGGCTTTTCGGTGCGCCAACCCGCGGCAACACCGGTCGGCGGCCCGCCCGGCCCGGCCGCACCGACGGCGTTCGCACGATTGTCGACGCGTGCCACCGAGGCGCTGCGGGCCGGGCCGCCGTGGATCACTTTCCTGGTCGGGGTGGGGATCACCACCGACTTTCGCTACCTGGCGGCGCTCACCGTGATCCTGGCGTCGGGGGCCGCCTTGGGGACCCAGATCAGCGCCGCCGCGGCATACACGCTGGTCGGGCTGGCGTTCGCCGAGATCCCCCTGGTCTGTCACGTGGCGGCGCCGGCGCGGACCGGCGCGGTGATGACGCGCGTGCACGACTGGGTGCAGGCCCGCCGGCGGGCGGTCCTCGGGCTCGTCGTGGCCGCGCTGGGGGTCTTCCTGATGACCACCGGCATGGGCCACGTCTGAGCCTGGGGCGTTCCGGCACGCTACCTTTCACGGGTGAGTCTGGTACTGGTGGAGCAACCGCGGCCCGGTGTCGCCCTGATAACCCTCAATCGGCCCGAACGGATGAACTCCATGGCGTTCGACGTCATGGTGCCGCTCAAGGAGGCCCTCGAGCAGGTCACCTACGACAATTCCGTGCGCGTCGTGGTGCTGACCGGGGCGGGCCGGGGGTTCTCCTCGGGCGCCGACCACAAGTCCGCCGGCGCGGTGCCCCACGTCGACGGGTTGACCCGCCCCACGTATGCGCTGCGGTCGATGGAGCTGCTCGACGACGTGATCCTGGCGCTGCGGCGGCTCCACCAGCCGGTGATCGCGGCGGTCAACGGCCCGGCGATCGGCGGCGGGCTGTGTTTGGCGCTGGCCGCCGACATCCGGGTGGCCTCGACCGGCGCCTACTTCCGGGCCGCGGGCATCAACAACGGCCTGACCGCCAGCGAGCTGGGCCTGAGCTACCTGCTGCCCCGGGCCATCGGGTCGTCGCGCGCGTTCGAGATCATGCTGACCGGTCGCGACGTCACCGCCGAGGAGGCCGAGCGCATCGGGCTGGTGTCGTGTCAGGTGCCCGACGAGCAGCTGCTGGACACCTGCTACGCGATCGCCGCGCGGATCGCCGCCTTCTCGCGGCCCGGAACCGAGTTGACCAAGCGCACACTGTGGAGCGGGCTCGACGCCGGTAGCCTGGAAGGGCACATGCAAGCCGAAGGCCTGGGACAGCTCTTCGTCCGCCTGCTCACCGCCAACTTCGAAGAAGCGGTTGCCGCGCGCGCGGAGAAGCGGCCACCGGCGTTCACCGACGACAAATAGCCCGCTAGGAGAGCGATCGTGATCACTGCCACGGACCTCGAGGTCCGCGCCGGTGCGCGCATCCTGCTCTCACCCGACGGCCCGGACCTGCGCGTGCAGCCCGGCGACCGCATCGGGCTGGTCGGCCGCAACGGCGCGGGCAAGACCACCACCCTGCGCATCCTGGCGGGCGAGTCCGAGCCGTACGCCGGCTCGGTGGCTCGTATCGGCGAAATCGGTTACCTGCCACAGGATCCCAAGGAAGGCGATCTCGACGTGCTGGCCCGCGACCGGGTTTTGTCGGCCCGCGGGTTGGATGTCCTGCTCACCGACCTCGAGAAGCAGCAGGCGTTGATGGCGGAGGTCGCCGACGACGACGCGCGCGACCGCGCGATCCGCCGGTACGGGCAACTCGAGGAGCGGTTCGTGGCGTTGGGCGGCTACGGCGCGGAGAGCGAGGCGGGCCGCATCTGCGCGAGCCTGGGGCTGCCGGAACGGGTGCTGACCCAGCAGCTGCGCACGCTGTCCGGCGGGCAGCGCCGCCGGGTGGAGCTGTCGCGCATCCTGTTCGCCGCGTCCGACAGCGGCGCGGGCTCGTCCACCACGCTGCTGCTCGACGAGCCGACCAACCACCTCGACGCGGACTCGCTCGGTTGGCTGCGCGATTTCCTGCGGGCGCACACCGGCGGGCTGGTGCTCATCAGCCACAACGTCGAGCTGCTCGCCGACGTCGTCAACCGGGTGTGGTTCCTCGACGCCGTGCGCGGCGAGGTCGACGTCTACAACATGGGCTGGCAGAAGTACCTGGACGCCCGCGCCACCGACGAGCAGCGCCGGCGCCGGGAGCGCACCAACGCCGAGCGCAAGGCCGCCGCGCTGCGCACGCAGGCCGCCAAGCTCGGCGCGAAGGCCACCAAAGCCGTTGCGGCCCAGAACATGTTGCGCCGAGCCGACCGGATGATGGCCGCGCTTGACGAGGAGCGGGTCGCCGACAAGGTGGCCCGGATCAAGTTCCCCACCCCGGCCGCCTGCGGGCGCACGCCGCTGGTGGCCAAGGGGCTGAGCAAGTCCTACGGGTCGCTCGAGGTGTTCAGCGGCGTCGATCTGGCCATCGACCGCGGATCTCGCGTCGTGGTGCTGGGCCTCAACGGGGCCGGCAAGACCACGCTGCTGCGGTTGCTGGCCGGCGTCGAAACCGCCGACAGCGGGGGCCTCGAGCCCGGGCATGGTTTGCGGATCGGCTATTTCGCGCAGGAGCACGACACGCTCGACAACGACGCGACGGTCTGGGAGAACATCAGGCACGCCGCGCCCGAGTCCGGTGAACAGGAGCTGCGGGGGCTACTCGGCGCGTTCATGTTCAGCGGCCCGCAGCTCGACCAGCCGGCGGGGACGTTGTCCGGCGGGGAGAAGACCCGGCTCGCGCTGGCCGGTTTGGTGGCGTCCACCGCCAACGTGCTGCTGCTCGACGAACCGACCAACAACCTCGATCCTGCCTCGCGCGAACAGGTCCTCGACGCGCTGCGCAGCTATCAGGGCGCGGTGGTGCTGGTGACGCACGACCCGGGCGCGGCCGAGGCCCTCGACCCGCAGCGCGTCGTGCTGTTGCCCGACGGCACCGAGGACTACTGGTCCGACGACTACCGGGATCTCATCGAGCTGGCTTGATCCGCGAGTGGCCGCAGGCGATTTCGGCCAAAGCGGCCCGCTATCGGCGATGGCTTCCTACTCTATGTGCTTGGGGAGCGAGTCCGAGCTGGGAGGGGAGCCAGTTGAGAAAGCCGAAGAAGACGCGCGAGCAGATGTTGTACGAGCTACGCAGCGCGTACGAGCGCGGCGCCAGCATTCGCAATCTGGTCGCCGCCACCGGCAGGTCCTACGGATCGATTCACAGCATGCTGCTTCAGGCCGGCACCACGTTGCGCGGCCGCGGCGGCCCCAACCACACTTCGGCCCCGCGCCAATCCACGCGGGCGTAGCGTCACTGCGAAATTACGTCCCCTCATTCGCAGTGGCGTTACGCTTGCGGCCCGAATTCCGAGAATCGCTGCGCCGCACCCACGTTTCCACCAGGTCGAGGACCGCGGCCAGCCGCCGCGGGTCTTCGCCGGAAGCCAGCCGGGCCACCAGGCCGTCGAGCACCAGCTCTAGGTAGCACTTCAAGACGTCGGCGGGCACGTCGTCGCGCACCCGGTGCGCCTCCTTCTGGCGGCGCAGCCGATCGCTGGTCGCCGCCGCCAACTCCGCGGAACGCTCCGCCCAGCCGCGACTGAACACCGGGTCGTTGCGCAGCTTGCGCGCGATCTCCAGCCGGGTCGCCAGCCAGTCGAACTGGTCGGGGGCGGCGAGCATGTCGCGCATCACCTGAATCAGGCCCTCGCGCGACGCCACGTCGGCCATCCGCTCGGCGTCCTCGTGCGCCAGCGCGAAAAACAGCGCATCCTTGTCGCGGAAGTGATGGAAGATCGCGCCGCGCGACATCCCGACCGCCTTCTCCAGCCGGCGCACGGTGGCCTTGTCGTAGCCGTACTCGGCGAAGCAGCGGCGGGCACCGTCGAGGATCTGGCGGCGGCGGGCCGCCAGATGGTCCTCGCTGACTTTTGGCATTGGCCAGGGCGCCGGTCGGTCGCGGCTCAGCCGGACTTGAGCATGTTGCGCAGCACGTACTGCAGGATGCCGCCGTTGCGGTAGTAGTCGGCCTCGCCGGGGGTGTCGATGCGCACCACCGCGTCGAACTCGATCGGGTCGCCGGAATCCTTGGCGGCCTTGACCCGCACGGTCTTCGGCGTCTTGCCGTCGTTGAGCGCCTCGATGCCGGTGATGTCGAAGACCTCGGTGCCGTCCAGCCCCAAGTCCTGCGCCGTCTTGCCCTCGGGGAACTGCAGCGGGATCACGCCCATGCCGATCAGGTTCGAGCGGTGGATGCGCTCGAACGACTCGGCGATCACCGCCCGCACGCCCAGCAGCAACGTGCCCTTGGCCGCCCAGTCGCGCGACGAGCCCGACCCGTATTCCTTGCCGCCCAGCACCACCAGCGGAATGTTCTGTGCCGCATAGTTTTGCGCCGCGTCGTAGATGAACGCCTGCGGGCCGCCGTCCTGGGTGAAGTCGCGGGTGTAGCCGCCGGCGACGTCGTCCAGCAATTGGTTGCGCAGCCGGATGTTGGCGAACGTGCCGCGGATCATCACCTCGTGGTTGCCGCGCCGCGAGCCGAAGGAGTTGTAGTCCTTACGCTCCACGCCGTGCTCGTCGAGGTACTGGGCGGCCGGGGTGCCCGGCTTGATGCTGCCGGCGGGGGAGATGTGGTCGGTGGTCACCGAATCACCGAGCAGCGCCAGCACCCGGGCGCCGCTGATGTCCTTCACCGCCTCCGGGTCGGCCGACATGCCCTCGAAGTAGGGGGGCTTGCGCACATACGTCGAATCCGGGTCCCACTCAAAGGTGTTGCCGCTGGGGGTCGGCAGGTTGCGCCAGCGCTCGTCGCCCTTGAACACGTCGGCGTAGTTCTTGGTGAACATCTCCTGGCTGATCGCCGAGGCGATGGTGTCCGAGACGTCCTTCTGTGACGGCCAGATGTCCTTGAGGAAGACGTCGTTGCCGTCCTTGTCGGTCCCGAGCGGCTGAGACTCGAAGTCGAAATCCATGGTCCCGGCCAGCGCGTAGGCGACCACCAGCGGCGGCGACGCCAGGTAGTTCATCTTCACGTCGGGGTTGATGCGCCCCTCGAAGTTCCGGTTGCCCGACAGCACGGCCGCCACCGACAGGTCGTTGTCGTTGATGGCCTTCGAGATCTCGTCGGGCAGCGGTCCGGAGTTGCCGATGCACGTGGTGCAGCCGTAGCCGACCAGGTAGAAGCCGAGCTTCTCCAGGTACGGCCACAGCCCGGCCTTGTCGTAGTAGTCGTGGACCACCTGGGAGCCGGGCGCCATCGTGGTCTTCACCCAGGGCTTGGACGCCAGGCCCTTCTCGACGGCGTTGCGCGCCAGCAGCGCCGCGCCCAGCATCACCTCCGGGTTGGAGGTGTTGGTGCACGACGTGACCGCCGCGATCACCACCGCGCCGTGGTCGAGCACGAACTCGCCGAGGTCGTCGGATTTGACCGTCACCGGGTTGCTCACCCGGCCCTTGGCGTGCTTGGCGGCCGACTCCACCGGCGGGTGGTCGTCGGCGTGGCCGTTGTCCAGCGCGCCGGGGTCGCTGGCCGGGAAGGACTCGTCGACCGTCTCGTCCAGCTTCGAGTAGTCCTTCTTGTCGGGGTCGTCGCCGACGTAGTTGGGAATCTGCTCACGGAAGGTGGATTTGGCGTCCGACAACGCGATTCGGTCCTGCGGGCGCTTGGGCCCGGCGATCGACGGCACCACGTCGGACAGGTTGAGTTCGAGGTACTCCGAGAACGCGGGCTCGTGCTTGGGGTCGTGCCACATGCCCTGCTCCTTGGCGTACGCCTCGACCAGGGCGAGCTGCTCGGGCTTGCGCCCGGTGAACTTCAGGTAGGAGATGGTCTCCTCGTCGATCGGGAAAATCGCTGCGGTGGAACCGAATTCGGGGCTCATGTTGCCCAGGGTGGCGCGGTTGGCGAGCGGCACCTCGGCCACGCCCTCGCCGTAGAACTCGACGAACTTGCCGACCACGCCGTGCTTGCGCAGCATCTCGGTGACGGTGAGTACGACGTCGGTCGCCGTGACGCCGGCCTGGATCTCGCCGGTCAGCTTGAAGCCGACGACCCGGGGAATCAGCATGGACACCGGTTGACCGAGCATCGCCGCCTCGGCCTCGATGCCGCCGACGCCCCAGCCGAGCACGCCGAGGCCGTTGACCATCGTGGTGTGCGAGTCGGTACCCACGCAGGTGTCGGGGTAGGCGACCCCATCGCGATCCATCACGACGCTGGCCAGGTACTCGATGTTGACCTGGTGCACGATGCCGGTGCCGGGCGGCACCACCTTGAAGTCGTCGAATGCGCCCTGCCCCCAACGCAGGAACTGGTAGCGCTCACCGTTGCGCTGGTATTCGATCTCCACGTTGCGCTCGAACGCGTCCGCGGTGCCGAACAGGTCGGCGATCACCGAATGGTCGATCACCAGGTCGGCGGGCGCCAACGGGTTGACCTTGTCGGGCTTGCCGCCGAGGTCGGCGATGGCCTCGCGCATGGTGGCCAGGTCGACGATGCAGGGCACCCCGGTGAAGTCCTGCATCACGACGCGTGCGGGCGTGTACTGGATCTCAATGCTGGGCTCCGCCTTGGGATCCCAGTTCGCGATCGCCTCGATGTGATCCTTGGTGATGTTGCTGCCGTCCTCGTTGCGCAGCAAGTTCTCGGCGAGGACCTTCAGGCTGTAGGGGAGTTTCTCGGTATTGGGGACGGCGTCGAGGCGATAGATCTGGTAACTCTTGTCGCCGACCTTGAGGGTGTCGCGGGCTCCGAACGAGTTCACAGAATCAGTCACTTCAACTCCCAAGGATTCAGTTCTTCCACCGACGGGCCGTGTCGGCGGCGGTGCTAATTTTAACAGTACGCTTGTCCTGCATTACGGCGGCACCTCATATCCAGTCTTGTCGCCGAACCCGGCGGTTTAAACCCCTGCAAGCGCTCCAGTTATCGGGCAGCCGGCGCGCCCAGGCATCGCACTCTGCGAGCGGCGCCGGCGTCTCGTGTGCGAGGTTTATGTGTCGCGGAAAGCCACCCGCGATCCGGCGAACCGAAGTCGGTACGGTGCCTGTAGCGCCGGGTGGCAACGGGCAGGAGGGACACATGACCGGACACGTGGTTCTGCCGCTCTACATTCCGCAAGACGTCGACATGACCGCGATCAAGGCCAAGGTCGCCGTCGATGGCGTCAGCGCCCCGCCGGACGCCCTGCCCGGACTGCTCGAGGTGGTCAACCAGGCGCACGCCGACGGCATCAACCTCAAGATCGTGCTGCTCGACCACAACCCGCCCAACGACACGCCGCTGCGCGACATCTCCACGGTCGTCGGCGCCGACTACCACGACGCCACGGTGCTGACCCTCAGCCCGAGTTACGTCGGCAGCTACAGCACGCAGTTCCCGCGGGTCACGCTCGAGGCCGGTGAGGACATCGCCAAGACCGGCAACCCGGTGGTCTCGGCTCAGCATTTTCTGCACGAGCTGCAGTCGCCCGAGTTTCCCTGGACCGGCCTGACGATATTTCTTTTGATCGGGGTGCTCGCGGCGGCCGTCGCCACGCGATTCCTGCAGTTGCGCGGCAAGCGCGCAGCAACGCCGGCCGGCGCGACGCACACCGCCGAGACCGAGGCTGGTAACGGCGTCTAACAAGCGCATCCGGCTCGGGCCCCCTGGCCGGGCAGGCGCCCGGCGCGGCGCGCGGCAAACCCGCTAGGTCACCGTTCGGTCACAGTAAACGCACGTCCCGAGTGCAGTTTGTGACGAGCGTTTCCACCGCGTCTCGTGTGACGTACGGTGCAAATGATGCCTCTGTTGTTGGCGCTTTCGAGGTTTGCGTGCCTGGCGCCGCCCGTCCGCGTTGAGCCGTAGGAGACCTGAGCCGTATGAGACGTACCCGCTGGGGCCTCTCGAGGCGACCGGCCGGCAGGCTGGTCCGGCCGGTCATTCCGGCGGTGCTGAGCGTGGCGATGCTGGTCTGCACCCCGGGCCTGGCGGACGCCGACCCCGCCGCCGACAGCCTGGCCGCGCTGATCGCCAACGTGGCCAGGGCCAACCAGCGCCTGGAAGACCTGACGGCGGAAATCCAGACCGAGCAGGAGAGCGTCAACAAGGCCCTGGTCGACGTCGAGACGGCGCGGGACAACGCGGCCGCCGCACAGCACGACCTCGAGGCGAGCCAGCAGGCGGTCACCGACGCCAACACCGCGATCGCCGCCGCGCAGCACCGGTTCAACACCTTCGCCGCGGCGACCTATATGAACGGTCCGTCGGGCAGCTACCTGATGGCGACCAGCCCCGACGACATCATCGCCACCGAGTCGGCCGCCCGGACCCTGACCGCCAGCTCCCAGGCGGTGATGGACAAATTGCAGCGGGCCCGCACCGAACAGGTGAACAAGGAGTCCGCGGCGCGGCTGGCCAAGCAGAAGGCCGACAAGGCCGCCGCCGACGCCAAGGCCAGCCAGGACGCCGCGGTGGCGGCGCTCACCGACTCCAAGCGCAAGTTCGGCGAACAGCGCGAGCAGGCCTCTCGCCTGGCCGCCGAGCGCGATGAGGCGCAGGCCAAACTCGAGGCGGCCAAGCTGCAATGGTCGGCCGGCAAGGGCGGCGGCGCCGCCATGCCGGCGTCGGGCGACCGGTGGGATCCCGGGGCGCCCGCGGGTGCACCGCGGCCCGGGGGCCGGCAGTGGGATGGCGCGTGGGACCCGACGCTGCCGATGGTGCCCAGTGCCAACGTGCCGGGCGACCCGATCGCGGTGATCAACCAGGTGCTCGGCATCTCGGCCACCTCGACGCAGGTCACCGCGAGCATGGGCAAGGGATTCCTGCAACAGCTGGGCATCCTGCGGCCCGACGACACCGGCATCACCAACGCCGCCCCGGGCCGCCCGTCCCGGATTCCGCGCGTGTATGGCCGCCAGGCCAGCGAGTACGTGATCCGCCGCGGCATGTCGCAGATCGGCGTGCCCTATTCCTGGGGTGGCGGCAACGCGGCGGGGCCGAGTAAGGGCATCGACTCCGGCGCCGGGATCACCGGTTTCGACTGCTCGGGTCTGGTCCTGTACTCGTTCGCCGGGGTGGGCATCAAGCTGCCGCACTACTCGGGTTCGCAGTACAACCTCGGCCGCAAGATCCCGTCGTCTCAGATGCGCCGCGGCGACGTCATCTTCTACGGACCGGGCGGCAGCCAGCACGTGACGATCTACCTCGGCGACGGCCAGATGCTCGAGGCCCCGGATATCGGTTTGAAGGTGCGCGTCGCGCCCGTGCGCACCAGTGGGATGACGCCGTATGTGGTCCGCTACATCGAATATTAACGAGGAAGCTACTGAACGAGGAGCTATGCGCCACAATCGGTTTCGCGTGATCAACCTGACCTGGATCGCCGCCCTGGTGACCGGGTTCGTGTTGTCTGTGGCCAGCCCGGCTCCCCTGGCCACGGCCGACCCGGGGCAATGGGACCCGACGCTGCCGGCCCAGATCAGCGCCGGCGCCCCGGGCGATCCGCTCGCGGTCGCCAACGCCTCGCTGCAGGCCACCGCCCAGGCCACCCAGACCACCCTGAACCTGGGTAAGCAATTCCTCGGCGGCCTGGGGATCAACCTCGGTGGCGATCCCGCCCCCGCCGCGGCGACACCCACCAACCCCGGCGGCAAGATCCCGCGGGTGTACGGCCGGCAGGCGATCGAGTACGTGATCAAGCGCGGCGGGTCGCAGATGGGCGTCCCCTACTCGTGGGGCGGCGGCTCGCTGGACGGGCCCAGCAAGGGCGTCGGCGACGGCGCCAACATCAACGGGTTCGACTGCTCGGGCCTGATGCGCTACATGTTCGCCGGGGTCGGGGTGCTGATCCCGCGCTTTTCCGGTGACCAGTACAACGCCGGGCGCCACATCCCGCCCAACGAGGCCAGGCGGGGCGACCTCATCTTCTACGGGCCCAACGGCGGCCAGCACGTCACCATGTACCTGGGCAACGGTCAGATGCTGGAGGCGTCCAGCCTCGCCGGCAAGGTCACGGTCAGCCCGGTGCGCAAGCCCGGCATGACGCCGTTCCTGACTAGGATCATCGAGTACTGATCGCAGGCCGCGCCGTCGACGGAAACCGGCAGGCCTGGAATAGTTGGACCGAGGGCACGTCGCTGCCCGGCAGTCGTGTCCGAATGAGCGTGGAGGGTTCTTGATGACATCAGCAGGTGGGCCGCCCCCGGGCGCCAGCAGTTACCCGGGCCAGGGTGGGCCCTCCGGCCCGCCCGCCCATGAAGCGCCCCCCGGCGGCGGCAACGGGTTGGCCGCCGAGGTCCACACGCTGGAGCGGGCCATCTTCGAGGTCAAGCGGATCATCGTCGGCCAGGACCAGCTCGTCGAGCGGATGCTGGTGGGCCTGCTGTCCAAGGGCCACGTGCTGCTCGAGGGTGTTCCCGGCGTGGCCAAGACGCTGGCCGTCGAGACCTTCGCGCGGGTGGTCGGCGGGACCTTCGCGCGCATCCAGTTCACGCCGGACCTGGTGCCCACCGACATCATCGGTACCCGCATCTACCGGCAGGGCAAGGAGGAGTTCGACACCGAACTCGGCCCGGTGGTGGTCAACTTCCTGCTCGCCGACGAGATCAACCGCGCGCCGGCGAAGGTGCAGTCGGCGCTGCTGGAGGTCATGCAGGAGCGCCACGTGTCGATCGGCGGCAAGACCTTCCCGCTGCCCAACCCGTTCCTGGTGATGGCGACGCAGAACCCGATCGAGCACGAGGGCGTCTACCCGCTGCCCGAGGCCCAGCGCGACCGCTTCCTGTTCAAGATCAACGTCGGCTACCCGACGCCGGAAGAGGAGCGGGAGATCATCTACCGGATGGGCGTCCGGCCGCCGGTCCCCAAGCAGATCCTCAACACCGAGGACCTGCTGCGGCTGCAGGACATCGCGTCCAACGTCTTCGTGCACCACGCGCTGGTCGACTACGTGGTACGGGTCGTCACCGCCACCCGTAACCCCGAGCAACTCGGCATGAACGACGTCAAGACCTGGGTCTCGTTCGGCGCGTCCCCGCGTGCCTCGCTCGGCATCATCGCCGGTGCGCGGTCGCTGGCGCTGGCGCGGGGCCGCGACTACGTGATCCCGCAGGACGTCGTCGAGGTCATTCCCGACGTGCTGCGGCACCGGTTGATACTCACCTACGACGCGCTCGCCGACGAGATCTCGCCGGAGATCGTCATCAACCGGATCCTGCAGACGGTGGCCCTGCCCCAGGTGAACGCCGTTCCCCAGCAAGGACATTCGGTGCCGCCGGTGATGCAGACCGTGGCGGCTAGCGGTCGGTGACCGATGACAAGCGGGCGGTGCGTCATCCGCCATCGTTCGAGCGCGGGCAGATCGACGACCCGAAGCTGTCGGCGGCGCTGCGGCAGCTCGAGCTCACGGTCAAACGCAAGCTCGACGGCGTCCTGCACGGCGATCACCTCGGTCTGATCCCGGGGCCGGGCTCGGAGCCGGGGGAGTCGCGCGAGTATCAGCCGGGCGACGACGTGCGGCGGATGGACTGGGCCGTCACCGCCCGCACCATGCACCCGCACGTCCGGCAGATGATCGCCGACCGCGAACTCGAGACCTGGATGGTGGTCGACATGTCGGCCAGCCTGGACTTCGGCACCACGGTGTGCGAGAAGCGCGACCTGGCCGTGGCGGCCGCCGCGGCGATCACCTATCTCAACAGCGGCGGCGGCAACCGGCTCGGCGCGATCATCGCCACCGGCGCGACCATGACCCGCGTCCCGGCCCGCTCCGGGCGCCAGCACGAGCAGACGCTGCTGCGGACCATCGCGACCACGCCCAAGGCGCCGGTCGGGGTGCGCGGCGATCTGGCGACGGCGATCGACGCGCTGCGCCGGCCGGAACGCCGCCGCGGCATGGCCGTCATCATCAGCGACTTCCTCGGCCCGATCAATTGGATGCGCCCGCTGCGGGCGATCGCCGCCCGCCACGAGGTGCTGGCCATCGAGGTGCTCGACCCCCGGGACGTCGAGCTGCCCGACATCGGCGACGTCGTGTTGCAGGACGCCGAGACCGGTGTCACCCGGGAATTCACCATCGACGCCCAGTTGCGTGACGACTTCGCCAAGGCGGCCGCGGCGCACCGCGCTGAGGTGTCTCGCACCATCCGCAGCTGCGGGGCCCCGGTGCTGACGCTGCGCACCGACCGGGACTGGATCGCCGACATCGTCCGCTTCGTCGAGTCCCGCCGGCGTGGGGCACTCGCGGGGCGGCAGTGACATTGCCCCTGCTGGGCCCGATGACGCTGTCGGGCTTCGCGCACTCGTGGTTCTTCCTGTTCCTTCTCGCCGTCGCCGGGTTGGCCGCGCTGTACATCGTGCTGCAGCTGGCGCGCCAGCGGCGGATGCTGCGCTTCGCCAACATGGAGCTGCTGGAAAGCGTTGCGCCGCAACGGCCGTCGCGATGGCGGCACGTGCCCGCGATCCTGCTGGTGTTGTCGCTGGTGCTGTTCACCATCGCGATGGCGGGCCCCACCAACGACGTCCGGATCCCCCGCAATCGCGCGGTGGTCATGCTGGTGATCGACGTGTCGCAGTCGATGCGGGCCACCGACGTTCCGCCCAATCGGATGGCGGCCGCGCAGGAGGCGGCCAAGCAGTTCGCCGACGAGCTGACACCGGGAATCAACCTGGGGCTGATCGAGTACGCGGGCACGGCGACCGTGCTGGTGTCCCCGACGACCAACCGGGACGCGACCAAGGCCGCGCTGGACAAGTTGCAGTTCGCCGACCGCACCGCCACCGGGGAGGGCATCTTCACCGCGCTGCAGGCCATCGCCACGGTCGGCGCGGTGATCGGCGGCGGCGACACGCCACCCCCCGCGCGCATCGTGTTGTTCTCGGACGGCAAGGAGACGATGCCGACCAACCCGGACAACCCGAAGGGCGCCTTCACCGCCGCGCGCACCGCCAAGGACCAGGGGGTCCCGATCTCGACGATCTCGTTCGGCACGCCCTACGGGTTCGTCGAGATCAACGACCAGCGCCAGCCCGTCCCGGTCGACGACTCCACCATGAAGAAGGTCGCCGAGCTCTCCGGGGGGAACTGGTACAACGCCGCGAGCCTGGCCGAGCTGAAGGCCGTCTACGCGTCGCTGCAGCAGCAGATCGGCTACGAGACGATCAAGGGCGACGCCAGCGCGGGCTGGCTGCGGCTGGGTGCGCTGGTGCTGGCGCTGGCGGGGCTGGCCGCGCTGCTGATCAACCGGCGGCTGCCGACCTGACTTTCGCCTCGCGGCGCGACGGGGGGCAGATTTCGGGCGTGCCGCGGCGAGACGATAGGTTGGCGGGGTGACTGACACAGCCACCGAGAACACCGCCGAAAGTGCTGCCGACTACGCCAGACCCGCGTTCGTAGCCCGCTCGGTCCTGGTGACGGGCGGAAACCGGGGGATCGGCCTGGCGATCGCACTGCGGCTGGCCGCGGACGGCCACAAGGTGGCCGTCACACACCGCGGATCCGGCGCACCCGAGGGGCTGTTCGGCGTCGAGTGCGACGTCACCGACAACGACGCCGTCGATCGCGCCTTCAAAGAGGTCGAGGAGCACCAGGGGCCGGTCGAGGTGCTGGTGTCCAACGCGGGCATCTCCGCGGACGCGTTCCTGATCCGGATGACCGAGGAGCGCTTCGAGAAGGTCATCGACGCCAACCTCACCGGGGCGTTCCGGGTGACCCAGCGCGCCTCGCGGAGCATGCAGAAGAGGCGGTTCGGCCGGATCATCTACGTGGGTTCGGTCTCCGGCAGCTGGGGGATCGGCAACCAGGCCAACTACGCGGCCTCCAAGGCCGGCCTGATCGGCATGGCGCGCTCGATCTCCCGGGAACTGTCGAAGGCGGGGGTGACCGCGAACGTGGTCGCCCCGGGCTACATCGACACCGAGATGACCCGCGCGCTGGACGAGCGGATTCAGGCGGGTGCGCTGGAGTTCATCCCGGCGAAGCGGGTCGGCACCGCCGCCGAGGTCGCCGGGGTGGTCAGCTTTCTTGCGTCCGAGGACGCGAGCTACATCGCCGGCGCGGTGATCCCGGTCGACGGCGGCATGGGCATGGGCCACTGAGGGCCCCGACACTAGGACGGAAAATGGCAGGACTGCTCGAAGGCAAACGGATACTGGTCTCCGGGATCATCACCGACTCGTCGATCGCGTTTCACATCGCCAAGGTGGCCCAGGAAGCGGGGGCGCAGTTGGTGCTGACCGGATTCGACCGGTTGCGCCTGATCCAGCGCATCGCCGACCGGCTCCCGGAGAAGGCTCCGCTGATCGAACTCGACGTGCAAAACGAGGAGCACCTGGCCACCCTGGCCGAGCGGGTGACGGCCGAGATCGGCGAGGGCAACAAGCTTGACGGCGTGGTGCATTCGATCGGCTTCATGCCGCAGACGGGGATGGGCATCAACCCGTTCTTCGACGCCCCGTATGAAGATGTGTCGAAAGGCATTCACATTTCCGCCTTTTCGTACGCGTCGCTGGCCAAGGCGCTGCTGCCGATCATGAACCCCGGTGGCTCCATCGTCGGCATGGACTTCGACCCGTCGCGCGCGATGCCGGCCTACAACTGGATGACGGTGGCCAAGAGCGCGCTGGAATCGGTCAACCGGTTCGTGGCTCGCGAGGCTGGCCCGTACGGCGTGCGCTCGAATCTCGTTGCGGCCGGCCCGATCCGGACGCTGGCGATGAGCGCGATCGTCGGCGGCGCCCTCGGCGAGGAGGCCGGCGCCCAGATGCAGCTGCTCGAGGAGGGCTGGGACCAGCGCGCACCGATCGGCTGGAACATGAAGGATCCCACGCCGGTCGCCAAGACGGTGTGCGCGCTGCTCTCGGAGTGGCTGCCGGCCACGACGGGGACCATTATCTACGCCGACGGCGGCGCCAGCACCCAATTGCTCTAGCAGAAGATTGCTTTCGGCCCTGATGGACTTCGACGCGGTGCTGCTGCTGTCCTTCGGCGGGCCCGAAGGGCCCGAGCAGGTGCGGCCCTTCCTGGAGAACGTCACCCGGGGCCGTGACGTGCCGCCCGAGCGCCTCGACGACGTCGCCGAGCACTACCTGCATTTCGGCGGCGTGTCGCCGATCAACGGGATCAACCGGGCGTTGATCACCGAGCTGCAGGCGGAACTCGACGTGCCCGTCTACTTCGGCAACCGCAACTGGGAGCCGTACGTCGAGGACACCGTTACGACGATGCGCGACAACGGTGTTCGTCGCGCCGCGGTGTTCACCACCTCCGCCTGGAGCGGGTACTCCGGCTGCGCGCAGTATGTGGAAGACATCGACCGGGCCCGGGGCGCGGCCGGACCGGACGCCCCCGAATTGGTCAAGCTGCGGCCCTATTTCGACCACCCGCTGTTCGTCGAGATGTTCGCCGGGGCCATCGCGGCGGCCGCCGACACGGTGCCCGGCGACGCGCGGCTGGTGTTCACCGCGCACTCGGTCCCGGTGGCGGCCGACCAGCGTTGCGGTCCCCGGCTGTACAGCCGCCAAGTCGCCTATGCCACAAGGCTCGTCGCGGCGGGCGCCGGCTACACCGACTACGACCTGACCTGGCAGTCGCGCTCGGGGCCGCCGCAAGTTCCCTGGCTGGGGCCCGATGTCGCCGACCACCTGAGGGCGATCGCGACTGCGGGCACCCGCGCCGTGATCGTCTGCCCCGTCGGATTCGTCGCCGACCACATCGAGGTGGTGTGGGATCTGGACTACGAGTTGCGCCTGCAGGCCGAGGCCGCGGGGATGGCTTTCGTCCGGGCCGCCACGCCCAACGCCGATCGCCGATTCGCCCGGCTCGCAGCCGATCTGATCGACGAACTGCGCACCGGCCGTGCCCCCACCCGGACGACCGGCCCCGACCCGGTGCCGGGCTGCCTCGCCAGCGTCAACGGCATGCCGTGCCGTCCGCCGCACTGCGCCGCACAAGAGTGCGGCTAGCGGCCCTACTCGGCCCAGGCCGAGTGCAGGATCGTGGTGACCGCGGCCATCCGCGCCGACCGCACGACCGTGGTCAGCGGGCGCAGCGCGTCGGTGGCGATTCGAGCCTGTGACGACGATTGCGCGCCGGTCCCGGCGACCATCCCGTCGGCCGGGAAGTCGGACACCCGGCTGAGCCCGGAGCTGACCGCGATGATGGCGTCGACGTGCGCGGCGTTCTCCAGCACGCGCAGCGCGCGAGAGGGCGCATGGTCGGGAATGCGGTGTTGCCGTGCCGATTCCAGCAACTGCTCGACGAGCCCCCGCGGATCGTCCACCTCGGACGCGGCGGCCCCCA
This sequence comes from Mycobacterium interjectum, assembly GCA_002102225.1. Lineage (GTDB taxonomy): Bacteria > Actinomycetota > Actinomycetes > Mycobacteriales > Mycobacteriaceae > Mycobacterium > Mycobacterium interjectum_B. The sequence goes on from LQPB01000047.1 coordinate 47,588, forward strand.
GCCCGATGGCGCCGAGCGCATCGGCCGCCGACCGCACCGCCGACCGCAGCGCGTACTCGGCGTCGCCGAGCTCGTAGTGGTCGAGCACCGGCGCGCCGGGCAGCGAGTACACCGTCCAAGACAGGGCGCACAGTTCGGGTGGTCCCGCGTCGTCGTCGGCCTCGTCGAGGTCGCCGTAGTCGAATTCCGGCACCAGCCCGACGGCCGTGCCGGAATCGTCGGGGTGGGTGACGATGACGGCCTCGCCGGCGGCCAGGGCGTCGGATTCGAACTGCGTTCCCGGCGCGAGGCCGCGCACATCGCCGGGCACCGGCAACACCATGTTCACGGTGCCCCGCAACCGCCCCGGCGCATGCGAGACCCCCGGCCGGCCAACGGCCGCGCGCAGCGTTTGCAACAGCGTGACCGTCCCGGCGTCGGGGACATCGGGCCACGGCAGGCCGGTGTGGCCCGCGGCGACCGCATCATAGGCGGTGACCGATTGCTTTGGCGCCCAAACGGATAACGCGTCCAAGACGTCGTCGGGCGCCGCCTTGCCCGCGAGCCAGGCGTTGGCCCACAGGGACAGCGAGACACTGGGACACCACATGACCACGGAGTGTAGTTGTTTGATCCGGCAAAGGCGGATTACGCGTATTCTGACCGCATGCCCGCCGCGGTGATTTGGCTCATATTCGCGCTGGTGCTCGCAGGTGCGGAGGCGCTGACGGGTGACATGTCCCTGTTGATGCTTTCCGGCGGGGCGCTGGCGGCCACCGGGACCACGTGGCTGCTGGACTTGCCGGTGTGGGCCAACGCGGCGGTGTTCGTGGTCGTCTCGGTCCTGCTCCTCGTGCTGGTGCGGCCGGTGCTGCGGAAGCGGCTCACGCCCGCCAAGGGGCTGCCGACCGGAATCAAGGCGCTGGAGGGCAAGAGCGCGCTGGTCCTCGGCCGCGTCGCGCGCGACGAGGGCCAGGTGAAGCTGGACGGCCAGGTATGGACGGCGCGGCCGCTGAACGACAACGATGTGTATGAACCCGGCGAACGTGTGACGGTCATGCAGATCAACGGCGCCACCGCGGTGGTGTTCAAGGACATGTAGACCCTCTGGAGAAACAGGAGGAAGCGCGATGGCTGGAATCGCTCTGTTGGTGGTGGCGCTTGCAATCGTCGTCTTTGGGATCATCGTGGTGGCAAAGTCCGTCGCGCTGATCCCGCAGGCCGAGGCCGCGGTGATCGAACGCCTGGGTCGATACAGCCGCACCGTCAGCGGGCAGCTGACGCTCTTGGTGCCGTTCATCGACCGCATCCGCGCCCGGGTGGACCTGCGCGAGCGGGTGGTGTCGTTCCCGCCGCAGCCGGTGATCACCGAGGACAACCTGACCCTCAACATCGACACCGTCGTGTATTTCCAGGTCACCGTCCCGCAGGCGGCCGTCTACGAGATCAGCAACTACATCGTCGGCGTCGAGCAGCTCACCACGACGACCCTGCGCAACGTGGTCGGCGGGATGACGCTCGAGCAGACCCTGACCTCTCGCGACATGATCAACGGCCAGCTGCGCGGCGTGCTCGACGAGGCCACCGGCCGGTGGGGCCTGCGGGTTGCGCGGGTGGAGCTGCGCAGCATCGACCCGCCGCCGTCGATCCAGGCCTCGATGGAAAAGCAGATGAAGGCCGACCGCGAGAAGCGGGCGATGATCCTGACCGCCGAAGGTAGCCGGCAGGCGGCGATCACCCAGGCCGAGGGGGAGAAGCAGTCGCAGATCCTGGCCGCCGAGGGCGCCAAGCAGGCCGCGATCCTGGCCGCGGAGGCCGACCGGCAGTCCCGCATGCTGCGCGCGCAGGGCGAGCGCGCCGCGGCCTACCTGCGGGCGCAGGGGCAGGCCAAGGCCATCGAGAAGACGTTCGCCGCGATCAAGGCCGGCAGGCCCACCCCGGAGATGCTGGCCTACCAATACCTCCAGACGCTGCCGGAGATGGCGCGCGGCGATGCCAACAAGGTGTGGGTGGTGCCCAGCGACTTCAGCGCCGCGTTGCAGGGCTTCACCAGGTTGCTGGGCACCCCGGGCGAGGACGGGGTGTTCCGGTTCCAGCCGTCCCCGGTCGAGGACGCGCCCAAGCACAGCGCCGACGACGACGCGGACGTCGCCGACTGGTTCTCCACCGAGACCGACCCGGCGATCGCCCAGGTGGTGGCCAAGGCCGAGGCGATCGCCCGCCAGCCGGTGGACGGCCAGCCGGGAGTGCCGCCCGAGTTGACCCAATAGATTCCTGGGATGAGCGCGCTGACGTCACCGAAAACCTATGCGGGACTTGCCGCCTTCCATGCCGTCGACGCGGTGGCGTGCGGAGTCCAGGTGGCCCCGATCAAGAAGGTGCTCGACGACCTGGGCGTGCCCGACGAAATCCGCCCCGTGCTGCCGGTGGTGAAGGCGGCCGCCGCCATCGGGCTGCTGTCGGTCACCCGGTTCCCGGCCCTGGCCAGGCTCACGACGGCGATGCTGACGCTGTATTTCACCCTGGCCGTCGGCGCGCACATCCGGGCGCGCGACAAGGTCGTCAACACCCTTCCGGCCGCGACGTTCCTGGCCACCTTCGCCGTGATGACGGTCAAGGGCCCGGAGCGGGGCTAGTCGCCGCTGTCGCAACGCAATTCGACGATCGGCAGCGGCGTGTCGGTGTCGGTGATCGGCGCGCCCAGCGTCTCCTCGAGCACCGGGCTGAAGTGATCCCACGCACGGGCGTGGCGGCCACGATAGGCGGCCAGCGCGCGGTCGGCCTCCCCTTGGTCGAGGACCCGCGCGGTGGCGCTCCGCGGCGCGTGGCTGCCGATGTAGACACGCACCCGCGGGTTGGCCTCAATGTTGCGGAACCACTGGGCTTTTCGGCCGAAACCGGAGGCGACGAGGTAGACGCCGGGGGCGGGGTGGCCGACGACCTCCAGCACCGCATAGCGCGGTGCGCCGGACTTGCGGCCGATGTGCTCGAGCATCAGGATGCGCGAACCGAACAGCGCGCCCGCGCGGGCCCGGTAGATCCAAATCGGCGCGCGCATGAGGCGGCGGGAACGCAGCACCCGCGCGCCGGTCCTGGCAAGCAGGGACGTGTTGGACATCGTGACCTCCCTCAATCTGTTTCTTCTGTGTCAGCGGCTGATAAGTCCGTCGCGATAAATCGCGAACACCTCGCCGGCCCAGCGCCGCATGCCGGCCGTCGAGAGCGGATCAACGCCGAGCGCTTCGGTCAGGCGGGGCCGCAGGATCAATACCGCCAGGTCGTTCACCAGCAGAAACGCCGCCCGCACGTTGGCGTCTTCGCCGCAACTCGCGGTTCCGGCCGCCACCATCGTCCCGAGGGTGGCTTGGCTGAGCCGGAACAGCCGGTCGAACAGGGCCGACCCGGCCGGGCCCCCGGCGACCAGCAGCCGGCTCAGGTAGGCCGGGATCGCAGAGTCCGTTGGTAGGTGGGTGGCCAGGCCGTCGAGCAGGTTCGGCACGGCCACGGGTTCGAGACCCACCGCGGCGGTCTGCTCGGTCATCGTCGTCAGCAGCGTTTCGAAGGTCGCGACGACGTGGGTGTCGACGGCCTCGACCAACCCGTCCTTTGAGCCGTAATGCCTGACCAGCAGCGCCGCCGAGACTCCCGCCGCGGCGGCGATGTCGCGCATCGTGACCGCGTCGGGTCCGCGCTCGGCGAACAGCCGCAGCGCTTCGTCGCGGATGCGTGCCCGGGCGGTGCGGTCGTCGGGGAGTGAATGCACGTTTACAATTGTAAACAGAGGTTTAGTCGGCGCGTAGACCCGGGGCGTATTGGGTAGCTTTCGCATCGATGAGTCAAAAAGCGGCCGGGGATCGGGCCAGGGCGCGGGGCCGCGGCGAGATGACGGCCGATGGCCGCGCAACGCAGAGGTCGATCCAGGGCACCGCGATCGGCAACTTCATGGAGGCCTACGACTTCACCCTGTTCAGCCTCGTCGCCACCATCCTGGCGCTGAAGTTCTACCCCGGCGACAACTCCGGCGCGGGCAACCTCATCGCCACCTTCGGCACCATGACGGCGGGCTTCGTCGTGCGGCCACTCGGCGGATTCATCTTCGGTCCCCTCGGCGACCGCATCGGGCGCAAGCCGGTGCTGGTGATGACGATCTCGCTGATGGCGGTGTGCGGCGCCGCGACCGGTGCGCTGCCCGGCTACCACACCATCGGGGTCTGGGCGCCGATCCTGCTCACGGCGGTGCGCATCGGCCAGGGGCTGTCCTCCGGCGGGGAGTATGCGGGCGCCATGACCTTCATCGCCGAGCACGCCCCGGACCACAAACGCGGGATGTTGGCCGGATTCCTGCCGGTGGGCACGCTGGGCGGCTTCGTGGTGGGCGCCGCACTGGTGACCGGGCTGCAGACCGCGTTGTCCACCGCCGAGATGCTGAACTGGGGCTGGCGCGTTCCATTTCTGCTGGCGGCGCCGTTCGGCCTGGTGGCGGTGTATCTGCGCTCGAGGATCGACGAGTCGCCCGGCTACGAGAAGGTGCACAAGGTCGCGCTGCCCATCTCGGTGCGCACCCAGTTCGTGCTGACCGTCGTGCGGCAGTGGAAAGGGCTGCTGATCTGCCTGGGTGTGGAGCTCGCGGTCACCGACACCAGTTACATGGTCAGTGGGTACGTGCCGACGTACCTGAAAAAGACCGCGGGCGTGGGGGACACCGCGGCCCTGGTGATGGTCCTGATCGTGCTGGCCGCGTTGACGATCGGCGTCCTTTTGGTCGCGATGCTGTCGGATCGCATCGGCATCAAACCCCTGATGTGGGCGGGATGTGGCTTGCTCATGGTCGTCTCGCTACCGGCGTTCACGCTGATGCGGTACGGCGGGGCGTATCCGACCAAGTTCGGCGGTGTGCTGCTGGTCGGCCTGCCCATGGTCTTCTTGAGCAGCCTCGAGCCGGCGATCCTGCCCGCGCTGTTTCCCACCAACGTGCGTTACGGCGCGGTGTCGATCGGATTCAACATCGCGGTGTCGGCGTTCGGCGGGACCACCCCACTGATCGCCGAGACGCTGGTCACCGGGACCGGCAACCCGATGATGCCGGCGTACATGCTCATGTTCGCCGGCGCGGTCGGCGCGGTCACCCTGATCTTCGCCCCGGAGGTGGCCGGCAAACCGCTGCTCGGTTCCGGGGACCTGATCGAGATTCAGCGCGGCAGCGGCGGCAAGGGCGGGGCGGGGGTGACGCCGGGCGTGGGTGCGGGCGCGGTGCCCGACACCGGGGGAGCGGGATAAACGCACCCGGGCGCGTTGGACCCCAGGGGCGGCGGATAGGGCGGCGGGGGCAGTTGAACCCGGACCGTGAAAACCAAGCCGGTGATCGCGAAGGCGGCGATCGCGCCCAGCACCAGGCCCACCAGCCCGACGGCGGCGACGACGGCCGTCGAATGGCCGCGGGCGGGGGCCGCTGTGGGCGGGGCATTACGGGTGTGGTCGGAGGTCATGAGGCTCCCAGGTCGTCGGGTCTCGGTACTGGGAGACGCTAGTTGCCGGCCGCCACGCGGGCGGGGGAATGTGAAGCGAACCTGAAGAAGCGGGCTCGTCGGGGCGGTCGCCGAGGCGGAGCACTCACAATGAGGCATGGCGAGTTCCCCACGCGCGGAGAGGCGCCCGGCGGCCGGCACACCGCGGGTGCTGGTGGTCGAGGATTCCGAGACGATCCGAGAAATGGTCAGCGAGGCGCTGACCGACGCCGGATACCACGCCGACGCCTGCCGCGACGGCGACGGCTTGGAGGCCGCCCTCGACGGGCTGCGACCGGACCTGGTGGTGCTCGACGTGATGCTGCCGGGGCGCGATGGATTCACCCTGCTCGACGTGATCCGGGATTGGGGTGACGCCGGCATCGTGCTGATCACCGCCCGCGACGGCCTGTCCGACCGGCTGCGCGGCCTCGACGGCGGCGCCGACGACTACGTCGTCAAACCGTTCGAGCTGGCCGAACTGCTGTCCCGGGTCAACGCGGTGTTGCGCCGGCGCGGACGGCTGCCGCGGGTGCTGCAGATGGGTGACCTGATCGTGGATGTCGACGCGGGCGTCGCCGTCCGCGCGGGACATGAGCTGGAGCTGACCGCCACCGAGCTGCGGCTGCTGCACTTCCTGGTCGAGCAGCGCAGCCGGACCGTGAGCGCCGGCCAGATCCTGAACGCGGTGTGGGGCTATGACGCCTACGACCCCAATCTGGTGCAGGTCCATATCAGCGGGCTGCGACGCAAGCTCGAGGCCCACGGGCCGCGGATCGTGCACACCGTCCGCGGCATCGGCTACCGCGTGCAAGCCCGCCGCTCATGACGGCCGATCCCGTCACGCCGACGCCGTCGCTGCGGCGGCGGGTCGTCGTCGTGGTCATCGGGTTGCTCGCGGCCTTGTTGTTGGTGCTCGGGGTGGTGATCGACCTCAGCCTGCGGGCCCAGGCCCGTCGAAACCTCAACGACCGCCTGCTGGCGGCCACCTCGCGGGCGGACGCGCTCGCGCAGGCGCACACCCCGCCGCAGCAAATCGCCGCCCAACTCAACGGCGGCGTGGTCCGCGCGCTCGTGATCACCGCCGACGGCACGACCTACGGCGACCCCGCGATCAGCCCGGACCCCGGCGCGGGCGCGTTCGTCCCGCCGCCACCGCCGCCCGGCTACCCGCCGTTCGGGCCGCCGCCGGGCTATCCACCCCCGCCGCCGGGCTATCCACCCCCGCCGCCGGGCGGACCGCCCGCTCCGCCGGCCGCGACCGCCACCGAGCTGGTCCATCCCCTGCCCGACGGGGCGCGGCTCATCCTGGTGGCCGACACGACGCAGACCACCCAGGTCACCCGTCAGCTCCGTCAGCTGATGATCGGCGCCGGCGTGGTCACGCTGCTGGTGGCGGCGCTGCTGTCGGTCGCGGTCAGCCGGGTCGCGCTGCGGCCGTTGGACCGGCTCACCGCGCTGGCGACGGACATCGCCACCGGTGATCGCGGCCGGCGATTGCGCCCCAAGCGCACCGACACCGAACTCGGTCGCGCGGCGGGCGCCTTCGACGGGATGCTGGAGGCGCTGGAAGCCTCCGAGAGGCGGGCCCGCGACGCGGCCGCGGACGCCCTGCGCGCGGAGGCGGCCACCCGGCGATTCCTTGTCGACGCCGCCCACGAGCTGCGCACCCCGATCGCCGGCATTCAGGTCGCCGCCGAACAACTCGCCAGCAACGCCGGCCGGCACCAACACGACGCCGCGGCCCGCGGCCAGCACCGGCGCGCCACCCTGTTGCTCTCCGACGCCCGCCGCGCCGGACGCCTGGTGGGCGACATGCTGGATCTGAGTCGCATCGACGCCGGGCTGCCGCTGGACGTGCACGACGTCGACCTCGCCGCGGTGGTCGACGCCGAAGCCGACCGGACGACCATGCTGGCGCCACGCATCACGGTCGTCCGGACCGGCCTGGCCGAGCTCCAGGTGAAGGCGGACCCGACCCGGCTGGCGCAAATCCTGGGCAACCTGCTCGACAACGCCCGCAGGTACACCCCCGCCGGGGGCGCGATCAACGTCGACCTCCGCCTTGGCGAGCACACCGCCGAGGTCACGGTCACCGACACCGGCCCGGGCGTTCCCGATGGGGAGCGTGAGCGCATCTTCGAGCGGCTGGTGCGCCTGGATCCCGGGCGCGCCCGCGACCACGGCGGCGCCGGGCTCGGCCTCCCCATCGCCCGGGCGCTGGCGCGCGCCCACGGGGGCGAGCTGACCTGCCTTCCCCGCGAGGGCGGGGCGCAGTTCCGGCTCAGCCTGCCCGTCGGCGCGGCCAGCGCGTCTCCGGCCTAGAGACCCGGCGGCGGGGGCGGTCCGCCCGGGTGCGGCCCGAACGGTCCGCCGGGTGCGCCCGGTCCGGGCGGTGGCGGCCCGAACGGCCCGCCCGGTCCCGGCGGCGGCGGCGGCGGACCCGGTTGCCCGGGCGCCGGGGGCGGGGGCGGGGGATCGGCCACGGCGACCGCCGTGCCCAAGCCCGTCGCGGCGATGCCGAGGGCGCCCGCGAGCACCGCGCCGGCGATGAGTCGCTTGATCTTCATGGACGATTTCTCCTGTTCTTTCGTCAGCGGGTGGGCGGTGGCGACGGCGGCGGTACCCCCGGCCGCCGTTGCCGATCAGCCCGGCGGCCCCG
>LQPB01000048.1 GCA_002102225.1 Mycobacterium interjectum
CGGCGGGGGTGGCGGCGGGTTGATCGGAATCGGCACCGTGACGAACGGCAAGTGCAGGTACATCGTCAACGGCGGCCGCTGGTACTGCGGTGGTGGGGCGGCCGGTTCCGGCGGCGGTGCGGCCGGCGGCGGCGCAGCCGGGGCCTGCTGGACGACGGGACTCGGCACCGACTCCGGGGCGCGCCGCGTCGGGGCGCGGCGGGGCGGTGGCGCGGGTTCCTGCTGCGCCACCGGCGCCTGCTGCACCACCGGCGCCGGCGCGGGTGCGGCCGCCGGCGGGGCTGGCGCCTCGGGTGCCGGTGAGGCCGGTGCCGCCACGGCGGGAGCCGGCGCGGCCGGCGCCGGGCTGGGGGCGGCAACCTGCGCCTCCGGCGGGGGCACCCGATTCGCCGGGGCGACGGCGCGCGGAGCGGACTGCGCGGGCGGGGTCGAGTGGGCGTCCGACGTCAGCGAGACCACCACCACCCCGGCCGCCACGGCCGCCACGGCCGCCAGCGCGCTGCCGACCAGCATGGGGAACCTGCGGCGCGGCGGGTCGTCCGGCGCGTCGTCCAGGGCGCTGTAGGCCAGGGCGCCCGGGCGGGCATTGCCGGAAACCTCGAGGTAGGTCGGGCTCAGCGCCCGGGGATTCACCTCGCCGGTGCCGGGGTCCAGCGAGTAGGCCAGGGCGGCAGTCGAGACCGCGAACAGCGGCGCGTTCGCGGACGCCAGGGCCGCGCCCCGGGCCAAAGCCATGTCCGGCTCCTCGGGCACGCTCACCGCCAGCGTGGTCGCCGCCTCGAGCGCGGCCTTGATCGCGGCCACCTCGCTCCCGCGCCCCGCCCCGCAGCCAACGACGAACACCCCGTCGGCCTCCGACCCGGGCGCGTCCAGGCCGGCCACCATGCCCGACAGCTCGACCGCGGTGTCCCCCACCAGTTGCCGCCGGTGCAGGTCGGTGATGGAACCGTCGGTGGCGTCGACCACGGCCAGCGTCGCGCTGTCGGGCTCGATGAACAGCATCGCGATGTGTTGGTAGCCGATCGACTGACCGACCGTCTGCGCCAGCGCGGCGGCGGCCAGCAGCGGGGAGACCAGCATGACGCTGCCGACGTCGTGGGAGGCGATCGCCTCGCGCAGCGCGCCGACCTCGGCGGGATCGGTCCACGTCACGCCCGTCGAGGTCAGCTGGTAGCCGCCCTCCGTCGCGCCTTCCCGGGTGCCGACGATCGCGTCGATCACCTGCGCGGGCGCGCCGGAGGCGGCGGTCTCGAACGCGTCTTCTTCGACTGTCACACCGTCGGCATCCTGGCCCTCGATGAGCACCAGGCGGACGGTGGTCGGAGCCATTGACACTCCGAGCACGATGTCCACTTTGCGCCTCCCAGGTCTTGACTGCCCTCCCCCGAGGGCACGAAAAAACAGACCCTCCCGAACTGGGTGATACCACGCTACCCGTGCGAGGGCGGAGGCGCTTGTCCAGCTGACCTCAGGTTGGTCAAGCTCACAGCGTGCGCGGGGACTCAGTACCCCGGGCTCAAGAACGGGTTCTGCGAGTTGCCCGGATACTGCGGATACGGCGGAGCCTGGGGCGCCTGGGGGGCCTGGCTGGCCGGCACGGGGACCGGTATCGGCACCGGCAGCAACGGAACGTGGATCCACTGCGTCGTCATCGGCACCGTCGTCATCGGGGTGGTCGACGGCGCCTGGGCGGTCGGTGGCGGCGTGGTCGTCGGCGGCGGCGGAGGCGCGGTGGTCATCGCCGTCGTGACGGGTGGCGGCGGGGGTTGCGTAGTCACGGGCGGCGGCGCGGGATGCCGCGTGATGACCGGGGGCGCCGTGGTCACGATCGCCGGCGCCGGCGGGGCCGGTGGCGGTGACGGCGGCGGGGGCGGCAAC
>LQPB01000049.1 GCA_002102225.1 Mycobacterium interjectum
GGTCTGCGCGTGGACCTCAAAACGGCCCGCCATCGCCCGCATCTCGTGCGGGTCGGTCATAAAACGTGTTGCCATGTTGGCTTTCTCCTTAATTCTGAGTGACTTGTTTTCAGTTGTGATGAGCAACGACCCGGCGGTTACGCGCTACCGCACCGCCGAGTCGCATACAGAAAGTTGGTCCCCCCGAAAAGCTGCTTCGGCCCAGCCGTCAGGCCCCGGCGCGACGGGCGCCGGATGATCGCCATTGAACCCGCACCGTCGCGGGTTCCGTCAGAGGCGTTAACGCTGGACCCGATCAGCCCGCGGAGGCCGCGTTGGCGACTTCGGTGGCGGCGTAGGACGCCGAGCTGATGCCCAGGGTGCTCACGAACTGCTCGTGAATGGCGGCCGCCTGCGCGCTGACGGCCTGGTACATCTGGGCGTGCGCGGCGAACTGGGCCGCGGTCAGCGCCGACACCTCGTCGGCGGCAGCGGGCACCACCCCGGTCGTGGGGGCCGCCGCGGCGGCGTTCTGGGCGCTCAGCGCCGAGCCGATGCCCTGCAGGCTGCCCGCGGCCGCGGCCAGGGCCTCCGGCTGTGTGGTAACGAACGACATAGGTTTCCCTCCTCGAATTCCTCCGCACCGCTTTGTGCAAGAGAGTAGATGACAACATCCGGTTCAAGCTCGCTCCGAGGCCACCCGTTCTCAATTGTTCACTGGATGGCACGGCAAATTCACTTGTGGTAACGACACAGTAACAGCGCCCGGCCCCTACCGCTGGCGTTCACAGGACCGTCACAGCAAACCATCAGAGCCGCCGCTCCGGCGGTGCCGTAGAAGGCATGCTGGCCAGCACGGATGGAGCTTATCACCGATGGGGCGCAAACGCGCGGGAGCAAATTCATCACGGTGGGCGGGTCGGCCTATCCCGCGGCGGGCGGGCGGGCCATCACGACCGGCTTGAATCCGTACCGCGGTCCCGCGTTGGATCCGCCGGTACCCGCGCCCGCCAGCGGCATGCCGCCCAGCAGGTTTCCGGCCCCCGCATCGGGCGCCTCCCGGACGTTGCTGACGGGTATCGCGGTGGCATGGCTCGGCGCGGTGACGGGCCCCGACCACGACGCCGGCACCGACAGCTTGCCGAGCGATGTCGCGCTGCCCAGATGAGCCGCAACCGGGGCGCCCCCGCCGAGCAACCCGCCCAGGCCGGGCAGGCCCTTGGGGACGGCGGCCGCGGCCGCCGGCGCCGCCGCGCCGATCGCGCCGAGCGTTTTGGCGGTCTGGGTCATGGAGTTGGCCATACCGATGCTGAAGTAGGGCAGGCCCTCGGTGTTGTAGAAAACCCCGGCGTACGGCGAGACCGCGGACATGAATGCCGAAAGGCTGGTGCCGGGGAAGTTGGGGCTCCCGAAAAGGATCTGCCACACCGAGGACAGCGGGCCCGTGCCCGACGCGAAGTACCACCATTCCTGCTGCAACGGCGAGTAATACGGCGACGCCAGGCTGGTGAGTTGCGCGGTGATCTGGCTGATGGCGCTGTTGATCTGGTTCTGTATCGAGCCGACCGAAGTGGTCGTGGCGGCGGTTGTCGCGGCCGCCTGGGTGCTCGCGGCGGTGGGGCTGGCCACCGTCGGCGCCTCGGTGAACGGCGTCACGGTGGAAGCCGACGCCGAGTTGCCGGCATAGCTGTACATCGTCGCGGCGTCCTGGGCCCAGAACTCGCCGTATTGCGCCTCCAATTGCGCGATGATCCCGGTGTTCTGCCCGAGGACGTTGGTCTGCACCGCCTGAGCCAACTCGGCTCGGTTTGCCGCGATGAGCGGCGGAGGCACTATCGCCGCAAACGCGGCCTCGTACGCGGCCGCGGCCGCGCTGGCCTGCGTGGCCGCCTGTTCGGCCTGGGCTGCCGTCGCACTCACCCACTCCACGTAGGGTTGCGCCGCCGCGGCCATCGAGGCCGAGGCCGGCCCCAGCCACTCCTCGCTGGCCAGCTGGGTCACCACGTTCTCGTAACCCAGGGCGGCGGAGTTCAGCTCGGCGGCCAGTGAGTTCCACGCCGACGCCGCGGTCACCAACGGCGTGGAGCCCACGCCGGCGTACAGGCGCGCCGAGTTGATCTCGGGCGGTAATGCACCAAAATCGATTGCCATTTCCTGACTCCTTAACCAGTCGCGGCCGCGTTGGCCGCCTCCGTAGCCGACTCGATCACTGCGAAACCGCTTGCCTGGCTTCGCCATACCGCGCTTGGCGGCTGGGTACGGGCTTGGGAAATATCGTTGAGCATCCGCGTCATCCTGCCGATGGTGGACGGGCGAGCACGCTGCGTCTGAAGCCATATTCGCGGGGCGGCCAGGCGGAGCCGGCCCGCCGCCCGCCGCTGCCCATCGGCATGCCGCGCAGCAGGCCGTTCGGGCCGGCGCCCTGCGGGTCGGTGGCGTAGTCGACGGCGAGCGCCTGGGCGGCTTGCTGCTCCACCGCGGCGGGCGAGCCGGTCCACGCCTGCGGCACCGACAGCCCCCCGATCTTGCTGGCGGAGGACAAATTCGCCGCCACCCCGGCGTGGCTGCCCGCGCCACCGGCGACGGAGCCCAGGTGCAGTCCGGCGAATTGCGGTGTGGCGTACCAGGCGCCCTGCGAACCGGCCGTCGTTCCGCCGGGACCGAACGTCAACTGCTGGGCGATGGAGCCGACGAAACTCATCATGCCCGTTGAGAAGTACGGGAGACCCACGGCAAATCGGGACAACGCCGTCCGGTTCGTCGCATTGAGGTTGGCGAATTGCTGGACGATCCACCAGTTGTAGGGATTCAGGGGCGACGCCAACGCCCCCGTCGAAAGTTGTTGCAGCGCTTCGTTGATCGACGTAAAGATGGACGTGACGGAGATCGCGTCCGGGGTTAGGGACAGGCCGGGGGTCGCGGCGGCCGCTTCCGGCGCGCTGGTCCCCGCCGGCGTGGCGATGGCTTGGCTGACGGCGGCCGCCTGGGCCGCCAGTCCGCTTTGGTCGGTGGTCTGCGCCGGCTCGCTGAACGCGTTCAACTGCGTGGCGACCGCCGAGGCGCCCGCGTAGCCGTACATCGCCGTGGCGTCTTGGGCCCACATCTCGGCGTACTGGGCCTCGGTAGCGGCGATCGCCGGGAAGTTCTGCCCGAAGAAATTGGTGGCGACCAGCGTCATCAGCAACACCCGGTTGGCCGCGACGGCCGGCGGCGGAACCGTCAGCGCAAACGCGGCTTCGAAGGCCGCCGCGGCCGCCCTGGCTTGGTTGGCGGTCTCCTCGGCCAGCGCCGCCGCGGCACTGAGCCAGGAGATATACGGGGTGGCCGCGGCCACCATGGCCTGCGCCGCCGGGCCCAACCACGGCGAGCTGGTCAGCTCGGTGACCGCCGACGTGTAGCCGGTCGCGGTCAGGCTCAATTCGGTGGCCAGCCCGTCCCAGGCCGACGCCGCGGCCATCATCGACCCGGAGCCCGGGCCGGCATACATCCGGCCCGAGTTGATCTCTGGTGGTAGTGCGCCGAAGTCGAGCACTTACGAACCTTCGGACTCAAAGGGCATTTTTTCTCCGCAAGCTCGGATCTAACGTCGCGATTGTTCACGAAGTTGTAATGGATTGAGGCTAAACGGCGCGGCCCCACCTCCGCCGCCGCCGGACCTGGCGGGCACCTCGGGACGGTGCCGGCTCGTCTGGTGAGCAGAGAGCGAAGTGGGTCGGGAGCCCGGCGGGTGGTGCCGCGCGGACAGTTCCTCTACCTGCGGGGATGCATCGATAACCACGCGGTAGCCGTTCGGTGGCGCGCGGTGGCGGGGCCCGTTCGGGGAAGCTTCGGCGGCGCAAACGCCGTCGGGGCAGTTAAAAATCCGGCCGCGGAAAAAACCGCAATCGATCCCGTCTGGAGCGCAGGCCACCGGCCGCGACAAGTCGCCGGCGCGACGAAAGACTCAGGCCGTAGCAACCTGCGATCGCGAACCGGCCAGCCCGGGCCTCGCGGAGGTTGGGCTTTGTGCGCAAACGAGCGTGGGCGCAGGCATTGCTGCCTGCGCCCACGACGCCGAATCTGCCGAAGCCGGTTACCCGCCGAGGGGTGGCCGCGCCATGACGGTGGGCCGGAACCCGTAGCGGGGTCCGGCACCGCTGGACGCCCCGGCGCCCGCCCCGGCCAGCGGCATGCCGCCGAGCAGGTTGCCGGGTCCCGCGGCGGCCTCCGGGGCAGCGCTGATGCTGCTGACCGGTATGGCCGACGCGTGGGGCGCAACCGCCCCGGTGGCGCCGGTCCAGGAGACCGGGACCGACAGTTTGCCGATCGATGTCGCGCTGCCCAGGTGCGCCGCCGCGCCGGCGCCGCCGCCCAGCAGGCCGCCCAGGCCCGGCAGGCCTTTGGGCACGGCGGCCGCGGCCGCTGCCGGCCCGGTGATCGCCCCCAGGGTCTTGGCCATCTGCACACCGAAGTTGCCCATACCGACGCTGAAGTAAGGCAGACCCTCGGTGTTGTAGAAGAAGCTCGCGTAGTTCGAGTAGCCGCCCAGGAACGTCCCCATGTTCGACGGGAGCACGGTCTGGCCGCTGATGAGGAACCACAGTTCGGTCAACGGGTTGTTGGCCGAGAAACTGTTCACCAGCGAGGTCGTCGAACCCGGCGTGGACAGGGCCCCCAAGGAGCTCTGGATCTGGCTGAGGTAGCTCTGCAGGGTCTGCTGGATCGAGGCGGCCGGCGCTGCGGACTGCGTGACGGCGGCGGCGGCCGGGTTGGCGACCGTCGGCGCGTTTTGATACGGCGTCACCTTGGCCGCTGCCGCGGACTGACCGGCGTAGCTGTACATCGCCGCGGCGTTCTGCGCCCAGAATTCCTGGTACTGGGCCTCCAGCTGCGAAATGATCCCGTTGTTCTGACCCAGCACGTTGGTCGCCATCGCCTGTGACAGCTCGGTGCGGTTGAGCGCGATCAGCGGCGGGGGCACCACCGACGCGAGCACGGTCTCGTAGGCCGCCGCGGCGTTCTGGGCCTGGGCGGCGGCTTCCTCGGCCTGACCGGCGGTGGTCGTCATCCACTGCACGTAGGGCTCCGCGGCCGAGGCCATCGACGCCGAGGCGGGCCCCAGCCATTCCTCACCGGCCAGCTGGGTGATGATCTGGTCGTAGCCCAAGGCGGCCGAAGTCAGTTCGGCGGCAATGCCATTCCAGGCCGCGGCCGCCGCCATCATGGATCCGGAGCCCGGCCCCGCGTAGATCATCGCGGAGGTGACCTCCGGGGGCAACATACCCAAGTCGCTCATGATTGACCTCCTAGCCGGCCGCGGCCGCGTTGGCCGCCTCGGTCGCCGCGTAAGACCCCGAGCTGATGCCCAAGGTGCTGACGAACTGTTCGTGAATGGCGGCCGCCTGCGCGCTGACGGCCTGGTACATCTGCGCGTGCGCGGCGAACTGCGCCGCGGTCAGCGCCGACACCTCGTCGGCCGCCGCCGGCACCACCCCGGTCGTCGGGGCCGCCGCCGCGGCGTTCTGGGCGCTCAACGCTGAGCCGATGCCTTGCAGGCTGCCCGCCGCCGCCGCCAGCGCTTCTGGCTGTGTGGTCACAAAGGACATGTGGTTTCCTCCTCAACTTTCAGGCTCGAAGACCTTCAAGGAAAGATTTGCTGCTGAAGTTCGCTTCAGACATGGCTTGCGAGCGAGACTAATTGGATCCCTGCGGGTCGCGCCTCCTTAGCGCCAACTGTTCACTGGTGGACAACTGCTGTTCATTTCGGGCAGGCCTTGGCCGGTTTGCCGGGCGAAGGGTCATGGTCGTTGCTCCTCGTCATCCGGCCGACGGCGGGCGGGTCAGCACGCTATATCGGAACCCGTATTTGTTGGTGTAGCCGTAGCCCGCGGTGCGCCGGCCCGCGCCCGTCATCGGAATGCCGCGCAATATGGCGTTTCCGGGCACGGCGTTCGCGCCGGCGTGCACGGGCGTCTCCTCCGAAGCGGCCAGCGTGACGGCCGCCTCCGAGGTCGGCGTGCTCCAGTTGGCGGGAACCGACATCATTCCGACCTTGCCCGCCGCGCCGGTGCTCGCCGACACCGCTCCCGCGGGATGGACGCCGCCAAGGCCGCCGACGGCGCCCAGGTGCAGCCCGCCGAACTGCGGCGTCGGGAACCAGGCACCGCCGGCACCGGCCGTCGCACCGCCGGGCCCGAAGGTCAGCTGCTGGCCGATCGACCAGCCGAAGTTCCCGATGCCGACCCCGAAGTAGGCCTGCAGGAACTGCCTGCCCTCGTTGTACAGCGGACTGATGCCGCTGGACGGGAACGCCAAGCCGTTGTTGCGGATCCCGAACCAGTCGTTCAGCGGGGTGGGAAGCCCGTACTTGATCAAATCCTGCAGCTGGCTCTGCAGCATCGAGAACGGCCACTGCGTGAACTGATAGCCCGAGAGCTGCTGTAGCGCCAGTTGCTGCAAGGTCTGGGGAATCGATGCGGCCTGGACCGCCTGCGCCGCGGTCTGCGCGGAGTTGCCGGCCGGCTGGGCTGTGGCCTGGGCGACCGCCGCGCCCTGCTCGACCGGCGCGTCCGGCGTGCTGGTGTTGGGCGGTGCCTGGTACGGGGTCAGCACGGTGGCTGCCGCCGAGGAGGCGGCGTAGCCGTACATGGCCGCGGCGTCCTGGGCCCACATCTCCATGTACTGGGCCTCGGTGGCCATGATCGCCGGCGTGTTCTGCCCAAAGAAATTCGTCGCGACCAGCGTCGCCAACTGCACCCGGTTGGCCACGATCACCGGCGGGGGCACCGTCATCGCGAACGCGGCTTCGAAGGCGCCCGCGGCGGCACGCGCCTGGCTGGCGCTCTCCTCGGCCAGGCCCGCCGCCGCGCTGAGCCAGCTCACGTAGGGCACGACGGCCGACACCATCGCCGTCGACGAAGGGCCGATCCAGGGAGCGCTGGTCAGCTCGGTGATCACCGAGTTGTAGCCGCTGGCCGCCGTGCTCAGCTCCGCGGCCAGCGCGTCCCAGGCCGTCGCGGCAACCATTATCGACTCGGCTCCCGGACCCGCATACATCCGACCGGAATTGATTTCGGGCGGTAACGCTCCGAAGTCGAACACCCCGTGTCCTCCTCAGTCGGCCGTGATCGCGTTGGCGATCGCGGCGGTCAGGTAAAAATCGTGGTGAGCGCGGTCACGACTTTGTCGACCAGCGAACTCGGTCCGCGGGATCCAAGCGCACGGCGAGGCACCCGGCCCGTCCGTCCAATTGGGTGCTGTGCCACCGGGATTACCGGACTTCCGGCCAGGTATGACATCCACGCTGTGTGCCCCGATCAGCCCGCGGTCAGCAACCGAGCGACAGCTCCTCGTGCCCGAACTGCCGCTCGTCAAAGACCTTAGCGGCTGATAATGGGCACGCCGACCGGCGATGCCAAGTGTTCATTCCGAGCCAATTATTGTTCACTCCCGGCCAACCGGAGTTTACCGACGGGCGCCAATCGTTCACCCGCCGTTCGCTTTTGGTTCGGCCGTTGCGCCGCTAATCCTCCTCGAGGATCAGCGCCATTTCCGGGCAGGAGGCCACGCCGTCGCGAGTCAACTCTTCGTCTTCGGGGCGTACCTCGTGCTCTTCGAGGGTCGAATAGCCCGAAGCGTCGATGGGGAACAGCTCGGGATCGACGGCGTAGCACTGGGCGTGGCCCACGCATCTGGACTTTTCGAGACGAACCTTCACCAGGTTTCCTTCTTCGACGGTAGGCAGATTGGCCGGTCGATAAAGTCTAAGAGATGGTTGCCGATCGGGGCCGCGCCAATTGGTGCGCCCGTCCCCCACGTGCGATATTGGTGTGCCGTCGGGATCCGGGCGGGCCGGCGGGGCCGGGAACTGTGACGACAAACCACGAAATAGACACGGACAAGCGGAGATCGAGCGCATGAGCACTCTTGGCGAAGGCCAGCCAGGCAGCTTCTACCTTCCGCGGCTCGAATACACCAAGTTGCCAATGGCCCAGGACCGTGGCGTCGGGTGGAAGACGTTGCGGGACGCCGGACCGGTGGTGTTCATGAACGGCCACTACTACCTGACCCGCCGGGAGGACGTCCTCGCCGCGCTGCGCAACACCAAGGTCTTTTCATCGCGGCTGGCGCTGCAGCCGCCCGGCAGCCCGTTGCCGGTGATTCCGTTGGCGTTCGACCCGCCGGAGCACACCCGCTACCGCAAGATCCTGCAGCCGTATTTCAGCCCGCAGGGATTGAATAAGTCGCGGCCGGTGCTGCAGCGCCACGCGGCGGAGATGATCGCCGAGCTGGCCGGGCGCGGCAAGTGCGACGCTATGGCGGATTTCGCGAGGCTCTATCCCTTCCAGGTTTTCCTCGATCTCTACGGTCTGCCGGTCGAGGACCGCGACCGCGTCATCGACTGGAAAGACGCGATCATCGGTGACAAGCCCTACATGACGCAGGACGACTTCGCCAAGGCGCACGAGCTGTTGGCGTACCTCACCGACGCGATCGCCCAGCGCCGGGAAAACCCGGGCTCGGACATGTTGTCGCAAGTGATGACGGGCGAGGGAGACTTCAGCGATCTCGAGCTGCTGGGCATGAGTCACCTGCTCATCCTGGCCGGCCTGGACACGGTAACGGCGGCGATCGGATTCTCGCTGTTCGAACTCGCGCGCAGGCCGGCGCTCCGTGAGGAGTTGCGCGACAATCCCCGGCAAATCAGGGTCTTCATCGAGGAGATCGTCCGGCTGGAACCCTCGGCGCCGGTGGCGCCCCGGGTCACGACGGAGATCGTCACCGTGGGTGGCATGACGCTACCCGCGGGCACACCGGTGCGGCTGTGCATGGCGGCGGTGAACCGCGACGGCAGCGACGCGATGTCCACCGACGACCTGGTCCTGGACGGTAAGGTGCACCGGCACTGGGGATTTGGCGGTGGACCGCACCGCTGCCTGGGTTCGCACCTGGCGAGGATCGAGCTGACCATCATCGTCGCGGAATGGCTGCGGCAGATCCCCGATTTCGAAGTGCCGGCCGATTACCAACCCGAAATCAAGTTCCCGTCAAAGACGTTCGCGCTCAAGGAATTACCGCTGCACTGGGGTTGATCCCCGGTCGATCGGGGTCAACCCCAGCGCGGCGGTACGTCCCTAGTGGCGAAACTCGGTGGCCGCCACCTGAACGAAGACGCCGGTGTCCTCGGCCATCAGCAGGCCTCGGCCACGGGGCAGCGGGCCACCCTTCATCTTGCCGCGGATGAAGCCCTCGTCGGGGTCGGCGTCCATCACCAGCAGCGGCGCGTTCGCCTGGTGCAGCGCCCGCAGCATCGGGTCGCTGCCCGCCGACGACCACCCACCGAACGTGCGGGTCACGATCACGTGCAAGCCCACGTCGGCGGCCCTGGTCACCCAGGCGGCGGCCTTGTGCAGCGGCGAATCGAAGCCCGCCGGCAGCTGCTGGATGTCGTCGACGATCAGGAAGATCTCCGGGCCGCTCCACCAGGAGTGCGCCAACAACTCCTGCGCCGACAGGCCGGGCGGTGGTTCGCGGCTGGCCAGCAGCGCCGACATGTCGTTCATCATCTCCTGCACGCCGTCGAGGTTGTAGGCGAATTTCTCGACGTACTCGGAGCCCAGCACCGTCAGCAGCTGACGCCGCGGGTCGACCAGCCACACCTGCGCCGACGGCCGCCCCGCCGGTGGCGTGGGTGCGCTGCTGGATCCCGGCGCATACAGCCGGCCGATCTCGGACATGATGGTGGCCAGCGTCGTGGTGCGCCCACACTCGCGCCGGCCCGTCACCATCAGGTGCGCGTTCTCGGCGAAGTTGAGGTACACCGGCGCCAGGTCCAATTCCGAGATGGCCCAGGTTATCCCGCCGGCGCCCACCCCTTGGCGGGTGTCGCGGGCGGCCAGCTCGCGCACCTGCTCCACGCCGAAGCGTGCGGGCAGCCGGCGCACCGGCGGCGCCTGGCCGCTCGCGAGCCTGCTGACGGCCTCGATGATGCTGTCGGAGTGAAACACGTTGTCGGGCGTGTTGGCCAGCGCGGGCCGGGCCACCAAGGTGTGCAGGCCGGCCTGCGGGTCGGAGTCCAGGCGGACGTAGTTGACCGCGACCATGCCGCGCCCCGGCTTGACCGGAACCTCCTTGGCGAACCGGGAACGCACCAGCTTGGCGTCCTCCACCGCGGCCAGGCGCAACTCGATCCGGGAACCGAAACCGCTGCGCACGGGCGGCCGCAGCTCCGATTCGCGGTCGGCCGTCACGATCACGTGCACGCCGAACGAGGGACCCTGGTTGATGATCAGGTTCACCTGCTCGATGAGCACCTCGTTTTCCTCGGCCAGCGCCCGGTAGTTGTCGATCACCAGGTAGACGTCGCCGAACCCGTCGTTGGGCACCGGGCCGGCCTCACCGGCGAACTTGCGCCGCCGGAACACTTCCATCGAGGCGATGCCGTATTCGAGGAAGGTGCGCTTGCGCTCACGCACCAGCGCCAGCAGTTCGGCCACGGTACGGCGCACGCCGTACGGATCCGTCGGACCGGCCACCTCACCGACGTGCGGCAGGCGCCCGATGGTGGTCAGGGCGGTGCCGCTGTAGGCCAGGCAGTAGAACTGCACCTGCTCGGGCGTGTGCGTCAGTGCGGCCGAGCAGATCAGCGTCTGCAACGCCGTGGTCTTGCCCGATCCGCCGGCGCCCAGGATCAGGACGTTGGCACCGGGCCCCGACGTGTCGACCGTCCACGGCGGCTGGTCGTGCTTGAAGGGGCGGTCGATGATCCCGATCGGGAACACCAGGTTCTGCGCGGTGCCGTAGTCCTGCTGCCACGGGTGGCCGATGAACCGGTTGACCAGCTCGTCGATCGCGACCGGGTGGCTCAGTGGGGGCTGCCAGAGCCGGTACGGCTCGAAGTCGATCTTGCGCAGCTGATCGATGATCACCGTGCCGACCTTCGGCACCCTGATCCCTTCCTCGTCCTCCTCGCTCTCGGCGGCCTCGAGCGCCTCACCGTTCGAGTGGACGGCGACCGGCTCCAGCTCCGGTCCCCCGACGCTCACCTCGAGCGGGGTGAACGAGTTGGTGAACAGTTGCGGGCGCACGTAATCGATGCTGTGCACCAGCGCCGGGGCTTCTTCGCCGTCGATGGTGACACCCCGGGAGATGTAGTCCCGCCACAGGAATTCGGCCTGGAACCGGACGATGTCCTCGAGGCTGCGACGGAAATAGCCCAGACCGGCCTGGGCCGGCAGGTTCACCGCGTTCGGCACGCCGGCCGCCTGGGCCGCGCCCGCGGTGCGGGCCTTCAGCACCAACCGATAACCCATGTTCTCCATGAGCTTTTCGGCCCGGCTCTCGATGGTCTGCGACGCCATCATCAGGTGGATCCAGTAGGCGCGTCCCTGACGTCCGATCGAGTCCAGCACGTCCACCGCGGTCGGCATGATGCGGAACCACTCGTAGAACTCGTCGATGACGACCACCAGCATCGGCAGCGCAGGCATGTCCTGACCGCGTGCCCGCATCCGCAAGCGGACGGAGTTGTACTCCTTGGCGTCATCGACACCGGCGCTGTCGCAGATCGCCTTGCGGCGCGCGATCTCGCCCCACAGCGCATCCAGGAAGCGCTCCATGAGCGCCTGGTCTTCCTCCAGGTCGGTGATGATCCGGGATACGTGCGGCACGCCCGCGAACGGCTTGACCGCCGAACCACCCTTGAGGTCGGCCAGCACGAACTGCAGCTCCTCCGGCGGGTGGCCGAGCATCAGCGACTCGATCACGGTCCGCACCAGCGTCGACTTACCCGAACCGGTCGTTCCCGACATGACCCCGTGGGGGCCGTCGCCGCCTTCGTCCAGCGACTTCATGTCCAAGAACAGCAACTCGCCGTTGTCGGAGCGGTTGCCGAACGGCGCCCGCAGCCGCGACCGGCCCATCGAGTCGGTGCGGCTGCCCCACAGCGCGTCGAAGTCGATGTCGGCCGGATCGTCAATCCCGTAGTACGCCAGGATGTCTCGCGCACCGATGTGGGCAACCCGCTGGCCGATCTCTTCGTACGCCTCGGCGAGCCGCCAGCGCGCCAGCTTCTGCGCGAACTCCTCTGACTCCGCGATGCTGAGGTGGTCGGTCAGGGCGAAGAACCACGCGTTTTCGTCGATGACCATCCAGGTGTCGCGGTCGCGGGGCAGCGCCTCGATCACACCCCGCTCGTCGAACTTCAGGGTCCGTTCGGGGACGGCCGACCACATCGATCCGCCGGTCAGGTCGAAGAACGTCACGCCGTCGATACCCTCGGCGCTGATCACGAACTCCCACTGCGGGTCCGAGACATCGGCGATGATCACCGTGTGCGGGGTGGGCGTCTGCGCCGACGAACTGGCATGCCGGGGCGTGAAAGAGCCACGGCCGGCGAACAATTCGGCCTGCTCGGCAGCGAACTCCCGCACCGAGCTGTAGACCATGCGCGCGTTGCCCGCCGCGTCCTGGCGGCGCGGGTCGCCGAAGTGGGGCAGCCACTTCACCCAGTCCCACTGCTCCAGATCGGAGCTGACCACGATCATCTGCACGTGGTCCGGCCCGTGGGAGAACGCCAGCTGGCAGACGATCGCCCGCATCAGGCCCAGCACCTGCTCGCGGTCGCCGATGAGCGAGTACCACGGCTCCACCAGCAGGGAGATCATCTTGGGCAGGTTGTAGACGACGCTCTGGTAGCGCCCGAATTCCTGCAACGCCTTGCCCGTCACGGGCTCGAGCTCGATGTCGGTCGGCATGTTCTGGGGCTCGCCCCAGGTCACCTCGGGCCGCGTCATGCCCACCCCGACGCGCACCACCCCGAAGTTGAGGTCCTTACCGTCGGGCTTGCGCTCCCACATCCGCGACGACCCGACGGCCGCGGCCAGGGTGTCGGGCGCCGGGTGGAACCAGCGGTAGTTGGCGTCCATGCTGTCGGCCGACTCGTGGGCGGTCTCGCGCAGCATGTCGAGCATCAGCATGAACTGGGCGCGCATCGCGTCCAGCTTCGGCCGGCTCATCTGCTGCTGGCCGCCGCCGCCGCGGAACATCATCATCATCATCCCGCCGACCATGAAGATCGGGAAGATCGCGCCGACGCCGCCGAACACGTGGGAACCGCTGGCGAAGGTCATGGCGACCATGCCGCCCAGCAGGCCGATCACCACGACGCCGACCACCACGATCCACCACGGCTTGCCCTCGGGCGGCGGGATGCTCAGCGGGGTCGGAAGGACTATGTTCTCCGGCTTGATGACCGGTGGCTTTTCCGGCGTCGGCCGGGCAAATCCGCGTTTCACTTAGGTACCACCAAATCTCCAGGGGACATGTCCATCGGAAGGGTGTCGTGCTCCACCAAGGCGTCTGCCCGCGACAGGGTCGGGCCCTGGGGCAGCAGCCGCAGCGCCACCCACGGCGCCAGGCTGGGCGTGGTCTTCAGGCCCAAGGCCTCGCGGGCCTCGCGGGTGTCGTCGACGCCGAACCGGGCGCCCGCGTCCGTCAGCCACCACAGCGACTCCGTCGTCTTGGCGCCTGGGTCGTTGCCGGTGACGGCCACGAAGTTCGCGTGGTCGGAAGCGAAGTACACCTGGTCGGCCTCGCGGCCGGTGGTGTCGGCCTTTACCAGGGACACGACCTTGTTCATCTCCTTGGTCGGGATGGGCAGGGTCGAGCCCGACACGACCTGGATGCGGGCCCGGTTCTCGCCGGAGGTCTTCTGCCACCACCAGCAGGTCGCCGGGTTCTCCCGCATGTCCATGACGTTCAGCGGGTTGTCCGGGTACGACGACAGGTCCAGCTTGTTGACCACCGGCATCTTCGCCAGCGCCGACGGTTCCACCGTGACCGGCTTGGTGTTACCGCCCGGGCCGCCGGCGTTCTGCAGGATCTGGGCCACCAACGGCGGCAGCGTCTGAACGCCGTCGGCCAACACCAGCGAATACTGCTGCGGCCCACTGATTTGCGGCGTGACGATCACCGTCCCCACCGGGCCGGGCGCACCGCCGAACGTCGCCGCGGAACCCGCGTTCGGGATCTCGGGCACCGTCAGCTCGGGCCCCACCGGCAGCGCGTCGTACAGGGCGCGGCTCATCGGCTTGGCCATGCTCACCTGCTCGGGAGTCAGGCCCAGCGGCAGCAGCACCGAGCGGTTCGTCGCGTCGATCTTCGACCGGCGTCCCTGCCGGACCACCCACGCCTCGTCGCCGTACCGCAGGACCACGGCGTCCGACCCGTTCAGCACCTGGCGGTGGCCGCTGAGGTCGGGGGTGCCGTCGATCACCGTCACCGTCACCCCGGACGGCGCGCCCGTCCCGGTGGAACCGGCGACCGTGTCACACACCAGCCACGACGACGCGGCCGGGGTCTTGGGAGCGAAGTTCGAGGGGGCGCCGGGGATGCCCACCAGGGGCCCGCGGGGCAGGTTGGCGATCTGGCTGGACCGAACCAGGTGCGGGTTGTCCGGCCGCCCGGTGATCAGCCGCGCCGATGCCAGGTTCAGCGCCGGATACAACTTGTCGCCCACCCGCACGTACAGCGCGCCGGAGTCACGGTCGGCGATGATGGGCGACTCGTTGATCTGACCGGACGGGCTGAGGAAGGACCACAGCAGCGCGCCCAGGCAAATCACCAGCGACGCGGAGACGGAGGCCACCACGGCCAGCGTCTGGCGCCGGCCCGGCTCGATCTCCATGCGGACCCGCCAGCGGGTCAGCGCCATCGCGGTTCGGCGGGCCAGGAATTGATAGCCCGTCACCTGGGTGCGGGTCGACAAACCGAGGCCGTACCCCGACCCCCGCTGCCCGCGACTCTCTTCGGCCACGTTATTTCACCATCCGGTCTGCTAGAACGCCCTGGATATTGTCCGTCGAAAATATCCGTTGCGCGAATTGCTTCGCGCAACCGTGACAACCGTAAGGGACCGGCGCGGGGCCCGCCACGCGTTGCCCTGCGCTTCACCTTCTATTTACATCTCGCTGAGTGGCCGCCGCCGGCACTCTTGCTGTTCCCCACTCATCCCCCGGCTGGATTCTGCACGTCTTCACTGCGCATGTTAGCCGCGGATGTCCTACCAGTCCTGTTGAACGGCCACTTGCAGCAAAAGCCCGCCGACCCGCCCGAGCCGCGTCTCGGCATCCTCAAGCAAGATGGGCGGCATGCCTGAGCTCGCGCCCTCGCTGGTCGAACTGGCCCGTCGGTTCGGCATCGCGACCGAATACGAGGACTGGACCGGACGGCCGGTGCTGGTCCCCGGGGAGACGCTGGTGGCGGTGCTCGCCGCGCTGGGTGTCGAGGCCGGCACCGAACAGGAGCGCAACGCGGCCCTGACGGCGCAGCGGCGGGCGTATTGGCGGCGGCGCATGCCGGCGACCATCGTCGGGCGCACCGGCGAACAGATCCGGTTCTGGGCGCATGTCACCCACGGTGACCCCGCCGAGGTGTGGCTGCAGCTCGAGGACGGCACGGTGCGCGGCGGGGTGCAGCAGGTCGACAACTTCACGCCGCCGTACGAGCTGGACGGACGCTGGATCGGCGAGGCCAGCTTCGCCTTGCCCGCGCACCTGCCACTGGGCTACCACCGCGTGCACCTGCGGTCGGGCGACTCCGAGACGAGCACCGCGCTGATCGTCACCCCCGACTGGCTGGGTCTGCCGGAGCAGCTCGGGGCCCGGCGCGCCTGGGGGCTGGCCGCCCAGCTCTACAGCGTGCGGTCCCGCCAGTCGTGGGGCGTGGGTGACCTCACCGACCTGACCGACCTCGCGGTGTGGTCGGCGTCCCGCCACGGCGCCGACTACGTGCTGATCAACCCGCTGCATGCGGCCGGGTTCGGTCCGACCTGGCGCATGGAACCGTCGCCGTACCTGCCCACCTCGCGCCGCTTCGTCAACCCGATCTATCTCCGGGTCGAGGCGATCCCGGAGTACGCCGACCTCACCAAGCGCGGCCGGGTGCGCCGGCTGCGCTCGGACGTCCAGCGGCGGGCCGGCCAGCTCGACGCCATCGACCGCGACGGCGCCTGGGCGGCCAAACGCGCGGCGCTCAAGCTGCTGCACGAGGTGCCGCGGTCGGCGGGCCGCGAGCTGGCCTACGCCGCGTTCCGAGACCGGGAGGGCATCTCACTCGAGAACTTCGCCACCTGGTGCGCGCTGGCCGAGGAATACGGCGGCGATTGGCACCGCTGGCCGGATTCGCTGCGGCATCCCGACGCCCCCGGGGTCGCCGGTTTTACCGAAAGAAATTCGGACGCAATCGATTTCCACCGTTGGCTGCAGTGGCAGCTCGACGAGCAGCTCGCCTCGGCGCAGTCCCAGGCGATCAGGGCCGGGATGGCGCTGGGCGTCATGCACGACCTGGCCGTCGGCGTGCACCCCGACGGCGCCGACGCCTGGGCCCTGCAGGATGCGATGGCGCTGGGCGTGACGGCCGGCGCGCCGCCGGACGAGTTCAACCAACTCGGCCAGGACTGGTCGCAGCCGCCGTGGCGCCCGGACCGGCTGGACGAGCTGGAGTACTTGCCCTTTCGCGCGCTCATCCGGGCGCAGCTGCGGCACGCCGGCGGTGTTCGCATCGACCACATCATCGGGTTGTTCCGGCTGTGGTGGATCCCGCAGGGCTTACCGCCCACCCAGGGCACCTACGTGCGCTACGACCACGAAGCGATGATCGGCATCGTCGCCCTCGAAGCGCACCGGGCCGGCGCGCTGGTCGTCGGCGAGGACCTCGGCACCGTCGAACCCTGGGTGCGGGACTACCTGTTGTTGCGGGGTGTGCTGGGCACCTCGATTCTGTGGTTCGAGTTGGATCGGGACGGAAACGGCGGCCCGCTGCCGGCCGAGCGCTGGCGCGAGTACTGCCTGTCCTCGGTCACCACCCACGATCTACCGCCGACGGCGGGTTACCTGGCGGGCGAACACGTGCGGCTGCGGGAGTCCCTGGGCTTGCTCACCCGGCCGGTGGAGGCCGAGCTCGAGTCCGACCGGGCCGAGCTGGCGGCGTGGCTGGCGGAGTTGCGCCGGGTCGGCCTGCTGGCCGACGGCGAGGACGACCCCGAACTCGTCGTCCTGGCGCTGTACCGGTACCTGGGCCGAACGCCGTCGCGCCTGCTGGGGGTCGCGCTGACCGACGCGGTCGGCGACCGGCGCACCCAGAACCAGCCGGGCACCACCGACGAATACCCCAACTGGCGGGTTCCGCTGACCGGGCCCGACGGCCGGCCGGTGACGCTCGAGGACGTCTTCACCGATCCCCGGGCGGCGACGCTGGCCGAGGCCGTCCGCGCGGCGATCGCGCCGCACCCGTAAGTGGCCTGTTAGCTTCGGGTTCCATGAAGGCTTCCCTGAAAGTCGGGGTGGTGGCCCCGGTCGCCGACGGCGTCACCGCGGATCCCGAGTGGATGGTGAGCTTCGCGGGCCACCTCGAGCAGTGCGGGTTCGAATCGATCATCGTCGTCGAGCACACCGTCCTGGTCACCCGCTATGACAGCGTCTATCCCTACGACAGCTCCGGACGGGTCGGCCTGACCGCCGACTGCCCCATCCCCGACCCGCTCGACCTGCTGGCCTTCCTGGCCGGACACACCAGCCGCCTCGGCCTGGCCACCGGGGTGCTGGTGTTGCCCAACCACCACCCGGTGGTGCTGGCCAAACGGGCCGCGACCGTGGACGCGCTGTCGGGCGGGCGGCTGCGGCTGTGCGTCGGCGTGGGCTGGCTCAAGGAGGAGCTCGCCGCCTGCGGCGCGGAGTTCGACAGCCGCGGCAGGCGGGTCGACGAGCAGTTGGCCGTGCTGCGGGCGCTCTGGGCCAACCGCCCGCAAGGGGCCTCGCACCACGGCGAATTCTTCGACTTCGACGACGTCATGTGCTACCCGAAACCGGTTGCCGCCGAGCGGCTTCCGATTCACATCGGGGGCCACAGCCGGGCGGCTGCCCGCCGCGCGGGGCGCCTGGGAGACGGCTTCCAACCGCTGGGCGTGGCGGGGCCGCAACTCGCGTCGCTGATCGCGCTGATGCGTGACGAGGCTTCCGCGGCGGGCCGCGATCCCGCCGCGCTCGAAGTGTCGCTGGGCCACGCGGTCACCAAGATCGACGCCGAACGCGCGGGCGGCCTCGTCGATCAGGGTGCCGACCGGATCGTGTTGTCGATGCCGCCGACCGCCGACATCGAGGAGGCCAAGGACATGCTGTCGGCGTGCGCGCAACGGCTGTCGCTGGCCTCATGACCCTTTCTGTCGGCGACCGGATGGCGCTCAGCGATGTGGTGCACCGCTACGCCGCCCACGTCGACGACGGTCAGTTCGACTCCGTCGTCACGCTTTTCACCGACGACGCCGAGCTGTTGCTGCCGGAGCCGCCGGCCGCGCTGGAGCCCGTCCGCTCGCACCGGGGCCGGGAGGCGATCGCCGGCGCGGTGGCCGCCGTCGCCGCCGTCACCCGCACCGAGCACGCCATCGTCGGTGAGGTCTATGAGGACGGCCCGCGCCCCGGCGCCGCGAGCGGGCGCGTCGCGTGCGTCGCGCACCACTGGAGCCGGCGCGGGGACGAAGTGGTCGACGCGGTGTGGCACCTGCGCTACGACGACGACTACCGACTGACGGACGCGGGCTGGCGGATCACCCGACGGGCCCTGACCATCAACGCCATTGAGACCCGTACGGCCCGGAAATTGCTGCCCCGAGACCGGGCTTAGCCGGCGTCCAGAAGGTTATGCCCAAACTCACAGTGACCACCAAGGAACCGAGTTTGCGGCGAAAAATGAACATCTGATTGGTACTTGCGGCTACTGGCATCGGTGCCGATGCGGATTTTGCCCGCCGGCAACTGTTGCCGACGACCGGGTAGCCCAACGGGGGCCGCCGGTGCGCCTTTCTTTCCGAACGAGTCCAATTTATCCAAGCCCGCTCGGGTATTTTCGGCCGCGTGACGAACACCGAACATCGGGACCCGCGCCTTGGCTCCGCCGGGACCGCCGGGGGGCGGACAGCACCGGACGGCTCCGTATCGACACTGGCAGTAGGCACGCCGCTGACGGAAACCCCGGACTACCGCAACGAGATACACACCGCCGAGGACACCATTGACGTGGAGGCCTACGGTGGCGGCTTCGACCTCACCAGGCGGGCGACGGCTCCCAAGCTGCGCGTCGGGCGCGACAAGTGGTTCAACCTGCTGTGGCTGATTCCCATCGGCTTTGCCCTGCTGGTCGTGGGGGTCGCGATCGGCAAAGGTCTGCACAACATGCCGGCGGTGCAGTCCTTCGTCCAGCGCTATCCGGGCACCGACACCCATACCGGGGTCAGCCCGGGCCTACCCGCCTGGATCGGGTGGACCCACTTCTTCAACCTGTTCATGATGATGTTCATCATCCGGACGGGGATCCAGATCCTCTGTGACCATCCCCGGCTTTACTTCAGCCGCAACGCCACTCCGGGCAAGGACGAATGGCTGCGCGTCGGCCCGCCGGTGCCGGACGACGAGCTGTGGACCGCCAACGCCGACACCGTCGCGCTGCCACCGCAATTCGGGTTGCCGGGATTCCGGCACTCCATCGGGCTGGCCCGGTGGTGGCACCTGGGCATCGACGTGCTGTGGCTCGTCAACGGGTTGGTCTTCTACGTGCTGTTGTTCGTCACCGGCCAATGGCGGCACATCGTGCCCACCAGCTGGGACGTCTTCGGAAACGCCGCGTCGGTCGCGGTGCAGTACCTGTCACTGGACTGGCCGAAGGACAACGGGTGGGTCGCCTACAACGGCCTGCAGCTGCTCGCGTACTTCACCACGGTCTTTATCGCCGCGCCGGCCGCGTTGCTGACCGGCCTGGGGATGTCGCCGGCGCTGTCGCAGCGCGTCCACTGGCTCAGCAAGCGGCTGAGCATTCAGCACGCCCGGTCGCTGCATTTCGTTGTGCTGGTGTACTTTTTGTTCTTCATCCTGGTGCACGTGACGATGGTGTTGACCACCGGCGCGCTGCGGAACCTCAACCACATGTTCGCCTCCCGCGACGACGACAGCTGGGTGGGGTTCGGGATCTTCGCCGCGGCAATGGTGGTGACGGCCGTCGCGTGGGTGTGGGCCACCCCCTTCACCATTCGGCATCCCCGGGTGATCCAGCGGGTCGGCTATGCGCTGGTCGGCCCTTTCCAGCGCTTGCTCGAACAGCTCGACCCCAAGCCCGGTGCGTTCACCGAAAAAGACATCTCACCGCACCACTGGCGCAACGGCCGTCTGCCCGAGACGGTCGAGTACAAAGAGTTGGAAGCCAACGACTTTCGTGATTGGCGGCTGAAGGTATACGGCCTCGTCGAGCACCCGATGGAATTCTCGCTCGACGACCTCAAGGCGCTGCCGTACCACGAGCAGATCAGCCAGCACTTCTGCATCCAGGCCTGGTCGGGCGTGGCCAAGTGGGGCGGCGTGCAGATGAAGGCGATCATGGACATCGTCAAACCGCTGCCCGAGGCGAAATGGGCGGTGTTCTATTCGATGGGCCTCGGCGCCACCGGTGGCATCTACTACAACGCCCACCACATCGGCCAGATGGACCATCACATGACGATGCTGGCCTACAACATGAACGACCAGCCACTCCCCTACATGCACGGCAAGCCGCTGCGGCTGCGCAACGAATTGCAGCACGGCTTCAAGCTGGTGAAGTGGATCAAGGGCATCGAGTTCGTCGCCGACTACCGCGACATCGGCAGCGGTTACGGGGGCTACAGCGAGGATCACAAGTACTTCGGACGGCACCAGACGCTGTAGGGCACCGGTCGGAAGTCGTTTCCTCAGAGGGCGTTTCGCCTAGCCGCAAAAACGCACCGACGACGCGATCACTGCAGGGACGCGAGATTGCCGACCGACTTGCGGATGTCGGATCGCAGCACCCTGGCGACCAGGCCGCCGACCGGCCCGCTGAGCACCCCGCCGTTCAGGTCCGCGGTGAGGTGAAAATTCGATCCGGGATTGTCGTCGGAAATCGTCACCCCGACCGCGATCCGAATCCCACCGCGGCCGCGGCCTTGCAGCTCAATCGCTTCCGGCGCGTCGTAGCAGGTGACTTCCCAGTGGATGACGTTGCGGAAGCCCTTGACCTTGATGCACGAGGAAACGGAGGTGCCCTTCTCGATGCTCGACGGAACGGGCCCGCGCCAGCCGCCGAAAATCGTCAGCCACTCGTCGAATCGACGCAGATCGGACGCGAGCTTCCAGGCGGTTTCCGGTTCCATGTCGGAGGACATCGAAACATCTACTCGTGCCAAGTTTTCTCGCTCCTCGTGAGACGGTCGGTCTTGGGACCCGAATACCCGGCCGCGACGAAGAGGTAAACGCGGTCGCGGCCTGCTAGGGCCAGACCTCCTGCAACTGGTGGGCCACGTCGATGACTTGCGCGGCCTGGGACTGCGGTGAGTCGATTTCCTCGGCGACGTACGAGGCGATGAATCGGCGGATCTCGCCGTCGACGCCGGCCAGGATCCGCAGCACCTCGCCGCGGAAGGACTTCGACGACACATTGACCGTGATGTCGGATGGCCTCGGCTTCGCCACGTCGACGATCAGGAGCAGGGGCTCGGCGGCGCGCGCCGTGGCGCGCAACGCGATGTCCCCGGAGACCACGAACCGCTGCTTGTCGAGCCGCAGGTCCAGCAGCAGATCGATGGACAAGGGAATGTGGATGACGAACGTGATGTCGTCGCCCAACCGCCGGGTGACCTTCGGGTCCTGGATCTTGACGTTGGCGCTGACCTTGGCAATACCGCCGGGGCCCTGAGCGATCGGCTCCATGGCGAACTCGTTGCCGGCGATGTCCGCGAAGGCGGCGGCGACACGCTCGGGGGTCACGGCGACCTCGAAGAACCTGCGTCCGAACTCTTCGTAGGTGAAATACTCGCGATTTTGCATAGGCTTATACCGTCTCACGTCCCCTGCCGGAACGGTCGCTGATCTGCCCGCGTCGCCGCAATTTCGCGGCGGCGGCGGCCGGGGATCAGGGTTGAGTGCACCCGGCGGGTAACACCAGGCTGTGGTCCGCATTCGCCCTGTCCTCTGTGAAGAGCACCACAGGCGTGGCGCTTCGATTCGGTGTGAGGGCCGGCGGCCTGGGAGGCTTGACCCACTGGGAGGTGTTTGGAGCTGATGTGCGCCCAACAACATGCCGAGGCAACTACTGAGCCTCGCTCGTTCGCGTCGCGGATCGAGGGGCCGCTCACGTGGCTCGGCGGTGGTCACTGGGGAGAACTCGGTGAGCGCCACGAGCGGTCCACCCATGCGGTGGCCGGTGCGGTCGTGCTGCTCGGGGCCCTGCTGGCGGCGCTGGTCGCCGGCGTGGCCCTCGGTGAGGCGGCACGGTGGCCGATGCTCGCCGTCGTGCCCGTCGCGCTGGTGTTCGGCCTGCTGGTGGGCGCGGTGGTGCGCGGCACCGCCGGCGGGCCCGGCGGGAGCCGTGCCGGCATCGCCGGACGCGGGGCGGTCGCGGTGGCGGTCGGCGGCGTGGTCGGGGAACTCGCGGCGCTGGTCATCTTCGCCGGCTCGATCGACGACCGCCTGGACCAACAGGCCCTCCGCGGCGCCGAGTCGTCGCCGCCGGTCGCGCAGGCCGCTGCGGCCCTGCAACAGGCCCAGGAGGCGCGCGGTGGGCTCGACCGGGCCGTCGAGCGGGCTCGCGAGCACCAGGACCAGGCCCTGGTCGTGGCGCGCTGCGAATACCACCCCACCCCGGCCTGCCCGCAGACCCGGATCACCGGCGTTCCCGGGTCCGGGCCCGAAACACGAACGGCAAACCAGCTTCTCGCCGACGCGCAGCATGAGCTGGACAACGCGCTGGCGGCCCGGGATCGCCAAGCGCCCGACCTGGACGCCCGGGTGTCGCGCGAGGAATTGGCCCTGACGCGCGCGCGGCAGCACGCGGTCGCGGACTCCCGCCGGGGTCTGGGCGCGCGCTGGGTGGCGATGAACGACATGACGCTGGCCAGCCCGGGCGCTTTGGCGCTGCGAGTGGCGACGATCGCTTTCTTCGCGCTGCTGTGCCTGCTGCCGCTGATCCTGCGGCGGTGGCGTGGCGAGACGACCCACGACCGCCATGCGACGGCGCGCGCGGAGCAGGAGCGCGCCGAACTCGAGGCGGACACCGCGATCGCGATCAAGCGCGCGCAGGTCCGCCGCGAGGCCGAGATCATGTGGGCCGAGCACCAACTCACGCAGGCCCGGCTCGCGATCGAGGCCCAGACCGAGATCGACCGCGCAAACCAGCGCCGGCGGGTGATGGAGGCCCTCGATCCCCCGGTGCGCACATCGTCGCGACGTGCGGTCGAGCCGGCGGACGACGACATCTACCTGCCGATTGCGGCGGAGGCCGAGGCCGCCAGCCTGGCTATCGCGCCCCCGCCGCCTGCCGAGGTGGCCCCCGAAAACTTGCCGGCGCAGGTGGAGCCGCCCGGCGAGGTCGAACCGCGGCACGACGAGCGCGCGACCCCGTTGATTCCGTCCATTCCCGACGCCACCAAGGCCGCGGCGCGCTGGATTCGCCCGTTGGTGCCGCCGTTCGTCGCGCGGGTGATCGACAACACGACCGCGCCCCTGCGCACCGCGCGTCAGGTGTTCGAAGAGGTCGAGGAGATCCGGTTCTCGCTTCGGCGCACCCACAGGGTGACGTTCGACGCGGAAAGCACCGACAACGGCGGGCAGTCCCCGCACCACGCGGAGAACTCCCCCGCGGCGCGGATCGCGTCGTCGCGCCAGCAGCGCGGCCCCGCCGGCCACGAGCAGTACTCGTCGTTGCGGCGGGTGGCCGCTCGGGAGGCCACCCCGCTGGGTGCGGCCGAGGACGAGCGCAGCGCCGAGCTGACCCAGCGTGACGCCCCGCGCGAATTGCGGTCATCCGACGGACCGCGCCAGCTGCCGCCCGGAAAGTGATCGGCCGGCGCCGCACCGCGAGCGGCGTTGGCGCACAGCGTCATTCGAATCACTCTGATTTCACCGTGTGGTCAGCTTTCGTTTAATTTCCGTTTGACCGCAAGGGATGCACCCGTAGCGTCGCTTTGCAACAATCACGAACCATGAGACTCGCGCTGTTGGCGGCAAGCGCTGCCGTGGTGATCGGTACGGCCGCCCCCGCCTACGCCGACCCCACCCCCAAAGACCAAGCCTTTTTGACCGCGCTTTCGCAGGCCGGGGTGACCTACCTGAACGCCGACCGCGCGATCACGGCAGGCAAACAGGTCTGCAGCCTGGCCGACGGCGGGATGACGGGCGAGGAGATCGTCAAGAACCTGCAGGACCGCAACCCGGGTTTCCAGGGCCCGGGCGCCGCGAAGTTTGCGGCGATCGCGGCCTCCGCGTACTGCCCCGAAAAACTGTCGCAAGCCGAGGACCCCGGCCCGGCGCCCAAGCCCAGCGGCGCCTAGCCACAGACCCGTCGCGCGCTGAACGGCCGCGCGCGTGCGGGGCCGCAGCAGCCGATCCACGCGAAGGTATGATCCTCCCGACAAAGGGGGGCGGATCGCGTGAGGCGGCGGCAATGGCAGGGCAGGATCTTGCGGTGAGTACCGGAAGAGCGATCGTGGCTCCGGCCGGCACATGAAGATCACCCTGTTCCTCGCGGACGCGGCGCAGGCCGATGCCCAATCGGGCAAGGTCCATGCCCTCGGGCTGGGCTGGCGGCAGTGCCAAACACCCACGCCCCCTTTCGCTTTGGTGCTGTTCCTGGACATCGACTGGGACGAGACCAACAAGCCGCACAAGCTGACCTGCCAGCTGTTGACCACCGATGGCGACCCGGTGGTGGTGATGGGGACCCAGGGGCCCCAGCGGATCTCTTTCGAGGCGTCCGCGGAGGCCGGGCGCCCGCCGGGGGCGATCCACGGCACCTCGGTTCGGATGCCGCTCACGCTCAACATCCCGGCCGGAATACCGCTGGAGCCCGGGCTCTACGAGTGGCGGGTGGAGGTCGACGGTTTCGAGCAGGCGACCGCGGTTGAGGCGTTTGTCGTCATCGGAGCCGCGCACCCGCCGGCGACACCCGCCTAGCCGCGCGGGTGCGGTGACCGACGCGCCCACCCGAGAAGCGCGTCGCCCGTTACGTTTTCGCGTGGTCGGCGCGGTCTCGCCCGCCGAGGACTACTCGTCGCCGAAGGCCGCGTGGAGCTCGGGCAAGAACCCCGCTAGATGGTTCATCTCCTGGGCGCAGTGCACCAGCAGATTGCGGCCGCTGGCCACGGGGTCGCCCAGTAACCGCGACGCGACGGGGCGCAGCGCCTTGGACGCGACGCCGGGGGCCTTGCGCACCGCGATGTGCGGCCCGCCCATCCAGAATCGCGACCGCATCTCGGCGCCGTTGGCCGTCGACCTGATGTGGTGGATGAACCAGCCGACATCGACCGGAGCGTCGCTGGATCCCAACCGCGCGCAGATCGCCACCGCGTCATCGCCGTCGGGTGGACAGCCCAGTTCCGCCGGCTCGACGAATTGGATTGCGCCGTTGAGCATCGTCGAGCCGATGTACTCGCTGATGATCGACCAGCGGCCGATGTAGCGCCGGGCGCCCTGACGGCCGGTGTCGTCACCGTCCTTCCACGCGGCCGACAGATGGGCGCGCGGATGCCACAGCTTGTAGCGCCGGGTGTCGCAGCCGTGCCAGCCGAACCACCATGACCACATCGCCGGGGTGACTCCGGGCATGTCGGTGCGCACGGATACCTGGTAGCTGCCGTCCTCCAGGACCGCGTAGCCGTTCTCGGTCTGCTGGTAGCCCTGCTCGGCGACGCCGGCGGCGTCCTCGAACGCCGACATCGCCATCCCCCCTTGCGGGCCATGGTGGAGCGCCTCGACGACATGCGTTGGAAGCGGGGCCATCTCGGGCTTGAAGAACTTGCCGAACGGCGTGTTCGCGTCGTCGTTGCGGTAGCCCAGGTAGAGGTCGCCGGTCATCACAGTCGCCCCATCCAGGCGTTGAACAGGCCGTCGGGGTCATACATGGCGCGCGCCTTGTCCAGCCGCGCCATCGCCTCGTCGCTGGCGAACTTCGCCGGGCGCTGGCCGAGGTTCTCGTCGGCGAGCTGGATCCCGGTGGCCAGCCCGGACATGGCGGCCATGTTGGATCCCGCCCAGTTGCCGTACTTGTCGTCGTCGGCGGCGTCCTTCCAGGAGCCGTAGAGGGCCAGGTAGATCTCGTCTTCGATGCTGTAGGCCATGTTCTGGCGGGCCGGCGACGGCCCCCAGTTCAGCCAGAGGAAGTGGGACGGGGCCGGCGGCATCGTGTCGAGGATCCGATGGATGCCCGGCAACAGCTCCTCGGCCGACGCCGAGGTCCACATGTTGTCCGCCGTATAGCGGTAATCGTTCAGGTAATGGGTCATCACCGCCGTGAACCAGGTGGGTAAATCGCTGGGCATGTAAGGGACTTTCAGCACGGCTCGATCGACGACGGGACAGGTGTCGAAGATCGCGAGGGCCTGTTGGGCCTCCGCTTCGGAGTCGGCGAAGGCCGGCGACGCGAACGCGATGCCGGGGCCGTCGATGCCCATCTCCGAGAGGCTGCGGGTCGCGATGGCCTGCATCTCGACGCGACGGTCCACTTCGGCGCTGATGCTGCGGGCCCAGCTGTAGACCTCGTCGGCGACGTCCCATGGGTAGACGTACACGCTGGTGCCACAGGCGGCCGGGCGCGGGTACAGCTTCAAATAAAACGACGTGACGACGCCGAAAAACCCCGGGCCCGCCCCGCGGGCAGCGAAGTAGAGGTCGGGGTGGTTCTCCGCATCGCAGTGGATCTGTTCGCCGTCGGCGGTGATGACATCGAGCCCGACGACGCTCTCGCAGGCCGGGCCGTAGATCCGGCTGTTCCAGCCGTATCCGCCCTGCAACAGGTAACCGCCGAGGCAGACTCCCTTGCAATGGCCGCCCGGGAAGAACAGGTTTTGGGCCTCCAGGTCCGCCATGAGGAGGCTGCCGCCCTTGCCCGGCCCGACGACGGCGGTCTTCTTGTCGGCGTCGATCGTCGCGTGATCGAGGCGGCTGAGGTCCAGCAGCACGGCGCCGTCGCGCAGATGGCTGGCCGCGAAGCTGTGCCCACCCGACACGATGTTGACCTTGTGGCCGTTGGCCTTGGCGTAGCGCAGGCCCGCGACGATGTCCTCGGCGTCGATGGCCTGCACGATCATCTCGGGATACCGGTCGGGCACCTTTTGGTGCCACACGGTGCCCTGGCGGGCGGCCTCGTAGCCGTCATCGCCGCGGGAAAAATGTCGCCCGGCCGGTAGCGCGCCCATCGGAGCTCCTTTGATCCACATTACGGCTCTTTGTAGACCGCAATGCGGAACACTATAGTGTCCTCGTGGCTTCCAGGGAAGAAAACGTGGGGACTGGTCGCGACGAAGGCATCCAGGTGTTACGTCGCGCCGCCGCCGCGCTGGACGAGATCGCCGCCGAGCCGGGACGCCTGCGCCTGGTCGACCTCGGCGAGCGGCTGGGACTGGCCAAGTCGACGGCGCGGCGCCTGCTGGTGGGCCTGGTTGAGGTCGGGCTGGCCAATGTCGACACGCAGGGCCACTTTTCCCTCGGTGAGCGCTTGCTGGGGTACGGGAGGGCCGACGGGGCGCAGATTGCCACCATCTTCCGCCCGACGATCGAGCGAGTGGCGCGCGCGACCGACGGCGAGACCGTCGACCTGTCGGTGCTGCGGGGACAGCGGATGTGGTTCGTCGACCAGATCGAGTCGTCGCACCGCCTCCGGGCGGTCTCGGCCGTCGGCGTGCGCTTCCCCCTCGAATCGACCGCCAACGGAAAGGCGGCCCTCGCCGCGCTCGACCCGGCCGACGCGGAGGCCACCCTCGCTCGGTTCCACCCCGACGTCGCCGAGTCGCTGCGCGCGGAGATCGCCGAGATCAGGCGCACCGGGATCGCTTTCGACCGCGACGAACACACCGCGGGGATCTCGGCCGCTGCGATCGCGCGGCGCGCCGTGGGCGACAACGTGGTCGCGATCTCGGTTCCGGCCCCCACCGAACGCTTTCGCGAGAAGGAGCGGCGCATCATCGACGCGCTGCGCGCGGCGGCCGACTCGACGGCCTGGGAGCGTTGAAGCCCGGTGGATGCTGGCGACGGCCGCGGTACCCCCCAGGACCCCGGCCGCGCCAAGTCCTAACCCGCCCTCAGCAGCTCACCGCGGCCGACCTGGCGAACAACGAGCCCCACTCCCGACGGGCCGCCGACTGCGCGTCGCCGAAGCTGGGTGTCTTCTCCCCCTCGCCGGCCAGATGGACAAGCGCCCAGGCCATGGCGAACACCGGAACCTTGTGACGCAGTGCCGCACTGTGCAATTCATCGAAAGCAACCTGCGAGGGGCAGCGGCGAAGGCCGATGAGGATGCCTCGCGCGGTGTCGAGAATGCGGCCGGAATTCGGGCCATACGAAGTCTGGGCGGGAACCCAGTTCGCCATCATGCTGTCGATACCTCCTGTTGCGTCCCAACGAAACCCGCTACGCGCATGGCGGAAGAGAATCCGTTCGGTTCGCATCGTCGCGCCGTTAATTCCCGAAAGGCGCCCTCTGCAATGATTTGCGGATTGAACGAGTTTGTGCCAGAGCGCCGCCCGTATCGATATGCGCTTGTGACCCTTTCGGGATCGGGCGAATCAGCCTGCGAGGGCTAATACTTCATCGAAGCCGGCGACCAGCGCTTCATAAAAGATGTCGTAGTCGGGTATGGCGGCGGTATCGACGTCGATGCCCAGGGCGCAGGTATCGACGTAGGTGAGCAGTGTGACGTTGACCGCCGAGCCGATCGTGGGCCCGAACGCGTATTGCGCGCGCACCGGTGCGCCACCCAGGAAGACCGGCACCGGCACGCCGGGCACATCGCTGGCGAGGAAATCGACGTGGCGCAGCACGGAACCGATGTACCAGCGCGGCATCAAATTCAAAGCGCCGGCGATCAGTTGGGTGTACGGCAGGGACCGTTCGGCGCGTACCGCGCCGGCGCGCTCGTGGATCGCCTGAATTCGTGCCGTCGGCTCGGTCTCGCCCGCGGGAACGTCGAACCGCATCAGCGTGATTCGGTTGCCGCCCATGTCATCGGACTCCGTGCGCAAGCTGATGGGCATCGTGAGATGCAGGTCGCCGATCGCGACGTCGTGCTTTTCGTGGTATCGGCGCAGGCCGCCCGCGACCCCGGCGACGAACGCATCGTTGAGCGCCCCACCGGAGCGGTGGGCCGCCTCGCGCAGTTGCTGCAGCGGCACCTGGTGGACCATCAGACGACGGATCAGGCCGCGTTCGGTAAGCAGCGGAGAACCGGTGCGACTTATCGGTCGAACGGTCCGATAGAACGATGCCGCGGTGGCCGCCGCCGAGCGGGCCGTCGCGAGGGGCCGGCGCACGCCGCCGTAGATCAGTCGCGGAGCCGCGGTGAGCGCCCCGGCGACGGCGGTCGCAAGCAGCCCGGCGTCATAGCGCCAGGTATCCCGATAACCCGCGAGCCACGATGGCGCCGACGCCTCGGGCTCGGGCGGTAGCGATTCGCACCGGCTCAGATCCTCGGTGAGGTTGAACAGGTGCATCGCGATCTGCACGCCGCCGATCCCGTCGGTGAGTGCATGATGGAACTTGCAAATCACTGCCGCCCCACCGTCTTCCAGACCATCGATGAGGGTCGTCTCCCACAGCGGCCGGGCCCTGTCGAAGTCCTGCATCTCGGCCAGCCGGGCGAGTTCGAGGACGTCGTCGAGCGTGCCGGCCCCCGGGGCGGCGGCCCGCCGGACGTGGTAGTCGAGGTCGAAGTCCGGGGCGTACTCCCAGTGCGGCGGCGCCGGCGACGGCGACGGCACCACCCGTTGCCGAAACATGGGAAGTTTGCGGCTGATCAGGTCGAAGCGTTCGCGCACTTCGTCCCAGTCGGGCGAGCGCTGCAGCAACACGACGCTGACCACGGTTGATCTCAGCCGTGGATCGCTTTCCATCGCCCAGGTGAAGGCGTCGCTGTTGCGCAAAAATCCGGTCATCCCGGGCACCAACCTACGACGCGGGGCGGCAAAGGTCAGCAGATCCTTGGCAGCCAATGACTTTGGTCCCTCGACATCGGGTCCTTCGTCAGCGGCGCCGCGGCTATGACGACTTGGCGGCCTCGGCGTCGGCGAATTCGCAGAACGCCGTGTAGGCGCGTGCCCCGTAAATGGTGGCCGGCCCGCCGTGCATGAGGAAGGTGACACCGATGGCCTCGGCGGCTTCCTCCCGGGTGGCTCCGGCGCGCGCGGCGCCCTGCGCATGCGAGGCGATGCAGCCATCGCAACCCTCGACCACCCCGATTGACAGCGCGATGAGCTCCTTGACCTTGCGGCTCAGCGCACCATCGGCCAGGGCGGCGCCGCTGAGCGCCGCGAAGCCTTGGTAAACCTCGGGGATCTGCTTGCGCAGCGCACGGTGCTGCGGCAGCAGGTCCTGCAATACCTCGTGATGATGCTGGTGGTTCGACATTGCCCGGGCCCGCGTCTCAGAGGTGAACCGCGGGCTGGAGGGAATCGATGGCCGCCTTCAGCCTCTCCGTGACCTCCTCGGCGACCGGACGCAGGTCCGGCTCGCCGGTGACCTCGACCAGCAGCCCCGGATTCATGGCCTCCACGAGCACCGTGCCGGCGTGGTCGGGGTCGGCCCGCACGACGACGTTGCACGGCAGCAGCAGGCCGATCTGGCGTCGTACGTCCAGGGCCCGGTGCGCCAGCGGTGGGTTGCAGGCGCCGAGGATCAGGTAGTCCTCCATGTCATGGCCGAGTTTCGCCTTCAGCGTGGCCTTCACGTCGATCTCGGTGAGCACACCGAAGCCCTGCTCCG
The DNA here is from genome assembly GCA_002102225.1 of Mycobacterium interjectum. Lineage (GTDB taxonomy): Bacteria > Actinomycetota > Actinomycetes > Mycobacteriales > Mycobacteriaceae > Mycobacterium > Mycobacterium interjectum_B. Next base: position 30,762 of record LQPB01000049.1, read on the forward strand.
CCAGCGCCGCGCGGGTCTTGGCGACCGCGTCGTCGAACGAGGTCTGCAGGGGTATCGAAATGGCGAGGTTCATCTTGGCTTCCTTCCGTTGGTTGCGGTCGCCGCCCCGGTGCTCAGGCGAGCGCCAGGAACAGCTTCTCCAGCTCGGCCTCACTCAGCGGAGTCGCGCCGTCCGCGGTGGTTCCCGTGACGCATTCCTTCAACCCGGTCGCGACGATCTTGAACCCGGCGCGGTCGAGGGCGCGCGAAACCGCCGCAAGCTGGGTGACGACGTCCTTGCAGTCGCGCCCCTGCTCGATCATCGAGATCACCCCGGCAAGCTGGCCCTGCGCCCGCCGCAGCCGGTTGAGCACCGCGGCGATGCTGTCTTGATCACCAATCACTGGATCCTCCGTCTCGTTGTCGCTACGAACAGGGTACCCGCCGGGGTATCAGCCGAGCTATAGTGGAATATACCCCATAGGGTATCGGTTGTCACCGGCAAGCATGTGAAGAAAGGAAGCAGCATGGCCACCTCAGCCCTCGACCGCCAGACGTTCGAATCGACCATCGTCGACAACCCGCTTGTGCTGGTTGATTTTTGGGCCGCGTACTGCCGACCCTGTCAGGCCTTCGCGCCCGTTTATGACCGTTCCGCGCAGGCGCACCCCGACGTCGTGCACGCCAAGGTCGACACTCAGGCCGAGCCGGAGCTGGCCGCCGCGCTGGGCATCCGCTCCGTCCCGACCATTATGGCGTTTCGCGACGGCGTCCTGGTCTACAGCCAACCCGGCGCGATGCCCGCTGCCGTGCTGGAAGACCTGATCAGCCAGGTGAAATCGCTCGACATGAACGCAGTGCGGGCCAAGATCGCCGCCCGCAAGGCGGCGGTGGCCGGCTGATCCGGGGACGCGGCGACGCCTCAGAGGATCGCCCGGGCATCCTTCGCGCCGGCGATGTCGTCCCAGTCGACGCCGAGCTCCAGCAGAATCTCCTCCGTGTGCTGCCCGTGCTCCGGGGCGCGGGCCGGCGCCGGCGGGGTTTCGTCGAATTGAACGGGCGCCGCGACGATGCGGTACTTCTCCCCGTGGTCGTCGACGTTGGTCACCACGTACCCGTTGGGCTCGACCTGCGGGTCGTTGAGGGTTTCGCGCGGCGTCGCCAGCGCGCCCCACACGCCGGGTTCGTCCGCGAGAACCTCTTGCCAGTGCGCGAGGTCATGGCGGGCAAAGGCGTTCGCCACGAGCTCGGTCGCCGCGGCGGCGTTGGCGATCAGGTTGCTTGACGGCACAAACCGCTCGTCGGTGGCCAACTCCGCCAGCCCGATCCGCGCACAGAAGCCGGCCCAGAACTTGTCGGGCTGCAGGAAAACCAGTTGAATCCACCTGCCGTCCTTGGTTTTGTACCGGTTCACCAACGGGTTGATGGCCAGCCCGGGCGGCGCACCGGGAATGCCGTCGATGTCGAAAAAATCGGCCGCCGAAATCGACGGAGCGATCGCCCACATCGCTTGTGCCAGCAGGGACGAGTCCACGATCGTCGGTTCGCCGGTCCGTTCCCGGTGGAACAGCGCCGCGCACACGCCGCCGGCCAGCGTTACGCCGCCCTGCAGGTCCCCGAACGCGGGCCCCTGGACCGCGGGCGTGTCGGTGCCGAACGGCGTGAGCGTGTACGCCACCCCTCCGCGCGCCAGGTAGGTGGCGGCGTCGAACCCGCCGCGATCTCGGTCCGGGCCCCGGACCCCCAGCCCGGTGCCGCGGGCGATGATGATCTTCGGGTTGAACCCGCGTACGTCGTCGACGGTCAGCCGCGCCCGCTCGAGCGCGCCGGGCAGCCAATTGGTCAGGAACACATCCGCACTGGCCAACAGGCGACCGAACAGCTCGCGACCCAGCTCGGACTTGATGTCGATGGCGATGCTGCGCTTGCCGCGGTTGCCCAATTCGAGGATGAAGTCCGCGTCGGGCCGGGCCGCTTCGCGGGTGAAGCCGCCGACGACGAGAGCGCGCCCGGGGTCCCCCACGGCGACGCCTTCCACCTTGATCACGTCGGCGCCCCAGTCGGACAGGGCGGCACCGGCCGAGGGCACGTAGGTCCACGACGCCAACTCGACCACCCGGACACCGCTCAGCACGCCGGACAAGGCAACCCCCTCGGTCTCTTTCTTGCTATTTTAAGTATTCTAGCTACTCTAAGGGATATCGAGAGCCCGGCCGTGGCCACGCGCAGTTTTCGTGGCAGACAACCGAAGGAGCCGACCATCGGGTCGCTCCGCTTCCGTGATGCGGTGAGGACGCGGATTCCCGGCTCTTTGGCACCCAATAGCTTTGGCCCCCAACGCGGGTCGTTGGTGTAGGCCCCGGGGCGAAGGACGGAATATGGGCAGGGTGACGGGCAAGGTGGCCGTGATCAGCGGGGCGGCGCGCGGCCAGGGCCGTTCCCATGCGCGCCTGCTCGCCGCGGAGGGCGCCGACATCATCGCGGTGGACCTGTGCGCGGACATCGAGACCAACGAGTACCCGCTGGCGCGACCCGAGGACCTCGACGAGACCGCGCGGCTGGTGGAAAAGGAGGGGCAGCGCGCGTTTACGGCGATCGCCGACGTCCGCGACCGGGTGGCCCTGGCCGCCGCGATCGATCAGGGGGTGGCCGAGTTCGGCCACCTCGACATCGTGGTGGCCAACGCGGGCATCTGCCCGCTCACCGCGGGCCTTCCGCCGCAGGCGTTCGCCGACGCCGTCGATGTCGACCTGGTCGGCGTGCTCAACCTGGTGCACACCAGCCTGAAGCATCTGCAGGCCGGCGCGTCGATCATCGTGATCGGGTCGAACGCGGCGTTCATGTCGTCCTTGAACACGACCGGGATCGACGGCGGCCCCGGCGGAGCCGGCTACGCGTTCGCGAAACTCGCTGCCGCGCATTACGTCAACGACTTCGCGTTGGCGCTGGCCAAGTTCTCCATCCGGATGAACGCGGTGCACCCGACGAATGTCAACACCGACATGCTGCACAGCGCACCGATGTACCGCGCGTTCCGGCCCGATCTGAAGGAGCCCACCCGCGAGGACGCCGAACCGGTCTTCCCGGTGGTTCAGGCGATGCCCATCCCCTACGTCGAACCGGAGGACATCAGCGAGGCCGTGCTGTTCTTGGCGTCCGACGCGGCGCGCTACATCACCGGACAGCAGCTGCGCGTGGACGGCGGCGGCTTCCTCAAGGTCAAGCCCTGGTCGGGCGGCTGACGGCGGCGTCGCCAATCATGTTGGGGTGCACGATGACTGGAGGGTATAGGTGAGCGACGGTCAGGCCACAACGGACGTCGAACGTCGCCTCTACGAGTTGATGGTCCTGATGAAGGCCGCCGACGACCGGCTGTCCAAGGGCATCGGCACCGGCGAATTCATGTGCGTGTATTGGCCTTCGCGTGGGCAAGAGGCGATCGCCGCGGCGATGGGGGTGGCGCTGCGGCCCGACGACCAGCTGGTGACGACCTATCGCGGGCTGCACGACCTGATCGGCAAGGGCGTCCCGCTCGAGGAGATCTACGGCGAGATGATGGGCCGCACCGTCGGCGCGAGCCGGGGCAAGGGCGGCACCATGCACATCGCCAAGCCCGACAAGGGCGTCATGCTCTCGACCGGGATCGTGGGGGCCGGACCCCCGGTGGCCGTCGGGTTGGCGATGGCCGCCAAGCGCAAGGGCCTCGACCGGGTCACGGTGGTGAGCTTCGGCGACGGAGCGACAAACACCGGCTCGTTCCACGAGGCGGCCAACATGGCCGCGCTGTGGGACCTCCCGCTGGTATTCGTCTGCCAGAACAATCTGTTCGCCGAGATGACACCGACATCGGACACGATGAAGCTCGAGCACGTCGCCCAGCGGGCGGCCGGCTACGGCATGCCCGGCGTCCGCGTCGACGGCAATGACCCGCTGGCGGTGAAATCCGCGCTCGACGACGCCCTGCGCCGCGCCCGCTCCGGCCAGGGCCCCACCTTCCTCGAGTGCGTGACGTTCCGCTTCCGCGGCCACTACTTCGGTGACCGGATGCCCTACATCCCCAGGGAGCAACTGGCCGCGGCGATGGCGGCCGATCCCGTACCGCGGTTCCGCGAACACCTCGCGCAGGCCGGAATCTGCGGCGCGGACGAACTCGACCGCATCGACGGCGAGGCGCTGCGCAGCGTGGAAGACGCCCTGGCGACGGTCATGGGTGCGCAGTCGCCCTCGAGCGACGAGCTCGACCGCGACGTGTACGCGGCGCCGATCGGGTTTCCGGTATGACGGACGAAAAAGAGATGACGATGCGCGAGGCGCTGAACCTCGCGCTCGACGAGGCGCTGGGCGCCGACGAACGGGTGTTCCTGCTCGGTGAGGACATCGCCGATCCGGGCGCCTCGGGGCCCACGGCGGGGTTGTCCACCAAGTACGGGCACGACCGGGTCTTGGATACGCCCATCTCCGAGGCCGCGATCGTGGGCGCCGCGATCGGTGCGGCGATCGACGGGATGCTGCCCGTGGCCGAGATCATGATCATGGACTTCATCGGCATCGCCGCCGACCAGCTCATCAACAACGCCGCCAAGTTGCGGTTCATGACCGCGGGCCGGACCACGGCGCCGATCACCATCCGCACCCAGGTCTACGCCGGGCTGGCCACCGGGGCCACGCACTCGCAAAGCCTGGAAGCGTGGTTCATGCACATTCCGGGGATGAAGGTCATCGTGCCGTCCACCCCGCGCGACGGCAAAGGCCTTCTGACGGCGGCGATCTTCGATCCGGACCCGTGCCTGTTCATCGAGACGATCCGGCTGCAGGGCAAGCAGGGGCCCGTCCCCGTCGAGCCCGGGTTCTCGATCCCCCTGGGACAGGCCGACATCAAGCGGCGCGGCACCGACGTGACGCTGATCGCCTACGGTCGCCCCGTGCACGACGCGCTGGCCGCGGCGGACACGCTGGCCGAACAGGGCGTCAGCGCCGAGGTCGTGGATCTGCGCACCCTGGTGCCGCTCGATGTCGAGACCATCGTCGAATCGGCCCGCCGCACCGGACGGGTCGTGATCGCCCACGACGCGGTCCAATTCGCTGGCCCCGGCGCCGAAATCGCCGCAATCCTGCAATCCGAACTATTCGGCGAGCTGGCGGCGCCCGTCGAACGGGTGGGCGCCAGGTTCGTCCCCAACCCGGCCGCGGCCGCGCTCGAGGCGCAGATGTACCCGTCGCCGGCGCGCATCGTTGTGGCCGCCGAGCGCACGCTCGAGGGAGCCAAAGCGCATGGCTGACTTCATCATCCGCATCCCACGCGTGTCGGTGGCCGTCTCGGAGGCCGAGCTCACCGATCTTCTCGTTGAGGCGGGTGAGCATGTCGAGGAGGGCACACCGATCTATGTGATCGCCACCGAGAAGGTGGAACAGGAAATCGAAGCCGGCGCGTCGGGCGTCGTGCAATGGACCGGACAGGTCGGGACGACCTACGACATCGGCGCCGAAATCGGCGTCATCACTACATAATTCGAGATAGCGAAAGGTACATCTACATGGATCTCAACGAGACCCGCGAGAGAATCGTCTACGAAAAGGAAGGTGCGATCGCCCGCGTCACGCTGAACTGGCCGGAGAAGGCGAACGCCCAGGACCAGAAGCTGGCCGAGGAGGTCGACGCCGCGCTGCTGGACGCCGACCGCGACTACGACATCAAGGTGCTGATCCTCAAGGCCAACGGCAAGGGCTTCTGCTCCGGGCATGCCATCGGCAACAACGCGGTCGACTACCCGGCATTCGTCGAGGGTGCCAAGGTGATGGGCACGCCGTGGAAGCCGCAGACCGACCTGTTCGTCAAGCCGATTCTGAACCTGTGGGAGTTCTCCAAGCCGACCATCGCGGCCGTGCACGGCTACTGCGTCGGCGGGGGCACCCACTACGGGCTGACGACCGACATCGTCATCGCCGCCGAGGACGCGTACTTCTCCTATCCGCCCCTGCAGGGATTCGGCATGCCGTCGGGTGAATGCTCGATTGAGCCGTGGGTTTTCATGAACTGGCGGCGCGCGGCGTACTACCTCTACCTGGCCGAGGTCATAGACGCGAAGAAGGCGCTGGAGGTGGGCTTGGTCAACGAGGTGGTGCCGCGCGACCAACTGGAGGCGCGCGCCGACGCCATCGCCCGCCACATCGCCCAGGCGCCGATGACGACGCTCTTGGCGACCAAGGCCAACCTCAAGCGGGCGTGGGAGCTGATGGGCATGCGGGTGCACTGGCAAAGCTCCAACGACCTCGTCGCGCTCGCGTCGATCAGCAAGGATGTGCAAGAGCTGATCCAGACGGTGTTCAAGGACAAGGTGCTGCCCTCCGAGCAGGCCCGGCGCCAGGCCGCGGCGGCGGCCTCCGCCACCGACGGCGCGGCGGCGACTTGAGCCGATACGCATCCCCTGTTGGAGTGCGCTCGTGAACATCGCCGACCACGCGGGCACGGTCCCCGACTCGCCGGCCCTCCTTGTCGCGGACGGCGGCACCATCTCCTACGGCGAGCTGAATGCCAAAAGCCAACGGGTCGCGGCCGTGCTGCACGGGGCCGGGTTGCGGCGCGGCGACGGCGTGGCGCTGGTGCTGCCGAACCGCCACGAGTTCTTCGAAATCACCTGGGGCTGCCAGCTTTCCGGGCTCTACTACACCGCGGTCAACACCCACTTCACCCCCGAGGAGGTCGCCTACGTCATCGACGACTCCGACGCCAAGGCGGTGTTTGTCGACGCGTCCATGGACGACCTCGCCGCGCACGTCCTGGCGGCCAACGCGCGCGCCGGTATCCGCGTGGCCGTCGGGGGGGCGCTGCCGGGCTGGCAGTCGTACGACGGCGCCCTGGCCGCGGCGGGCGCCGCCCCGCCGCCCTCGGACGGATCGGAGATGCTCTATTCGTCGGGCACCACGGGACGGCCCAAGGCCGTGCGGCGGTCGCTGCCGGCCGACGGCAACGGGTCGTGGGCCCAGTCGGTCCTGGAGATGGCGCTGATCCACAAGTACGGCATGGACCGGTCCAGCGTGTACCTGTCCCCCGCACCGCTGTATCACGCTGCCGGGGTGAACTACACCATGGCGGTGCACCGCGTCGGCGCCGCCTCGATCCTGATGCACAAGTTCGACGCCGAGGCCGTGCTGCGGCTGATCCAGACCCACCGCGTCACCCACGCCCAGTTCGTGCCGACGATGTTCGTGCGCATGCTCAAGCTGCCCGAGGCGGTGCGGCGAAAGTATGACGTCTCGAGCCTGCAATGCGTGATCCACGCCGCGGCCCCGTGCCCGGTGGACGTCAAGCACCAGATGATGGAGTGGTTCGGGCCCATCATTCACGAATATTACGGGGGCACCGAGGGATTCGCCGGTACCACGATCGGACCCGAGGAGTGGCTCGCCCATCCCGGTTCGGTGGGCAGGCCGTTCAGCCCGGTTCACGTGCTCGGTGACGACGGGGTGGAGCTTCCGGCGGGCCAGTCCGGCGAGTTGTTCTTCGAAGGCGGGCCCGATTTCGAATATTTCAAGGACCCCGCCAAGACCGCGTCGGTTTCCAACGAGCGGGGCTGGCGGTCGCTCGGCGACATGGGCTACGTCGACGCAGACGGTTACCTCTACCTCACCGACCGGTCGACGTTCATGATTGTCTCGGGCGGGGTGAACATCTACCCGCAGGAGGCGGAGAACCTGTTGGTCATGCACCCCAAGCTCGTCGACGCCGCGGTGTTCGGCGTGCCCAACGACGAGTTCGGCGAGGAGGTCAAGGCCGTCGTGCAACCGATCGACGGCGTGGCGCCCGGTCCCGACCTCGAAGCCGAGCTCATCGCGTACTGCCGGGCTCACCTGGCCGGCTACAAGTGCCCGCGCACGGTCGAATTCGAACCCGAGCTGCCGCGCGACCCGAACGGAAAGCTGTACAAGCGGCGCATTCGCGAACGTTACTGGCAGGGACGGGCCTCTCGGATCGTATGAGCTGACAAGGGATAGTGAGATGGCAGTAGAGACGGGTTCGCAGCGAACCGGTGTCAATTGGACACCGCTACCGGTGCCCTGGGCGGTGCAGACGCCCGATCGCATCCCCAAGCAGCGGTATTACGACGCGGAGTTCTACGCCCTCGAGAACGAGATGTTCTGGCCGCGGGTCTGGCAGATGGCCTGCCGCCTCGAGGAGATTCCCAAGCCCGGCGACTTCGTAGAGTACGAGATCCTCGACGAGTCGGTCATCGTGGTTCGAGTCGACAGTCAGACGGTGCGGGCCTACCACAACGCGTGCCGCCATCGCGGGGTAAAGCTGGTGGAGGGCAACGGGAATCGGCGTACCTTCGTGTGCCCGTTCCACGGGTGGTGCTGGGGCATCGACGGGCGCAACACCTTTGTGCTGCGACCCGAGGCGTTCGCCGAGGAAAACCTGCGCCCGGACGACCTGCAGCTCGCCGCGGTCCGGTGCGAGCTGTGGGGCGGGTGCGCGTGGATCAACCTCGACGACGGCGCGCCCGCGTTGCGGGACTGCATCGAACCGTTCGCCACGATCTACGACGCGTGGCACGTCGAAGCTCTGCGCACCGAGTGGTGGCAGTCGTGCCGGCTTCCGGTGAACTGGAAGCTGGCCACGGCGGCGTTCATGGAGGGCTACCACGTCCCCCAAACCCATCCCCAGCTGCTGCCGAGCGCGCAGACCGGTAGCCCGTCGGAAGCGGTGCATCCCGTGGTCGCGAGCAGCCTGTACTTCATGCGCACGCTCGGAGAAGGCATGGGCGGCATGACTCACGAGAACGACATCCGCATCGCCGAGGGCCTGCAGACCATCACGCTGCCATCCGACCCGGCCGAGGCGATGGCGGCTTGGCGCAGCGCCCTCAACGACGCGGTGGTCGGCTGGCATCGCGCTCGCGGCAGCACCATGCCCGACCTCAACGACCTGGTGCGCCGCGGGATCACCGACGCGATCGGATTCTGCTTCCCGCACCACTTCATCCTGCCCACCTACAGCAGCGCCTCGTCCTACCGGATTCGCCCGCTCGGGCCCGAGGAAACGTTGTTCGAGATCTGGTCGCTGACCCGGTTGCCCTCGGACATCTCCGCGGGAAAGCCGCAGCCGCCGGAGCCGATGGCGCCCGACGACCCGCGCTGGCCGCCGATTCCCGCCCAGGATTTCTCCAACCTGCCGCGGCAGCAGAAGGGCCTGCATTCCAAGGGGTTTGAGTTCATGCGACTGTCGGATCGGATCGAGGGGCTGATCTCCAACTTCGAGCGCGTCGTCGACGGGTTTTTGGCCGGCCTGCCCTACGAGGCGCTGGTGCCCGCCATCCAGAAGACCAACACCACCATCGACGTGCCGGTCGCCGACCTGGGATTCGGGGAGGGGCCCCGATGAGCACTCGGTGGGATCGGTCGGTCGACCTGCTCATCGCGGGCAGCGGCGGCGGCGGCATGGTGGCCGGGCTGGCCGCACTCGACTGCGGCCTGGAGCCGTTGATCATCGAGAAGCAGGCGCTGGTCGGGGGGTCGACGGGGCTGTCGGGCGGCATCGTCTGGCTGCCCAACAACCCCCTGATGCGCGCCGAGGGCGTCGCGGACTCCCACGAGGACGGCCTGGCCTACCTGGCCGACGTGGTCGGCGACATCGGTGCGGCGTCGTCGCCCGCGCGCCGCGAGATGTTCCTGACCGCCGGCTACGAAATGGTCAATTTCCTTGTCCGCAAGGGTATCCGGCTGATCCGTTGCGCCGGCTGGAGCGACTACTACCCGAATCACAAGGGCGGCAACGAGTCCGGGCGCGCGGTCGAGGGCATTCCCTTCGACGCCGCGGAGCTGGGCGCCTGGAGCGGCAAAGTGCAACCTTCGCTGGCCAAGAACTACGGCTTCGTGGTCCTGACCAACGAACTGCGCTCGGTTCAGTACTACAACCGTTCGCCGCGCGCGTTCGCCGTTGCGACCCGCGTGTTCCTGCGCACCGCGGCGGCGCGGGCGCGCCACCGCCAGATCCTCACCAACGGAGCGTCGCTCATCGGTCAAATGCTCAAGGCGCTCATCGACCTCAGTGACGGGCAGCCGCCGCTGTGGACGAACGCGGCGATGGACGATCTCATCGTCGAGGACGGCCGCGTCGTAGGCGCTCGCGTCCGCAGGGGCGAGGAATCTCTGAACGTGGAGGCCCGGCGGGGCGTGCTGCTGGCGGCGGGCGGGTTCGGCCACAACAAGGAGATGCGCCGCCAGTACAGCGGCGATCAGCCCAATGAGGCGCAGTGGTCGATCGCCAACGCCGGGGACACCGGCGAGGTGCTGCAGGCGGCGATGCGGCTGGGCGCCAAAACCGACCTGCTGGACGAAGCCTGGTGGCTGCCTTCCGTTTTCATCGCAAACGGTGGTGCGGTGGCGGCCTCGCTCGGCTCCGGCCGCCAGCGCCCCGGGGCCATCTACGTCGACTCGACCGGCCGGCGCTTCTGCAACGAGTCGAACTCCTACGTCGAGGTCGGCAAGGCGATGTACGCCAACAAGGCGGTGCCCTGCTGGATGATCTTCGACGAGGGTTACGTGCGCCGATACGTCACCAGCAGCAACCCGCTCAAGCGAAACCAGCACCTGCCGCCGGAGCTGATCGAGAGCGGCGCGGTCAGGCGCGGCGACACCATCGCCGACCTCGCCGGCCAGATCGACCTTCCCGCCGACGAATTGGCGCGGACGATCCAGCGGTTCAACCGGTTCGCCGCCAAGGGCCTGGACCCGGACTTCGGGCGCGGCCAGTCGGCCTACAACGACTGCCTCGGCGATCCCGGCTACCGGCCGAACGCGGCCGTCGGCCCGCTCGACCGCGCGCCCTACTACGCCACGCGGGTCCTGCCGGCGGACGTCGGGACGTGTGGCGGGGTGGTCACCAACGAGCACGCGCAGGTCCTCGACGAGCAGGACCTGGTGATCGAGGGACTCTACGCGACCGGAAACACCACGGCGACGGTGATGGGCCGCACGTACCCGGGCGCCGGCGCGAGCATCGCCAGCTCGATGGTGTTCGGCTACGTCGCCGCGCGGCACGCCGCCGGGCGCAGGATCGCCGGCGAGAAGACCCGTTAACCGCGAGCAGACGCAGAATCGCACCATTAGGCGCGGAGATATGCGATTCTGCGTCTGCTCGCGCTAAGAAGTGTCGTCGCGGCCGACGAAATCCCTTGGCTTCATCCCGGATTGGATGAGTTCGGCCCGTCGCGCCTGCACATCGGAGGCGGCGCCCACCATGTTGGTCAGGATGTGGCTGACCTGGAGGTGGACCCGCATGCCCATCAATTCCCAGGCCCGTTTCACGTTGTTCTTCACCGCCATCAGCGTGGTCAACGGGATTTGGGAGATCTTGCGGGCCATCTCCTCCACGGTGTCTTCCAGATCCGCACGCGGCACGACCTTGTTGAGCAGACCCCAGTCGAGCGCCTGCTGCGCGGACAGGGTGGGTGCCAGCAGCAGCCAATCCATGGTGCGATGCCAGTTCATCAACAGCCAGGGCTCGATCATGGTGTGCCCGCCGGGTTCCCCGAGGCTTTGGGCAAGTGGCATCTGGAAATACGCGTCGTCGGATGCCACGCAGAAGTCGGTCAGCAGACCGAGATAGATCCCACCGCCCATGCAGTAGCCGTGGATCTGCGAGATCGTCGGCTTGGGAAATTCCCACAGGTACAGGGTGGGCCACAGAAACAGGTCGGCGGTCCCCTTGTACAGCTCCTCGAAGGTATTTCCGAAGTCGGGGTAGGGGTTTTCGTCCGGGCCCCAGCGCGCCACGTGCCCGCCGCAGAAGCCGTTACCGTTGGCCTTGAGGATGACGACCTTGATCTCGTTGTCGCGGTCGGCTTCGTGCAGGCAGTTGTCGACTTCGGTGACCAACACCGCGTCCTTGGTGTTGGCCTTGTCGACCCGGTTCAGGATGATCCGCGCAATCGGCGGTTCGCGTTCATAGATGATCGCTTCGAGCACGCGCCGCTCCATCGTCGTGACATTACCCGGTTTCCGCTCCGCGCCAAGCCCGCTCGACCGGTCAGCGGGCGCGGCGCGCCAGCAGCCACGCGTGGCCGTCGCCCTCGCCCGCGGCGATCGGTTCCAGTGGCGCGAACGCGGCCGGCAACTCGCCGGGCGCGGCGCGGAACGGTCCCGGCGTCGCCCCCACTTCGCTGAGCGCCGCGATCACGAGCAGCCCGCTCGGCGCCAGTCGGTCGATGATCGCGCCGTCGAGGCGACGGTCCCGGAATTTGTGGCAGAGGATGACGTCCACGGGCGGACCGGGCGGCAGGCCGTCGTCGAGATCGAACACCTCGAAGTGGCAGCGCTCGGCGACGCCGGCGAGCCGGGCCACCTCGCGGGCCTGGTCGATGGCGACCGGGGAGACGTCGAACCCCCGAACATCCAGGCCGCGCCGGGCCAGCCACACCGCGCCGGCCCCCTGGCCGCAGGCCAGGTCGAGGGCCCGTCCCGCCGCGGGAAACTCGCTCGCGTGGCGCGCCAGCAGGTCGGGCGGGCCCAGCGCGGTCACCGGCGGCGCTCCCTGGGCGGCGTACCGCTCGTCCCAGCGGCGCCGGTCTCCCTCGGCCATGGGCGCCACCCTAGGCCGCACGGGCCGTTTCTACACTGGACCGGTGTCTAGGGAAGCGGTTTCTCCGGCCGCCACCACACCCCGCCGCTCGGACCGGCGGCCGGCGCAGACGATCCGCAAGGTCCTCGACGCCGGGCTGGAAGAGCTGCGCAAGTCGTCGTACGCGAACCTGACGATGCGAGCGGTCGCAACCCGGGCCGGGGTCTCCCCGGCCAGCGCCTACACGTACTTTCCGTCGAAGAGCGCGCTGGTGGCGGCCGTCTACCTGCGCTTTCTGCGCGACCTGCCGCTGCACACCGATGTCAACGACGCGATCCCGGCCCGGGTCGGAGCGACGCTGCGCGACATGGCGCTGATGGTCGCCGACGAGCCCGAGCTGATGACGGCCTGCGGCGCCGCGCTGATGGCCGACGATCCCGCGGTCAAGCCGTTGCGTGAGGAAATCGGCGCCGAGGTGTCGAGGCGGATCGGTGCCGCGCTGGGCCCGGGGTGGCCGCGCGCGGTGAAATCCGCGCTGCAGATGACGTTCGCCGGGGCGCTGCTGACGGCACGCTTCGTCAGCTACCAGGAGATCGCGGGGCAGCTGGACGAGGCCGTCGGGCTGATCCTGGGTGCGTCGCGCACGTAAAGAGGTGCGGTGGAACCGAATCCGGTGAGGCGGGCGTCCCGTCCGTGCCGCCCCGCATCGGGCCCGCGAAGGCCTATCCGCGCATCGCGAGGTCGGCGGACGCGCCCCGGGGCTCCGGACGCGGCGCCGGCCCGGGACGCCCCTCGCAGGCGTCCCGACGGCGCCGCGGCGGGGTGGTTGATCCGTTCGACGAGTTCGGCGATCCTCAACGAACCGACGTTGTCGACGGGCAGAGGAGCGGACGTGGTGGGTCTGGGACAAGTCGCGCTCAACAGCGCACCCGTGTTTGGGGGTGTGATGCTGGCCGTTGCGGCCGGCCAGTTCAGGGGCCCGAACTATCGCGAGCTGATCAAACAGGACATGGATTTGCTGGATCGGCTCCCGCCGGAGGCCACCGCCCGGCGCGCCGAGCTGCAACGCACCATCGATGACCGCATCGATGACCTGGTCGACGTCGCCGACCGGAACCGCGAGCTGCGCAAGGCCGCGCTGTCGTACCGGGGCAACTGGCGCGACGTGGTGCTGTTGCTGTGCGTGGTGCTGTTCACCATCATCTGGTGGGAAGTCGATCACAGCCGCGGCAACTGGCTGCCGATGTTCGTCCTGCTGATCCTGCTGTCGGTGGTGACCGCGGCGTACGCATTTCGGGGGGTGCTGCGCGCCGCCACCTCCCTCCTGCGCAGGCGGGACACCGCGAAGTAGCGCCGCCGTTACGGCCCTGAGCTGCGCTTTTGCCGGCGGTGCGGGCACGGACCGCTTGCGGGCCGGGACGCTCGCCGAGCATCCGCTCCCGCGTTATGCCAAAATTTTGACGTGAAGTACCCTCCCCTCCTCAAAGTGATTTGTGCTGCGCTGTCGCCGATTTGGGTGTTAGCGATCGCGCCCGTTCCCTCGGCATCGGCCGACCCGTGCCCCGATGTCGAGGTGGTCTTCGCCCGGGGCACCAGCGAGCCTCCCGGCGTAGGCGGCATCGGCCAGCATTTCGTCGACACGCTGCGCTCGCGGGTGGGCGGCAAATCGCTGGGCGTGTATCCGGTCAACTACCCGGCCACCACGGACTTCCCCACCGCGATTGACGGCATCAACGACGCCGGCCACCACGTCGAGTCGATGGCGGCCAGCTGTCCCAGAACCAAGATGGTGCTGGGTGGATATTCCCAGGGCGCGGCCGTGATGGGTTTCGTCACCGCGAACAAGGTGCCGGACGGGGCGAATCTGGCGCAACCACCCGAGCCGATGCCCCCCGACGTCGCCAACCACGTCGCCGCGGTCGCCCTCTTCGGCAAGCCGTCGGGCCAGTTCATGAGCATCATCAACGAGCCGCCCGTGACGGTCGGCCCGCTGTACGCGCCCAAGACGATCGACCTGTGCGTTCCCAACGATCCGGTCTGTTCGGGGTCTGGGTTCCCGGCCGCGCACCGGCAATACGTCGACGCCGGCATGGTCGATCAGGCGGCGGATTTCGCCGCGAGCCGCCTGTAGGCGCTCCGAAACGGGCGACGGTCACCCAGGAGGTCGAGTGGCGATGAACGGGCCCCTCGAGGATCTCGGGAGCGCCGCCTTCGACGTCGCGGACAGGCTGGCCATCATCAACTTGTTCGGTGCCTACGCCTACACCTATGACGAGAACCTGCTCGACGACTTTCGCGCCTTGTTCACCGAGTCACCCGAGCTCGTCCTGTGGCACGAGGGCCGACCGCTGTCGGCGGACATCGATACCGTCATGAGCCTGCTCGCGGCCCGGAAGGCGGGGTTCAAGGCCGAAAACAACCAACGGCGCCACGCGCTTAATTCGTTTTGGTTCTCCAGCCAGGGCGACAGCGAGGCGACCGGGCACTGTTACGTCCAGGTTTTCGCCGTCAAAGACGGCGGCCCGCCCGTTCCCGATCTGACCGGACGCTACGAGTTCACGGCGACCAAACACGGCGGCGTGTGGCGGTTCAGCCGGTGGGTGGTGGCGATCGATCAGGCTCAACCCGGCGACGGCGAGTGAGCGTCGGTCAGAACCGGGGCGCGCTCTCGAGAACCTCGAGGGCCGCATCGATGTTCGGAACGATCGTCGGGCCGTAGCTGCTCACCAGTTGTCCGAGCGCGCGGGCGACGTGCGGACCCACGGCGCCGGCGGCCAGCACCTCCTCGGCCAGCACGATGTCGTTCACCACATGGGCGGCGCTGAGCCGGCCGTCGGCGGTGAGTTCGTAACGCCAGTCGCCGATTTGGATCCGTTCGGGCTGCGAGCGGAAAAAGCCCCGCCGAGCCGGGACGAGGACCACCCCGGGAACGCTGCAGAACACCTTGACCACCAACGCGACTCCCCCGGGCCCGGCCAGGGCCGACCCGATGGCGTGGCTGACCCGCTCGTGATCGAAGGCCGTCATCAATCACTCATGGGCAGGACGAACGACGGCGTCAGGATTTGCGCCTCGCCGCCGCGACGCACGGCCGTACCCGCCACGTAGAACTCCACCGTGTGGTGTCCCCACGCATAGTTCGAAATGGCGAAATGCACACCGACGACGCCGTTCCCGCCATCACGCTCGGCCTCGCTCTGCATGCGCGACATCGCCAGCTCCCGGGCTTGGTAGCTGCCCTGTGTCCATTGCGGCATCTCCGTGTTGCGTCCGGCCTGTTTCAGCATCGTCAAAAACCCTTGCACGGCAACGTGAAACACGCAATTACCCATCACGAAGGCAACCGGGGTGTAGCCGGACCGCAGCAGGGTGGTCAGATCCTGGCCGGACAGGTGGCTGGTGAACGCCTGCCCGCTGGGACGCCGGTAGGCCCCGGGCTTCGCGGTGTAGCGCACGGCGGTGCCGACCGCGATGAACTCGAGGTGCTCGCCCTCTCCCTGATGACGCCATTCGAGGCGGACGCCGACCACCCCGTCGGCGCCGAGGGAATCGGCCTCGGCCTGCATCCGTGACATCGCGTTCCACCGCGCGCGGTATGTCGCCTCGGTGAGCACCGGCAGCTCGGATTGCTGCCTGATGCCGGTGAACTGATAACCCACGTGATACACCGACACGCCCATGACCAGTTCGATCGGCTCGAACCCGGCCCCGTGCAGCAGGGCGAATTCGTTGATCGACAGGTCGGACGTGAAGACCTTGCCTGCGTGCGAGAGGCGCTCGCTGGCGACTGGGTCAAGCGGGTTCGGTTGCATTGGCACATACCTTCCTGCGGTCCGGAGGACAGCGTAGGACGCGGGCCCGCGTTTGACATCCCCAACGTGGCCGGCGCGTTCTCCGGCGCCACGATGAACCGCGCGCCGCCCGCCTTCGTTATCTGAAGTACCAGCGCTATTTGGGGTGCGGCATGCGCGCGGCGCCGCCGCCGGCGCGGGTGTCCCCGCGCTGCTCGAAGACCGGTGACGCCCCCACGGCCCGCCCCAGCCGCTCCGGGCGCCCGTAGCCGGACGCGATGGCTTCGCCGCTCGTCACTCCAGTGGATACGTACTCGTCGGCAATCGGTTCAGGCGGCGGGCGGCTTAGGTAGGCGCGGGCATGCCGATCATCTCGTGCAGGTCCTCGACCGACCAGGGCCCGGCGTCGTGGTGGTCGCGATAGGCCAGGACGCGCGGCGTCGGGCGGTCGAAGCTGCCGACGAATCCGCCTGCGGCGACGAGGATTTGACCGGTCACGTCGCGCGACAGGTCGCTGGCGAGATAGGCATAGAGCGGTGCCACAAATGCGGCCGGAGCGCTGTCGAGGGAGGCCCGCATCGTCATCTCGTCGAGCAATCCGCGGCGGTGGAGGTCCTCGATGTGCCGCTCGTACTCGGTGCCGGTGGACAGCCGCGTCCGCGCGCCGGGACACACCACGTTGGCCCGCACACCGTGGGGCTTCAGCTCCGCCGCGATGGCCATCGTCAGCGCGTTGACGGCGCCCTTGCCCGCCGGGTAGCCGGTTCCGCCGTAGTTCCCGAGAAACGCCACTGAGCCGGTGTTGATGATCGACCCATGCCCTTGCCCGGCCATGACGCGGGCGGCGACCCGGCAGGTATGAAACGTCGTGCCGAGGTGCGCGCCGATCAGACGGTCGAATTCCGCCGGTGAGACGTTCAGGATCGACGAGCCGGCAGGCTCGGCGATCCCCGCGCAGTTGACCAGGGCGTCTAACCGCCCGAACGACCTGATGCATTCGTCGACGAGCGCGCCGGCTACGCGTTCGTCGTCCGCGGCGCCGATCACCGCCACGGCGCGGCCCCCCGATCCGGTCATCGCCGCGACGGTCTCCTCCACAGCGCCGGCGTCGCGCCCGTTGACGACCACCCCGGCGCCGAGATTGCACATCAGTTCGGCAACCGCCCGCCCGATACCGCGGCTACCCCCGGAGACCACCACTCCGCGGCTGGCCAGCAGGCCCGGGCTAGGCATCGGCGGGTACCGCGCTGGTCACACACATGAGGCGAACAGTACTCAGGGCGACACGGGAACAAGAACGCCTTGCCGGGACTAGCCATCCGCCTTGGTACGTGCTGCGAGCGGGATCGCAGGTTCGGGCGATCGAGGGTATAGTCAGCAGTGAAGTCCGTTCTGGACATGTCGCCGTTTAGCTCAAAGCGGTCAATCTGCCCGCACGGTTGTTGGGCTTGACGGGGCTCCGGCGATATCCACACCGTCATCCCTCCCGTTGTTCTGACGTGCGCTGATTATCGACTCGTCCACGGATAAAGGTGCGGGAGGCGGCTGAGCGCACAGCTGCGGCGCCTCGCCGCACGCGACCCATAGGGAGTGGGCCAAATGCAAACGTGTTCGTACCCTTACCTTTTGACTGCGAGTTTGGTCGGCAAGACGCGCGTCAGCCTATGAGCAACGTCGCGACTCCACCCCGGCCTACCCGGTCGGCCAACGCACAATCGGACGATTCATACGACGACGTTGTCGAGATGTTCGTCGCGCTACGCCAGATGCCGGGCGAATCCCACGAATACTGCCGGCAGCGCGAACGCATCGTCGCCCGCTGCCTTCCCCTGGCGGACCATGTGGCCAGCCACTTCGCCCGTCGCGGCGAAGGTCTCGACGACCTGATTCAGGTCGCCCGACTGGGCCTGATGAACGCCGTCAACCGATTCGACCCCGACAAAGGGCCCAGCTTCATCGGGTTCGCGGTTCCCACGATGATGGGCGAAGTTCGGCGTTACTTCCGCGACTACAGCTGGGGCATGCGGGTGCCGCGGCGGTTGCGCGAGCTGCACGTCCAAATCAGCAGAACAACAAGCGATTTGGCGCAGAAGCTGGGCCGCGCGCCCACCGCCGGCGAGCTGTCTCAGGTGCTGGAGGTGCCGCGGGAGGAGATCATCGAATGCCTCGTCGCGGGCGACGCCTATCGGCTCGACTCGCTGGACGCGCCCCTCGGTGCCGACGACTCGGGCAAACCCCGACTGGTTGCCGATACGGTAGGCGGCATCGATCCGCAGATCGAGCACATCACCAACCGCGAGGCGGTGCGCGCCCTGGTGGGCGCGCTCCCCGAGCGCGAACGCCAGGTGCTGTACATGCGGTTCTTCGAATCGATGACCCAAAGCCAGATCGCCGAGCGTATCGGCGTGTCGCAGATGCAAGTCTCTCGCATCCTGGCCAACACCCTGCGCTGCCTGCGCGACCAATTGGACTAGTGGCGATCGCAAGCGCGGCGTAGCCGGGCGTAGCGGGTCGCCACCATCGGACCCGGCGATCGCAAGCGCGGCGTAGCCGGGCGTAGCGGGTCGCCACCATCGGACCCGGCGATCGCAAGCGCGGCGGCCCGGCGGCATCTTCGGCGGCACCAGGCGATGTACTGTGCGATTCGGAAACGAGTTGACGGTGTCGCCGGAGTCAGCCTGGAAGGAGCGCGATGCGATGAGGGTTTCTCGGACGGTGATCGCGGGGGTCGCGGCGGCGACGGCGCTGACGGTATCGGTGGCCAGTTGCGGCAATAAGCCGGCTCCCTCGACCTCGCAGACGTCGCAGTCGGGCTCATCCAGCCCGGCCACGAACACCAGCAGCCCTGCGACGAAATCGTCGGCGCCGGCGCAAGGGGGCGATTACGCCTCGCTGTTGATCCAGGCCACCGACATCGACGCGCCGATCCAGTTCACGGGCAGCCCGCCGACGAATAACCCCAACGGACAGCCGGGCGTCGCGACGATATTCAGCACCCAGGACAGCAGCCACGTCATCAAGGACACGATCCAGGTCCTCGCGGACCCGGCGGCTGCCACGAACGCGCTGAACGCGGCCAAGGGCAATCAGGGCAACAACGTCAAGAATCCGAAGACCGAACCCTTCAACGTCGGAACCGGCGGGACGACGCTGACCGGCAACTCGCCGGACAACTCCAAGGGTGTCCTGATACTGATGTTCACCGAGGGCAGGGCGTTCGTCACGCTGGAGTTCGACGGACCGGTCGACTCGCTGCCACCGCAGGACTTCGTCACCGACGTGGCGCAGAAGCAGGACGCGGCCGTAAAGAAGGGCCTCGGCGGCTGAGCCGTGCGCCCGACGCGAGCAGCCGAGGGGATTCATGAACGTTGTCAACGGCCTGCCGGCCCACGCGCTGTGGCTGCATCTGGTGGTGGTGTTCGTGCCGCTCACGGCCGCGCTGGAAATCGTCTGCGGCTTGTGGCCGGCCGCCCGGCGTGGCCACCTGCTGTGGCTCACGCTGTTGATGGCCACCGCCACGATGGTGATAACGCCCATCACCATCAACGCCGGCGAGTGGCTCTACGACCTGAGGAAAACGCCCAGCCCCATCCTGCAAGAACACGCCGAACGCGGCAGCACGATGGTGTACTTCGCCGCCGCCCTGCTGGTGGTCGCAATCGGGCTGGTCGCGCTGCGCTTCGTCGAACGCCGGTCCGACAAGCGCCGGGTGGCCGCCCACGTCGTCGTTGCGATAATCGTTCTCGCCGTGAGCGTCTCGTCGATCGTGCAGATCTACCGCACCGGTGATGCAGGGGCCCAATCGGTATGGGGAGGCGAGATTGCGCGCCTCAAGAAGTCCAACGGGACCTAGCCGGCGCGCGTCATTGCACACTCAACGCGACGCGCGCCCACGCGTTGTTGCCGTAGCCCCGCGGGTTCCACAGCGACGCCGCGGATTCCGGCTGCGCCGCACCGGTCTCGTCCCAGGCCCGCGCGGTGATGCGCAACGGTCCCGGCGCGACGTCGACGACCAGCGACCACGGTCGCCACGACCACTTGCTGGGGGCCGGATGTAGATCGGCTTGCCGCCAGGTGAGCCCGTCATCGAGCGAGACGTCGACACGCTCGACGCCGCGGCCGTCGCCGGCGATGCCGTAGCCGCGGATGGTCAGCCGACCGGGTGGCACCCGCTCATTGTCGGTCGGGTCGAGGATGTCGCAGTTGAGCGCCAGGGACGACAGCGAGATGCCCTCGCCCGCGGCGACGGCGTCGGGCTCGGCGTCCGCCGGCAGGATCCGGTAGTCGCGCGACTGGAAGTAGTTCTCCGAGGGGCGCGCCTGCACGGTGATGGCGGAGATCCACTTGACGCTGCGCGCACCGATGTAGCCGGGCACCACCACCCGCACCGGACCGCCGTGGGCGCGCGGGAGGGGTTCGGAGTTCATCTGCCACGCCAGCAGCACTTCGGGCGACATGGCCTTGCTCAGCGGGATGGAGCTGCCGTAGGGCTGCACGGGCGTCGCCTCCTCGGCGACGTCCGATCCTTCGAAGGCGACGTGCAACCCGTCGCCGCGATGCGCTCCCGCGGCCGCCAGGACGTCGGCCAGCCGGACGCCCCGCCACTGCGCGGTGGAGATCGCCCCGTGCGCCCAGGGCTCTTTCCCGGGTATAGGCCGCACCCGCAGCAGCTCGGCGCGCCGATTGCCGGCGCATGCCAGCGTCGCCACCACATCGTGTTGCGCGAACTCGGTGGTCAGCTGCTCATACGTCAAGGTGAGCGGCTTTTCCACCCGTCCGTTCACCGCCAGTCGCCAGTGCTGGGGCGCCGTGTCGGGAAACCGCCCGTGATTGCGGGCATAGAACGCGTCGATCGGGGTGATGCCGCCGTCGGCCAGCACCGCGGGCGGTGGTTCGGCGTTGTAGGGAAACTGTGCACGCACGATCATGTCGTCGCGTTTACCCCACGATGCCGCGGTCGGCGTCATGACGCTAATTGTCACGCTTCCTCCTCTGCCGGCGATATCAGCAATCGTTCCTCGGGTGCCGGGCTTCGGCTAGAGGGGTGTGTTTTGTCGGGTCACAAGCTTTACTTGTGGGTACCCCCAAGGCCGCCTGGTACCCGAAGGATCACGCATGCCGCTGAGCAGTCACATACCGCAGCTGTCCGCGTTCGAGATTTTCTTGGCCATCGCCCGGACCGGGAGCCTCGCCGCCGCGGGCCGGGAATACGGCCTGACGCAGCAAGCGGTTTCGGCGCGGCTTGCCTCGATGGAGGCCCAGACCGGGATCGCGCTGGTCATTCGGACACCACGCGGTTCGCAACTCACACCCGCGGGGGTTGTCGTCGCGGAGTGGGCGGATCGCTTGCTCGACGTCGCCCAGTACGTGGATGCCGGGTTGGCCTCACTGCGAGCCGAAAGGCGCAAGCGCGTCAAGGTCGCGGCCAGCCTCACGATCGCCGAACAACTCATGCCGCGCTGGCTGGTATCCCTGCAAGTCGCGGCGAGCCGCCGAGGCGCCACCACTCCGGAGGTCATCATGACCGCGACCAACAGCGACCAGGCGATCACCGCCGTGCGCGACGGGAAAGCCGATCTCGGCTTCATCGAGACGCCCCACCTGCCAAGAGAGTTACGCAGCAAGGTGGTGGCGCACGACGAACTCGTGCTGATCGTGCCCCCGGACCACAAGTGGGCGGCCCGCCAGCGATCGATCACCGCGGCGGAGCTGAGTCAGACGCCGCTGGTGACTCGCGAGCCGGGATCGGGGACGCGCGATGCGCTGACCGCCGCGTTGCGCCACGCGCTGGGCGAGTCCGCCCGGCAGGCGCATCCGGTCCTCGAGCTGTCCTCCGCCGCCGCGGTGCGCGCCGCGGTCGCGGCGGGCGCGGGACCGGCGGTGATGAGCAGGCTGGCGGTTGCCGACGACCTGGCGATCGGACGGCTGCGCACGGTGCCGATCACCCAGCTGGACCTGAGACGCCAGCTGCGGGCCATCTGGGTGGGAGGGCGCACCCCGTCCGCCGGAGTCGCGCGCGACCTGCTCACGCACATCGCGGGCCACGCCACTCGTTAGCTCCCTTGCCCGCCGCCCGGTTCGTCCCCTATGTTCCGTTCGTGGTGACGGACGTCACATCGGGGCGCGCAGCGAAACGGAGCTGATCAGATGGACGTCATTGGACACTGCGACGCGCGTTTCGACGGCGTTCGGGCGGCGCTGGCCGAGAACATCGCCTCCGGCGAAGAGGTTGGCGCGTGCATCGCCATCGACATCGGCGGCGAAAGCGTCGTCGACATCTGGGGCGGGTACTCGGACGCCGCGCGCAGCAGGCCCTGGGCCGAGGACACCATCGTCAACGTGTGGTCGTCCACGAAGACGGTCACCAGCCTGGCCGCCCTGATGCTCATCGACCGCGGCCTGGTCGAACCCACCGCGCCGGTGGCCACTTATTGGCCCGAGTTCGCCGCCAATGGCAAGCAGGACATCGAGATTCGCCACATTTTGTCGCACACCTCCGGCGTGTCCGGCTGGGAATTACCCTTCGCCACCGAGGACATGTATGACTGGGAACGGGCCACGGCGGCCCTGGCGGCCCAGGCGCCGTGGTGGGAACCGGGCACCGCCTCGGGCTATCACGCCCACAATCAGGGCCACCTCATCGGCGAGGTGATACGCCGCGTCACCGGGCGTTCGCTGAAGGAGTTCGTCCGGGACGAGATCGCCGCCCCGCTCGGCGCCGACTTCCAAATCGGGGCGGTGCCCGCCGATTACGACCGCATCGCCGAGATCGTCCCGCCACCTCCCCTCGAACTGCCGCTTGACCAGCTCCCGGAGGACAGCCCGATGCGCAAAAC
Organism: Mycobacterium interjectum; assembly: GCA_002102225.1. Classification (GTDB taxonomy): domain Bacteria; phylum Actinomycetota; class Actinomycetes; order Mycobacteriales; family Mycobacteriaceae; genus Mycobacterium; species Mycobacterium interjectum_B. Next base: position 53,924 of record LQPB01000049.1, read on the forward strand.
CTTCAGTGGTCCGCCGCCCAACGCCGACGCCGCGAACACGCCGGCCTGGCGCGCCGCCGACATGGGCGCCCTGAACGGTCACGGCAACGCCCGGTCCCTGGCGGTGATCCTGTCGGCGGTTTCGTTGGGCGGCAAGGCCCGTGGGGTTCGACTGCTCAAGCCCGAGACCGTCGAGGTGATCTTCGACGAACAGGCCAGCGGCGTCGACCTCGTGCTGCCCGCGCCGCTGCGCTGGGGCCTCGGATACGGGCTTCCGCAAAAGGACGCGCTCCCCTACGTCCCCGACGAGAAGATCTGCTTCTGGGGTGGCTGGGGCGGATCGATGGTGTTGGCGTGGCCCGACCGCCAAACCACCGTCGCCTACGTGATGAACAAGATGGGGCCCGGGGTTCTCGGTTCGGACCGGATGGCGACCTACGGCGAACTGATCTTCGACGCGCTCGGATCGGCGGCGTGATGGCATCCCGTGCCGCCCGGCGGTTTCCCGCCGTCATCGCGGCGGTCGCCCTAACGCTGCCGGTGGCGGCCCCCGGGGCCCTCGCCCAGCCACCCGACTACACCGGATTATTGATCCGGGCAACCGATCTCGCGGCTCCGCAAAGCTTCACGGCAGCCCCCCCGATCAACAACCCGAACGGTCAGCCGGGCGCCATGACGACCTTCCGCGACCCCGACCGCACCCACGTCATCGTCGACAGCGTCGAGATCCTGCCGGACGCGACCGCGGCCACCCGCGCGCTGGAATCGGCGAAGGCGACAACCGACGGCTACGTCCACGGCATACCCGAACCGAACCCCGTCGGGACCGGCGGCACCACGATCTCGGGACCCTCGCCCGACGGATCCAAGGCAGTCACCGTCCTGCTTTTCACCGAGGGCAGGGCGTTCGCCGAGCTGGAATTCGACGGCCCGCCCGACGACCTGGTGGCGCCGGACTCCGTGGTCGACGTCGGCACAAAGCAGGACGCGGCGATCAAGAAGGGCCTTGCCGGCTGAGCGCCTCCGTATTCGGCGTGAGTAGGAACAGCCGAAATGTGCGCCCCCCGGCGCGGTCTTGGGCGACCTGATAATTGGGCCAGTGCGCGAGCACGGTGGCCCATGCCCTGGCGCGTTCTTCGCCGGTCAGCAGGCGCACCTTCGCGGTGAATCGGTGGCCACGCCTGCGAACGGTGACCCGTTCTGTCGCTTTGAGATTCGCCGACCACGACGGATGGCGGGGCAGACCCCAGTTGGAGCCGACGACCAGCAGCCCCTCCTCGGTGGGCACGCATTGCACGGTGGCGGTGCGGGCAAGACCGGTTTTGCACCCCGAGGTGGTGACTTGCACGTTGGGCACCCCAGTCAGGTCCAGGACACCGAGGCGTCCGTTGCTCACGAAGCGGAGCAGCGCTTCGGCCCCTTGGGCAACCGGTCGCCCCCGAAGCACCAACCAGCGGTAGGCGGTCGGGTTGCGCGCCACCCGCTGTAGCGGATTCACAGCCGTACTCTATTCCCGAGAATCCGGTGGGTCATCCCGACGGCGTAATGATCGCGCCCAGCGCGGTTTTCGCGTGCGGCGGCGCGTCCGGTCGGCGGCCGCCGGTCGGTGCTGGCGGGCCGCCGTTAAATAAATTGTTTGATTTAATCTCGTGGGCAGTGTTCACTGAGGCGATGACAGCCGAGCGGATGGCTCGCTCCGACAGGTCGACGGGCACCCGAGAGGCGATCTTGTCGGCCGCCGAGGTGCTGTTCGCCGAGCGTGGCATGTACGCGGTGTCCAACCGGCAGATCAGCGAGGCGGCCGGTCAAGGTAACAACGCCGCGGCTTGCTACCACTTCGGAACGAGGACCGACCTGCTTCGGGCCATCGAAAGCAAGCATCGGGAGCCGATCGAGGAGCTGCGCGCGCAAATGCTTGCCGACGTTGGCGATTCGACCGAGCTCCGCGACTGGGTGGGCACCTTGGTGCGTCCGCTCACCGACCACCTGGCCGCCCTGGGCACCCCGAGCTGGTACGCCCGGTTCGCCGCCCAGGCGATGGCCGACCCCACCTATCGCCAGGTCGTCACCAAGGACGCGCTCACGTCGCCGCGGTTGGTGCAGACGATCGACGGCATCACCCGCTGCCTGCCCGAGCTGCCCAAGCGCGTGCGTTTCGAGCGGATCGTGATGGTCCGCAACCTCCTGATGCATACCTGCGCCGAGCACGAGGCCGCCCTGGCCGAGCACGGGCCGCGGTCGCGGTCGAGCTGGCCGGTGGCCGGCGAGGGACTGATCGACGCGATCGTCGGTCTGTGGCGCGCGCCGGTCCACGTCGGTGCGGCAGATGCGAACCGAGGAGGACGATGACCGAGATCTCGACCGCCACCGATGTTCCCGATTTTCCGATGACGCGGGCGCCGGGTTGCCCGTTCGCACCGCCGCCGCAGGCGTTGGCGCTCAACGCCGACAAGCAGCTGAGCCGGGTGCGGATCTGGGACGGCAGCACGCCCTGGCTGATCCACGGCTACGACGCGATACGGGCGTTGTTCACCGACTCGCGCGCCAGTGTCGACGACCGCCTGCCGGGTTATCCGCACTGGAACGAGGGAATGCTGGCGACGGTCCACAAACGGCCGCGCTCGGTGTTCACCTCGGACGCCGAGGAGCACACCCGATTCCGCCGGATGCTGTCCAAGCCGTTCACCTTCAAGCGTGTCGAAGGGCTGCGGCCGGCGGTGCAGAAGATCGCCGACGATCGCATCGACGCCCTGTTGACCGGCCCCAATCCCGGCGATGTGGTGAGCACCGTTGCGCTGCCCGTCCCCTCCCTCGTCATCAGCCAACTGTTGGGTGTGCCCTACGAGGACGCGGATTTCTTCCAGGAACAGGCGCAACGCGGCACCGGGCGCTACGCGACCGAGGAGGACACGGCCCAGGGCGCCGCCTCGTTGGCGAAATACATCGCCAAGCTCATCCGCGCCAAGATGGAAGATCCCTCGGAGGATCTGGTGTCCGATCTGGCGGAGCGGGTCAACGCCGAAGAGCTCAGCGTCCGCGAAGCCACCCAACTGGCCCTCGGCGTGCTGATCGCCGGGCACGAGACCACGGCGAACATGCTCAGCCTGAGCGTGGCGGCGCTGCTCGAGCACCCCGATCAGCGCGCAGTGCTGCGTGACGCCGACGACCCGAAGACGATCGCCACCGCGGTCGAGGAATTGATGCGCTACCTGAGCATCATCCAGACCGGCCAGCGTCGCATCGCCGTCGAGGACATCGAGGTCGGCGGCGAGACCATTCGGGCCGGCGAGGGCATCATCCTCGACGTCGCACCGGCGAACTGGGATCCCCGCCAATTCCCCGACCCGGACCGGCTGGATTTGCGCCGCGAGGATGGCGCGCACGTCGGTTTCGGCTACGGCCGCCACCAATGCGTGGGTCAGCAACTGGCCCGGATGGAACTGCAGATCGTGCTGCCCACCCTGCTGCGCCGCATCCCGACGCTGCGCTTGGCGGTCCCGCTCGAGGATCTGCCGTTCAAACACGACTCGTTGGCATACGGCGTCTACGAGCTCCCCGTGACATGGTGAAGCCCGATTTGAGCCTCGAAGTGCCGGATCTGTCCGGCACGTTCGCGGTCGTGACCGGAGCCAATAGCGGTCTGGGCCTGGGCCTGGCGAAACGGTTGGCGAGCGCGGGCGCCGACGTCGTCCTCGCGATCCGCTGCCGGACGAAGGGCGAAGCCGCGATCGCTGAGATCCGCCGGCAGGCGCCGGCGGCCAAGCTGGCGATCAGGCATCTGGACCTGTCGTCCCTGAAGAGCGTGGCGGCTTTCGCTGAGGAGCTGGCGGCCGAAGGCCGCCCGATCGACATCCTGATCAACAACGCCGGTGTCATGACACCGCCACAACGCCAGGAAACGCAGGACGGCTTCGAATTACAGTTCGGCACAAACCATCTGGGCCATTTCGCGCTGACCGGGCAGCTCCTGCCCCTGCTGCGCTCGGCGACATCCGCGCGCGTGGTGTCCGTCAGCAGCATCGCCGCAACGCAACGCGGCCTCGACTTCGCCGATCCCAACGCGGAACATGGCTACAAACCGATGCGCTCCTACGGAATGGCCAAGCTGGCGCAACTCATGTTCGCAATCGAATTGGATCGGCGCAGCCGCCTCGGTGGCTGGGGCGTGATGTCCAACGCCGCGCACCCGGGGTTGAGCAAGACCAACTTGTTGAGCGGCGCGTCCTACGGCCGAGACAGGCCGACGCTGCAGGCGCGCCTCACCACGATGACCTGGCGCCTGTTGCCCTTCATGTGGCTCGACATCGACGAGGGCATCAAGCCATCGCTGTACGCCGCGGTCTCGCGCGGCGCCGAAGGTGGCAGGTACTACGGGCCCCGCGGTTTCTATGAAACCGCCGGGGGCGGAGTCACCTTCGCCGCGTTGCCCAGCTTGGCGCGCAGCGAGGCGGACATGGATCGCCTGTGGCAGCTTTCCGAACAGCTCACCGGGGTCGGGTTTCCGCGATGAGGGGACGATGATGTCAGGCCAAGCCCGCACGCTGTACCCGGAGGGCGTGATCGGCGCGCCCAAGCATCGCCGCGGCCACGCCAACGAGGCGGTGACGCGCCTGCCCGCCGGCACGGAGGTTTTTTCGGCCGATAACCACATCTCGGTGGCCGACGACATCTTCTACGAACGCTTCCCGGACGATCTGAAGGACTACGCGCCGCGGATCTGGTACGAGGACGGCGCCTACCTGCTCGGCCGTCCGGGACAATCCATGGTGGTCGGCGATTTCAGCGCGGTGCTCATGCAATACGACGACCTGGCAGGCGCGGTCTCCAACAACATCGACGCCCGCATCCGCGAACTCGCCGAAGACGGGGTCGACAAGGAATTGGTGTTCCCCAACGCGGTGCTGGCCTTGTTCCACTACCCCGATAAGGATCTGCGGGAGCGGATTCTGCGCATCTACAACGAACACATCGCCGCGGTGCAGGAGCGTTCCAACGGCCACTGCTATGGAGTTGGCCTGATCAACTGGTGGGACCCGCGCGGCGCCCGGCGCACCCTGGCCGAGCTGAAGTCGCTGGGGCTCAAGACATTTCTGATGCCGCTGAACCCCGGCAACGACGACAGCGGACACGTCATCGACTACTCGAGCACCGCGATGAGCGCCGTGTGGGACGAGATCGAGGAGGCCGGCCTGCCGGTCACCCACCACATCGGCGAAAGCCAGCCCAAGTGCCCGAGCGAGGTCAACAGCGTGGCGGTGGCCATGATGGTCAACATCGACTCGTTCCGGGAAATGTTCTCCAAGTACATCTTCGGTGGCGTCTTGGACCGCCACCCCGGGCTGCGGGTGGGGTGGTTCGAGGGCGGGATCGCCTGGGTGCCCCCGGCCCTGCAGGACGCCGAGCACGTGCTGGCCTCCTACCGGCACATGCTCAAACGGCATCCCGAGCACGACATCCGCTACTACTGGGACCGGCACATGTGCGCGTCGTTCATGGTCGACGGGCTGGGGCTCGGCCAAATCGAGGAGATCGGAATCGACAAGGTGATGTGGTCATCGGATTACCCGCACAACGAGAGCACTTTCGGCTACTCGGAGCGGTCGCTGGCCGCGGTGGTCGACGCCGTCGGCCCCGAGGACGCCGTCCGCGTCGTCAGCGGCAACATCAAGGCGTTTCTGGGCGTTTAGGATGACGAACTCACTCACCGCCCGCGGCTCCGTCTTCGACATTCCCGACGAGCCGAACTGGGCGCGCATGCGCGCCGAAACCGGCGCGCGCCTGCGGGCCGCGATGGCGGACCAGGGCGTCGATGCGCTCATCCTGCTGATGAACGGCTACGTCGGGTACGCGACGGGCACCAGCTGGCGGCTGCTCGACGCGGGCCTCTCGCACGTGGAGCGCCCGGTGGCCGTCGTGCTGGCCGATGACGAACACCCGCACCTGTTCATGCCGGTGGGTGGCGGGGCGTTCCCCGAATCATCCGGTCGACCGGTTCCCGAGGATCATCTGCACGGGCCGGTGTATCTCGAATTCGACCAGGGCGTAACGGAGTTTGCGCGAGAGCTGGCCGAGCTGATCCCGCCGGGCGCGGCCGTGGCCGTGGACGAGCTCACGGGCGCGATGCGGCGGGCGGGCGACGCGCTGTTTCCTTCCGGCCCGCCGTCGGATGCGGCGATCGTGCTCGGCGCGGCGCAGTTGGTCAAGACGCGGGACGAGATCTCCTGCCTTCGGCGCGCCTGCCGCATCACCGAGCAGGCGATGGCCGATGTGCAGGCGGCATTGGCACCCGGCGTCCGCCAGATCGACCTGTCGGCCAGGCTGGTTCGGCGCGCGTTCGAGCTGGGCGCCACCACCAACATGCTCGAGGCCATCTGGCAGGTGATGCCGAGCTCGCGGGAAGCCGGCGTGTGGACTACGCACGGTGATCTCGCGTTGCCCCTGCTCCCCACCGCTCGGGAGCTGGCCGCCGGCGACGTGTTGTGGACGGACATCAGCATCAGCTATGCCGGATACTGCTCGGACTTCGGGCGAACCTGGCTGGTCGGCGACACGCCCTCCCCGCGCCAACAGGACCAATTCCGCCGGTGGCGAGCCATCCTGGACGACGTGCTCGCCGTAACCAAAGCCGGTGTCACGTCGGGGGATCTGGCGCGGGCGGCGATCGCCGCCAACGGCGGTTCCAAGCCGTGGCTGCCGCACTTTTACCTGGGGCACGGCATCGGCACCTACCCCGCCGAATCCCCGATGATCGGGACGGATCTCGGCGAGGAATTCGACGACAACTTTGTCTTTCCGCCCGGCATGGTGCTGGTCCTCGAACCGGTTGTGTGGGAGGACGGAACCGGCGGCTACCGCAGTGAGGAGATCGTGGTGATCACCGAAGACGGCTACACGCCGATCACCGACTACCCCTACTCCCCCTATGGCGACTGAAGTTTCGCCCGATCCCCTGTCGTTGCGCACGGGGCGTCGTGACCGGGCGCTGGCGCAAATGGAGGCGTACGACCTCGACATGCTGGTGCTGGGACGGCAGGCGAACATTCGCTACGTCACCGGCGCCCCGCAGCTGTGGATAGCCGGGACGCGACCGTTCGGTCCGATGTGCGTGGTGGTGCGCGCCAGTGGGGCGATCTACCTCAACAGCACCGACGACGAGGGGGTCCCCGACGAGATCGGTCGCGACCACCTGTACGGGCTGGCCTGGAACCCGATGACGCTCATCGAGGTGCTCAAGCACATCGACGGCGCCGCGACGGCGCGCCGGGTCGGAACCGACGCCATCACACCGACTTTCGCGGCGTTGCTGCCCGAGGCCTTCCCGCACGCCGAACTCGTCGACGGCGAGCCGGCGATGCGGACCGCGCGCCGCGTCAAGACACCCGATGAGATCGCGGCGATGGGCCCGGCGCTTCGCGTGGCGGGAAAGGGACTTGCCGCCGCCCTGGCCGAGTTGCGGCCGGGCGTATCCGAGCAGACGCTGGCCGGGGCCGCGCTGGAGGCCATGGCCGCCGGCGGGGTGAGCACGCCGGCCACCCAGGACGTCGCCTGGGTGACTTCGCGGGAAGACCCGTGGCAACGCAGTCGTGGCGTGGTAGCGCCGGGTGATCTTGTCGCCGTCGCGGCGGGTGCGCTGGCCGACGGGTATGTCGCCGAGGTGGGTAGGACGTTCCAGGCCGGTAACCGGGCGAACGGCCCGACCCGCGAGCTCTTCTCGCGCTCGGAGGCGTTGTTCGACAAGATGATTGCCGCCTGTCGTCCCGGTGCGCCCACGACCGCGCTGCTTTCCGCCTACGAGGCGGCCGGCGAGCCGCTGCCGCCCGTGCCGGTCGCGCATGGGTTGGGACTCGGTTTTGACCCACCCGTCGTCTCCCAAACGCTTTCGGCGGCGGGCGATCTCGACCGGCTCGAACCCGGGATGGTGCTGGCGATCAGCGGCCACGTGTGGCAGGAGGGCATCGGCGGCGTGTTTCGCCGCGACACCGTTCACATCACCGACAGCGGCGCCGAGGTGCTGACCGGCAACCCGCCTTCACGGTGAAGTACGAGCTGTCGCCCCGCTGACGCTAGGACGCTGCCCGCTTTTCCTCGCCCTCCTCGTCCTCGCCTTCGTTCTTGTCGGGGTGGAGGAGTTTTTCGGGGTGGTGGAAGGTGTTGGTTCGGGGTTGCCCGCGATCCAGGTGCGGCGGGGGTATCCATTCGGTTTGGCCGCGGGCGTTGGTGCGGGTGGTCCAGCCGTTTTCGGCGAGCCGGTTGTCGGGACCGCACGCCAAGGTGAGGTCGTCGATGTCGGTGCGGCGGGTGGTTGCCCAGCCGCGGATGTGGTGGACCTGGCTGTGGTAGGCCGGGG
>LQPB01000050.1 GCA_002102225.1 Mycobacterium interjectum
CATCAATGGCAAACAGGTGGTCCCATGCTCATGGCAAAACCAGCTCTGAAGTGGTCCCATTCACCTGGCAGCCGACACCGGACCGGGCGCGGCGCCGATGATGGCAGCCGCGACCGCTTGGGCCGGGATCGCCGCCGAGCTGCATACCGCGGCGTCGTCGTACCAGAGCGTGATTTCGAGGCTTGCCGGGGAAGGATGGCTGGGCCCGGCATCGGCGTCCATGGCCACCGCGGTCACTCCCTACCTGGAGTGGATGAGCGCCGCCGGGGCGAAGGCCGACCAAACGGCCGCGCAAGCGTCGGCCGCGGCGGCCGCCTTCGAGTCCGCGTTTGCGCTGACGGTTCCGCCGGTGGAGGTCGCGGCCAACCGGGCTCTGTTGACGGCGCTGCTCGCGACCAACTTTCTTGGTCAGAACACACCGGCAATCGCCGCCACCGAGGCCCAATACGGCGAAATGTGGGCTCAGGATTCTGCGGCGATGTATGGCTACGCGGCCAGTTCGGCGGCGGCGTCCTCACTCAAGCTGTTCGTGGCGCCGCCGCAAACGACCAATCCCGCCGGGCAGTCCGGCCAGGCCGCGGCGGTCGCCCAGGCCACCGGTGCCCCCGCGGCCTCGGGCGCGCAGGAAACGCTGGCTCAGGTGACGTCCGCGATTCCCGCCGCGCTGCAACAACTCACCACACCCGCCGCGGCCGGCTTTCCGACCGACCTCTGGGACTTCTTGGACTCCAACTTCGTCAACGGGTTCGTCTCGGCCGGATATACCAGCCCGGCCATCCTCCAGCAGACGGTCACGGCGGCGATGGCCGACATCAACGCGGTTGCTGTCGGCGGAGCGCCGGGGACCACGGCGCTGCCACCCATGGGCGCCGGCTCCGGGAACGCGGGGTGGACGCCGTTGATCACACCAAGCGTGCCCTTCAGCTCGACCGGCGCGGCGTTCGACGCGACGGGTTTGTCGGGCGCCGGCCCGATCTCGGCCGGAGCGAACCAGGCCGCGTTGGTCGGACGCCTGTCCGTACCGCAGAGCTGGACCGCGGCCGCACAGGTGACGAACCCGGCGGGCGCGACGTTCGCCGGCGGCGGGTGGACCAACGCCGTCGGTCCCGGCGCCGGCGCGGCCGAAGCCGTCCCGTCGGGAGTTCCCGGCATGCCCGGGATGCCCGCGTCCACGGCCGGGGGCGGGATGGGCCATGGGCCTCGGTACGGGTTCCGCGTGACCGTCATGCCACGCCCGCCGGCGGCGGGATAGTCCCTGGAAACGCCCGATTAGCTGCAAGCGTGTGGCAGTTAGACTTGACTGCCCCTCGCTCGGATGCCACGATGGCCCCTGCAAGCACCTCGCTAGGTGAGGCGTCTGCACGGACACAGGCCACTGACCTCGAACGTCGAAAGACGCCCAGGGTCAGGACAGCTCCTCCCGGATTAAGGGTCGAGCCCAAGTGGCTTTCGGCTCGTCGAGCCGGATACGCCGTGTGGTGCCGAAGCTCTGACGAGAGGGGTGCGATCGGGCGTTCCGTCCTGACCCTCCTCCCCGCGTGCAAGCCGCGCAGGTAAGGGCATCCCCGTGTGCCAAGGCCGTGAGGAGGTGAGAGCGAAATGAGTCCCGACGATAGTCCGTATTCCAGATCGACCATTTCGTTTCGATCCGGCCCCGGCCCCTTGACAGTCTGAACGGCTCGCCCCGACAGCCCTCGTCCGCTTCGCTTCCGCTTCGCGGACTGCGGGTTTGGCATGCGCGGAAGTAGCCGGCACTGGCCAAGCGCCCCGGGATCGGCCCCATCCCGTGAGGAGAACTCCGATGTTGTTTATCCGTGCGCGCGTATCGGGTTTGGCCGCAATGCAATTCGGCGCGCCCGCCCAGACCGCAACGAGCCGGGAGGGAGGCCGGCGATGATCCTGGACTTCGCGATGCTCCCGCCCGAGGTGAACTCCGGCCGAATGTATTCCGGGGCGGGTTCGGGCCCGATGCTGGCCGCCGCGTCGGGCTGGCATGGCCTGGCCGCCGAAATGCGTTCCACTGCCTTGTCTTACGGCTCGGTGCTGGCGGCCTTGACCGGTGAAGAATGGCATGGCCCGGCGTCGGCATCGATGGCGGCGGCCGCGGCGCCGTACGTGGCCTGGTTGGGCACGACGGCCGAGCAAGCCCAGCAGGCCGCCACGCAGGCCGAGGCCGCCGCGGCGGCCTACGAGGCCGCGTTCGCCGCCACGGTGCCGCCGCCGGTGATCGCAGCCAACCGCGCCCAGCTGATGGCGCTGATCGCCACCAACTTCCTGGGGCAGAACACCCCGGCCATCGCGGCCACCGAGGCGCAGTACGCCGAAATGTGGGCCGAGGACGCCGCGGCGATGTACGGCTATGCCGCCTCCTCGGCGGTCGCCACCCAACTGAGTCAGTTCGTCGACCCGCGGGCGACCACCGACCCCCGCGGCCTGTCCGCGCAGACGACCGCGGTGGCACAGGCGGTCGCGGCCCCGGCCGGTACCCAGCAGGACACGCTGTCGCAGCTGATGTCGGCCTTGCCCGCTACGCTGCAGGGCCTGGCCTCTCCGGCGTCGTCCTCGTCGCCGGCCTCCGAGATCGTGGGCCTGCTGAGCGGGTCCGGGTCGGGATCGCCGGCGCTGGACAATCTCTGGGCAGCGTGGGGTCCCAATTCCAACGTGTGGAACACCGTCTTCTCGTCGGGGTTCTACATGCCCAGCAACACCATCGCCCCGTTCCTCGGGTTGGCCGGCCAAGCCGCGGGCAATGCCGCTGGAGACGCGGCCGCACAGGCCACCGGTGCGCTCGATGAGGCCCTGGCCGGGCCGCTCGGCGGCGTGGGCGGTCTCGGCAACGTGGTGTCGGCCGGCCTCGGCCGCGCCCCGATGATCGGCGCGATGTCGGTGCCGCCCAGCTGGACCGCGTCCGTGCCGCTGGCCGGTCCGTTTGCGTCGTCACTGGGGGGCACGCCCATGGTGCCACCGCCGGCCCTAGCGGCCGGCATGCCCGGAGTGCCGATCGGGGCGGCGGGTGCACAGCCGTATGGGCGCGCCGTTCCGCAGTACGGCTTCCGGCCCACGTTCGTCGCCCGCCCCCCGGCCGCGGGATAGCGCCGCACTGTACGCCACCTCACAGCCGGACGGTCGGCGGATTGAGCTTTCCGCAACATGTCGGACACGCCAAACACTCGCGGCGACGGGCCGGGCGGGGCCGCTAGCACGACGAACGGCCGGCACCCGGCTCACAGAGAACTTTCAGCAGCTAATCAGCGATATGGCAGCGGTCGATGCGTACGCTAGGTGAAATCTAGGGGAGCACCACATGTCGATCAAATGTCCATTCGGCGCTGCGGGGCCCGTCGACAAACGGCGCGGGCCACCGGCAGCAACGTAGACCACGCCGACGGCGCCAGCGTTGCCGGCCGGCCGTAATTGGCGATTCGGCCAGAATAGCGAACACTGCGATGCCTGCACTCAAGACACATATCGGCAAGCGCAAATGCGTCCTTCCCGCGGGGTGATGTTGTCCGCGGCTATTAATGAATTTGGCGACCGTGCAATAGCAATGCGGGCCCGTCGCGGTTGTCAACCACGTCAGTTTTAAGCCGACGCGCGGTCAATGTCGTTTACACAAATCAGATAAATTACTGGAGCTTTCTGAAAAGTTGCTGAACGATGCCTACTAACCAGCTGGACAACATCTTCAGTACAGCGAGGTGTTAGCTGACCACCAGCTTACTCACAGCGATAGCGTCCCGATGACATATGTTTTTTACGTTAGCCTTACACGCCAGGAACCCGCTACAAATACGTTTCAATCACCATGATCCAGACATTGGTCAGCGGGGCCCAATGGCGGGGCAGTTGCGCGCCCGGCTTCATTTTCAAGTTAGCGAGTGGGTCTGTTGGCTTTAGACAAGTTGTATCGATCCGTGGATCCGGCGTCGGATTCCATGGATTCCATTAGAGCTACGGGGCGGTTGCGGCCGGAGCTATCGAGCCGCGCCTACCCTGGCGGCCACTGAGGGGACCGGAGGGCATAGATGTTCGATTTCGGGGCGCTACCACCGGAGATCAATTCCGGACGGATGTATGTCGGCGCCGGGGCGGGGCCGATGCTCGCAGCCGCGGCGGCCTGGGACGAATTGGCAACTCAATTGCAGTCAACCGCCGCCGCCTACGGCTCGACGGTCGAGGGCCTGGCGGCAGGGCCCTGGACCGGACCGTCGTCCATCGCGATGGCGGCCGCCGCCGCGCCGTACGTGGCGTGGATGAGCGCGACCGGGGCCCAGGCCGAAGAGGCGGCCAGCCAGGCCAAGATCGCGGCGGGCGCCTACGAGACGGCGTTCGCCGCCACGGTTCCCCCGCCGGTGATCGCGGCCAATCGCGCACTGCTCATGACGCTGATCGCCACCAACTTCCTGGGGCAGAACACCCCGGCCATCGCGGCCACCGAGGCCCAGTACGCCGAGATGTGGGCCCAGGACGCCGCCGCGATGTATGCCTACGCGGCCTCCTCGGCGACCGCGTCGCAGTTGACGCCGTTCACCGAGCCGCCGCAGACCACGAACTCCGCGGCCGCGCCGATGCAGGCGGCCGCCGTCTCCCAGTCCAGCGGCGCCAGCGGGCTCAACATCGGCTCACAGCTCTCCCAGCTCACCGGCTCGCTGCCGACGGCGCTGCAAACCCTCGGCAGCGGCCTGGCGTCGTCGCCGACCACGGGATCGACCAACCTGTTGTCGGGACTGGCCTTGCCGCAACTCGTCGATCTGCCCGCGGTGAACAGCTCCTTGGCCAACTGGAACACGATTTGGTCGACCGTCACCGGGACGTACAGCCCCCTGTTCAGCTGGACGAGCATCCCCGGCGGCCCGTTCCTGTCGTTCGGGCAGGTATACGCCTACGCCCAAAACGGGCAAGGCGTGCAAGCCTTCTTCACCCCGAAAGCGATCACCGGCGCTCTGGCGCCGCTGACCAGCGAGATGCCGCACTTGTCCGCGGCAACCACGGGGGCCTCGGCATCGGGTGCGATGGGCAAGGCCGCGCTGGTGGGAAACATGTCGGTGCCGCAGGGCTGGACCCAGGCCGCCCCGGCGATCAGGACGCTGGCCTCGGTGCTACCCAGCAACGCCGCCGCCGTCCCGGCCGCGTCCCTGACGGGCGAGGAGGGGGTGTTCAGCCAGATGGCGCTGTCCAGCCTGGCCGGACGCGCCATGGCCTCGGCCGGGACCTACTCGGGCGGCAGCGCCGTGGCGAGCTCACTCGGCGGTGTGGTCGCCGAGGCCGATCCCGCCGCCGCCACCATCATCGTGATCCCGGCGCTCGAGGACTGACCGCGATGACCTCCGACTCGGCTCACACGACCAGCTAAGGGGCACGACATGTTTTACGCAGCGTTTCCGCCGGAGATCAACTCGGGCCGGATCTACAGCGGTCCGGGAGCGGGGTCGTTTGTGGCCGCCGCGGCGGCCTGGGACGGCCTTGCCACCGAGCTGCAGTCCACGATGAGCGCCTACTCGTCGGTGATCGACGGGCTGGCCGGCGGACCATGGACCGGCCCGTCGTCGCTGAGCATGGTGGCGGCAATCACGCCCTACCTGGCCTGGATGCAGAGCACCGCGGCACAGGCCGCCCAAGCCGCGACCCAGGCCACCGCGGCGGCCAGCGCGTACGAGACGGCGTTCGCCGCCCACGTGCCCCCGGCGGAGATCGCCGCCAACCGTGCCCAACTCGCGCAGCTGGTGGCCACCAACATCTTCGGCCAGAACACCCCGGCGATCGCGGCCACCGAGATCCAATATGGGGAGATGTGGGTGCAGGACGCCCTGGCGATGGACGATTACGCCGCCTCGTCGGCGTCGGCCACCCAGCTGACGCCGTTCGCTGCTGCGCCTCAGGTGGCCAGCGCGAGCGGGGCGGCCACTCAGGCCGCCGCGGTCGGTCAAGCCGCCGGCGTATCGGCCGGCAGCGCCCAGTCGATCGTCTCGGGCGCGAACTCGCTGTTAAGTAGTGGCCCCCTGGCGGGCCTGCTCCAGTTCGGGGCAAACCTGAGCACCGACTACACGCAGACCATCAACGGGTTGCTGAACAGCCTGTTCGGGGCGAACGGGAGTGCGTGGTACAACGCGTTGTACAACTCGGTCAAGGTGCCGTTGGGCCTGACCACGCAGTTCAACGACATCGGTCTGCTGATCAACTTCCCGGCGTCGCAATTCCTCAAGTTCGCCCCGCACCCGGCGCTGGGCGAAATCCCCCGCGGAGCGCTCGGGGCCGGGCTCGGCGCGCCGCACTGGGGGCAGGGCACGCTGTTCAACGCGGTGTCGCCGACGGCGGATTTCGGTCGTGGCACCTTGGTCGGCAACCTGAGGGTGCCGCCGAGTTGGACGACGGCGACCCCCGCCATCCGGACGGTCGCCGCGGCGCTATCGGCCGCCGGACCGGAGGCCGTGCCGGCGGCCGCACTGGGCGAGGGGGGCTTGCTCGGTTCGATGTCACTGGCGGGAATGCTGGGCAGCGCCATCGGTGCAGGCGCACCCACCGTCGTGCAACGTGCCGGCGTGCGCGGCCGTCTGACCCCGATCAAGGACCTCAAGGACGCGACGTCACCCGAGAAGCTGAAGCGCCTGGTGGCACAGATATCGGAGAAGCCCGAAAGCGTGCAGCACCACAACGTCGACCAGGAGGGTCTTGACTCCCTGCTCGAGCAACTGGCGAAGAAACCCGGAATCCACGCCGTGCACCTGAAGAAGGGTGAGAAGGCCAAAATCGTCCCCTCGGAAGCGCAATCAGGTTAGGGCGCAAAGTGATTGGGAGAATGATGAACATGAAACTGCTACTGGCAGCCCTTGGCGCCGCGGCCGCCCTGGGGTTCGCCGCGCCGGCGTACGCCGATCCGCCTCCACCGCCGGAGGGGGACGACGCGGGATTCCTCGCCGCTTTGCAGCAGGTAGGCATCCACTACTCCAGCCCGGACGCGGCGGTCACGTCCGGCAAGGCGGTGTGCACCTGCCTGAACAACGGCGAATCCGGGCTGGAGCTCGTCCACGACGTCAAGACCCACAACCCCGGAATGGACATGGAGAACGCGTCCAACTTCGCGATGATCGCCGCGAAGTTCTACTGCCCCCACCAACTCTCCAAGGCGTAACGCGGGGCGGCGCGCCCGGCCGCGGTGACGTGGACGTGGCGGCGGGCAACCGGATTGGCCCGGGTCCACCTGCCGTTCACCTGTGCGTGGTTAGCTGCCGCCGACCGGCGCGCGGGCGGGGAAGGAGGGCGCTGCCATGCAGGCGTTGAGCGTCGCGGACTTCGCGCTTCGCCTGGGCGTCGGGGTGGGCTGTGGCGCCCTCATCGGCATGGAGCGGCAATGGCGCGCGCGGCGCGCCGGCCTGCGCACCAACGCGCTGGTCGCCGCCGGCGCAACGCTGTTCGTGCTGTACGCCGCCGCCACCGAGGACAGCAGCCCGACGCGGGTCGCGTCGTATGTGGTGTCGGGTATCGGATTCCTGGGCGGCGGGGTGATCCTGCGCGAGGGTGTCAACGTCCGCGGGCTCAACACCGCGGCCACCCTGTGGTGCTCGGCGGCGATCGGCGTGCTGGCCGCGTCGGGGCACCTGGTCTTCACGTTGATCGGCACCGGCACCGTGATCGCCATTCACCTGTTCGGGCGCCCCCTCGGCCGCCTGATAGACCGCGACAGCACCGACGAGGAAGACGAAGACCTGCAGCCCTTCCTGGTGCAAGTGATCTGCCGACCGAAAACCGAGAAGTACGCGCGCGCACAGATCGTGCAACACGCCAGTGGCAACGACATGACGCTGCGCGGCATCCACACCGGGCCCGCCGGCGACGACGAGATCACCTTGACCGCACATCTGCTGATGGACGGCCACACCCCGGCGAAACTCGAGCGGTTGGTGGCCGAACTGTCGCTGCAGCCGGGCGTGCGTGCGGTGCACTGGTACGCCGGCGATCACGCGCAGGCCGACTGACCCGGTCAGGGGCGGGCCTGCAGCTCCGGCGCGGCGGCGGCCAGCAGCTCGGCGCGGTTGCGGGTCAGCGGTGGGTAAATCCGGCGGGTATTGATGGTCTGCTTGGTGGCCTTGGCCTCCGCGCCCGTCGAGACCACCGCCCGGTCCCACCCTTCGGTGTAGACGGCTCCGGCCGGACCGAGGTCGAGAACCGTGACGTACCAAGGTATTCGAAGGGCAAGCATTGGCTCACCGAGCAGGTCGCTGATGACGTTGTAGCCGGCATAACGGCCCATCGGGCGACCGTGTTGACACGACATGACAGATAGGTGCTCGTCGTCCATGCGCGCCGCGGCCACGTCACCCGCGGCGAAGATTGACGGCACGCCGACGACCCGCAGGTAGTCGTCGACTTGCACCCGGCCCAGCCGGTCGCGCGGCACCGGTAGCTGTTCGGTCAGCGAGCTGGCCCGCATCCCCGCGCACCACACCACGGTGGCGGCCTCGAGGCGTTCGCCGGAGGACAACGCCACCCCACGCCGGGTGACCTCCGTGACACCGAGCGCGGTCCGGGTCTCAACGCCGTTGCGCGACAAGGCTTCTTCGATCACCGGTCGCGCTGAGGGACCCATGTCGGACCCCACGGCGGGGTTGCGGTCGATCAGAATCACCCGCGGGGTGTCGCGAGAGAACAAGGCGCGCAGCCGCTTTGGCAACTCACAGGCCGCCTCGATGCCGGTCAGCCCGGCCCCGACCACCACGACGGTGGCCGCCGCGGGTGTCGGCGCGCCGTCGGCGAGCTGGCTCAGGTGGCGCCGCAACGCCAGCGCCCCGTCGTGGGTGTCGACGTCGAAGCCGAACTCCCGCAGGCCCGGTATGTCGGGTTTGAGCACGTGGCTGCCCGACGCGAGCACCAGCCGGTCATAACCGAACGTCGCACCGCCCGAGGTGGCGACCGAGCGGGCGGCGGTGTCGATGGCGGTCACTTCGGTGGCGACGTGCGCAACGCCGACGGGATCGAGGAGGTCGGCGAGCGGGATGCGGCAGGCGCTCAGGTCGGCCTCGTAGTTGCGCACCCGGATGTCGTGGAAGGGCCGGGCGCTCAACACGGTGATGTCGACCGTGCCTTCCGGCACGCCGAGTTCGTCGAGCCGCCGGGCGGCGCCGAGCGCCGCCCACAGCCCCGCGAACCCGGCGCCCACTACCACCACAGCGGTCACGTGCTCAACACCTCATTGGTACGGGCCGTTACCAACCTCGGCCGGTGGTCGTAATCTATCCGTGTGAATGCTGTCACCGGGTTCTGGTTCGCGCTGCCACCGCAGATGCGGGATCCCGTGCTGTTCGCCATCCCGTTTTTCCTGTTTTTGCTGACCATCGAGTGGACCGCGGCCCGCAAAGTGCAACGCATCGCGGCAGAGGAGTCGGGCGCGCCACGGTCACCCGCGGGCGCGTATCTGACCCGTGATTCTTGGACCAGCATCTCGATGGGCCTGGTCTCAATAGCCACCAGCGCCGGCTGGAAGGCTCTGGCCCTGCTGGGTTACGCCGCGATCTATGCCTACCTGGCACCGTGGCACCTTTCGCCGGCCAAGTGGTACACCTGGGTCGTCGCGCTCATCGGCGTCGACCTGCTGTACTACGGCTACCACCGCATGGCCCACCGGGTGCGGCTGGTCTGGGCGACACACCAGGCGCACCACTCCAGCCAGTACTACAACCTCGCCACGGCGGTGCGCCAGAAGTGGAACAACAGCGGCGAGGTCCTGATGTGGGCTCCGTTGCCGCTGCTGGGGCTGCCGCCCTGGATGGTGTACTTCAGCTGGTCGCTGAACTTGATCTACCAGTTCTGGATCCACACCGAGCGGATCGGCAAGCTGCCGCGGCCGTTCGAGTTCGTCTTCAACACCCCGTCGCACCACCGGGTGCACCACGGCATGGACAAGATCTATCTGGACAAGAACTACGGCGGCATCCTGATCATCTGGGACCGGCTGTTCGGCACCTTCCAGCCCGAGCTGTTCCGCCCACACTATGGCCTCACCAAGCAGGTCGACACGTTCAACATCTGGAAGCTGCAGACCTACGAATACGTCGCCATCGCCCGCGACTGGCGATCGGCAAAGCGCCTGCGTGACCGGCTCGGCTTCGTGTTCGGGCCGCCGGGGTGGGCGCCCCGGGGGGCGAACGCGCCGGCGGACGCCGTCCCGCTGGTCACGCCGGGGTAACGCCAGCGCCGTCACGTGCGAAAAGATCAACGAGGGGCGAGACTAAGTCGTAACGTCACCCTTCGGATCGGCATTTTTCACGGACGGATGGGGGCTCATGGTGCACCGCCTGGCAACACGCGCATTCGCCGCGTCGGCTTCCGTTGCTGCTTTGGCCGCGTGGCTACCGCCGGTGCCCGCCAAAGCGGACCCGGTGGTATTTCCCGGGATGGAAATCCATCAGGACAGTCGCGTCTGCACGCTGGGCTACGTCGACCCGGCGCTGAAGATCGCGTTCACCGCGGGGCATTGCCGGGGCAGCGGGGTCGTTTACGACCGGGAACACAACGTCATCGGCCGCCTCGCCACGTTCCGGGACAACACGCCCAGCGGCACCACCGTCGCCACCGACCAGGTGATCAACGACTACGAGGCGATCGTGCTGGACAGCGGCGTCACGGCCAACAACGTCCTGCCGGGCGGGCGTCCGCTGGAATCCAATCCCGCCGCGACGCTGCAGCCGGGCGAAGCGGTATGCCATTTCGGCGTCATCACCGGTGAGACGTGCGGGACCGTGGAAAGCGTGAACAACGGGTGGTTCACCATGTCGCACGGCGTCCAGAGCCAGCGGGGCGACTCCGGGGGGCCGGTGTATTTGGCACCCAACGGCGGGCCGGGGGAGATCGTCGGGATTTTCAACAGCGTGTGGGGAGACCTGCCCGCGGCGGTGTCGTGGCGGGCCGCCTCCGACCAGGTCCGCCAGGACCTCGGGGCGACGACCAACCCGCGTTGACGCCCCTACCGAGCGGGTTCGAGCACAAACACGGGGATCGCGGGCGCCCCGGCCAGTAGCTGCTCATCGGTGGAGTCCGGCGTCAACCCGCCGACATAGTCCTTGACCTGCCAGTACCACCGCGCCAGATAGCTCCTCAGCACGTCCGGCTTGGCGGCGTCGTCGACCTCGCTGACCCGGGCGCGTCGCCCGCGCCAGCGCGGGCCGACCTCGATGACGCCCGCGGCCCTGACGTTGCGCGCCCAATGCGTGTTCCCCCGAGGTGAGACGAGATAGTCGACGCCGTCGACGGTCAACAGGTTGATCACCACCGCCCGCACTTTCCCGCTCTTGCGGCCGCGCACGCGCAGCGCCCGGGTCCCGGCGATGCTGATACCCAGCTCGGCGAGCCAGCGGATCACGGTGTTGGCGGCGCGGGCCACCCGGTTCGGTTCTTCGTAGCGCGTGGCCATGGCGTCCTCTCCGGCATCGCGAGAGCGGTGCTCTCGTTGCGGAACACGCTGCCACAGCCCGTTTCGAAAAGCAAGAGCGGTGATCTCGGTTATGAAAGACTGGCCGCGTGGGCAAACGCCAGGACACGCGGGAGCAGATCGAGGCGCGGATCATCGAACTGGGCCGCCGCCAGCTGGTGGATCGCGGTGCGGCGGGGTTGTCGGTGCGTGCCATCGCCCGCGATCTGGGCATGGTGTCCTCGGCCGTGTACCGGTACGTGTCCAGCCGCGACGAGTTGCTGACCTTGCTGCTGATCGACGCCTACTCCGACCTGGCCGACGCCGTGGACCGAGCCCGCGAGACGGTGGGCGACCTGTGGAGCGACGACGTCATCGCCATCGCGCGGGCGGCGCGGCGATGGGCCGTCGCCCATCCGGCCCGGTGGGCGCTGCTCTACGGCAGCCCGGTGCCGGGATATCACGCGCCGGCCGAGCGCACGGTCCCGGCCGGCACCCGTGTGGTGGGAGCGATCTTCGACGCCGTCGCCGCCGGAATCGCCACCGGGGACATTCGGTTGACGAATGACACTGCGCCACAACCGATGTCGTCGGACTTCGAACGCATCCGCCACGAGTTCGGGTTTCCGGGGGACGACCAGGTCATCGCCAAGTGCTTTTTGTTGTGGGCCGGCGTGCTCGGCGCCATCAGCCTCGAGGTGTTCGGGCAATACGGCGCCGATACCGTGACCGACCCGTCGGCGGTGTTCGACAGCCAGCTCCGGATGCTGGTGGACGTGTTGAGCCAGCACTGACCCGCCAAAATTAGAACATGTTCATTGCCCATTTCCGGGGCCAAGGCGGACCTTCACGGCAAAGTCGCGGCGGCCCTTTCTGGCGGCCCCCGCCCTGGGCTATCCTGCGAGACGATGAGCCCCCCGCCCCAAACTCCGACGCAGATCGCATGGGTCACCCCGGACCTGGACGCCACCGAAACGGCCCTCACCGGCCTATTAGGAGTCCGGAAGTGGGTGCGGATACCCGACGTGCACTTTGCTCCGGACACGTGCAGCTACCTTGGCAAGCCCGCCGATTTCGTCGCCAGCATCTCCCTGAGCTACCTCGGGGACATGCAGTTGGAGCTGATCCAACCGGTCCGCGGGGAGAACATCTATAGTGACTTCCTCCGCGAGTCGGGGGCGGGCTTGCACCACATCTGCGTCGAGGCGGCGAGCCCGGAACAGTTCGACGCGGTGTTGGCCGACGCCGCGGGTCAAGGAGCGCCGGTCGTGCAGCAGGGTGTGATGGCCGGCGGCATCCAATTCGCCTACGTGTCGGCGCGGCAGGCGGGGGTGCCGTTTCTTGAAATCGCCTACATCGCGCCCGAGATGAGGGCCTTCTACGACTACATCAAACAGGAGCAACAACGGTGAGCCGCACCGGCAACGATGCGGTGGGGGCAGGCCCAGCCGCGAAGCGCCGAGGGGGATGCGGCGATGAAAGGGAGTGTCGCCGATGAGCACCGAGATTCCAACGACGATCAACGCGAACACGGTGACGTCGTGGTCGGACGAGGTCGACGTGGTGGTGATCGGATTCGGCATCGGTGGCGGCTGCGCGGCGGTCAGTGCGGCCGCCTCGGGTGCGCGGGTGCTGGTGCTGGAGCGCGCGGCCGCGGCGGGTGGCACCACTTCCCTTGCGGGAGGCCACTTTTACCTCGGGGGCGGCACCGCGGTCCAAGAGGCGACCGGGCACGCCGATTCGCCCGAGGAGATGTACAAGTACCTGGTCGCCGTCTCGCGGCAGCCGGACCACGCCAAAATCCGTGCGTACTGCGAGGGCAGCGTCGAGCATTTCAATTGGCTGGAAGACTTGGGTTTTCAGTTCGAGCGCAGCTATTTCCCGGGCAAGGCGGTGATCCAGCCCAACACCGAGGGGTTGATGTTCACGGGCAATGAGAAAGTGTGGCCTTTCCTGGAAAAGGCCGTACCGGCGCCGCGCGGGCACAAGGTCCCCGTCCCCGGCGACACCGGCGGCGCCAGCATGGTGATCGAGCTGCTCCTCAAGCGGGCCGTGAGCCTCGGCGTGCAAGTCCGCTACGAGACGGGTGCCACCCAACTCATCGTTGACGATTCCGGGCCAGAGCAAAGGGTCACCGGCGTGGCGTGGAAGCAGTTCACCGAAACCGGTGCGATCAAGGCAAAGTCGGTGATCATCGCTGCGGGAGGGTTCGTGATGAACCAGGAGATGGTAGCCAAGTACACCCCCAAGCTGGGGGAGAAGCCGTTCGTGCTGGGCAACACCTATGACGACGGCCTGGGCATCCGGCTGGGTGAGTCCGCGGGCGGTGCCACCCAGCACATGGATCAGATCTTCATCACAGCTCCGCCGTACCCGCCGTCGATCCTGCTGACCGGGATCATCGTGAACAAGCTCGGCCAGCGGTTCGTCGCCGAGGACTCCTACCACTCCCGGACCGCCGGCTTCATCATGGATCAGCCGGACAGCGCGGCGTTTTTGATCGTCGACGAGGCGCACCTGGAGCATCCCAAGATGCCGCTGGTGCCGCTGATCGACGGCTGGGAGACCGTCGCCGAGATGGAAGCCGCGCTCGGCATCCCGCAGGGCAACCTGGTCGCGACGCTCGAGCGCTACAACACCCACGCCGCGCGCGGCGAGGACCCCGACTTCCACAAGCAACCGGAATTCCTTGCGCCGCAAGACAAGGGCCCGTGGGGTGCGTTCGACATGTCATTGGGCAAGGCGATGTACGCCGGTTTCACCGTCGGCGGGCTGGCCACATCGGTGGACGGCCAGGTGCTGCGCGAGGACGGCTCGGCGGTGCCCGGCTTGTACGCGGTCGGTGCGTGCGCGTCCAACATCGCCCAGGACGGCAAGGGCTACGCCAGCGGCACGCAGCTGGGAGAGGGGTCGTTCTTCGGTCGCCGCGCCGGAGCGCACGCGGCCCAAGCGGCCGGGAGCGCGCAGGCGCGTTAAGACACGGCGCCGGAGCGCACGCGGCCCAAGCGGCCGGGGGCGCGCAGGCGCGTTAAGGCGTTGCGCCCGAGGGCGTTACCTCAACCCGTCCAACCCGTTCAGGCCTAACAGCCCGCCGATCCCTCCGCCTCCCGCCAGGCCGTTGGTCGTCCCGAGCCCCGCGTTCCCGCCTCGTCAGATCGGTCGCCGCCACCTCCACAATCGGCGGGACCGCGAGCACAAACGACATGTGACACCTCCAAAGCCGCGCTGCTGTAACGGCGAATTGAGCGCGAGCCGCGGGATGTCGATCGCTTACGGCGACGCTACGGGCCGGCGTGCCACGGGTCATGACCACAACGACGCATTCCGCGCCGGACCGCCGGTAGCCAGATCTGACTACCGCGCGACGCCGCAGGGGCGGTGCCCTATACCCGCACCGGCTCCTTTTCCACCGGGCCCAGCCGCCATTCGCCGCCGCCCAGCAGGTGGAGCTGCTGGTCGTGGTGCTGTTCGACGGTGGGCCGGTGGCTCACGCTGACCAGGACGGTATCCGGGAGCTCGGCGCGCACCAGCTGGTAGAGCGCGAATTCGAGGCCCTCGTCCAGCGCCGAGGTCGCCTCGTCGAGGAAGACGGCCTTCGGCTTGGTGAGCAGGATCCGCGCGAACGCGACCCGCTGCTGCTCACCGGGGGAGAGCACCTTGGCCCAGTCCTGCTCCTCGTCGAGCCGGTCGATCAGCGGGGCGAGAGCCACTTTGGTCAACACCTCGCGCAGCGCATCATCGGAGACTTCGTCCGGCGAGTTCGGGTAGCACACGACAGTGCGCAGATTGCCCAGCGGCACGTACGGCAACTGCGACAGGAACATCGTCGCGTTGTCGCCGTCGGGACGGCAGAGCGTCCCCGACGCGTAGGGCCACAGTTCGGCCAGGCTGCGCAGCAGCGTGGTTTTTCCGGCGCCGGACCGCCCGGTGATCACCAGCGCGTCGCCCTCGTCCAACCGCACGTCGAGCGGATCGATCAGCCGATCACCGCCGGGCGTGCGCACCTCGACGCCGCGAAGCTCGACCGCTGCCTCCTCGCTCGGCTTGACCAGGATGGTCGGCAGCGCGCGGCCCTGGCTGTTGGCGTCGACAAGCCCGTGCAACCGGATGATCGCCGCCCGAAAAGCCGCGAACGCGTCGTAGTTGTTGCGGAAGAACGACAGCGAATCCTGAATGTTGCCAAAGGCCGTCGCGCTCTGGCCGACGTCGCCGAAGTCGATCTTTCCGGCGAACAGCCGCGGCGCCTGGATCACCCACGGCAGCGGAACGATCACCTGGGACACCGACCAGTTCCACCCGTTGAAGATGATCGTGCGGCGCACGAACTTGCGGTAGTTGCCGATGATCGGCATGAAGCGGCGCCACAGTTGCGCTCGCTCGACTCGTTCACCACGGTAGAA
The DNA here is from genome assembly GCA_002102225.1 of Mycobacterium interjectum. GTDB lineage: Bacteria > Actinomycetota > Actinomycetes > Mycobacteriales > Mycobacteriaceae > Mycobacterium > Mycobacterium interjectum_B. The sequence continues at coordinate 15,802 of LQPB01000050.1, forward strand.
CCCCACCGCCTCGGCCGCGTCGCGCAACCGCACCAGGGCGTAACGGAAGGCGGCGTTGAGTTTTTCGTTGTTGAAGCTGAGCTGGATCAGCGGATGGCCCAACCAGATCGCGACCAGGGTCGCGACCAGCACGTAGACGAGGACCGTCCAGAACATCGCACGCGGCAACACCACCCCGAATACGTCGAGGTTGCCCGACAGCTGCCACAGGATGGCCGCGAACGAGATCACCGAGGCCACCGCGTTGACGGCCCCGAACAGTAACGTGCTGCCGGTGCCATTCGACGGGATGTTCGGCGTGCCCCCCGCATTGGCCGTGAAGATGTCGATGTCCTGCTGGATGCGCTGGTCCGGGTTGTCGATCGTGTTGTCGATGAACAGATCACGGTAATAGGCCTTGCCGCCCAGCCAGTCATCGGTGAGGTGGGCGGTCAGCCAGATGCGCCAGGCGATGATGAACCGCTGCGTCAGGTAGATGTCGATCATGAACCGGATGACATACAGCGTCGCCAACACCGAAAAGATCAAGATCGACATCCAAAAGCCGTGAATCCCAGACTGTTTGACGTTTTCGTCGTCCGCCGCGATGCCCTGGACGGCTTTCTGCACCCCGGTGTAGAGGTCATTGCCCTGATAGCTGAGCAACACCGTGAGACGCACCGACGTGAGCACCGACAGCAACAACACGCCGAGCATCAGCCACACCTTGACGCTCGCCGCACCGACGAAGTATCCGCGGGTGATTCGCCAGAACTGCCGGCCCCAGGGGGTGAGGAACCGGAATGCGACGAGCACGGCCAGCAGGCACACGGCCCCGATCGCCCAGGCGATGGCGATCCAGCGCAGCGAGTCCATGAGTGCCGCCGACCAGTCGATCGACGGCTTGAACGGCTTTGGGCCCATGGTCGAGGTCTCCTTACGGCCGAGGTGTCCAGCCCGTGCTCAACAAAAATCCTTCGGCGAAGGTACCCGAAGGATCTGGATAGGCTGCGGTAATGAGTACCGACGCCATCCCCACACAAACATTGCACGCCGGCCGGCTCATCGCGCGGCGGCTCAAAGCCAGCGGCGTCGACACCGTCTTCACGTTGTCGGGCGGCCACCTGTTTTCCCTATACGACGGGTGCCGTGACGAAGGTATCCGCCTGATCGACACCCGGCATGAACAGACGGCGACCTTCGCCGCCGAGGGCTGGTCGAAGGTGACGAGGCTGCCGGGGGTGGCCGCCCTCACCGCCGGGCCGGGCGTCACCAACGGGATGAGCGCGATGGCCGCGGCGCAGCAGAACCAGTCGCCGTTGGTGGTGCTGGGGGGCAGGGCTCCCGCGGCGCGCTGGGGCATGGGCTCGCTGCAGGAGATCGACCACGTGCCGTTCGTGGCCCCGCTGGCGCGATTCGCCGCGACGGCGCAGTCGGCCGGGGACGCCGGCCGGTTGGTCGACGAGGCGTTGCGGACGGCGGTGGGCGCCCCGTCCGGGGTGGCCTTCGTCGACTTCCCCATGGATCACGCCTTCTCGATGACGGAGGACGACGAGCGGCCGGGCGCCTTGACCGCGCTGCCGCAGGGTCCCGCCCCCGATTCCCACGCGCTGGACCGCGCCGCCGCCCTGCTGTCCGCCGCGAAGCGCCCGGTGATCATGGCGGGCACCAACGTCTGGTGGGGACACGCGGAGGCGGCGCTGCTGCGCCTCGCCGAGGAACGACAAATCCCGGTGCTGATGAACGGGATGGCGCGCGGCGTCGTGCCCGCCGACCACCCGATGGCGTTTTCGCGCGTCCGGGCCAAAGCGCTGGGGGAGGCCGACGTCGCGCTGATCGTCGGCGTGCCAATGGATTTCCGGCTGGGCTTCGGCAAGGTCTTCGGCGACCAGACCCAGCTCGTCGTGGCCGACCGCGCCGAACCCGGGCGCGAGCATCCGCGTCCCATCGCGGCCGGGCTCTACGGTGACCTCACCTCGATCCTGGCCGCCCTGACATCGGGCGGCGCGGGGCACCAGGGTTGGGTCGACGAACTGCGCACGGCCGAGGCGGCGGCGCGCGCGCAGGAAAAGGCCGAGCTCGCCGACGACCGGGTCCCGCTGCACCCGATGCGGGTGTACGCGGAGCTGGCTCCGATGCTGGACCGCGACGCGATCGTCGTTATCGACGCCGGCGACTTCGGGTCCTACGCCGGCCGGGTGATCGACAGCTATCTGCCGGGGTGCTGGCTGGACAGCGGCCCGTTCGGCTGCCTCGGGTCGGGCCCCGGGTATGCCCTGGCGGCCAAGTTGGCCCGGCCCGACCGCCAAGTCGTGCTGCTGCAGGGTGACGGCGCGTTCGGCTTCAGCGGCATGGAGTGGGACACCCTGGCGAGGCACGGCGTGCCGGTCGTGTCCGTGATCGGCAACAACGGGATCTGGGCCCTGGAAAAGCACCCGATGGAGGCGCTGTACGGCTATTCGGTGGTGGCGGAGTTGCGTCCCGGTACCCGCTACGACGAGGTGGTGCGCGCCCTGGGCTGTCACGGCGAGCTGGTCTCCGCGCCGGTGGAGCTGCGGCCCGCGCTGGAACGCGCCTTCGCCAGCGGGCTGCCGGCCGTAGTCAACGTGCTCACCGACCCGGCCGTCGCCTATCCACGCCGGTCGAACCTGGCGTGACGGGCGCCGCCGGGCCGCGACGGTGCGCAGATTGCCACCGATTACGGCGCGTCGCGGTACCGACACGCGCCCTCGGGCCGGACGTCGGCTCGCGTACCGTTGACCTGTGTCAAAGACCACCCGGACCCAACCCGGCCGCCTGAGCAGCCGGTTCTGGCGACTCCTGGGCGCCAGCACCGAAAAGAACCGCAGCCGGTCCCTCACGGACGTCACCGCCTCGTCGGACTACGACAAGGAAGCCGCCGAGCTCAGCGACGAGAAGCTGCGCAAGGCGACCGGGCTGCTCAAGCTCGACGACCTCGCGGAGTCCACCGACATCCCGCAGTTCCTCGCGATCGCGCGGGAGGCGGCCGAGCGGGCGACCGGGTTGCGGCCGTTCGACGTGCAGCTGCTGGGCGCGCTGCGGATGCTGGCCGGCGACGTGATCGAGATGGCCACCGGTGAGGGCAAAACCCTGTCGGGGGCGATCGCGGCCGCCGGATACGCCTTGGCCGGGCGGCACGTGCACGTGGTGACCATCAACGACTACCTGGCCCGCCGCGACGCGGAGTGGATGGGCCCGCTGCTGGAAGCGATGGGCCTGACGGTCGGCTGGATCACCGCGGACTCGACGAGCGAGGAGCGCCGCGCCGCCTACGGCTGCGACGTCACCTACGCCTCGGTCAACGAGATCGGCTTCGACGTGCTGCGCGATCAGCTGGTCACCGACGTCGACGACCTGGTCTCGCCGAACCCCGACGTGGCCCTGATCGACGAGGCCGACTCGGTGCTGGTCGACGAGGCGCTGGTGCCGCTGGTCCTGGCGGGCACCACGCACCGCGAGACGCCGCGGCTGGAGATCATCAAGCTGGTCGGTGACCTCGACGCGGGCACCGACTACGACACCGACTCCGACAGCCGCAACGTGCACCTGACCGACGTCGGCGCCCGCAAGGTGGAAAAGGCGCTCGGCGGCATCGACCTGTACTCCGAAGAACACGTCGGCACCACCCTGACCGAGGTCAACGTCGCGCTGCACGCGCACGTACTGCTGCACCGCGACGTGCACTACATCGTCCGGGACGACGCGGTGCATCTGATCAACTCCTCGCGCGGGCGCATCGCGCAATTGCAGCGGTGGCCGGACGGCCTGCAGGCCGCCGTCGAGGCCAAGGAGGGCATCGAGACCACCGAGACCGGCGAGGTGCTCGACACCATCACCGTGCAGGCGTTGATCAATCGCTACGCCACCGTCTGCGGAATGACCGGGACCGCGCTGGCCGCCGGTGAGCAGCTGCGCCAGTTCTACAAGCTCGGTGTGTCGCCAATTCCGCCGAACAAACCCAACATTCGCGAGGACGAGTCCGACCGCGTCTACATCACCGCCGCCGCCAAGAACGACGCGATCGTCGCGCACATCGCCGAGGTGCACGAGACCGGGCAGCCGGTGCTGGTCGGCACCCGCGACGTGGCCGAGTCCGAGGAGCTGCACGAGCGGCTGCTGCGCCGCGGCGTGCCGGCGGTGGTGCTCAACGCGAAGAACGACGCCGAGGAGGCCAAGGTGATCGCCGAGGCCGGCGAGTTCGGCACGGTCACGGTGTCGACCCAGATGGCCGGGCGGGGCACCGACATCCGCCTCGGCGGGTCCGACGAGGCCGATCACGACCGGGTGGCCGAACTGGGTGGGCTACACGTGGTCGGCACCGGCCGGCATCACACCGAGCGGCTCGACAACCAGCTGCGCGGACGCGCCGGGCGCCAGGGCGATCCCGGGTCTACGGTGTTCTTCTCCAGCTGGGAGGACGACGTCGTCGCCGCCAACCTCGACCGCAACAAGCTGCCGATGCAAACCGACGAGGACGGGCGCATCGTGAGCCCCAAGGCGGCGGGGATGCTCGACCACGCGCAGCGAGTCGCCGAGGGCCGGATGCTGGACGTGCACGCCAACACCTGGCGCTACAACCAACTGATCGCCCAGCAGCGTGCCATCATCGTCGACCGGCGAAACACGTTGCTGCGCACCGCAACCGCGCGCGAGGAACTCGCCGAGCTGGCGCCGGACCGGTACGAGGAACTGTCCAAGGACATCTCCGAAGAGGGGCTCGAGAAGATCTGCCGGCTGATCATGCTGTATCACCTCGACCGGGGCTGGGCGGATCATCTGGCCTACCTGGCCGACATCCGCGAAAGCATCCACCTGCGCGCGCTGGGCCGGCAAAATCCGCTCGACGAATTCCACCGGCTGGCGGTCGACGCCTTCGCCTCGCTGGCCGCCGACGCCATCGAGGCGGCCCAGCAGACATTCGAAACCGCGAACGTGCTCGAAGAGGAGCCCGGTCTGGACCTGTCCAAGCTGGCGCGGCCGACGTCGACGTGGACGTACATGGTCAACGACAACCCGCTGTCCGACGACACGCTGTCGACCCTGAGCCTGCCCGGGGTGTTCCGCTGAGAATTGGTCCCGATGCGGACGGCGACCTTCCCGCGTTGAGGTCACGGCTCATGGAGGCGGCCACGGCGAGCTGGTCTGTGCGCCGCGCCGGCTGCGGCCCGGGCCGGAAAGCGCTTGTCGGGTAGGCGGGTTTCGGGATGGCGGCTTTCGATGGTTGTCGATGAGCGCCTACTGAGTCGGGCCGCCACCACCGACGAGCTGCTTCCGACGCGTTTGAGCAATTGCCCGTCGAGAAGGGCGACACCGCACTGGCCACGCGCCGTCCTGCCCCATGGTGCCGGTCGTCGGCCGGCGGCGGTGTGTCACTGTTCGCCAGGCGGCTTCGGTGCGACGGGCTCTCGATCGAGGGCGCGACCACCAACCCCTTCAACCTTGGCCTTTTCCGCGGCATCGCGGGCGTCGGTCATACGGTGTTTGCGGCGCATCGAACCCTCGCTTCCCAACGTCTTGATCTGGGAATGAGATGGTTCGGCCGGCCGGATGACACGCTGCCGACGCTGAGCCTGCCGGGGGAGTTCCGCTCGGGCATCCGGCCGCCGGGTGTGCGGCCAGCCTCAGGTCCGCCGTTCGACTAATGTCACGGCTCATGGAGCAGGTGCTTCCGCCCGATCGGGTGCTGACAGTGCCCAACGCCCTGAGCGCGGTCCGCCTGGTGCTCATTCCGGTATTCATCTATGTGCTGCTGTTCGCCCACGCCAATGGCTGGGCGGTGGCGATCCTGATGTTCAGCGGGGCCTCCGACTGGGCCGACGGCAAGATCGCCCGCACGCTCAACCAGTCCTCGCGGCTCGGCGTCCTGCTGGACCCGGCGGTGGACCGCCTCTACATGGTGACCGTCCCGATCGTCCTGGCGGTCGACAAGATCGTGCCCTGGTGGTTCGTCATCACGCTGCTGGTGCGGGACGGGCTGCTCGCGGCGACGCTGCCGCTGCTGCGAAGTCGCGGGCTGTCGGCGCTGCCGGTGACGTACGTCGGCAAGGCCGCCACCTTCGCGTTGATGTCGGGCTTCCCGTTGGTGCTGCTGGGAACGGGGGGCGCGGTGTGGAGTCGGGTGCTGAGGGCCTGCGGTTGGGGCTTTCTGGGTTGGGGCTTGTACTCGTACCTGTGGGCTTTCGTGCTGTATGCGGTGCAGATGGCGTTGGTGGTGCGCCGCATGCCCACACTGAAACACGCTGCCCCCCAACCGGTCGCGCCCGAGGCGGGTGAGCATGGCTGACGCCGACCGCCTGCTCGGCGGCTACGACCCCAACGCCGGCCGCAGCGCCCACGCCGCGGCCCGGCCGCAGCTGATCCCGGTTCCCTCGCTGCTGCGCGCCCTGCTGTCGGAGCACCTGGATCCGGGGTATGCCGCGGCCGCCGCCAGGCGGGGCAGCGGCGATACACCGCGGAACGGGCGCGAAAGGACTTTCGGTTGGTTGTGGGAGGCGCTGGCGGCGCTGCTGATCGCCGCGGTTTTCGCCGCCGCGGTCGCCCAGGCCCGCTCGGTTGCTCCCGGTGTCCGCGACGCGCAGCAGCTGCTGTTGCAAAGCGTGCGTTCGTCGGAAACCACCGCGGCCAGGCTGGGCAGGGAACGCGGCGCGCTGACCGCGAAGGTCGACGATGTGCAGCGCCGGGCGCTGGCGGACAACGCCCAGGGCCAGCGGCTGCTGAGCCGGCTCGATGCGCTCAGCCTGGCGGCGGCCAGCACCGCGGTCATCGGTCCCGGCCTGACGGTGACCGTGACGGATCCCGGTGCTGGGCCCAACCTTTCCGACGTGTCCAAACAGCGCGTCAACGGCAGCAGGCAGATCATCCTGGACCGCGATCTGCAGCTGGTCGTCAACTCGTTGTGGGCGAGCGGCGCCGAAGCCATCTCCGTCGGTGGGGTCCGGATCGGGCCCAACGTGACCATCCGGCAGGCCGGCGGGGCGATCCTGGTCGACAACAACCCCACCAGCAGCCCCTACCAGATCCTTGCGGTCGGGCCCCCGCACTCGATGCGAGACGTCTTCGACAGCAGCCCCGGCCTGCAGCGCCTGCGGCTGCTGGAGACCTCCTACGGTGTCGTGGTCACCGTAAACGTCGCCGACGGTCTGTCGCTGCCCGCCGGATCGATCCGGGATGTCAAGTTCGCCAAACAGATTGGGCCCTAGTGAGACAACTTCTCCCCAGACCGATCCCGCTCGCCGGGTTGGGGCGCCGCGCATGATCGGCATCGCGGCGCTCGCCGTCGGCATCGTGCTCGGCTTGATCTTTCACCCCGCCGTCCCCGAGGCCATCCAGCCCTATCTCCCGATCGCGGTGGTGGCCGCGCTCGACGCGGTGTTCGGCGGGCTGCGCGCCTATCTCGAACGGATCTTTGACCCCAAGGTCTTCGTCGTGTCGTTCGTGTTCAACGTCTTCGTGGCCGCCCTGATCGTCTACGTCGGCGACCAGCTGGGCGTCGGCACGCAGCTGTCCACCGCCATCATCGTCGTCCTGGGCATCCGCATCTTCGGCAACGCGGCCGCGCTGCGGCGCCGGCTGTTCGGGGCATGAGGCCGGCGTGAGCCAGGACCCGCCCGATCGCCCCGGACCCCACGACGGGGCCCAAGACAACGAAGGCGGTGAACCCAAGGCGGGCCAAGGTGCGCCGCGCGGGCGCCACGAACTGCCCGCCAAACGCCCGCGCCCCGAGATCGGGCCGGTTCGCCGCACGGGGCTGTCCGGCCTGCTGCGGGGCGGTCGCTCCCGGCTGGGCTTCGGGATCTTGGCGACCGTGCTGTGCCTGGTCCTCGGGATCGCGATCGTCACCCAGGTGCGCCAGACCAAGTCGGGCGACTCGCTGGACACCGCCCGCCCCGCCGACCTGTTGGTGCTGTTGGATTCGCTGCGGCAGCGCGAGGCCACGCTGAACACCGAAGTCGGGGAACTGCAGAACACGCTGAACTCCCTGCAGGCCTCCGGCAACACCGATCAGGCCGCCATCCAAAGCGCCCAGGCCAGGCTGGCCGCGCTGTCCATCTTGGTCGGCGCCGTGGGCGCCACCGGGCCGGGCGTCACGATCGCGATCGACGACCCCGGCCCCGGGGTGTCACCGGAGACGATGCTCGACGTGGTCAACGAGTTGCGCGCCGCGGGCGCCGAAGCGATCGAGGTCAACGACGCGCACCAGTCGGTGCGGGTGGGTGTCGATACCTGGATGGTGGGTACGCCCGGCTCGTTGACCGTCGACACCAAGAACCTGTCGCCCCCGTATTCGATTCTGGCAATTGGCGATCCGCCCACGCTGGCCGCGGCCATGAACATCCCGGGCGGCGCGGAAGACAGCATCAAGCGCGTCGGGGCGCGGATGTCCGTGCAGCAGGCCGACCGCGTGGAGGTGACCACCTTGCGACAACCAAAACCGCACCAATACGCTCAGCCCGTCAAGTGAACTTGCCGTGTGAGACGTGACCAGAACAGGATCCCCCGTGAGCGATATTCCGTCCGATCTGCACTACACCGCCGAACACGAGTGGGTTCGACGCAGCGGTGAGGACACCGTCCGGGTCGGGATCACCGACTTTGCGCAGTCGGCCCTCGGCGACGTCGTTTTCGTCCAGCTGCCCGACGTGGGCAGCCAGGTGAGCGCGGGCGAGTCGTTCGGCGAGGTGGAATCGACTAAATCGGTGTCGGACCTGTTCGCCCCGGTCTCGGGGACGGTGTCGGCGGTCAACGGCGACCTGGAGGGCAGTCCGCAGCTGGTCAACTCCGACCCCTACGGCGCCGGCTGGCTGGTGGATGTTCAGGTTTCCGACGGTGCCGAGCTCGAGTCGGCCATCTCCGCGCTGCTCGACGCCGAGACCTACCGCGGGACGCTGACCGAATGACGGTTGCTAATGTGCCTGCCAGCCCCGCTCGCCGACGCGGGCGGCGCACCCGGTCGGGCTTTCGATCGCCAGGTGGTGGGGGCATCGCGGACCGGTGCGCGGTACGGTCGACAGATCGACACTTGATCGACACTCGAAGGCACTAGACAGTCAAGTAATACGCAACACGGGGCCGAGAAAACTCAGGAAACCCAGAGGAGAACCGGGCGTGCCGCCCGGTCGGATAACGCCACAGCGGCCAGTGAGGAGCAGCGCGTGACGGACATGGACTCGGATATGGGAAAAGACCAGGACGAAGTCACGGTCGAGACGACTTCGGTCTTCCGTGCCGACTTCCTCAATGAACTGGATGCCCCCGCCCAAGCGGGAACCGAGAGCGCGGTATCCGGGGTCGAGGGCCTCCCGGCCGGCTCGGCGTTGCTGGTCGTCAAGCGCGGACCGAACGCCGGGTCGCGGTTTCTGCTCGACCAGCCCATCACCTCCGCGGGTCGGCATCCCGACAGCGACATCTTCCTCGACGACGTCACCGTGAGTCGCCGGCACGCCGAATTCAGGTTGGAAAACAACGAATTTCACGTCGTGGATGTCGGTAGCCTGAACGGCACGTACGTCAACCGCGAGCCCGTCGATTCGGCGGTGCTGGCCAACGGCGACGAAGTGCAGATCGGCAAGTTCCGGTTGGTGTTTTTGACCGGACCCAAGCAGGGTGACGACGATGGAGGTTCCGGAGGGTAGTGAGCGCGCCCGATAGCCCGGCTCTCGCCGGGATGTCGATTGGGGCGGTCCTGGATCTGTTGAGGCCGGATTTCCCCGATGTCACCATCTCCAAGATCCGTTTCCTGGAGGCCGAGGGGCTGGTGACGCCGCAGCGCGCCGCATCGGGATACCGGAGGTTCACCGCGTACGACTGCGCGCGGCTGCGATTCATCCTCACCGCCCAGCGCGACCACTACCTCCCGCTGAAGGTGATCAGGGCGCAGCTGGACGCCCAGCCCGACGGCGAGCTCCCACCGATCGGATCGCCTTACGGCGTACCGCGATTGGTATCTGTGCCGGACGGCCGGGAAGCGCCCGAAGCCGGGCCCGACGCGGCGGCAGTGGCTCCGACCCGGATCCGGCTCAGCCGCGAAGACCTGCTGGAACGCTCCGGGGTGGACGAGGACCTGCTGACGGCGCTGCTCAAGGCCGGGGTGATCACCACCGGTCCGGGCGGCTTCTTCGACGAGCACGCCGTGGTGATCCTGCAATGCGCGCGGGCGCTGGCCGAATACGGCGTCGAGCCGCGGCATCTGCGCGCCTTCCGCAACGCGGCCGACCGGCAGTCCGACCTGATCGCCCAAATCGCAGGGCCGGTAGTCAAAGCGGGCAAGACCGGCGCCCGCGACCGCGCCGACGACCTGGCGCGTGAGGTGGCTGCGCTCGCTATCACACTGCATACCTCGCTGATCAAGTCTGCCGTTCGCGACGTTCTGCATCGCTGAGGATTAGACTTCGTTGGACAGCTTGGTGTTCGACGGGCTGAAGACATGCGGAGGGCAGACACAGATGGGTGAAGTTCGTGTTGTCGGCATTCGCGTCGAGCAGCCGCAGAACCAGCCGGTGCTGTTGCTGCGCGAAGCCAACGGTGACCGGTACCTGCCAATCTGGATCGGTCAGTCCGAAGCCGCCGCCATCGCGCTGGAGCAGCAAGGCGTCGAACCGCCTCGCCCGCTGACACACGACCTGATCAGGGATCTCATTGCCGCACTGGGGCATTCGCTGAAGGAGGTGCGGATCGTCGACCTCCAGGAGGGCACGTTCTACGCCGACCTGGTCTTCGACCGCAACATCACCGTGTCGGCGCGCCCCTCGGACTCGGTGGCGATCGCGCTGCGGGTCGGCGTCCCGATCTACGTCGAGGAAGCGGTGCTCGCCCAGGCCGGACTGCTCATCCCCGACGAGACCGACGAAGAGGGCAACACCGCGGTCCGGGAGGACGAGGTGGAGAAGTTCAAGGAGTTCCTCGACAGCGTCTCTCCGGACGACTTCAAGGCCACCTAACGCTCGCGATCACCGCCGGACGGAGTCGCACGAGCCGCGCTCGAATCTCGCGATTCGGCGACCGCCCACCGAACCCACTAGTGTGGGTCTCGACATCACGGATCCATCTCATCTGGCGCCACGATGTCGACACGCTGACCGATAGTCCGGCCACACAGCCCCGCACCGGCCATACTTTCATCACGACTTAAAGGCGCGGCGGCTACCGAAAAGCGTAAGCTCTCTAGCACTCGGGCCTGAGCAAACGTGGCTGCGGTGCAGCCAACGAGGACAGCGCGATCGGCGAGAGGAACCACCGTGAGCGAGCAGCCACGTCAAGAGCAGCTGGATCTAGCTGACGGCGCGAACGCCGCGAGCAGCGACCAGGCCGTCAGCGCAGCCAGCGCACCCGTGCAGCCCGGGCTGTTTCCCGACGATTCCGTGCCGGACGAGCTGGTGGGTTACCGCGGGCCGAGCGCTTGCCAGATCGCCGGGATCACCTACCGGCAGCTGGACTACTGGGCGCGCACGTCGCTGGTGGTCCCGTCGATCCGCAGCGCGGCCGGGTCCGGCAGCCAGCGGCTTTACTCGTTCAAAGACATCCTGGTTCTCAAGATCGTCAAGCGACTGCTCGACACCGGCATCTCGCTGCACAACATCCGGGTCGCGGTCGACCACCTGCGCCAGCGCGGCGTCCAGGATCTGGCCAACATCACCCTGTTCTCCGACGGCACCACGGTGTACGAGTGCACCTCGGCCGAAGAGGTCGTCGACCTGTTGCAGGGCGGGCAGGGCGTGTTCGGCATCGCCGTCTCCGGGGCCATGCGCGAGCTGACCGGCGTCATCGCCGACTTCCACGGCGAGCGCGCCGACGGCGGCGAATCGATCGCCGCCCCGGAAGACGAGCTGGCCTCCCGGCGCAAGCACCGCGACCGCAAGATCGGCTAGCCCTCCCTTTGCGCCGGCGCGCTCGCTCGCGACCGGCTGAGACGGCCGAGTAAACTGGCGTACGCGTCGCACTCGGGCGGGAGAGTTCCGTGGCCGCCAGTCACGGACGCCGAAGGAGCAATACCTCTCCGTCAACCTCTCAGGCACCCGGACCGCGCGAGTTAACGACGCCTCTGGAAAGCGGTGGAGGTCCGTCACGGTCCCCACCCGCCGATGGGGAAAGGCGATCGGGCGACACCCGGCGCCGAATCTCTCAGGCGCCCGGCGAACGGGTGAAGACAGAGGGAGAGGGCCGCCGCTCCCTCGACCTCAGGAGTTCTGCCCGTGCCCGACCAATCAACGTTCGCCTCCCGGCACATCGGCCCCGACGGCCAGGCCATCGCGGCGATGCTCAACGTCATCGGTGTCGCCTCGTTGGACGAGCTGGCATCCAAGGCGGTTCCCACCGGCATCCTCGACCAGATCGTCGACGGCGGCGCCGCGCCCGGTCTGGAGGAGTTGCCACCGCCGGCCAGCGAGGCCGAGGCGCTGGCCGAGCTGCGGCGGCTGGCCGACGCCAACACCGTGGCCGTGTCGATGATCGGGCAGGGCTACTACGACACGCTGACGCCGCCGGTGTTGCTGCGCAACATCATGGAGAACCCGGCGTGGTACACCGCCTACACGCCGTATCAGCCGGAGATCAGCCAGGGCCGGCTGGAGGCGTTGCTGAACTTCCAGACGATGGTGGCCGACCTCACCGGCCTCGAGGTCGCCAACGCGTCGATGCTCGACGAGGGCACCGCGGCGGCGGAGGCCATGACCCTGATGCACCGCGCCAGCCGCGGCGGCTCAAACCGGCTCGCGGTGGACGCCGATGTCTTCGCCCAGACCGCGGCCGTACTGGCCACCCGGGCCGAGCCACTGGGCATCGAGATCGTCGGCGCGGACTTGCGTCAGGGCGTGCCGGAGGGTGACTTCTTCGGCGTCATCACGCAGCTGCCCGGGGCCAGCGGGCGGGTCACGGACTGGTCGGCGCTGGTTTCCGAAGCCCATGAACGGGGCGCGCTGGTGGCCGTCGGTGCGGACCTGCTGGCGCTGACGCTGATCACGCCGCCCGGGGAGATCGGGGCCGACGTCGCATTCGGCACCACCCAGAGGTTCGGCGTGCCAATGGGATTCGGCGGTCCACACGCCGGCTACCTGGCGGTGCACGCCAACCACGCGCGCCAGCTGCCGGGGCGGCTGGTCGGGGTGTCGCTGGATGCCGACGGCTCGCCGGCCTACCGGCTGGCGCTGCAGACGCGCGAGCAGCACATCCGTCGCGACAAGGCGACCAGCAACATCTGCACCGCGCAGGTGCTGCTGGCGGTGATGGCCGCGATGTACGCCAGCTACCACGGCGCCGACGGCCTGGCCGCGATCGCGCGCCGGGTACACGGTCACGCCGAGGCGATCGCCGCCGCGCTCGGCGATGCGCTGGTGCACGACAAGTACTTCGACACGGTCCTTGCCCGGGTGCCCGGACGCGCCGGGGAGGTCGTCGCCGCGGCCAAGGCCAAGGGCATCAACCTGTGGCACGTCGACGACGACCACGTGTCGGTGGCCTGCGACGAGGTCACCACCGACGAGCACGTCGCCGCGGTGCTCGAGGCGTTCGGCGTGGCGCGCGCCGAACCCGTGTGCGCCGACATCGGCACCCGGACGTCGGAGTTTTTGACCCATCCCGCGTTCACGCAATACCGCACCGAAACGGCGATGATGCGTTACTTGCGCACCCTCGCGGACAAGGATATTGCGTTGGACCGCAGCATGATTCCGCTCGGCTCCTGCACGATGAAACTCAACGCCGCCGCCGAGATGGAACCGATCACCTGGCCGGAATTCGCCCGCCTGCATCCGTTCGCGCCGGCGTCCGACACCGCGGGAGTGCGCCGTCTCATCGCCGATCTGGAGAACTGGCTGGTGCGGATCACCGGCTACGACGCCGTGTCGCTGCAGCCCAACGCCGGATCGCAGGGAGAGTACGCCGGCCTGCTGGCGATCCACGACTACCACGCCAGCCGGGGCGAACCGCACCGTGACATCTGCCTGATCCCGTCCAGCGCGCACGGCACCAACGCGGCGTCGGCCGCGCTGGCCGGGCTGCGGGTGGCCGTGGTCGCCTGCCGCGACAACGGCGACGTCGACCTCGACGACCTGCGGTCCAAGGTGGCCGAGCACGCCGACCGGCTGGCGGCGCTGATGATCACTTACCCGTCCACGCACGGCGTCTACGAGCATGACATCGCCGAGATCTGCGCGGCCGTGCACGACGCCGGCGGCCAGGTCTACATCGACGGCGCCAATCTCAACGCGCTGGTCGGGCTGGCCCGCCCCGGCAGGTTCGGCGGCGACGTCAGCCACCTGAACCTGCACAAGACGTTCTGCATCCCGCACGGCGGCGGCGGTCCCGGCGTCGGTCCGGTGGCGGCGCGCGCCCACCTGGCCCCGTTCCTGCCGGGCCACCCCTACGCCCCGGACCTGCCCGGGGGCCACCCGGTGTCCTCGGCGCCGTACGGGTCGGCGTCGATCCTGCCGATCACCTGGGCCTACATCAGGATGATGGGCGCCCAGGGGCTGCGGGCGGCCTCGCTGACCGCGATCGCCTCGGCCAACTACATCGCCCGGCGGCTCGACGAGTACTTCCCGGTGCTGTACGCGGGCGAGAACGGCATGGTCGCCCACGAGTGCATCCTGGACTTGCGCGCCATCACCAAGTCGACCGGGGTGACCGTCGACGACGTGGCAAAACGGCTGGCGGACTACGGCTTTCACGCGCCCACCATGAGCTTCCCGGTGGCCGGCACCCTCATGGTGGAGCCCACCGAAAGCGAGACCCTGACCGAAGTGGACGCCTTCTGCGAGGCCATGATCGCGATCCGCGGCGAGATCGACCGCGTCGGCGCGGGCGAGTGGTCCGCCGACGACAACCCGTTGCGGGGCGCCCCGCACACCGCGGAGTGCCTGCTGGTCTCCGACTGGGACCACCCGTACACCCGGGAGGAGGCCGCCTACCCGCTGGGCAAGGACTTCCGGCCCAAGGTGTGGCCGCCGGTGCGCCGCATCGACGGCGCCTACGGCGACCGCAACCTGGTCTGCTCCTGCCCGCCGGTCGAGGCGTTCGCGTAGCGCCGCCCGCGCCCGGTCAGGTCAGCCGAAGCGCTCGACGATCGCCGCCGCGATCCGATCCGGCGCGTCCTCCTGGATGAAGTGCTTGGCGTCGGGCAGTTCGACGACGACGTGATCGGGAAACGTCGCGCGCATCCGCGGGAGCGTCGGGCCGGGCCGAAACGCGAAGTCCTTCATGCCCCAGACGAACAGCGCGGGCTTGGCGCCCAGCGTGGCGGGCACGTCGCGGGCGAGCCGGGCCAGCAGGGGATGGGCGGCGAGGATCTGCTTGGGCATCTCGGCCACGCCCTTGCGCGCCTCGGCGGTGGGCTGGACGGCCCGGTAGTGCTCCATCACCGCCGCGCTCGGGCGGTGCTGGGTGCCCGCCGGGATCAGCCGCTCGACGAAGAAATTGCGGTGCAGGACCGCGTACTGCATGGGCGGGCTGGACATCACCCGGCTGAACGCCTTGGTCGAGAACGTGTCCGCCGGCCAGAACCAGGTGTTGCCCAACACGACGCCGCGCACCCGCTCGGCGCGCTCGACCGCGACGGCCATGCTGATCGGGCCGCCCCAGTCCTGGCCCATCGTCAGGTAGCCGTCGAGCCCGAGGTGATCGACGAACTCGCCGACGACTTGGGCGTGCTCGTCGATCTTGTAGCCGAACCCCGCGGGCCGCTCCGATAGCCCGAAGCCGAGGTAATCGGGTGCGACGCAACGGAACCGGTCGCGCAGCGCGACGATGATGTCCCGGTACAGGAAGCTCCATGTCGGGTTGCCGTGACACAGCAGGAGCGGCGGCCCGGCACCCTCGTCGATGTAATGGAGGCGCCCGCGCGAGCTGTCGAACCAGCGCGACTGGAACGGGTAGAGCTGGGGATCCGGAGTGAAATCGATCTTCATGACGCTCCCTTCGGCAACGCCCACGATGCTATGCCGGAGGGCTGACAGCGCCTCAGTCTCGCCGGGCGGCGGTCAGCATTCGCACGCTTGGCCGCGCCAGGACCGCACGCCTTCCCAGCCGGCGGCGGCGGCGATGCCCAGGCCGATGACCGGGTCGGCCCACCAGGCGCCGGGCCAGGCGGCGGTGACCGCCAAACCGGCGAGCACGGCGGCGGCCTGGGCGGCGCAGAGGTAGTTCTGGGTCCCTTCGCCCGCGGTGGCCCCCGAACGAAGCGCCACGGCGAGCCGGCGCTTGGCGCGGCCGAGGATCGGCATCGCCACCACCGCGGCGGCGGTGAGCGCGATGCCGATCGCGGTGGTTTCCGCGTGGTCGGCGCGCAGCAGGTGGTGGATGGACTCGGCGGCGATGTAGGGCGCCAGCAACCAAAACGACACGGCCACAGCGCGCTGCGCGTTGCGTTCGGCGGTCGGGGAGTGGGTGCGGGCACCGGTGAACCGCCAGATCACGATGACGCTGGCCACCCCCTCGACACCGCTGCCCAGCGCCCATCCGGTCAGGGCGATCGAGCCGGCGGCCAGCCCCTGCCAAAGCCCGACGACGGCTTCGGTGAGCATCCAGGCCAGGCTGACCCACGACAGCCGCCGCGCCCACCGGGCCGCGCGGAGCCACTGCGAGTCGGGCGCGAATGTCTGCGGCGGCGACTGGCACGCGTCGCAGCAGGGTTCGGTCGCTGTCATTGGCAAATGTTATCGCCGACCCGAGCCGATGCCGTGCCAGCTGCGGCGGCCGTGCGGTGTCGCCCTCAGCTCAAAAAGCTGTTGAGGGCCGCGGCGAGGTCGGGCGACGCCGAGGTTGCCAGGTTCTGGTAGCCGCCGCCGCTGAGCTGAGCGACGCCCTCCCAGGTCGACCGGTCCGGGTCGCCGCCGAAGTCGATGACGTTGACCGCGATCGGTTTGGCCGGGTCGGCGCTCTTACGGATGAAGTCCTGCAGGCCGGCACCGTCCAGGGTCTGATCGGTGTGCGGGCCCGAGGTGATCACCAGGATCGAATTCGCCTGCCCGGCATGGTAATTGGACTGCATCTCCTGATAGATCATGCGCAGGGTGGTGAACGAGACCGCGCCGCCGGCCGACGAATACTGCTTGTCCAGCGCCGCCGCCAGGGCCGCCGAGCGCGGCTGGCCGTTGACGGGGTCAGCCAGCGGCCCGCCGGGCACCTCCGAGCGGCCCTCGTGGCCGTCGAACGTCCACAACCCGACGCTGGCGGTCGGCGGCAACGACTTGATCTTGTCGCGCAGCGCGCCGATGACGTTGGCGAGCCGGCTCTTTCCGCCTTCGTCGGCGGGCATCGACTGGTCCAGCATGATCGTCGCGGCCAGTCCGCTCGACGGGGCGGCCATGGCTTCGGCCAGCGTGGCGCGCATCGCGTCGTCACCCACCGACAGGGTGGCGGGCAGCGCCGGGAAACTGGTGACCGGGCTGCTCGGCGGCTTGCCGCCGTTGACCCGGAAGCCGGCCTTGGCCAGCTTCGCGAGTTGCTCAGGCTTTTGCAGGAAGCGGGCGAATCCGCTGGCCGCTGAGGTCTGCTCCTGCGTCAGCCACGAGCCGCTGAGCAACACCGCGGGGTAGTCGGCGACGGCCGCCGGGCCCGGCGGCAGCCAGGAGGCCAGCGTGCTCTTGGCATCGGACAGCGACTGGCCGCGCGCGAACAGCTGCTGCTCGGTGGTGACCACCGCGTGCACCGGCGCGCTCGCCGCGTCGCCGGGCTTGAGCAGCGCGTTCATCGCCTCGGTCAGCGAGTTGTCGGCCAGCTTGGGCTGCGCGCTCAACAACGTGCGCACGGCGCCGATGCCCTGCGTGGGCGGGGCACCGGCCGGAACCGATGCGGCCGCGACGGCCTCGCCCGCCAAAAGCGCGGCGTCGGCGTTTCCGTTCGTGGGCAGCGCCAGCCGCAGCGACCCCCAGGCCGGCAAGTTCAGGCCTGCCAGCGCGTTCGGGTTGGTTTGCAGGCCGGGCAGCGCCGCCCAGTTCTGGTTGGCCAGGGCCTGGCCGAGCTCGGGCCGGACGGCGAGCATGACCGGCGACGTCACCAGCGAATGGCTCTCGGTGATGGTTTTCTGGCCCGCGGCGGCGGCGAGCCGGGCGGCGGAAACCGAACTGCCCGGGATCCACAAGGCCGGCTGGCCGCCCAACTCGGCCGGCCACTTGCCGACGAACCCGTTCAGCACGGCGTCGGAGCCGGCCGGTTTGACGGTGACGACCATGCAGTGGTCGCCGACCGGGCCGGCGGTGGAGTTGTAACTCTCGGCGAGCTGCTGCACGGGCTCGGAGATCGACGGGTCGGCGATGACGGCGACCGACTCCTTGCCGCCGACGCAGCGCGCGGCGGCGCTGTGCGAGCGGTGCGACAACGCGTCGCCGAAGAAGCTCCACAGGATCACGGTGCCCACCACGACGACCACGGCGACCAGCGCGACGATCACCCCGATGCTGACCCCGCGTCGCCCGCCCTGGCTGCGGTGGCCGCCGAGGCGCTCGCCGAGGCCCCGGTGCCCGCCCCGGAACCGCGACGACAGCGACGGCGGGGAGACCGGCGGCTCGGCGCCCGCCGGACCCGCGCCGCGCGGCGGGAATTCCGGATAGTCGTCGGCGGGTGGCGCGAACGTGTCGTCGGCGGGATAGGGGTTGTCGCCCTCGGCGGCAAAGCCCTCGTCGCCGTAATCGTCTGCGCGCCAATAACCGTCGTCGGCGGCGGCGTCGCGGTGGTGGTGACCCGTGTCGTCGGCCGCATCCTGATCGTCGGCGAAGTGTTCGTCCGCTGGCTGGTCGACGGAGTCATCCGGGTCGGGCATGCTGTGCCTACCCATACCGGTGCCCGCCGCCTTTCCGTCGACTCATCGTGTGAAACGTTGTGGACTCGGCCCAGATTCTAGTCATCGGCCGCGCTACTTACCGCATTGTCGAGCCGGTTTCACCCACCGGCGGCGCGGGCTTTGAACTCGCGCCGGCGCCGATGCAGGATCGGCTCGGTGTAGCCGTTGGGCTGCTGCGTTCCGGACAAGATCAGCTCCTGGGCGGCCAGGAAGGCGACGCTCTCGTCGAAGTTGGGCGCCATCGGCAGGTACTTCGAGTCGCCGGCGTTCTGCTGATCCACCATCGGGGCCATCCGCTCCAGGCTGGCCCGGACGTCCTCGCTGGTGATCACGCCGTGCCGCAGCCAGTTGGCCAGCAGCTGGCTGGAGATCCGCAGCGTGGCGCGGTCCTCCATGAGCGCGACGTTGTGGATGTCGGGCACCTTCGAGGACCCAACACCCTGGTCGATCCAGCGCACCACGTAGCCCAGGATGGACTGGCAGTTGTTGTCGACCTCTTCGCGGATCTCCTCGGGGGCCCAGGCCAGCTCCTTGGCCAGCGGGATGGTGAGCAGCTGATCGATGCTCGCCCGCTTCTTGCCGGCCAGCTCCTTCTGCACTTCGATGACGTCCACCTTGTGGTAGTGCATGGCGTGCAGGGTGGCCGCCGTCGGCGACGGCACCCAGGCGGTGCTGGCGCCCTGCTTCGGCTGGCCGATCTTCTGCTCGACCATGTCGGCCATCAGCTCGGTCATGGTCCACATGCCCTTGCCGATCTGGGCGTGCCCGGCGAAGCCGGCCGCCAGGCCGGTGTCGACGTTGTTGTCCTCGTAGCCCAGGATCCACGGCTGGGTCTTCATCGCACCCTTGCGGACCATCGGACCGGCCTCCATCGAGGTGTGGATCTCGTCCCCGGTGCGGTCCAGGAATCCGGTGTTGATGAACACGATCCGGTCGGCGGCGGCCTTGATGCACGCCTTGAGGTTGACGGTCGTGCGCCGCTCCTCGTCCATCACGCCGACCTTGAGCGTGGTTTGCGGCAGGCCGAGCACGTCCTCGACCCTGCTGAACAGCTCGGTGGTGTACGCCACCTCGTCGGGGCCGTGCATCTTCGGCTTGACGATGTAGATGGAACCGGTGCGGCTGTTGAGCAGCGGGCCGTTGGCGTCGGTGGCCTTCAGCCCGTGGACGGCGCACAGCCCGGTGAAGAGCGCGTCCTGGATGCCTTCGAAGATTTCGTTGCCGTCGGCGTCGAGGATCGCGTCGTTGGTCATCAGGTGCCCGACGTTGCGGACGAACAGCAGCGCGCGCCCGGGCAGCACCAGCTCGCCGCCGTCGGGGGTGGTGTAGTGGCGGTCCTGGTTGGGCACCCGGGTGAACGTCTTGCCGTCCTTGTCCACCTCGGCGGCCAGATCGCCCCGCATCAGGCCAAGCCAGTTGCGGTAGGCGCGGGTCTTGTCGTCGGCGTCGACGGCGGCCACCGCGTCCTCGAAGTCGATGATCGTGGTGACCGCCGACTCCAGCACGACGTCCTTGATGCCGGCGCGGTCGGTCTTGCCGATGGGCGACTCGGGGTCGATCAGGACCTCGATGTGCAGGCCGTTGTTGGTCAGCAACACCGACCAGTCGGGGGAGCCGAGCTCGCCGCTGTAGCCGACGAACTTCTCGGGCTGGGCCAAGCCGGTGGACTCAGCGCCGAGGTCGACCTGCAGCCGGCCGTCGTCGATGCGCAGGCAGCTGGCGTCCGCCCACGAGCCCGACGCCAGCGGCACGGCCTCGTCGAGGAACTGGCGGGCGTAGGCGATCACCTTGTCGCCGCGCACCCGGTTGTAGCTGGTGCCCTGCTCGGCGCCGTCGGTCTCCGGGATCACGTCCGTGCCGTAGAGGGCGTCGTACAGCGAGCCCCACCGGGCATTGGCCGCGTTGAGCGCGAAGCGGGCGTTGGTCACCGGCACCACCAGCTGGGGGCCCGCCGTCGTGGTGATCTCGGGGTCGACGCCGGACGTGGTGATGCTGAAGTCGGCGGGCTCGGGCAGCAGGTAACCGATCTCGGTCAGGAACTCGCGGTAGGCCTCCGTGTCGATCGGCTCGATGACCCGCTGGCGGTGCCATTTGTCGATCTGGGCCTGCAGCTCGTCGCGGCGGTTGAGCAAACCCTGGTTCTGCGGAGTGAGATCGGCGACGACTTTGTCGACGCCCGCCCAGAAGCTGTCCGGGTCGATATCGGTGCCAGGCAGGGCCTCGTTGTTCACGAAGTCGTAGAGCACTTTGGCGACGCGCAGGTTCCCCACCGACACGCGATCAGTCATGTTTCTCCTCCATAAGGGGCTCCGTAATGGGGCATGCGGAACCTCACCGGCCTCAACAGGTATTGACGTCAGCCTACCGACCGGCAACCTGACGACCGTCACCCGGCCGACCCACAACTGCAGGTCACCCGGGCTCCAGCCGCAGCTATGGCGCCGCGGCGGTCCATGAGGGCCGCTGCAGGCAACGCATGTTCCGCGGGCCGGGACCCTCTGCTTTCCAGCATTTCCCTGACTGGTAGCCGTTGGAGATCATACGGCCTCGGCGGGGCCTCACCCGCCGGCCAGGCCGACTATGCGTCGCGCATCGCGCCGACAAGGTCCTCCACCAGATCTTCCATCGCCACCATGGCCACGACGGCCCCGGCGGCGCCACCGGTCCCGGCGGCCCCGCTGGCCCCGGTGGCCCCGGTGGCCCCGCTGTCGGCGGTTACCAGCGCCAGGTGGCTGTTGCTGCGGCGCATCCGCGACAGCGCGTCGGCCAGCGGCAGCGACCGGGGGACCCGCGGCAGGGGTCGCACCAGCGCCAGGTCGATGACCGTCTGCGGGTCGTCGCCGAGCGTCAGCACATCCTTGATGTGGACGTAGCCGATGAACTCCGCATCGAGGTTCACAACGGGAAACCGCGAGTACCCGGTCCGGGCCAGGGCGTGTTCGACCGCGCCCACGGTGGGGCCGGAGCCCGCCGTGGCCACCGGCACCGCCTGGATCTCGGTCAGCGGCCGCGCCACCTGGCCGACCGTGCGGTGGCGCAGCTGCAGCGCCCGGGTCAGCCTGCCGTGCTCCTCGGCATCCAGCAGGCCTTCCGACACCGATTCGGTGATCATCACCCTCAGCTCCGTGGTCGAAACCGCCACGCTGAGGTGCGACTTGGGCTCGACACGCAGCGCGCGCAGCACCACGTTGGCGCACTTGTCGTAGCAGGCGATGAAGGGCCGCGCCGCCCGCACGTAGGCCAGGTAGGGCGGCACCAGCAGCATCGCGGCCCGCTCGGGCCCGGCCAGCGCGATGTTCTTCGGCACCATCTCGCCCAGCAGTACGTGCAGCGTCACCACGATCGCGAGCGCGATCACCAGCGACACCGTGTGCAGCAGCGCCGGCGGCATGCCGGTCAGCTCGAACGCGCCGCGCAGCAGGTTGGCGACCGCGGCCTCCCCGATGCGGCCCAGCAGCAGCGAGGCGACCGTCACCCCGAGCTGCACGCCGGCCAGCATGGACGGAAGATTCTGGCCGGCCCGGATCACCGTGACCGCGCGCGCCTTGCCCTGTTCGGCCAGCGCTTCGAGGCGGTCCCGGCGCGCCGAGATCAAGGCGAACTCGGCGCCGACGAAGAACGCGTTCACCCCGATCAGCAGGATCGCCAGCAACACTCCCAGCGTGTCGTTCATCCGGGGCCCTGTCCCGCGGCGGTTTCGGCCCGGCTGTCCTGCTGCTGCAGCTCGAGCACGTCGATGCGGCGTCCGTCCATCCGAACGACCGTCGCCCGCCAGCGCATCGACGAGTCCAGCAGCCCGTCGGCATCCAGGGCCGTCAACTCCACCGTCTCCCCGGCCACCGGGATATGGCCGATCTCGCGCAGCACCAGGCCGCCGATCGTCTCGTAGGGGCCTTCGGGCGCCCGATATCCGGTGGCGGCGGCGACCTCGTCGATGCGCAGCAACCCGTTCACCCGCCAGCCGGTGCCGGCCGCGACGACGTCGGGGGTGGCGTCGTCGTGTTCGTCGCGCACGTCGCCGACGATCTCCTCGATCAGGTCCTCGACGGTCACCATGCCGGCCGTGCCGCCGTATTCGTCGACGACCATCGCCGTTTGCAGGGGGTTGGCGCGGATTTCGGCCATCACCGCATCGCCGTCCAGCGTCGACGGCACCACCGGAACGTGCTGGGCGAGCGAGGTCAGCAGGGTTTTCGGGCGGTCGGCCGGCGCGATCGCGAACACCTGCTTGACATGCACGATGCCGACGGTCTCGTCGAGATCGCCGTCGACGATGGGGAACCGGGAGAAGCCGGACTCGGCGGCGGCGGTGACCAGGTCGGCGACGGTGTCGTCGGTCTGCAGCGCGACGATCTTCGACCTCGGCGTCATCAACTCCTCGGCCGTCAGTTCGCCGAACTCCAGCGATCGCCGCAGCAGGACGGCGGTGGCCGCGTCCATGGTGCCGCTGCGGGCCGAGTTG
The DNA here is from genome assembly GCA_002102225.1 of Mycobacterium interjectum. Classification (GTDB taxonomy): domain Bacteria; phylum Actinomycetota; class Actinomycetes; order Mycobacteriales; family Mycobacteriaceae; genus Mycobacterium; species Mycobacterium interjectum_B. The sequence goes on from LQPB01000050.1 coordinate 39,033, forward strand.
CGCACCAGCGAGGCCAGCTCCTGCGCCGACCGGGCCGAGCGCAGCTCCTCGGCCGGCTCGATGCCCAGCTCGCGAACGATCCAGTTGGCCACGCCGTTCGTCAACCGAATGGCCGGGGTGAACAGCAGCGAGAACAGCAGCTGAAAGCCCACGACGGCGCGGGCGCTGGACAGCGGGCGCGCGACCGCGAGGTATTTGGGAACGAGCTCACCGAACACCATCGACACCGACGTCACGACCACCAGCGCCAGGAACGCGATGATCCCTTCGGCCAGCCGGTCCGGAACGCCGATGGAGCTCAACGTCGGATGCGGCAGGTCCGCCACCAGCGGTTCGGTCAGGTAACCCGTGGCCAGCGTGGCGGTGGAAATGCCCAGTTGGGCGCCCGAGAGCTGAAACGACAGCCGCTGCTGGGCGCGCTGGATGAAGCGGTCACGGCGGCCGCCGGCGCGCGCGTTGGCGTCCACCACGCTGCGGTCCAGCGCGGTCAGCGAGAACTCGGCCGCGACGAAGACCCCGTTGGCGAAGATGAGCAGCGCGATGGCCAGCACGCTGACCACGGTGAGGGCGACGTTCACGACGGCTTCCTGCGGAAGGCCCGGGGCGGTGGCGGGGCCTCGACGCGTGCCTGCGGCACGTCATCCCTTTCCCTCGAGGCGGCGCAGCGGTTTGCTGCCAGCCGAAAACTCACGTGAATTCACATGGTAGCCAAGACGTCCAGCCGGCAGAACGCCGTCGGCGGCTTAGCGCGCTCACCAGCCCAGGGGCAGCGGATGACCCTCGGCGAACCCCGCGGCCGACTGCACCCCCACGACGGCGCGCTCGTGCAGCTCGGCCAGGGTGGCGGCGCCCACGTAGGTGCAGGTGCTGCGGACGCCCGAGGTGATGTGGTCGATCAGGTCCTCGACGCCGCCGCGGTCGGGGTCCAACCCCATCCGCGCCGTCGAGATGCCCTCCTCGAACAACGCCTTGCGGGCGCGGTCGAACGCGGTCTCGTCGCCGGTGCGCGCGACCACCGCCCGCTTGGACGCCATGCCGTAGCTCTCCTTGTAGGGCTGGTCGTCGCGGTCGCGCATCAGGTCGCCGGGCGACTCGTAGGTGCCGGCAAACCACGACCCGATCATCACGTTCGACGCCCCGGCGGCCAGCGCCAGCGCCACGTCGCGTGGATGGCGGATGCCGCCGTCGGCCCACACGTGGGCGCCGACTTTCCTTGCGGCCGAGGCGCATTCGAGTACGGCGGAGAATTGCGGGCGGCCGACGCCGGTCATCATGCGGGTGGTGCACATCGCGCCCGGCCCGACACCGACCTTGACGATGGTCGCCCCGGCGCCCAGCAGATCCCGGGTGCCCTCCGCCGACACGACATTGCCCGCCGCCAGCGGCAGACCGAGCTCCAGCCCGGCCACGAGCTTGATCGCGTCGAGCGTCTTGACCTGATGCCCGTGCGCGGTGTCGATCACGAGCATGTCGACACCGGCCTCGGCCAGCGACCGGGCTTTGGCGCCGACGTCGCCGCTGATGCCGACGGCCGCGCCGATCCGCAGCCGCCCGCGTGCGTCGGTGTTCGGCGCGTACAGCCCGGCGCGGATCGCCCCGGTGCGGGTGAGCACCCCGGCCAGCGTGCCGTCCGCGTTGGTCACCACCGCGACACCGATCGGGGAGTGCTCGAGCAGGTCGAAGATCTTGCGGGGTTCGGTGCCCACCGGCGCGGTGACGAAATCGGTCGCGACGACGTCGCGCACCCTGGTGAACCGGTCCACGCCCAGGCAGGAGGATTCGCTGACCACACCGATGGGCCGGCCCTCGAACAACACCACGGCGACGCCGTGCGCGCGCTTGTGGATCAGCGCCATGGCGTCGGACACCGAGTCGTCGGGCTCCAGCACCACCGGGGTGTCGAGAACCAGGTCGCGGCTCTTGACGAACTGCACCGTCTGCTGCACCGCGGTGATCGGGAGGTCCTGGGGCAGGATCACGATGCCGCCCCGGCGCGACACCGTCTCGGCCATCCGCCGGCCGGCGACCGCGGTCATGTTGGCGACCACCACGGGAATGGTGGTCCCGGAGCCGTCGGCGCTGGACAAGTCGACGTCGAAGCGCGACGCCACCTCGGACCGGTTCGGCACGATGAAGACGTCGTTGTAGGTCAGGTCGTAGCCCGGCCGGTGCCCGTCCAAGAACCTCATGTCAGTCGGCTTGCCCCCTTTGCGCCCCTGTCACACGCGAACCGCTACGCGGGGACTTCGCTGCGGTCACCGCTCCACAGCGTATGGAAGCGCTTGTCCGGGTCGTCGTCGATGCGGCCGTAGGTGTGCGCGCCGAAGAAGTCGCGCAGCCCCTGGGTCAGGGCCGCGGGCAGCCGCTCGGTGCGCAGCGCGTCGTAGTAGGACAGCGCCGAGGAGAAGCCCGGGATCGGGATGCCCAGCTGGGTGGCGGTCACCACGACGCGACGCCAGCCGTCGATCGCGGCCTCGATCGCGCGGCGGAAGTACGGCGCGACGATCAGCGTCGGCAAATCGGGGTCTTCGTCGAATGCGTCCTTGATCCGGTTGAGGAATTTCGCCCGGATGATGCAGCCGCCGCGCCAGATGGTGGCCAGGTCGCCGGGCGTGATGCCCCAGTCGTATTCGGCGCTGCCGGCCTGGATCTGGTTGAAGCCCTGGGCGTAGGCGATGATCTTCGACGCGTACAGGGCCTGCCGCACGTCCTCGACGAATTGCTTTGCGTCACTCGGCTTTTGGCCGAGCTGCCCGGAGGCCAGCCCGGTGGTGGCCTTGCGTTGGGTCACCGAACCCGACAGCGCGCGGGCGAACACGGCCTCGGCGATCCCGGTGACCGGGACACCGAGGTCCAGGGCCGACTTCACGGTCCAGCGGCCGGTGCCCTTTTGCTCGGCCTCGTCGAGGATGACGTCGACGAGCGGCTTGCCCGTCTTGGCGTCGTTCTGGCGCAACACTTTCGCGGTGATCTCGACCAGGAAGCTGTCCAGGTCGCCTTTGTTCCACTCGTCGAACACGTCGGCGATCTCGTCCGCGCTCTTGCCGAGCCCGTCGCGCAGCAGCTGGTAGGCCTCGCCGATCAGCTGCATGTCGGAGTACTCGATGCCGTTGTGCACCATCTTGACGAAGTGCCCGGCGCCGTCGGGGCCGATGTGGGTGCAGCACGGCACCCCGTCGACGTGCGCGGAGATCTCCTCGAGCAGCGGGCCCAGCGACTTGTACGACTCGGCCGGCCCGCCCGGCATGATCGACGGCCCGTTGAGCGCGCCCTCCTCGCCGCCGGAGATGCCGGCGCCGACGAAGTGCAGGCCGCGCTCGCGCATCGCCTTCTCGCGGCGGATGGTGTCGGTGTAGAGGGCGTTGCCGCCGTCGATGATGATGTCGCCTTCCTCCATGGCGTCGGCGAGTTCGTTGATGACGGCGTCGGTGGGATCGCCGGCCTTGACCATGATGAGCACCCGCCGCGGCTTTTCCAGCGCGTCGAGGAATTCCGCGATGGTCTCCGAGCGCACGAACTTGCCCTCGTCGCCGTGTTCTTTGAGCAACGCGTCGGTCTTGGCGACGGACCGGTTGTGCAACGCGACCGTGTAGCCGTGGTGGGCGAAGTTGCGGGCGATGTTCGATCCCATTACCGCCAGGCCGGTGACGCCGATCTGCGCGGTACCGGTCTTCGCGTCCTGGGAAGTCGGGGCACTCATCTGTTGGCCTCTCAGTGTCGGGGAACTACTTTCCGAAAAGCTTTCGGTCACACTGTGGCACAGCCCTCACGCATGCGCCCGGGCTGATTGGGTCTTCGCCGCGGGGTCAGAGGTTGAACAGCCGGCGCAGCTCGGTGAGCCACGGGACGACCAGCGCGATGGTGGGCACCACCATGACGGCCGCCGCGGCCAGGTAGGCGGCCGCCGAGAGCGCCAGGCTGTTGCCACGCCCGGACAGCCGCCGCACCCGCAACACGGTGCTGGGGCCGCCGACGGCCAGCGCGCCGGAGGGCGCCCGTCCCGACGCGCAGGCCACCAGCGCGCGGGCCAGGGGAGTGCGACCGGTTGCCCGTACCGCCGCGTCGTCGGCCAGAAGCTCGACGAGCAGTTGCACCGCGCGCAGCGCGTTGGTGCTGCGCACGAGCCGCGGGAAGGCGGCATGCACGGCGGTGAACGCCTCCAGCACCAGATCGTGGCGGGCCCGCAGGTGGGCGCGCTCGTGCGTGAGGATCGCCGCGACCTCCTCATCGGCGAGCGTGGTCAGCGCTCCCTCGCTGACCACGACGCGGCTCCGGACGCCGGGCAGGCAGTAGGCGAGCGGCTGCTGAACGTGCAGGATACGAAGGTCGCGCGTGCGGGCGCAGGGCTGGGCGGTGGCCGCGTCGTGCCCGACCCCGACCAGATCGACCACCATGCGGTGATGGGCCCGCCGGCGCCGATTGGCGATGGCCACCCGCAGCAGGGCGACCACCAGCCGGGCGCCGACCACCACGGTCAACGCGAAAACTGCGATGTAGGCCGCCCACAGCGGCCAGCCGAGCCGGCCGGCGGCGCCGAGGACGCTGGCCGTGGGCCGCCCGTCGGGGCCGGGCACGAGCAGCCTGCTGGCGATCGCGATCCCGGCGCTGAACGCCGACAGGACGGCGGCCAGTGCGACGGCCTGCCACAGCACCATCGCGGCGCGGGGCGCGCGCAACGGCCAGGTCGCGCGCGCCAACAGGGCCGGCGCCGGACCGACCAACAGCACCGCGAGAACGGTGAAGGCCAGCGCTGACACGCTGCCAGTCTCCCTCAGTCCTCCGCCGCCGCGCCAGCCGACGGCGTGTTTTTGCGCTGATTGGCTTCCAGTTCGGCGAGCGCGCGCCGCAGCGCCTCGGCCTCGTCGGCGCCCACCCGCTCGACGAAGTGCACCAGCGCCGCCTGCCGGTCCCCGGAATCCTCCGCCTGGGCCAGCGCGTCGACCATCAGCCCGGCGACCAGCTCGTCGCGACCGTGCACCGGCGCGTAGCGGTGGGCGCGATCGTCGCGGATCTGGGAGACCAGGTTCTTCTTCGCCAGCCGCTGCAGGACGGTCATGATCGTCGTGTATGCCAGGTCGCGGCGCGCCGACAACGCTTCGTGGACTTGGCGGACGGTTTGGGGTTCGGCCGTGGACCACAGATGATCCATCACGGCGCGTTCCAGATCCCCCAGCCGGGTCAGCTTGGCCATAGTGCGTTCATCTCCTGAGCGTCGAAAATAAGCGTACTCCGCTTACTACTGACGGTCGTACCAACACGATTCCGAAGTGGCTTGTTTCAGCGCCAACATACCTTGCGAAATTAGGGCAGCCTTGCCTATGCTGATCTCGGTCGAGCGACAATGACCGTGGCAGAGTCCTGAGGGCTGCAGCGACCCCCGGTCTACTCGATCGGCGAGCCCCGCGCCCCGCGCGGGGCTCGCCCGTTTTACGGGCGGCCGTTCCGCCCCGGCGGTGCCGGGTCGCCGATGGTGTAGACACATAACGTGCCACCGCCGCCCGACCCGACGTTGCCGCCGAACTTCACCGCGCCGTTCGACACCGAGTTGGGGCTGCGGTTCACCGAGCTGAGTCCCGACGGTGCCCGCGCGCAGCTCGAGGTCACACCGAAACTGTTGCAGCCGATGGGCCTGGTGCACGGCGGCGTCTACTGCTCGATGATCGAGAGCATGGCCAGCGTGTCCGCCTACACCTGGCTCAACGCCAAAGGCGACGGCGGGAACGTCGTGGGCGTCAACAACAACACCGACTTCCTGCGCTCGATCGGCTCCGGGACCGTGTACGGCCGCACCGAACCGATTCATCGCGGCCGGCGCCAGCAGCTGTGGCTCGTCACGATCACCGACGACAACGACCGGGTGGTGGCCCGCGGCCAGGTGCGGCTGCAGAACCTCGACGCGTAATTCCCAGCAACTTCCCAGCAGTCGGCCAGTCGTTACCGAGGCTTCCCGCGACGCGCTGCCCGATTCCCGAAAATGCCTGTTCCGCAAGGGAATCCCGGCGCCCCGGATCCGGTTCTCGGCCGGGCGCCCCTTCGCTCCGTTCGGTCGAAGCTTCGCGGACGCCCCGGGCCCGCGGGCGGATGCTCGGGCGGCCTCCCGCGCTGATCACGTTGCCCTGCAAGGTGTTTCACAAACGGAGTAGGGGTCGCGGACGGATCGCCCACCACGCCCGGGCGGAGCCGATCGCCGCGGCGCAACACGACCCCCGCCGAAGTTGCGGTCGCCGACCGAGCCGGTACCTTCAATAGCGGCGCGCCGCAGGGGCCGCCCGGACGAGTTCGCCGTACCCGGAAAGCGAAAAGACGGCGACCGCGGGATGATGCCTGGCGCGCCGGGTCATTTCAAAGATGGCTCCTGTATCTGCCTTCCGCTTAAAGTCCGGTCGCCGGGGCATCCTCCGCCGTGAATTCATTCGCGACGAGAGGAAGTTTTTGATGTTCAATCCGTTCGCCGGACAGGCTGACATCCCCAACCGGGAGGGCAGCTGGGCGCAGCAGGCCGAGGCGGAATTGTCCACCCGCCGCCATCGCGAAGAGATCGAGCGCTGCCTCGCCCACGGGCTCGAGGCGGCCCCCACGATCAACGACCGCACGTTGTCGACCTTTTCGCGGGGCGAGCTGCCGCACTTCGCCGGGGAACGCGGGACATTCCTGAAATGCCCGTTCCTGGAGGACGTGAACGATGTGGGCGACGCCGAAGTGGCCGTCTTCGGAGCCCCGCTGGACGCCGGGACCACCTACCGACCGGGCACGCGATTCGGGCCGATGGGCATCCGCCGCTCCACCAACCTGTTCGGCACCTACTGCTACGAACTCGGGGTGGACCTGCGCGAACAACTCAACATCGTCGACATCGGCGACGTGGTCACCATTCCGGCCAACATCGAGAAGTCGTTCGACCAGATCAGCACGGCGATGTCCCATGTGGTTTCCAAGGGCGTGTTCCCGGTGATCCTGGGTGGCGACCACTCGATCGGGTTCCCGACGGTGCGAGGCCTGGCCCCGCACATGGACGGCAACGTGGGCATCATCCACTTCGACCGCCACGTCGACACCCAGGAAACCGATCTCGACGAGCGGATGCACACCACGCCGTGGTTCCACGCCACCAACATCAAGAACGCGCCGGCCACCAACCTGGTCCAGATCGGCATCGGCGGCTGGCAGGCCCCGCGCGCCGGCGTGCAGGTGGGCCGACAGCGCGGCAGCACGGTCATCACGGTGGGCGACGTCGAACGCGTCGGGATCGAAAAGATCGCCGAGATCGCGCTCGAAACGGCGTGGAAGGACGCCAAGGCGGTCTACCTGTCGTTCGACATCGACGTCATCGACGCCGGCTTCGTACCCGGCACCGGCTGGCCCGAGCCCGGTGGCCTGTTGCCGCGCGAAGCGCTGAACCTGATCCGGATGATCTCCGAGCCGGGCCTGAACGGCATCGAGGTGGTGGAGTGCTCACCGCCCTACGACTGGGCCGAACAGACCGCACTGATGAGCAGCCGGGTCATCCTGGACAGCCTGGCCGTCATGGTGCGGGCCGGAAAGCTCGGCAAGAAACCGGCCGCCCTCAAGCGCCACGCGTGGGGGCCGTTTAACGACTAGGCCCGCGATCCGACAAACGCTTCCGCCCGGGTGGGCGATTGTCACTTGCTGATCGGAGCAATGGCAAAGCCATCCGGGCGGAAGATAGTCGGTGCCTGCGCTGCGGATCCGGCTGCCCGGCAGCATCCGCCGCGCGCCCGCGCGGTCACCACGGATGGTGACCGCGACGACCGGACCTGTCGGTGCGGCCATCGGCGACGCAGCGGCATTTCTCGCGGTAATCCGCAGCAGCACAAGTGATTTCATGACACAACGGCCGCAACGGCGGACGCTGGCGCCATCGGACAGCCGAACGCCACCGATCCGGCCAAGGCGGAGCTTCGCCGTGTAGCGCTGTGGCCGACACAGTCGGCACGCCGGATGCGGCCACCGGCCAGCACCGGAAGAAACGCGCTTTCAGCTAATTCGCAGTAATTAGCCAGTGCCGTTACAGCGAGCTGCGCCACTATGTAGTAATTGTGCGGCGATCTGGACGCTGGTACGGCGAAGTGCACATCGGTGCGGTGTTGTACGCGCCGCCGGGGCCACGGTATCGCGCGCATTGCCGGGCGTTCAGAAGCGTGCGCCCCACCATGGTTCGAACAGACCTGGCGGCCGGGCCAGCGTGCGCTCGCGCCGGGTCGGCCTTCCAGGGGGTCTTGTGACGCTGGATTTTGCGGCATTGCCGCCGGAGGTCAACTCCGGGCGCATGTACGCCGGGCCGGGCCCGGGGGCGATGGTCGCCGCCGCCGCGGCGTGGGACGGATTGGCGGCGGAGCTCAACCTCGCGGCGAGTTCGTATCGCTCGGCGGTGGCCGAGCTGACGGGAGGTCCATGGGTGGGCCCCTCGTCGACCACGATGCTCGCCGCGGTGACCCCGTACCTGTCCTGGATGAACACCACGGCCGCTCAGGCCGAGCAGACGGCCGGTCAGCTCAAGTCGGCGATCGCGGCCTACGAGGCGGCGTTCGTGGCGACCGTGCCACCACCGGTGATCGAGGTGAATCGGGCCCTGTTGGCCGCGCTGGTCGCCACCAACTTCCTGGGGCAGAACACCCCCGCGATCATGGCCACCGAGGCCCAGTACGCCGAGATGTGGGCACAGGACGCCGCGGCGATGTACGGCTACGCCGGCGCGTCGGCGGCGGCGACGAAGTTGACCCCCTTCGGCCTGCCGCCGCAGACCACCGACCAGGGCGGCACCGCCGCTCAGGCCGCCGCGGTCAGCCAGGCCGCGGCCTCCGCGGCGGGCCCGAGCGCGCAGTCCGGCCTGACGCAGGTGATGAACCTCGTCCCAGCCGCACTGCAGGGCCTTGGGTCCGGCGGATCGCTCGACCCGATCTCGTTCGTGGAGGCCGTGCTGGGCACCACGACCGGCCAGGCCCTCAACACCTTCACCACGGACGCGGGCAACTGGGCGCTTGTCATCAGTGGGCCCTTGTTCACGGCTTCCGGTATCACCCCCTTGCTGGGCGGCCTGTACGGGCTCGCGCTGCCGCAGGCCGCGGCGGTGGCCGGCGCCGTTACACCCGACGCGGGCCTCGGGGCGCTGGCGGGTTCGGTCAACGCTGGGGGCGGCGGAGTGGTGTCGGCGGGCGCGGGCGGGGCGGCCTCGATCGGCAAGCTGTCGGTGCCGCAGTCGTGGGCGTCCGCCGCGGGGATCCGGCTGGCCGGCGCCACATCGCCGTTGCCGGCGGCCGAGCTGGGAGGCGCGCCCCAGGCCGGGCCGGCCGAGCCGGGGGGCTTCTTCGGCGGCATCCCGCCGATCGGCAGCCTGGTCAACGCGCCCCGCGGCGAGCAGACCCGGGAACGATCCGGGCCCGGCCAGAAAGTCATCCCCACGATGCCCGGCGAGCAGCGCGCCGACGAAGCGCCCGGCCGCGGCGCGCCGGCGCAACCGGCTCGCCAGCACGTCGCCAGCGCGCTGAGCGACCGTGAGCGCGAGGAGCTCAGCAAGCTGCGCAAGGAGATCTCCGAGGCCGCGATGGAGCGCGACGCGGCAGCGCGCCTGATCAAGGAGGCGATGCTGTGATCGGCGTCCTGGATTTCGCGGGGTTGCCGCCGGAGGTCAACTCCGCCCGGATGTACGCGGGGCCGGGGGCGGAGTCCCTGACGGCGGCCGCGGCGGCCTGGGAGACGTTGGCGGCGGAGCTGGGCGCGACGGCGAGTGCGTATCGGTCGGTGGTGTCCGGGCTCACCAGCGGACCCTGGGCGGGTCCGTCGTCAGGATCGATGGCCGCGGCGGTCACTCCCTATCTGTCGTGGATGTCCGCGACCGCAGCGCAGGCCGCCCAGACCGCCGGCCAACTCGGGTCGGCGGTCGCGGCCTACGAGGCGGCGTTTGCGGCCACGGTGCCTCCGGCGGAGATCGAGGTGAACCGGGCGCTGTTGGCGTCGCTGGTGGCTACCAACACTTTTGGGCAGAACACCCCCGCGATCGCTGCCACCGAGGCGCAATACGCGGAGATGTGGGCGCAGGATGCCGCGGCGATGTACGGCTATGCCGGGGCCTCGGCGGCCGCGACGAGGTTGGCGGCGTTCGGCACACCGCCGCCGACCACCGACCAGGCCGGCACGGCGACTCAGGGCCCTGCGGTCAGCAATGCCGCCGCCACCGCGACGGGCTCGAGCACCCAATCGGCGCTCGCCAATGTGCCGAACCTGCTGCAGGGCATGTCGACGCCGGCGGCCTCGGTCCCCGCGTCGAATCCGATCATCGACTACCTCAACGGCCCGAATCCGATCCTGGACACGCTCAACAGCTATCCGTTCCAGACGTTCCACACGCTCAGCGCCGGGACGGTGGGGTACCAGATCCTCTCCGAAGGGCTGAACTTCGACGCGTCCGGCGCCATGCTGACCCTCGCGCCGCCGGTGGCCGCCGCCTGGAATCCGTTGGTGAACTCGCTGTCGGCGCCGGCAACGGCCGCGCCGGCGGCCGGAGCGGCGGCCGGCGCCGGGCTCGCGTCCACTGTCGCGGGCCCGTCCGGCGTCGGCGCCTCGGCGGGCCTGGGCGAGGCGGCCACGGTCGGCAACCTGTCGGTGCCGCCGTCGTGGGGCAACTCCCCGGCGATCCGGCTGGCGGCGACGGCGTTGCCGGCCGCTGCCCTGGACGGCTCGCCGCTGGCCGGGCTTGGTGCGCCGGGACCCTTCTACGGCGGCTTGCCCCCAATGGGCCCGGTCGCCAGCGTCGTGAACGCGCCGCGCGGCGAGGGACCACGCTCCCGGTCGCGCCACAAGGTGGTCGCGGCGCTGCCCGGAGAGCAAGAAGATCCCGCGGCCCCCTGGGTCAAGCCGGGCGCGCCCGCGGACGGTGAGGGCGCGATCAGCGAACGGGACGAACTCAACCAGCTCCGCAAGGCGGTCGCGGACGTGACCAGGCAGCGCGATGTTCTCAAGCGCACGGCGGCGACGCTGATCAAGGAGGGCACACAGAAGTAGCAGCGAAAACCGGATTATCACAACAGGTTTCGATGATTGGGGTCGGTTCAATTGTTTTTCATGAAGTTTGCCGGGTCTGACCAACGGGTAGCGAGCGACCCGGCCGTCGACGTGAGTCCCACGGTCGTGCCGGACGGCGCGGACCAGGCCGGACCGCGCGCGGGCAAGGCGACCGAGGTGGTGCCCGAGGTCACGCACGAGGACGAGGACCTCGCCCAGCTGAAGGCGCTGGGATTCTCCTCCGAGTTCAAACGCGACATGAGCCCCTGGGCCAACTTCTCGCTGGGCTTCACCTACCTGTCGCCCGTGGTCGGCATCTACACGGTGTTCGCGTTCGCGCTGGCCACCGCGGGCCCGCCGATGATCTGGAGCCTGCTGATCGTCGGCGCGGGGCAGATGCTGGTGGCACTGGTGTTCAGCGAGGTGGTCGCGCAGTTCCCCGTGGCCGGTGGCGTCTACCCCTGGGCCCGGCGGCTGTGGGGGCGCAAATGGGCGTGGATGACCGGGTGGGTCTACATGTTCTGCCTGCTGGCGCTGATCGCGGATGCGGCCTTCGGCGCGGGGCCCTACCTGGCCGCCATGGTCGGCTTCCGTCCGACCGCGCTGGCCAAGATCTTTTGCGCGCTGGCGGTTTTGGCGGTGGCCACGCTCATCAATCTCACCGGGACGAAGATCCTCGGCTACTTCGCGATCTTCGGCTTCACCGCGGAGCTGATCGGCGCGCTCGTTGTCGGCATCTGGTTGCTGATCACCCACCGGGCCCACGGTCTGGGTGTGCTGTTCCACAGCTTCAACGCCCAAGGCAGTCACAGCTTCCTGTACGCGTTCCTGGCCGCCAGCCTCATCGGCTTCTACCAGTTCTTCGGTTTCGAGGCCTGCGGCGACGTGGCCGAGGAGGTGCGCAATCCCGGCATCCAGATCCCGAAAGCGATGCGCCGCACCATCTATGTCGGCGGGGCCGCATCGACGTTCGTGTGCCTCAGCCTGATCCTGTCGGTGACCGACTTCGGGGCGGTCATCCGCGGCGAGGACACCAACCCCATCTCGACCGTCCTGCAAAGCGCCTTCGGCGACGTCGGATCCAGGATCGTGCTCGGCATCGTGTTGATCTCGTTCGTGTCGTGCGCGCTGAGCCTGCAGGCGGCCGCCAGCCGGCTGATCTTTTCCTACGGCCGCGACGGGATGATCTTCGGCTCCCGGTTGTTGGCGCGCTTCGATCACAAGAGGCACGTACCGCCGTTCGCCCTGCTGGCCGCGGTCCTCGTCCCGGCGGCGCTGATCTCCGGGACCATCGTCTCCGAGCACCCGCTCAACAAGCTGGTCAGTTTCGGCACCGTCGGCGTCTACCTCGGGTTCCAGATGGTGGTGTTGGCGGCCCTGCGGGCCAGGCTGAAAGGCTGGCAGCCGTCCGGCAAGTACCGGCTGGGTCGGTGGGGAACGCTCGTCAACGTCAGCGCCCTGGTCTACGGGGTCGCGGCCATCGTCAACATCTGCTGGCCGCGCACGCCCGATGCCCCGTGGTACGACAACTACGTCGTCTTGTTGATGGCGGGCCTCATCATCGGCTTCGGCCTGCTGTACATGGTGTTGGCGCGGGCCCACGCCAACAGCGACGCCCCCTACGCCGACGCCGTCCCGCAGCGGGCCTGACTCGATGCTTCTCACGCCGCACGAGCAAGAGCGACTGCTGTTGTCCTACGCCGCCGAGCTGGCCCGGCGGCGCAGGGCGCGGGGGCTGCGGCTGAATGTCCCCGAGGCCACCGCCGTCATCACCGACCACATTCTCGAAGGCGCGCGGGACGGCCGCAGCGTCGCAGAGTTGATGGCCACCGGCTGCGGGGTGCTCGGCCGCGACGACGTGATGGACGGGGTACCGGAGATGATCGACGACGTGCAGGTCGAAGCGACGTTCCCGGACGGCACCAAGTTGGTCACCGTCCATCACCCGATCGCATGATTCCCGGCGAAATCCTCTATGGCGCGGGCGATATCGAGATCAATGCCGGCGCGCAGCGGATCGAGATGCAGATCGTCAACACCGGCGACCGTCCGGTGCAGGTCGGCAGCCACGTGCATTTGCCACAGGCCAACGCGGCGTTGTCATTCGACCGCGCCGCGGCCCACGGCCACCGGCTCGATGTCCCGGCGGCCACCGCGGTCCGCTTCGAACCCGGCATCCCCCAGACGGTGCGGCTGATCCCGTTGCGCGGGCGGCGCGAAGTGCACGGCCTGGACCTGAACCCGCCCGGACGGCTCGACCCGTCATGACACGGCTGTCCAGGGAGCGCTACGCCGACCTGTTCGGCCCCACCACCGGCGACCGGATCCGGCTGGCCGACACCAACCTGCTGGTGGAGATCACCGAAGACCGCAGCGGCGGACCGGGTTTGGCGGGTGACGAGGCGGTTTTCGGCGGCGGCAAGGTGCTGCGCGAATCGATGGGCCAGGGTCGCGCCAGCCGGGCCGACGGTGCGCCCGACACCGTGATCACCGGCGCGGTGATCATCGACTACTGGGGAATCATCAAGGCCGACATCGGGATTCGCGACGGCCGCATCGTCGCCATCGGCAAGGCGGGCAACCCCGACATCATGTCGGGCGTGCACCCGGGCCTGGTGGTCGGGCCGTCCACCGAAATCATCGGCGGCAACGGCAGAATCGTCACCGCGGGCGCCATCGACTGTCACGTGCACCTCATCTGTCCGCAGCTGATGCCCGAGGCGCTGGCGTCCGGCATCACCACCATCATCGGTGGCGGCACCGGGCCCGCCGAGGGCAGCAAGGCCACCACCGTCACTCCCGGCGAATGGCACCTGGCGCGGATGCTGGAGGCGCTGGATTCGTGGCCGGTGAACTTCGCGCTGCTCGGCAAGGGGAACACGGTCAACGCCGAGGGCTTGTGGAAGCAGTTACGCGGTGGCGCTTCGGGTTTCAAGCTGCACGAGGACTGGGGATCGACACCCGCGGCCATCGACGCCTGCCTGACCGTGGCCGACGCGGCGGGGGTGCAGGTGGCCCTGCACACCGACACCCTCAACGAGATGGGGTTCGTCGAGAACACCCTCGGCGCCATCGCCGGGCGCTCGATCCACACCTACCACACCGAGGGCGCCGGCGGTGGGCACGCTCCCGACATCATGAGGGTCGCCGCCGAACCCAACGTGTTGCCCAGTTCCACCAACCCGACGCGCCCGCACACCGTCAACACCCTCGACGAGCACCTCGACATGCTGATGGTCTGCCATCACCTCAATCCCGCGGTGCCCGAGGACCTTGCGTTCGCCGAGAGCCGGATCAGGCCGTCGACGATGGCCGCCGAGGACCTGCTGCACGACATGGGCGCGATCTCGATGATCGGCAGCGATTCGCAGGCGATGGGCCGCATCGGCGAGGTGGTGATCCGCACCTGGCAGACCGCGCACGTGATGAAATCCCGCCGCGGCGCGCTGCCCGGCGACCCATCGGGTGCTCGCGCCGCCGACAACAACCGGGCGCGGCGCTACGTGGCGAAATACACGATCTGCCCGGCCATCACGCACGGGCTCGATCACGAGGTCGGCTCGGTGGAGGTGGGCAAGCTCGCCGACTTGGTGCTGTGGGAGCCCGCGTTCTTCGGGGTGCGGCCGCACGCGGTGCTCAAGGGCGGCATGATCGCGTGGGCGGCGATGGGCGACGCCAACGCGTCGATCCCCACCCCGCAGCCGGTGCTCCCGCGTCCGATGTTCGGCGCCGCGGCGGCTCCCGCCACCTCGGTACACTTCGTGGCGCCCCAGGCCATCGAAGCGGGTCTGGCCGAAAGGTTGGCCGTCAACCGGCGGTTGGTACCGGTCAAGGACGTCGGCGCCGTCGGCAAGGCCGACCTGCCGCTCAACGACGCCATGCCGAGCATCGAGATCGATCCCGATACCTTCACCGTGCGCATCGACGGCGAGGTCTGGCAGGAGCGGCCGGCAACGGAACTTCCTATGGCACAACGATATTTCCTGTTCTGATGGTCCAGCGCCCTTTGGCCACCCTGCTCGCACTGGCCGACTCACGACTGCCCACCGGCGCGCACGTGCACTCCGGTGGCGTCGAAGAGGCCGTCACCGGCGGGATGGTGACCGACCTGGCCACGCTCAGAGCGTTTCTGGTCCGCAGGATTCGCACGCAGGGGCTGGTCACCGCTTCGGTGGCGGCAGCGGTGCACCGCGGCGATATCTCCCTCGCCGCCGCGGACCGCGAAACCGACGCGCGCACACCGGCCCCCGCGGCCCGGCAGGCCTCACGCGGCCAGGGGCGAGGGCTGGCGCGGCTGGCGCGTCGGGTCTGGCCGGAAGCCGACTGGGACGAGCTGGGGCCGCGGCCGCACCTCGCGGTGGTCGCCGGGCGGGTCGGAGTTATGAGCGGCCTGGGGCCCGAGCACACCGCGCTGCACGTCGTCTACACGACGATGACCGGCTCGGCCACCGCCGCCCAGCGGCTACTGGCGCTCGACCCGGCCGCCGTTGCCGCCGTCACGTTCGAGCTGTCCGATCTCTGCGAGCGCACCGCCGCCGAGGCCGGTGACGGGCTGGCCGACCTGTCCGATCCCGCGCTCGACACGCTGGCGCAGCGCCACGCCGAACGCGAGCGGCCCCTCTTCGCCTCCTGAAAGGTTAACCATGTCAACGCAGCTGCACGCCCACCCACACACGCACACGCACCACGATCGGCCGAAGCGGGTCCGGCGGCCCGGAGAACCGCTGCGCATCGGCGTCGGGGGACCGGTCGGCTCCGGCAAGACCGCGCTGGTCGCCGCGCTGTGCCGGCAGTTGCGCGCCGAGAAGTCGCTGGCGGTGCTGACCAACGACATCTACACCACCGAGGACGCCGACTTCCTGCGCCGCCACGCGGTGCTGCCCGACGACCGGATCGCGGCCGTGCAGACGGGGGGCTGCCCGCACACCGCGATCCGCGACGACATCACCGCCAACCTGGACGCTATCGACGACCTGGTCGCCGGCCACGACGACCTGGACCTCATCCTGGTCGAGTCCGGTGGCGACAACCTGACGGCGACGTTCTCGTCGGGCTTGGTGGACGTGCAGATCTTCGTCATCGACGTCGCGGGTGGCGACAAGGTGCCGCGCAAGGGCGGCCCCGGGGTGACCTATTCGGATCTGTTGGTGGTCAACAAGATCGACCTGGCGCCGCTGGTCGGGGCCGACCTACACGTGATGGCCCGCGACGCGGACAGAGTGCGCGAGGGCCGGCCCACGATCATGCAGTCGCTGACCAAAGACCCGGCGGCCACCGAGGTGCTGGCCTGGGTGCACGCCCAGTTGGCCGCCGTGACCTGATGCACTCCGAGGTTGTGCTGGTCGCCTCCCGGGACCGGTCGCCGCGCATCGAGTGCCGCGGCGGCGGCATCCAGGCGCGCCGCACCGCGGCCGACACGGTGCACTTGGTGTCGGCGGCGGCGATGCCACTGGGCGGCGACACCATCGAGATTCGGCTCATCGTCGAACGCGGCGCCCGCCTGAAGTTGCGCAGCGCCGCCGCCACCGTGGCGCTGCCCGGGGCGAGTACGCCGACATCGCACGCCCGCTGGGTGATCGAGGTTGCCGGGAGCCTCGACGTCGACCTGGAGCCGACCGTGGTCGCCGGTGCCGCCCGGCACCTGTCCAGCGTGGTGCTGTCCCTGCACGACGGGGGCCTGCTCCGGTTTCGCGAGCGCGTGCAGATCGGCAGATGCGGTGAGCGCGAGGGGTTCTGGTCCGGGTCGCTGCACGCCGACCGCGAGGGCCTGCCGCTGCTGCGCCACCGGGTGGAATTGGGCGCGGGATCGCTGGCCGACGACGCAATCTCGGCACCCCGCGCCGCTATCAACGAATTACGCTACCCGTCAACGGGTTTCGAGCACATCGCCATCGACGCGGGATCGACGGTGCTGGCGCTGGCCGGTGGCGGGACGCTGAGCACATGGCACTCCGACCGGCTGGCGGGTTAGCTGGCCCGCCGGGCCGCCGGCCGCTTGGCCTCCGCGGCGAGCACCGCGAGCTGTTCGATGCGGGTGCGGGCGAACGCCTGCTGCTCGGTGATGGTGAGCTGGCCGCGGCGAGTGCTCAGGAAGGTCACCGTCCACGACAGCAGCGTGCTGACCTTGGTTTTGAACCCGACCAGGTAGACCAGGTGCAGCACCAGCCACATCAGCCAGGCGATGAACCCGCTGAACTCCAGCGGGCCGATCTTGGCCACCGCGGAAAACCGCGACACCGTGGCCATCGAGCCCTTGTCGAAGTACTGGAACGGCTCCCGATCGGCCGGGTCGGCGCCGTCCAGTTCGGCCTTGATCGCGGCCGCGGCGTACTTGGCGCCCTGGATGGCGCCCTGCGCCACACCCGGCACACCCTCGACGGCGGCCATGTCACCGATGACGAACACGTTGGGATGCCCGGGGATCGACAGGTCGGGCAGCACCTTGACCCGTCCGGCCCGGTCGATCTCGACCGAAGACTGATCGGCGAGGTCTCTGCCCAGCCCGCTGGCCTGCACCCCGGCGGACCACACCTTGCACGCGGACTCGATGCGCCGGGTGCTGCCGTCGGAGTCCTTGACCGTGATGCCGTTGCGGTCGACGTCGGTGACCATCGCGCCCAACTGAATCTCGACGCCCATCTTCTCCAGCCGCGCGGCCGCCCGCTCGCCGAGCTTTTCGCCGAACGGCGGCAGCACCGCGGGGGCGGCGTCGAGCAGGATCACCCGTGCCTTGGTGGAGTCGATGTGCCGGAAGGAACCCTTCAGGGTGTGCGAGGCCAATTCGGCGATCTGCCCGGCCATTTCGACGCCGGTGGGGCCGGCGCCGATGACCGTGAACGTCAGCAGCTTGGCGCGTCGTTCGGGGTCGCGGGACCGCTCGGCCTGCTCGAAGGCGCTCAAGATCCGACCGCGCACCTCGAGTGCGTCGTCGATCGATTTCATGCCGGGCGCGAACTCGGCGAACTGGTCGTTGCCGAAGTACGACTGGCCGGCGCCGGCGGCGACGATCAGGCTGTCGTACGGGGTTTCGTAGGTGTGGCCGAGCAGGTCCGAGACGACGAACTGGCCCTCCAGGTCGATGTGCGTGACGTCGCCGAGCAACACCTGGACGTTGCGCTGCCTGCGCAGCACGACCCGGGTGGGCGGCGCGATGTCGCCCTCGGACACGATGCCCGTAGCCACCTGGTACAGCAGCGGCTGGAACAGGTGGTGGGTGGTGCGGGCGATCAGCTTGATGTCGACGTTGGCGTGCTTGAGCTTCTTTGCCGCGTTGAGCCCGCCGAATCCCGAACCGATGATGACGACTTGATGACGACGCTCGGGTGCAGCAGTGGTTTCTGCCTGCGTGCTCATGTTCGGGCTGCTCCTGATCGGTGGCTCCTGGTCGCGCGAATTCAGTTAGCTACCACGCTAATGAAACCGATACCCGCAAGCCCAGATCGTAAGCATGTGTAATCAAGCACATTGCGCGTCGGGCCTGGTGGAGTGAACGTGATACTCGTCATGCCCGATGCCCAATGCGTCGTGCGTTACAGCCCGACCAGGGGGCGCAGCGCTTCGCCGGCCGCGCTGATGATGCCCGGCGTGTAGAAGGGCAAATTGATGATCACGCCGTCGATCCCGGCGTCCAGCACTTTCGTCTGGATCTGTTCGGCGACCGACTCGGCGCTCCCGACCACCATGCGCTGGGCCATCTCGGCGGGGATCTGGTCGGCCTTGAAGTTCTCGTCGATGACCGCGGTGGTCAGCGTGCTGGTCTCCAGCGTGGCCGGGTCGCGGCCGATCTCCTCGCAGCGCTGCTGCACGACCTTCAGCTTCGCCGGCAGCTCGTCGAACCCGGCGATGACGTTGAGATGATCGAAGTGCCGCGCGGCCATGGGGATCGTCTTCTTCTCGCCGCTGCCGCCGATCATCAGCGGAATGTGGTCGCGGAAGCGCGGATTGGCCATCGCCTGGTCGACCTGATACCACTTGCCGGAGAAGGTCGGCCGCTCGCCCTTGAGCATCGGCAGGATGATCTGCAGCGCCTCGTCCAGCCGGTTGAACCTGTCGGTGAAGGTGCCGAATTCGAAGCCCAGCTGGTTGTGCTCGAGCTCGAACCAGCCGGCCCCGATGCCCAGGATGGCCCGGCCCTGGCTCACCACGTCCAGCGTCGTGATGATCTTGGCCAGCAGGGTCGGGTTGCGATACGTGTTGCCGGTCACCAGGGTGCCCAGCTGGACCCGTTCGGTTCCGGTGGCCAGTGCGCCCAGCGCCGTGTAGGCCTCCAGCATCGGCTGCTCGGGGTCGCCCAGCATCGGCAGTTGGTAGAAGTGGTCCATCACGAAGACCGAATCGAATCCGGCCGCTTCGGCCTCGCGGGCCTGAGCCAGAACGGTGGGGAAGAGCTTGTCCACCCCGGTGCCGTAGGAGAAGTTGGGAATCTGCAAACCGAGTCGAATAGCCACGCTAGCTACCGTAGCCACCGCCCCGGTGTCCGAACCAGAGCGTCAAACCGATTTGGATTCAGCCTCAGGCGAAATGAGCGAGCGCGCCGTGGCTCACGTGCAGCGTCTGGCCGGTGATGTGGCGAGCCGCCGGGGTGGTGAGGAACAGCGCCAAGCGGGCCACCTCCGCGGCGGCCGGTGGCGTGGTGCGGGACAGGCCGTCGTAGCCGGGCTGGACGCTGCGTCCACTGGCCACGGCGTTGATCGTGATGCCGCGGGTGCCGAAGATGTCAGCCTGCCCGGTAATCCAATTGGACAGTGTCGCTTTGATTGCGGCATCGACGCTCCCGGCGGGCGGGTTCTCGGCCACCACGCCGATGATGGAGCCGCCCGAGCGAAGGTTGTCGCCGACGGCCTGCACGGTCAGCACCGCCGACAGCACCGTCGCGTCGAGGGCATGGCGCCACGCGGCGGCCGTGTCGGATATCGAGTAGGTGCGCGGATCGCCCTGCTCCCGGGTCGGCGCCGGCACGTTGACGATGGTGTCCAGGTGATGCGGGAACAGCCCGCGCACCGATTCCAGGCTGGCCGGGTCGGTGGTGTCGCAGACGATCGCGTCCGCATCGAGCTCCTTGGCGGCGATTTCCAGGTCGTCGCGGCGCGCGCCCACGAGGGTCACCCGGTGACCGTCATCGCGGAAGCCCTCGGCAACCGTGCGCCCCAGGTCCGTGTCCCCGCCTGTGACCAGCACTTCCACTGCCATGCCCTCCCTGTCTCGGCCCGCTATGGCATCAATCCCCGTCCATGTTACTGGACAGTAGCTGTCGATGAAATTCCGGACGCGCGCGACGCGCGGACAAATTTGGATAACGGTTCGGCGGTCACTTTTTTGCGACGATTCGTCCGGCAACCCGACCGCATCCTCGGCGGGATAGGGTGCACCCATGCGGCGGATCGGGATCCTGGCCGGTGCGGTTTCGGTGCTGCTGGTCGCGGGCCCGGTCGGGTGCGCGTCCAAATCGCCCTCGGCCCCCTCGCAGGGGTCCGGGAAGGTGGTGGTGTTCGGCGCGGCCTCGCTCAAGCCGGCCTTCACCCGGATCGGTCAGCAGTTTAGCAGCGAAAACCCAGGCAGCACAGTCGATTTCGAGTTCGCGGGTTCCTCCGAGCTCGCCACCCAGCTGACCCAGGGCGCAACGGCCGACGTGTTCGCGTCGGCCGACACCGCGCAGATGGACGCCGTCGCCAACGCCGGGCTGCTGGCCGGCAATCCGGCCACTTTCGCCGCCAATACGCTGGTCATCGTCACCGCGCCGGACAATCCGAAGCGGCTCGGATCCTTCGCCGACCTCGCCAGGCCCGGGCTGGCCGTGGTGATCTGCCAGAAGCCGGTGCCGTGCGGGGCGGCGACCGGGCGCATCGAGGACCGCACGGGGGTGCACCTCAATCCGGTCAGCGAGGAGCTCAGCGTGACCGATGTCCTGAACAAGGTCACCACGGGGCAGGCCGACGCGGGGCTGGTGTATGTCACCGACGCCCGCAGCGCCGCGAACAAGGTGGCGACCGTGAACTTCCCCGAGGCCGCGGCGGCGGTGAACGTCTATCCGATCGCGGTGTTGAAGAACGCCCCGCATCCGGCGTTGGCGCAGAAGTTCGTGGCCATGGTGACCGGCGACGCCGGTCAACACATCTTGTCCCAGTACGGCTTCGCCAAACCCTGAACCGTGCACCGGCCTACGGATCTGCCGCGGTGGGTATACATCCCCGCCGCCATGGGGACCGCGTTCGTGGTGCTGCCACTGCTGGCGATCGCGATCAAGGTCGACTGGCCCAACTTCTGGTCGCTGATCGCCAGCCCCTCGTCCCAGACGGCGCTGCTGCTGAGCCTGCGCACCGCCGCCGCCAGCACCGTCCTGTGCGTGCTGCTGGGGGTGCCGATGGCGCTGGTGCTGGCCCGCAGCACGGCGCGCCCGGTCCGGTTGTTGCGGCCGCTGATCCTGCTGCCGCTGGTGCTGCCACCGGTGGTGGGCGGCATCGCGTTGCTCTACGCGTTCGGGCGGCTCGGCCTGATCGGGCACTACCTGGAGGCCGCCGGCGTCAGCATCGCCTTCAGCACCACCGCGGTGGTACTGGCGCAGACGTTCGTCTCGCTGCCGTTTCTGGTGATCTCCCTCGAAGGCGCCGCGCGCACCGCGGGAGCGGACTACGAGGTGGTGGCCGCGACGCTGGGCGCGCGCCCCAGCGCGGTCTGGTGGCGGGTGACCCTGCCGCTGCTGCTGCCGGGCATGACGTCGGGAGCGGTGCTGGCCTTCGCCCGCTCGCTCGGGGAGTTCGGCGCGACGCTGACCTTCGCCGGTTCGCGGCAGGGCGTCACCCGGACGCTGCCGCTGGAGATCTACCTGCAGCGGGTGAGCGACGCGAACGCCGCGGTGGCGCTGTCGATCCTGCTGGTGGCGGTCGCGGCGGTGGTGGTGCTGGGGCTGGGTGCCCGCCGGCTGACCGTGGCGGACGCGAGGTAGCCGCGATGAGCCAGTTGCAGCTGCGCGCCGCCGTCGCCGACCGCGGTCTGGACGTGGAGTTTTCGGTGTCCGCGGGCGAGGTGCTGGCCGTCCTGGGGCCCAACGGTGCCGGCAAGTCCTCCGCGCTGCACGTGATCGCGGGACTCGTTCGTCCGGACCAGGGGGTGGTGCGGCTGGGGGATCGGGTGCTGACCGACACCGCGGCCGGGGTGAACGTGGCGACGCACGATCGCCGGGTGGGGTTGCTGCTGCAGGACCCGCTGCTGTTCCCGCACCTGAGCGTCGCGGCCAACGTGGCCTTCGGACCGCACAGCCGCCGCCGATTGTTCCGGTCGACGCGTCCCACCGAGAGGGCGACCGCGCTGCGCTGGCTGCGCGAGGTGGACGCCGAGAGCTTGGCGGACCGAAAACCGCGGCAGCTGTCCGGGGGTCAGGCCCAGCGGGTGGCGATCGCGCGCGCCCTGGCCGCCGAGCCCGACGTGCTGCTGCTCGACGAGCCGCTGAGCGGGCTGGACGTCGCCGCGGCCGCGGGCATCCGCGCGGTCTTGCGCACCGCGGTCACCCGGACCGGCTGCGCGGTCGTCCTGGTCACCCACGAGCTGCTCGACGTGTTCACGCTGGCCGATCGCGTGCTGGTCCTCGAATCCGGGAAGGTCGCCGAATTCGGGCCGGTGGCAGACGTTCTCACCGCGCCGCGCAGCCATTTCGGCGCGCGCATCGCCGGCATCAACATCGTCAACGGCGCCGTGGGTCCCGACGGCTCGCTGCGCGATCGCTCCGGCGCCCACTGGCATGCGACCCCGACGCAGCGGCTGGACGCCCGGGTCGTCAACGCGGTCGCGGTCTTCCCGCCCGCGGCGGTGGCCGTGTATCGGGATCACCCGCACGGCAGCCCGCGCAATACGGTCGAGGTGACGGTGACCGAGCTCGACGTCCGCGGGTCCGCGGTCCTGGTGCGGGGCCGCGAACAGCCGGATGGCGCGCCGGGTCTGGCCGCGGAGATCACCGCGGACGCCGCCACGGAGTTGCGGCTGACGCCCGGGGAGCGGGTGTGGTTCTCCGTCAAGGCACACGAGGTGACGCTGTATCCGGCGCCGCCCGCCGCGTCCCAGTGACCTGCGCGGACCCGCAAGGTTGCACATCGGCAACATCGGCAAAACCGCCGCAAGGCACCCTTGCGTCACAGCCGTAACACGGTAGGTTCGTCGCCATGGAGCAGGTGGACGCGAACTCGACACGTCGCAAAGGATTCTGGGCGACGCTGGCGATCGCCACGGTGACCAGCGCCAGCGCGGTCGCCATCGCATTGCCGGCGACCGCCAGCGCCGATCCCGAGACCCCGACCCCGGTCCCGCCGAGCACGACGGCGGCACCCGCGCCCGCGCCCGGGCCGGCGACCACCACCACGCCACCCCCGCCCGGCGCCCCGGGGGCGCCGCCGGCCCAACCGGTCGACCCGAACGCTCCGCAGCCACCGCCACCGCCGCCGGCCGACCCGAACGCTCCGCCGCCGCCGCCCGTCGACCCCAACGCGGGGCGGATCGGCAACGCCGTCGGCGGCTTCAGCTTTGTGCTGCCGCCCAGCTGGGTCGAGTCCGACGCGTCGCACCTGGACTACGGTTCGGAGTTGCTCAGCAAGACCACCGGCCAACCGCCGGCGCCGGGGCAGGCGCCGCCGGTCGCCAACGACACCCGCATCGTGATGGGCCGGCTGGACCAAAAGCTTTATGCCAGCGCCGAAACCACCGACGCGAAGGCCGCGGTCCGGTTGGGCTCGGACATGGGTGAATTCTTCATGCCCTACCCCGGCACCCGGATCAACCAGACCAGCACCCCGCTGACCGGCGCCAACGGGATCACCGGAAGCGCCTCCTACTACGAGGTCAAGTTCAGCGACCCATCCAAGCCGAACGGGCAGATCTGGACCGGCGTGGTCGGCTCGCCCGCGGCCGGCAACGGGCCCCCGCAGCGCTGGTTCGTGGTGTGGCTGGGGACCTCGAACGACCCGGTGGACCAGGGCGCGGCGAAGGCGCTGGCCGAGTCGATCCAGCCGTGGACCGCACCGCCCGCCCCGCCGGCGGCTCCGGGCGCGCCCGCACCGGGTGCACCGGCGCCGGTACCGGGTGCACCGGCGCCCGCTCCCGCTCCGGGGCAGGCGCCCGCGGGCGAGGTCATCCCGGGTGCCGCGCCGACGCCGCAGCGGGCCTAATCGGGCCGCGCGCCCAACCGTGGTCAATTTGGCGCATGTTTGATAAGCGGAAATCGGGTATTCCCGTAGCACGGCCCAGCGGTCCCGCTGGGCTTTGCCAGCGATCGCAAGGAGATCCGCATGGACGTCGTCGCAGCAACCGAGTTTCTCGCCCGGTCATCCACCCTGACCAGCGTCGGCTGGATCGGCTACATCATCATCGGCGGCCTGGCGGGCGCGCTTGCCAGCAGGATCATGAGGGGGAGCGGCGCCGGGATCCTGATGGACATCGTGATCGGCATCGTCGGCGCGCTGATCGGCGGCTTCATCCTGAGCTTCTTCGTCAATACCGCCGGCGGCGGCATCATCTTCACGTTCTTCACCGCGCTGCTCGGCGCCCTGATCCTGCTCTGGGTCGTCGGCATGGCGCGGCACCGGACCTGAGGTTCGCGATCCCGGCATGATGGAGTGATGGCCGCGGCGGGGACGACGACGATGCGCGCGTGGCGTGTGCGCCGCCCGGGGCCGATGGACACCCGCCCGCTCGAGCAGGTCACCGCCGAGGTGCCGCGGCCAGAACCGTCGGAGCTGCTGGTCGCGGTGCGCGCGTGCGGCGTGTGCCGCACCGACCTGCACGTCACCGAGGGCGACCTCCCGGTGCACCGCGACAGGGTGACGCCCGGCCACGAGGTGGTGGGCGAGGTCGTCGAGGTCGGCGCCGAGGCCGGTGACGAGTTCACACCGGGGGACCGGGTGGGCATCGCCTGGCTGCGCCACACCTGCGGCGTGTGCAAGTACTGCCGCCGCGGCGACGAGAACCTATGCCCGGAATCCCGCTACACCGGCTGGGATGCCGACGGCGGATACGCCGAATTCGCCACCGTCCCAGCCGCTTTCGCGCACCACCTGCCGAGCGGTTACAGCGACTGCGAGCTGGCGCCGCTGCTGTGCGCCGGCATCATCGGATACCGCTCCCTGCTGCGGGCCGAGCTACCGCCGGGCGGGCGGCTGGGGCTCTACGGCTTCGGCGGCAGCGCCCACATCACCGCGCAGGTGGCTTTGGCGCAGGGCGCCGAGGTGCACGTGATGACCCGCGGCGCCGAGGCCCGCAAGCTGGCCCTGGAACTGGGCGTGGCCTCGGCGCAGGGCGCCGCCGATCCGCCGCCGGTGCCGCTGGACGCCGCGATCCTGTTCGCGCCCGTGGGGGAGCTGGTGCTGCCCGCGCTCGAGGCGCTGGACCGCGGCGGCACGCTGGCGATCGCGGGCATTCACCTCTCCGACATCCCGGCCCTGAACTATCAGCGGCACCTGTTTCAGGAGCGCCAGGTCCGGTCGGTCACGTCGAACACCCGGGCCGACGCGCGGGCTTTCCTCGACTTCGCCGGGCAGCACCACATCGAGGTCACCACGCCGGAGTACCCGCTGGAAAGGGCCGACGAGGCCCTGACCGACCTCAGCGCCGGGCGCATCGCCGGCGCCGCAGTGCTGCTCGTGTAGCCGGAGCTTAGGTCGAGAGGTGCCAGACCAGCGCCGCGGCCAGCGCGCCGAGCCCGTTGAGCGACCAGTGCAGCGCGATCGGCGCGATCAGGCTGCCGCTTCGCCGGCGCAGCCAGCTGAAGACGAACCCGGCGGCCCCGGTGGCCAACACCGCCAGCGTGACGCCGGCCAGCATCCCGGCGAATCCGCCCCCGAACAACCGGGTGAAGCCGACGTTGTTGCTGGTGAGACCCAGCGACGTGGCGACGTGCCAGAGGCCGAACAGCAGCGACCCGCCCAGCGCCACGCCCCGAAAACCCCAGGCGCGGTTCAGCGCACCGTGCAGCACGCCCCGAAACGCGAGCTCTTCGGGGATCACGGTCTGCAGCGGGATGACGATCATCGAGGCGATCAGGGCGCCGGAGATGGTGGCGTAGTGGTTGTTCAGGAACATCGGCCGGGTCATCGGCAACAGGATCCCCACCGCGATCACCGCCGCGACCGCGCCGACGGCGCCCAGCGCGTACCCCAGGCCGGACCTCCAGTGCGCGCGGCCCAGGCCGAGGTCGGCCCAGTCCAACCCCCTGGCCCGCATCAGCATCGCCAGGCCGACTGCGGCGGCCGGAACGGTGGCGATGCTGGCCCACGGCGTGGTGAAGTGCGCGATGAGGTTGGTCAGCACCAAGACCGCGACGACCACCGCGATGTCGAGGTGGACGTGAAACCGATGCGGCGCCGAAGGCTGTGCGGCAGCGATGGCGTCGGGCATCCGGCAAGTTTACCTGCGCCCGCCGTCGGCCCAGTTCAGTCCGCCTGCCAGGTCTGATCGGTCGTCTCGCTCCCGTCACTCACTACGTTCGTTCCGCTCGCTCGACTGCCCGGCCTAATCGGTCGTCTCGCTCCCGTCACTCACTACGTTCGTTCCGCTCGCTCGACTCCCAGGTCCACCCCGAGATCGCCGGGTCGTCCTCGCCGTGCTCGCGGGTGTAGACACGGGCGGCCAGGCGGGCGTCGACCATGCGCTGGCGCAGCACCGCGGCCTGGCTGGCCAGCCCGTCCACCCGGTCGATGACGTCCATCACCAGGTGGAACCGGTCGAGGTCGTTGAGCATGACCATGTCGAACGGCGTCGTGGTGGTGCCGCGCTCCTTGAAACCGCGCACGTGGATGTGCGGGTGGTTGGTGCGCCGGTAGGTGAGCCGGTGGATCAGCCACGGGTAGCCGTGGTAGGCGAAGATCACCGGCTTGTCTCGGGTGAACAGCGCGTCAAACTCCTTGTCCGGCAAGCCATGTGGGTGCTCGGACTCCGGCTGCAGCCGCATCAGGTCGACGACGTTGACCACCCGGACGGCCAGCCCGGGCAGTTCGCGGCGCAGGATGTCGGCGGCGGCCATGGTCTCCAGCGTCGGGATGTCCCCGGCGCAGGCCAGGACCACGTCGGGCTCGGCGGTGGCGGTGCCCGCCCATTGCCAGATGCCCAGGCCGCGCGCGCAGTGCGCGATGGCCTGGTCCATGTCGAGATAGGCCAGCGCCGGCTGCTTGCCGGCGACGATGACGTTGACGTAATTGCGGCTGCGCAGGCAGTGGTCGGCCACCGATAACAGCGTGTTGCCGTCCGGCGGCAGGTACACCCGGGTCAGCTCGGCCCGCTTGTTGGCGACCAGGTCGATGAAACCGGGGTCCTGGTGCGACGCGCCGTTGTGGTCCTGGCGCCAGACGTGTGAGGTCAGCAGGTAGTTCAGCGACGCGATCGGGCGCCGCCACGGTAGTTCGCGACTGGTGGCAAGCCACTTCGCGTGCTGGTTGAGCATCGAGTCGACGATGTGCACGAACGCCTCGTAGCAGTTGAACAGGCCGTGCCGGCCGGTCAGTAGGTAACCCTCCAGCCAGCCCTGGCACAGGTGCTCGGAGAGCACCTCCATCACCCGGCCGTCCGGCGCGAGGTGCTCGTCGTCGGGGCCGATCTCCGACATCCACGCCTTGGCGGTCGACCCGTACACGGCGTCGAGCCGGTTAGACGCGGTCTCGTCGGGACCCATCAGGCGGAACCGGTCGGGGTTGCGGGCGATCACGTCGCGCAGGAAGGTGCCCAGCACCCGGGTGGCCTCGTGCGTCTCGGTGGCCGGGCGCGCCACCGCCACCGCGTAGTCACGGAAGTCGGGCAGGTCGAGGTCGTGCAGCAGCAGGCCGCCGTTGGCGTGCGGGTTGGCGCTCATCCGGCGGTCGCCGCGGGGCGCCAGGGCCCGCAGCTCGGGGCGCAGGGCGCCGCTGTCGTCGAACAACTCCTCGGGCCGGTAACTGCGCAGCCATTCCTCCAGCTGCGCGCGGTGCTCGGGGTTGTCGTGCGTCTCGGCCAGCGGCACCTGGTGCGCGCGCCAGGTGCCCTCGACCTTCTTGCCGTCCACCACCTTGGGTCCGGTCCAGCCCTTGGGGGTGCGCAGCACGATCATCGGCCAGACGGGTCGTTCGGCGCGGGTGCCGGCGCGCGCCGCGCTCTGGATCGCCGCGATGTCGTCGAAGGCGTCGTCGAGCGCGGCGGCCAGTTGGCGGTGCACGTCGGCGGGGTCGTCACCGGCGACCGTGATCGGCCGGTAGCCGTACCCGCGCAGCAGTGCTTCCAGCTCGGGGTGCGGGATGCGGGCCAGCACGGTCGGGTTGGCGATCTTGTAGCCGTTGAGCGCCAGGATCGGCAGCACCGCGCCGTCGGTGACCGGGTCGAGGAATTTGTTGGAGTGCCAGCTGGCGGCCAGCGGACCGGTCTCCGCCTCGCCGTCGCCGACCACGCAGGCCACCACCAGGTCCGGGTTGTCGAACGCCGCGCCGTAGGCGTGCACCAGCGCGTACCCCAGCTCGCCGCCCTCGTGGATCGACCCGGGGGTCTGGGCCGCGACGTGGCTGGGGATGCCACCGGGAAAGGAGAACTGCCGGAACAACTTTCGCAGCCCTTCGGCGTCCTGTTCGATGCCGGTGTACACCTCGCTGTAGGTGCCCTCCAGGTAGGCGTTGGCGACCAGCCCGGGGCCGCCGTGGCCAGGCCCGGTGACGTAGATGACGTTGGCGTCGCGGTTGCGGATGATCCGGTTCAGGTGGGCGTAGATGAGGTTGAGCCCGGGGGTGGTGCCCCAGTGCCCCAACAGCCGGGGTTTGACGTGGTCGGGCGACAGCGGTTCGGCCAGCAGCGGGTTGTCCAGCAGGTAGATCTGTCCGACCGACAGGTAATTGGCGGCGCGCCAGTACGCATTGATGAGGGCGAGTTCGTCGTCGGCGAGGGAAACGGTGGTCGGGGTTGCGGCGGTTTCTGCGGTCACCCGGCCGATTGTCCGCGCTTCAGGTGAACGACGCCCTCGCCGCCTACTCCTCGCCGCGGGCGCGCGCCTCGTAGGCCCGGCGCTTTTCGATGTCGACGTCGTCGGTGAAGACATGGTCGCCGCCGAGGACGCGGTTGAGCCCCTCGGCGAGCCGGCGCGGCCAGAATTTCTGGGACACCACCATCGCGCCCGCCGCCTTGGTGATCCGCACCCGCGGCTTCGGGTGGGCCACCAGCCGGACGATCGCGTCCGCGATCTCGGCCGGCTCGGCGTTGCGGAAACCCTTCATCCCGGGGGTGCCGGCGACGAGCTCGGTGTTGACGAACGTCGGCAACACCATCGAGAACTTCACGCCAGTCGAGTGGTACTCCAGCCGCGCCGAGTCGGTGAACCCGACCACCGCGTGCTTGCTGGCGCAGTAGGTGGCCAGGCCGACGACGTTGAGCTCCCCGGCCAGCGAGGCGATGTTGATGACGTGGCCGGAGCCGCGGGGGACCATGCGCTGCGCGGCCAGCTTGCTGCCCAGGATGACGCCGTAGACATTGATGTCCAGGATGCGGCGGGTGACCGCGTCCGGCTCGTCGACGATGCGGCCGACGGGCATGATGCCGGCGTTGTTGATCAGCACGTCGATCGGGCCGAGCTGGCGCTCGACGTCGTCGAGGAATTCGGCAAACGAATGCGCGTCGGTGACATCGAGCTTGCCGTAGACGTCCAGCCCGAGCGCGGCGCCCGATTCCTTCACCCGCACCTCGTCGATGTCGCCGATCGCCACCTTGGCGCCCAGGTTGTGCAGCGCGGTCGCGGTGGCCAGCCCGATGCCCCGCGCCCCGCCGGTGATCACGATGACCTTGTCGCGGACCTTCAGGCCGATCGACGCCGTGTCTGCCATGGCGGGTCCTCCCCAGAAAAGTTGACGGGTGTCAGGTTGGCGATGGGGTAAGCACAGCACTCGACGCGGCGCCACGCAAATAGCGCCGTAAAAGCCGATACTGCAACGATGACCGAGGTGCGGGCGGCCGTCCCGGCGGACGCCCATGAGGTGGCCCGGGTGCAGGTGCGGTCGTGGCGGTCGGCCTACCGGGGGCTGATCGCCCAGGAATTTCTCGACGGGCTCGAGCCGGAGTTCTTCGCCGCCCGCTACACCTTCGGGCGGGTGGGGCTGCGGATGCCGTCGACGTTGGTCGCGGTCGACGGCGCCGCGATCGTCGGCCTGGCGACCACGGGCCTGTGTCGCGACGGTGAGCTCCCCAATTTCGGTGAGCTGATGGCGATCTACGTCGATCCCGCGCACGTGCGCCGCGGAGTCGGGGGGTCGCTGATGGCCGCAGCGCGGGAGCGGCTGCGCGCGGTCGGCGTGGCGGGCGCGCTGCTGTGGGTGCTCGACGGCAACACCCCGGCGCGGCGGTTCTACGAACGCGACGGGTGGGGGTTCGACGGAGCTTGCCGCACAACGACTTTCGGCGAGCCTTTCGGCAACGCACTGGTGCGGCAGGTCCGCTACCGGTGCCAGCCAATCTAATCGGGCGCGGCGGTGCCCCGACGCCTTCGCAGCGGGATCCTCGGGAGCGTGATTCGCCGGATGCGGCACGCGCCCGCAACGGCCCCCAGCATTCTCACCAACCAGCGGAGCCCGGGACGCCTTTGAACGGACCGGTGATCCAGCTCGTGATCCAGCCCCCGTAAAAGCCGCCCGGTTGTGGCTCCACGACCTCGCCGTTGACGGTGCAGCGGTCGACTTTCGCCGCCAGCACCGCGACCGCGCCGCGTATCGACGCAAACCCGGGCGACGGGTGCAGGTAGCTCCAGGCGGCCTTCGCTGCGACGGTGGTGGCGGTCACCAAGTCGTAATAGGTGGCCTGCCCTTTCCATTCACACCACGAGCTTCCGGACGCCTGACGCAACGTTCCGCCGGCAAAGGCTTCCCGCGGCAGGTAATAGGTCGGCGGATGACTGGTCTCGAGTACCCGCCATGCCTGCTGTGTCGACGCGATCACCTCGCCGCCCAACTCCACGGTGATCAGTCCGTTGAATGGCTCCACCCGTGGCGGCCGCGGGTAATCCCACACCGATTCCCGTTCGGACGCGCCTCCTGGGGCGTCGGCACGGCTCATGCGCAGTCTCCGACCCGTCGAACCCTCAGTGCAGGGTGAGCCACACCAGGCTACCGGCGCCGACCAGCGCGCAGTAGACGGCGAACGGCGTCAGGGTCCGGGTCTGGAAGTACCGGGTCAGGAACCGCACGGCCAGGTAGGCCGCGACGAACGAGGCGACGCTGCCGGCCAGCACCTGTCCCTGGATGCCCGCCCCGACCGGCCCGAACAGATCGGGGATCTTGTAGACCCCCGCCGCCAGGATGATCGGTGTCGCCAGCAAGAAGGAGAACCGGGCGGCGTCCTCGTGCGACAAGCCGCGCCACAGCCCGGCCACGATGGCGATGCCCGAGCGGCTGATGCCCGGCAGCAGCGCCAGGATCTGGGAAGCCCCGATCAGCAGTCCCCGGCGCATCGGCAGTTGGGCCAGCCGGTTGTCGATGGCCTCGCCGCTGTGCGGCTCGTCGCGCTCGTCGGTGCCGCCGACCGGCGACACGCGCCGGCGCAATACCTCGCCCGCATACAGGGCAATGCCGTTGAGCAAGAGGAACGCCGCGGCCGGGATGGGCTTGCCGAGCGTGGTGCGGAACAGGTGCTCGAGGGCCACCCCGGCCAGCCCCACCGGGATGGTGGCGACCACGATCAGCCAGGCGAGCCGCTCGTCGGGCGTCTGGACCCGGCGATACCGCAGCGACGAAACGAAGCCGGCCACGATGCGCAGCCAGTCACGCCAGAAGAACACCAGCAGGGCGGCGGCGGTGGCGACGTGCAGACCGACGATGAACGCCAGGTAGGGCGATTCGGGGGCGGAGACGTTGAGGTCGCGGCCCCATTGACCGCCCACCAGCGCCGGCACCAGCACCGAGTGCCCCAGGCTGGAGACGGGGAACAGCTCGGTGACGCCCTGGAACGCGCCGACGATCACGGCCTCGACGTAGCTCAGGTGCGCGCTCATGGGTCGGGGTCCTCCATCAAGGGATCGGTGGCAGAACTTTCGAGCGTAGCGGGTCCGGATTTCCGTGCGAACCGGCTTGGGCGGCTGGGCATTTGGTCGCCGCGCGAACACGCGCTGTGAGCCGCGGATGCTCCGGGTACCGTGAGCGGATGGCCGACCCGCTGCTCGACGGCGTGCGCGTCCTCGACCTGTCGAGCGGCGCCGCCGACGCGGTGACCCGGCTGTTCGCCGACCTGGGCGCCGACGTGCTCAAGGTCGAACCCCCCGGCGGCAACCTGGGGCGCGACGAATTGCCGACGCTGGCCGGCGCGAGCATCCCGTTCGCCGTGCACAACGCGAACAAGCGCAGCGCCGTGCTGGACCCGCTCGACGAGGACGACTGCTACCGGTTGCTCGACCTGGCCAGCGAGGCCGACATCGTCGTGGACAGTGGCCTGGACGGCCTGGCCGGTGCGTTCGGCGCGCCCGCCCCGGACCTGGCCGCCCGCTACCCGCACCTGGTGGTGCTGTCGATCACCGACTTCGGCGCGACGGGCCCACGGTCGTCCTGGCGCGCCACCGACGCGGTGTTGTACGCGATGTGCGGCTCGCTGTCGCGATCCGGCCCCACCACCGGCACCCCGGTGTTGCCGCCCGACGGTATCGCCTCCTCCACCGCCGCCGTGCAGGCGGCGTGGGCCGCGCTCGTCGCCTACTACAATCGATTACGTTGTGGCACTGGCGATTACATCGATTTCTCGCGGTTCGACGCGGTAGTGATGGCACTCGACCCGGCGTTCGGCGCGCACGGGCAGGCCGCCGCCGGCGACCGCGGCTCGGGGCGGTGGCGGGGACGGCCGAAAAACCAGGACGCGTATCCGATCGTGCCGTGCAAGGACGGCTACGTCCGGTTGTGTGTCATGGCGCCGCGGCAGTGGCGCGGCCTGCGGCGCTGGCTGGGCGAGCCCGAGGACTTCCAAGACCCCAAGTACGACGCGATCGCCGCCCGCTTTGCGGCCTGGCCCGAGATCAGCGCGCTGGTGCGGGCCCTGTTCGCCGAGCAGACCATGAAGGACCTGGTGGCCGCCGGACAGGCACACGGGGTGCCGATCGCCGCCGTGCTGCCGCCGTCGTGGGTGCTGGGTTCCGAACACTTCCAGGCGGTGGGCGCGATCACCGAGGCCGAGCTCGTCCCCGGGGTGCGCACCCGCGTCCCCACCGGTTATTTCGTCGTCGACGGCCAGCGCTGCGGATTTCGCGCGCCGGCCCCCACCGCGGGCGCGGATGACCTGTACTGGCGCGGCAATCCGATGGTGGTGCCGGCCCCGGCGGGCAGGGTCGGCGAGCAGCCCTTGGCGGGCCTGCGCATTCTCGACCTCGGCATCATCGTCGCCGGCGGCGAGCTGGGCCGGCTGTTCGGCGACCTCGGCGCCGAGGTCATCAAGGTCGAAAGCGCCGATTACCCGGACGGACTGCGGCAGGCCCGCGCCGGCGACGCCATGAGCGAGTCGTTCGCGTGGACCCACCGCAATCAGCTCGGGCTGGGTCTGGACCTGCGCAGCGAGCGGGGCAAGGAGCTGTTCGGCCGGCTGGTCGCGGAAGCCGACGCGGTATTCGCCAACTTCAAGCCCGGAACCCTTGCCGCCCTGGGGTTTCCGTACGAAACCCTGCTCCGGCTCAACCCGCGGATCGTGCTCGCGGGCAGCAGCGCGTTCGGCGACACCGGGCCGTGGAGCGCCCGGCTGGGCTACGGGCCGCTGGTGCGGGCCGCCACCGGCGTCACCCGGCTGTGGACGTCCGACGATCCGGGCGAGGGCGCCGACGGCGCGCGGCATTCCTTCTACGACGCGACGACGATCTTCCCCGATCATGTGGTCGGGCGGGTGACCGCGATCGCGGCGCTGGCCGCGCTGATTCACCGCAATCGGACCGGCCGCGGAGCCCACGTCCATATTTCGCAGGCCGAGGTCGTGCTCAATCAGCTCGACACGCTCTACGTCGCCGAGGCCGCGCGGGCCGCGGGCATCGGCCCGATGCGCGACGACACCAGCCTGCACGCGGTGTGCCCGTGCGCCGGCGACGACGAATGGTGCGTCATCTCGATCGGTTCCGACGATGAATGGCGCTGCGTGGCAAACCTTTTCGACCACCCACACTGGGCGGACGACCCGCGCTTCGTCACCGGCGAGTCGCGCCTGGCCAACCGCCGCGAGCTGGTGGAGCTGCTGTCCGCCCTGACCCGCACCCGCACCCCGGTGCGCGTCGCCGAGCTGCTGCAGTCGTCCGGGGTGCCGTCCGGGCCGATGAACCGCCCGCCCGACATCCTGGAGGACCCGCAGCTGATCGAGCGAAACCTGTTCAGCGACATGGTTCATCCGCTGGTCGGGCGGCCGCTCCCGGCGGAGACGGGTCCGGCGCCGTTTCGGCACATTCCGCCCGCCCCCCAACGCCCGGCGCCGCTGCCGGGTCAGGACACCCGGCAGATCTGTCGAGACGTGCTCCGCATGGGCGCCGACGAGACCGAGCGGCTGATCGACGAGGGCGTGCTGTTCGCGACCACCCCCGCCACCGCTTGAGCGGTCCGCCAGCACCCCGGCGCGCGCTCGCGTGCGAATGTGCGGCCGGCCACACACCCGGCGTCCGATAGGTTCAGTCGTGTGACCGTCGATCCCAGGACACCGGTGTTGATCGGCTGCGGCCAGGTCAATCACCGGGGTGACATCGACCCCGCGACGCGGTCGGTCGAGCCCGTCGACCTGATGGCCGCCGCGGCCCGCGAGGCGGCGGGCTCCCGGGTGCTCGCGGCCGTGGATTCCATCCGCGTGGTGAACGTGCTGTCGGCGCACTACCGCGATCCCGGGCTGCTGCTCGGCCGCCGGATCGGCGCCAACGACGTCAGCACCCTGTACAGCCCGGTCGGCGGCAACGTGCCGCAATCGCTGGTCAACCAGGCCTGCCTGGACATCCAGGGCGGCCGGGCCGGCGTCGTGCTGCTGGCCGGCGCCGAAACCTGGCGCACCCGCAGGGGGCTGCGAGCCAAGGGCGCCCGGCTCGAATGGACCGTGCAGGACGAATCGGTCCCGTTGGCGCCGGTCAGCGGCGACGACGTCCCGATGGCCGGGGACGCGGAGATCAGGATCGGGCTCGACCGGCCCGCCTACGTCTATCCGCTGTTCGAACAGGCTCTTCGCATCGCCAACGGCGAGTCCGTCGAGGACCATCTTGAGCGCGTCGGCGAGTTGTGGGCGCGATTCAACGCCGTCGCGGTCGGCAACCCGCACGCATGGATCCGCAAACCGATGACCGCCGAGGAAATCCGGCGGCCCGGACCGCAGAACCGCATGATCAGCTGGCCGTACACCAAGCTGATGAATTCGAACAACATGGTCGACCAGGGCGCCGCGCTGATCCTGACCTCGGTCGAGCAGGCAAAGCGCCTTCAGATCCCCGCCGACCGTTGGGTTTTCCCGCACGCGGGCACCGACGCCCACGACACCCCGGCCATCGCCGAGCGCGACGAGTTGCACCGCTCGGCGGCGATCCGGATCGCCGGCGCGCGGGCGCTCGAGCTGGCCGGGCTGGGCATCGACGACGTCGACTACGTGGACCTGTACTCCTGCTTTCCCTCCGCCGTTCAGGTCGCGGCCGCCGAGCTCGGGCTGAGCGTCGACGACCCCGCCCGCCCGCTCACGGTGACCGGCGGGCTGACGTTCGCCGGCGGACCGTGGAGCAACTACGTGATGCATTCCATCGCCACCGTGGCGGAGTTGCTGGTGGCCAATCCCGGTCGCCGGGCCCTCATCACCGCCAACGGCGGCTACCTGACCAAACACAGCTTCGGCATCTACGGCACCGAGCCTCCGGCCCAATCCGGTCGGGATTCCGGCTTCCGTTGGGAGGACGCCCAGCCGGCGGTCGACCGCGAGCCCACCCGCAACGGCCTGGTCGAGTGGGACGGCGCCGGGACCGTGGAGGCGTGGACGACGCCGTTCGACCGCGACGGAAAACCCGAGAAGGCCTTCGTCTCGGTCCGCACGCCCGACGGCTCACGCACCCTGGCCGTCATCGCCGATTCCGCGGCCGCCGAGGCGACCGTGCGCGAAGATATCGCTGGCGCCAAAGTTGCCGTCACCGCGGACGGCGCCGCGACGCTGCAGTAGCCGGCCGAGTTCATCAGCGCAGGCCGGCGCGCCGTCACCGGGGTAACGGTCGCGTAAGTGCTAGTGACTTGCCTATTGTCGAGACTGGACGTTGGGGGAGGTGGACCCAGGTGCAGATCCTGGTTACCGACGCCACCGGCACAGTCGGGCGGCTGGTCGCACGGCAGTTGATGGCTGCTGGGCACACGGTCACCGGGATTGCTGAGCGTCCCCACCCCTACCTGGATCCCGGCGTCGAACTCGTTTGCGCGTCGCTGCGCCACCCCATCCTGCAAGACCTGGCCGACGAAGCCGACGCGGTGATCCACCTGGCCCCGATCGACACCAGCGCACCCGGCAGCGCGGATATCGACGGGGTCGCGCGCGTCACCCACGCCGCCGCCCGCGCGGGTGCGCGGCTGCTGTTCGTGTCCCAGGCCGCGGGCCGGCCCGAGCTATATCGGCCGGCCGAAGAGCTGGTGTCCACCGGCTGGGCACCCAGCCTGGTCGTGCGCATCGCGCCGCCGGTCGGCCGGCAGCTCGACTGGATGGTGTGCCGCACGGTGGCCACGCTGCTGCGCGCCAAAGTCTCCACCCAACCGGTCCGGGTCCTGCACCTCGACGACCTGGTGCGCTTCCTGGTCGCCTCGGTGCACACCGACCGCACCGGCACGGTGGATCTGGCCACCCCCGACACCACCAACGTGGTCACCGCGTGGCGTCTGCTGCGGTCCGTCGACCCCCGGGCACGGCTGAATCGGGTCCGCAGCTGGCAGCAGTTGGCCCCGGCGATGGATATCGCCGCGGTGCAAGAGGATTGGGATTTCG
Source organism: Mycobacterium interjectum (assembly GCA_002102225.1). Lineage (GTDB taxonomy): Bacteria > Actinomycetota > Actinomycetes > Mycobacteriales > Mycobacteriaceae > Mycobacterium > Mycobacterium interjectum_B. The sequence continues at coordinate 75,960 of LQPB01000050.1, forward strand.
AGTTCGGCTGGCATGCCCTCGACGCGATCGCCGACACCGCGCGTGGACTCGTCGGGCGCCGGCTGCACGCCGCGGGCGCCATCAGCCACGACCGTCAGCTGGCCCTCCCGGTGGAGGTGTTTCCGCGCCCCCGACCGTCCGACGACCTGCGCAGCGCGGGCCCCGAGGGCATGGAGGGGGAGTTCGACGACCGGATCGATCCGCGGTTCCCGGTTTTCAGCGCGGCCAGGCTCGCCGAGGCGCTGCCCGGGCCGCTGACCCCGATGACGCTCGACGTCCAGCTGAGCGGTCTTCGCGTGGCCAGCCGGGTCATGGGTCACGTGCTCGCCCTGGGCGGCGTCGTCGACGACGAGTGGGGCAGCCGGGCCGTCGCGGTCTTCGGCCACCGCGCCTACGTCGGGGTCTCGGCCAACGTGGTGGCCGCCGCGCAGCTGCCCGGCTGGGACCGGGACGCCATCGCACGCGATGCCCTGATCGACCAGCCGCAGGTGGGCGACGTCCTGCCATTCGGGAAGCCGAAGCTGGCCGAGGGAGCGCTCGGGTCAATGGCCAAGGCCGTCGTCGCGGCGCGGTCGCTGGCGCTGATGCGCCGGCTCACGCCCGACACCCGCGCCTACAGCGCGGCCGCCGCGGGGGAACACCTCGACGCCGCGCAGCTGGCCGCGCTGCCCGGCGCGGCGCTGGAGGTTCGGGCGCGGCTGCTGCGCGATCGCATCCACCAGGGCTGGATCCTCACGGCGCTGTGGCTGATCGACTCCGGGGTCACCGCCGCGGCGCTGGACCACACCCGGGCCGCGGCCAGGATCTCGGGATTCGGCGCGATCGTCGAAAGCGCCCGCGTCGCGGCCGAAACCGCCGCGCTGGCGGCGGCATTGCGCGATGACCCCCCGCTGCGGGCACTGGCCGCCGAGGGCAACGTCGGCAGCATCCGCGCGCTGTCGCCCGACACCGCCGGCGCCCTTGACGCCGCCCTCGCCCGGATCGGACACCGCGGGCCCGGTGAAGCCGAGCTGGCCGGCCGGGTGTTCAGCGACAACCCGGCGATGTTGCTGATCGCGGCCGCCGAGGTGGCCGAGGCCGCGGCGGCCGCCGCTGGGCCGGCCGCGCCGAGGACGCTGGCACGTCGGATGGCCGCCAACGCCCGCGAATCGCGGGAACTGGCCCACGACAGCACCATACGGTTCACCCACGAACTGCGAATGACGTTGCGGGAGTTAGGGTCTCGCCGGGTCGCGGCGGATCTGTTCGACTCCGTCGACGATGTCTACTACCTGACCTGTGACGAACTGGTCAGTATGCCGGCCGACGCCCGGTTGCGGATCAAGCGCCGCCGCGCCGAACGGGACCGCTTGCAGGCGCAGCGCCCGCCCAACGTCATCGACGGGGCGTGGACCCCCGTCGACCCGGTCGGCGGCGCCTGACCCGGATCAACCCAACAGGTCACGCAACGACAGCGCGTTGCGCACCGCGTGGCCGCCGAGGTCGTTGTTGAAGTACATCCACACGTCCTTGCCGTCGCCGTCCCATTGGGTGATCCGGTCGGCCCACTGCCGCAGCTGGTCGTCCGAGTAGCAGCCGGCGTAGATCGCGTCCTGATCCGGGCCGTGCATCCGGACGTACACCAGATCGGTGGTGGCCCGCGGCACGCATGCCAGTCCGGCGCCGCTCATCACCACGTACGCGGCGCGGCGGCGCTCCAGCAACTCGTACACGGCGGGGTCGTTCCAGGACGGGTGCCGCAACTCGACGGCCACCCGGATCGACACCGGCACCAGCGCCAGGAAGGCGTCCAGGCGCGCGTCGTCGCGCTGTTGCTCGGGGTGCAATTGGACGAGCAGCACCCCGGCCCGATCGCCCAGCAGCTGCCAGCAGCGTTCGAACCGCTCGATCCAGGGCTCGGGGGAGGACAGCCGGCGGTAGTGCGTCAGCCCCCGATGCGCCTTGACCGACATCGTGAACCCGTCGGGAAGCTGGCCGCGCCAGCCGGCGAACGTCGATTCCTTGGGCCACCGATAGAAACTGGCGTTCAGTTCGACGGTGTCGAAAACCTCGACGTAGCGGGCCAACCGGCGCGCGGACGGTAGGCCGGGCGGGTACAGCACATCCGCCCAGTGGTTGTAGGACCATCCCGATGTGCCGATCCGTACGGTCAAGCGGCCACCCGCCGGCGCACGTCGTCGTCGAGTGCCGCCCGCACGAGTGCGGCCGCCAGCCGCGCATTGACGCGCGGCGCAAGGGCTCCCAGCCTCGCCGGCTGCGTGGGCAGACCCAATTGCTTTGCGGCCGCGATGGCACGGTCGTCGAAGTGCGGTCGCACCCAGGTCCATACGTCCTGCACCTCGCGGAGGAAGATGTCGGCGCCGGTGTCCCCAATTCCCTTGAATGCCTTCAACATCCGTTTCGCGTAGCCACGTCATGCCGGCTGCGTTCGGCGATGCCGCGCAGGTCGCCGGCGTATTCGTCGCGCACGAGCTTGGCCATGTCGGTCAGACGGGTGGCTGAACTTTCGTCGTAGCGCACGTAGTGGGCGCGGCCGAACGCGCTGATCATCGTCTGCCGATCGGATGCCAGGACGGCCTTGGGGGTGCGCAGTCCCGCCTTGAACAGTTCGTGGGCGGCGCGCATGGCGATGGCGGCGTCGATCGGTTTACTGGCCAGCATGCACAGCACCAGCAACTGGAACAGCGGCATCGGCTTGTCGCTGAGCTTGATGCCGGCCTCGGCGGCGTAGGTGGTCCCGGCGACCTTGAGCAGCCGCCGCACCAGTTGCTCGCGCTCGTCCATACCGCACCGCTTACCCGGGCCGCATCGGAGCTAACCGAGCGCGGTCATTTCGCGGGCAGGCTGCGGGCGTACCCGACGCCCCGGGTGACCCAGCCCTGCAGCAGGCGTTTGGTTCGCAGCCCGTCGGCGTCGACGCGTATCCAGCCGCGGGCCTCCCGGCCCGCCATCACCATCGGGCTGACGTGATCCCGGGCCAGCAGCTTGTCGGTGTCGTCCGGCGCTACCCGCACCAGCAGGCCGCCCTGGCCGCTGGCGGCCACCGACATGTTGCCGTTGATCAGGAAAGCCAGGCCGCCGAACATGCGCTTTTCCTCGACGCCCCGCTCCGAGCCGAGCAGTTCGCGGATGCGGTTCGCCAGGTCTTCGTCGTAGGCCACGGGCCGACCTTAGCCCCCAAGGCCGACATGCACCGAGCCTGTAATTTTGCGGGCTTCTGCCCGGGCGGTTTCAAGGTTTGCTTGCAACAGTGGCTTCTGACGCGGTTGACAGTAGCCGATCGAGGACTTTGGCGGGGC
>LQPB01000051.1 GCA_002102225.1 Mycobacterium interjectum
TGGTGGCGGCCGACATGCCGGCCAAGTTGTTCATCGTGACCCGCAACGCCCAACCCGTCGCCGAAGGCGACCGCGCCAACCCCGCGCACGGGGTGCTCTGGGGCCTGGGACGCACCCTGGCCCTGGAACACCCCCAAATCTGGGGCGGCATCCTCGATTTCGATGCCTCCGTGCCCCCCGAGCTGGTCGCGGCGCAGGTGCTCAGCGAGGCGACTAACACCGACGGCGAAGACCAGGTCATCTACCGCCGGGGCGAACGGCTCGTGCCCCGGCTGCACCCGCGCACCCTGCCCGCCGAACCGGTCACGCTGGACGGCAACGCCTGCCAGCTCGTCATCGGCGCCACCGGCAACATCGGACCACACCTGATCCGCCAACTCGCCACCATGGGCGCCAAGACCATCATCGCGGTATCACGCAAACCCGGCCTGCGGCTGCAGGCGTTAACGGAAAGCCTCGCCGCCCAGGGCACGATCCTGGTCACCGTGGCCGCCGATGCGACCGACGAAGCCGCTATGAGCGCACTGTTCAACCAATTCGGCGGCGATCTACCACCGCTGGAAGGCATCTATCTCGCCGCCTTCGCTGGCCAACCCGTGCTGCTCAGCGAGATGACAAACGACGACGTGATGGCGATGTTCGCACCCAAGGTCGACACCGCGGCGCTGTTGCACCGGTTGACCCTGAAGACCCCGGTGCGCCACTTCGTGCTGTTCTCCTCCATCTCAGGACTGACCGGCTCCCGCTGGCTGGCCCACTACACCGCCACCAGCGGCTACCTCGACGCCCTGGCCTACGCACGCCGCGTCATGGGCCTACCCGCCACCACCATCAACTGGGGATTATGGAAATCACTGGCCGACACCCAACACCAATTCGGCCAGGTCAGCCTCGGATCCGGGCTACTGCCCATGAACGACGAAACCGCCATCACCGCACTTCCACTCCTGATGAACCCGGCCGCCGGAGCCCACTCCATCATGGTCAACGCGGACTGGCCACTGCTCGCAGCCGCATACCGAACCCGCACAGCCCTACACATCGTCGACGACCT
>LQPB01000052.1 GCA_002102225.1 Mycobacterium interjectum
GGCGCGGTCGCCTTCGGCGACGGGTTGGGCGTTGCGGGTCACGATGAACAACTTGGCCGGCATGTCGGCCGCCACCATCGCGGCGGCCAGCATGCGCACCTCGTGAAACAGCCGATACGCCGTCTCGAGATCGAACAGCGTCCCTAAGTCGGACGGTGTGTACAACACACGATCGATGCCATTGAGCGCATGGATCAGCGACGTCTCTTCATCGAGGAGCGAGGCATCTGCGACGTCGACACGCGATTGCGGGCCCGCGAGCCAGCGTAGCTCCGTGGCCAGCTCGGCATGGCCCACCGCCAACCAGCGACCTCCGGCGGCATCGGTATCGGACTTCGCACTGGCAAGGGGCTTCGCCGGCCAGGTCATCGCATAGCACCAGCCGTCATGTTCGCCGTCCAGGCGCTCGGATGGTGCCGCAGTTGTGGACGGAGAACCGTTGTGGTGCTCGATATCTGACACTTGCCGCGCTGCGCTCGTGGTGTTGGTCCAGTGGTGGGTGTGGTGCGTGGTGTAGAGGTTGGTGCGGAAGGTGATGGTGTCGTCGGTGTCGCGGTGCAGGGTTGGCACGCTGGTGTAGGTGGTGCCGTGTTGGGCGGTGTGCAGGGTGTCGAGGATGGCTTGGGTGAGCAGGGGGTGGGGGCTGATTTCGATGAAGGTGTGGTGGTTGGTTCCGGCGGTGGTGATGGCTTGTTGGAAGTGCACGGGGTTGCGCATGTTGGTGGCCCAGTGTGCGGCGTCGAAGACGGGCCCGGTGTCGGGGTTGTCATAGGTGGTGGAGATGATCGGGATGGCCGGTGTGCGCGGGGTGAGGTCGGCTAGTTCCGAGCGCATCTGAGGCTGCAGGGCGTCCATGGCCGGGTTGTGCGGGGCCACTTCGATGTTGACGCGGCTGGCGAAGCGGTTCTGTGCGCGGAGCTGAGCGATCAATTCCTCGATGTCATCGACGGGCCCGGAGATCACGGTTTGGCGCGGTGAGTTGTAGATCGCCAGTGTCACGTGTGGGTGCCCGGCGATGAGTTCGTGGGTGGCGGCGGCGTCGAGTTCGAGCAGGGCCATGGTGCCCTGACCGCACAGCGGTGCCATCAGCCGGGAGCGGGTCGCGGTGACCCGCAGTCCCTCGGCGGGGGTGAGCGCCCCGGCGGCCACCGCGGCGGCCACCTCGCCCATGGAGTGCCCGATCACCAGATCGGGGTGCACCCCGTAGGAGCGCCACAGCTGGGTCAGCGCCAGCTGCATGCCGATCACGCCGAGCTGAATCTGTTCGATACCGACCAGCTCCTTGCCGCCGGCGATGAGGTCGTGCAGGGAAAACCCGGCCTGGGCAACAAAGGTCGGCTCCAGCTCGCCCACGGCTGCGGTGAAGGCGGGTTCGTCGGCCAACAGCCGCCGGCCCATCCCGGCCCATTGGGACCCCCGACCCGAGTAGACAAAAACCGTGCCGGGCCCGGGCACGTTGTCGGTGGGGCCGATCACCCCGGGGGCGTGCTGGCCCGCGGCCAGCGCCTGCAACCCGGCCAGCGCCTGGGCGCGGTGGCGGGCGACCACGGTGCCGAACCTGGCCTGGCGGGCACGGTGATGATTCACCGTATGGGCCACCTGCGCCAACCCCACCCCGGCCCCAGCACCTTGCATCCACTCGGCCAACACCGACGCCGTCGCGGCCACCCGCTGGGATGTCTTACCCGACACCACCAACACCGAAACCCCACCATCGGACCCACCCCCAACCACAGGCGCCAACTCCTGACCCTGCTCAACCACCACATGCGCATTCGTCCCACCGAATCCGAACGAGGAAACCCCGGCCCGGCGCGAGCGGCCTGTGTCCGGCCAGTCAATCTGTGTATCAACGACTTTCATCCGCAAGTCGGCAAAGGAGATATGCGGGTTCGGGTTCTCGAATTGTTGATTCGGCGGGATCTGGCCATGTTGCATCGCCAGCACCGTCTTGATGAAGCCCGCGATCCCTGCCGCCGCCTCGGTGTGTCCGAGATTCGTCTTCACCGCACCAACGAGTAGGGGGGACTCCTCGGAACGTCCGCGACCCAGCACGGCGCCGAGAGCGCGCGCTTCGATCGGGTCGCCCAACAACGTTCCGGTCCCGTGCGTTTCGACATAATCCACGTCGCCCGGCTGCATCCCCGCGTTGGCATAGGCGGCGCGCAGCACCGCCATTTGAGCCGCCGGGTTGGGAGCCATCAGGCCGTTGGAGCGGCCGTCCTGATTGACCGCGGAGCCGCGCACCACCGCCAATACGCGGTCCCTGTCTCGCACCGCGTCGGCGAGCCGCTTGAGCACCACCACCCCGGCGCCCTCACCGCGCACAAACCCATCGGCCGCCGCATCGAACGCGCGGCACTTACCCGTCGGAGACAATGCACCGACTTGGTCGAAGCCGCGAAATACCGCCGGGGACAACAACAGGTTCACACCGGCCGCGATCGCCAGATGGGAATCCCCGGTCCGCAGGCTTTGGCAGGCCAGATGAATAGCCACCAGCGAGGACGAGCAGGCGGTATCCACGGCCATCGACGGGCCGCGCAGGTCAAGGAAGTAGGAAAGGCGGTTGGCGATGATACTCATCGCGCCGCCGGTGTTGCTCCAACCGTCGACCTGACAGAAATCGTTGGAAGCGATAGCCCCGTATTCACTCAGGCATGCCCCGGCGAATACTCCCGTCTGCGTCCGGCGCAGCGTGCTGGGCGCAATTCCCGCGTGCTCCAACGCTTCCCAGGCCACTTCCAACAGCAGGCGTTGTTGGGGGTCCATCTTGGCCGCTTCGCTGGGCGAGATCTCGAAGAACTCCGCATCGAAGGCGTCGATGTCGGGCAGGAATGATCCCCAGCGAGTCGTGCGGGCCAGCGCTGCTGCCACCTCGGGTGAGCCGGTCGCGAATGGCCGCCACCGTTCGGGCGGCACTGGGCCAATCGAGCAGCCGCGCTCGCAGAGGAACTGCCACAACGCCCCAGGCCCCGAGATCCCCGGGAACCGGCACCCCATTCCGATCACAGCGATCGGCTCGTCGAGCGAGTTGGGGGCCCCACGCTTCGGAGCGGGGTCGGGTTCGGGCTCGGGCTCGGGTGCGGTGAGGTAGGCGGCCAACGCGTTGATCGTCGGGTGCTCCCAGAAATCGATCGGAGAGATGCTCTTGCCCAGCAACTCTGACAACTCACCGGAAAGCACGACCGAATCGCGCGAGCTCACTCCGAGGTCCGCCAGTGACAGATCGGGGTCAACCTCATCCGGCGTGCAGCCGATATTGGTGACCAAGTAGTCGACCAGCCAGTGGCGGAGTTCGGCTTCGCTACCGATGCCTGACGTCATACCGTCAGGTCCAGGCGCTCGAACCCGTCGCTCCGATACCGTTCGACGCAGGTTGAACGCCGGATCTTGCCGCTTGTAGTGATTGGAATCGAACCAGGAGCCACCAGAACAAGGTCCGCAACGCGCAGGCCATGTGCTTTCGCTATCGCCGAGGTGACTTCGCGCTTCACCGACCGAAGTTTGGCGGTGGCTTCCTCCGCGGTTCCGCGCCTCTTCAGTTCAATGACCGCCACCAGTAGTTCGCTGATGTCGGTCGGTACAGCGATCGCCGCACAGCGGCCTCCCGTGATCTCTTGAATGGTCGCCTCGATGTCATCGGGTGAGTGGTTTCGCCCATCGACGATGAGAAGGTCTTTGATGCGGCCCACGATGAACAGTTCGCCGTCGGAGAAGAAGCCCAAATCGCCGGTTCTGAGCCACGGCCGCCGCGCGGTCTCCAGCGATGGGTCGAGCAGCTCCGCGCCGAACGTGTGCGCCGACGCATGCGGATTTCGCCAGTAACCGTCGGCGACGTTGTCGCCGTGGATCCAGATCTCCCCGACCTTGCCGGCGGGGTTCTCGACTCGGGTCTCCGGGTCGACGATCCGCACTGTGACAGCACGAGGTACGCCGCAGCTGACCAGATCGACACCGACCTGGTCACCGGATGGCTGCGCATAGCCGGCCGACAGCTTCTGGTAGTCGAATCGGGCGGTTGTTGGCGGCCGCCCCGGCGGATTCGACGCCGCGTACACCGTCGCTTCCGCGAGTCCATACCCCGGCTTCAACGCGGTGTCGCGCAGGTTGAACCGGGCGAAGCGCTCGATGAAACGCTTGAGCGTAGCCGCGTGGACGCGTTCGGCACCGAAGGCGAACGTGTGGACGTGCCCCAGGTCCAGCCCGGCCATATCCTCGTCGGTGGTACGTCTTACAACCAGTTCATAGGCGAAGTTGGGGCCCCCAGTGTAGGTCCGAGTGTTGCGGGCCGCCAACTGCATCCACCGGGCCGGCTTCTGCAGAAACGCCATCGGACTCATGAATACGACGCGACGTCCCGCCACTATCGGGAGTGCTATGCCGCTCATCAGACCCAGGTCGTGGTAAAAGGGCAGCCATATGACGATCGTGGTGTCCGGCGGCGCTGCGTTGCCGTGATCCTCGAAAGTGTCGGAGATCAACTGCGTCATATTCGCCATCACGTTTTGGTGGGTGACCACAACACCGGCCGGTGTGCGGGTCGAGCCGGAGGTGTACTGAAGATAGGCCGGTCCGGAACGGGAATGGGTTAGTGGAGGCAGTTCGCGCGGCGAATCCAAGTCGAGCAGGTCGACTTCGATGACGAACGGAGTCGGCCAACCCTCGTGTCCGCCGGCATATTTCGTCACCTCGCCAACAACGGCGGAAGTCGTCAGAATGGCGACCGGGTTGCAATCCCGCAGCACGGAGGAAATCCGGTCGTCGTGAACACCGAATTGCGGTGTTGAGAGTGGAACCGCGATGAGGCCAGCCTGAAGCGCCCCAAGGAATGCGACGACGTACTCCAGTCCCTGGGGGGCGACAATCGCGACCCTGTCGCCCGGCGACCCGCACAGTGCGAGCTCTTCAGCAACGGTGCAAGCGCGCCGGAACAGTTGTGACCATGTCAGGCTTTCAGTAAACCCGGACTGGTCATGCTCGTAGTCGATGTATGTGAACGCCAACGCATCCGGCTGTTGGTCGGCCCGCTCCCGCAGCAGAGCGACGATGGACGAGTCGGTTTGCACCATCCCTTGCCTTCCATATTCGCTGTCGGCGTTCATTGTGGGCACGCCCTGTATGTCCCGCCTCTCGGGCGGCTTTGCGCGTCACGTGGAACGCCCGTGGCCGCGGCACCTGCTAGGTGGGGCCCAGACAACCAGTCTCCGGAAGAAAATAAGCGATCCTTCAGAAGGAAATGGTGCGATTTCGGAAATCCGCGGCGTTTCACAACGCGGATCCGTGGGCGATCCTGATCGGCATCAACCGTTTGTAGGTGAACAACTCCTGATCGCAGGCGGTAATTGCTTGAAAATGAAAGTAAAATTGCTTGAAATCGAAAATAATTTTGCTTGAAATTGACAATAAGTCAGTAGTCCAGGTGGCCGAATGGCTAGCAAACGAGGACAGGATGGCGAGGCCGGTCCATTTCGAGCGGGCGTACCGCTCCGTGCGCGGCGGTTCCTGCATGGGCTGCCCATCCGCGTGTCCACGGGTTCGCCGACGCCGATCTCTTCGGCTAACTATGGTCGGTGCGGCTCGACTGTCCTGCCCTCGATGTCCCTCACCAGGGCAGGCAGGTTGTTGTTGAGGTAAAAGTGGTCGCCGGGGAAGACCCGGATGGAGAACTCGTCGGTGGTGCGCTCGGACCAAGCGATCATGTTCTCCTGGGCAACGATGACGTCGTTGTCGCCGACGAATGCGTGAATCGGACACGACACCGTCACTTCCGGCGGGCGGGTGTAACCCGCGATGGTGCGGACGCTTTGCAGCGTTGGCATCATCCTCGATGCGAATTCGTCGTTGGCCAGGAGCTCAGGGGTTGTGCCGGCCACTCTGGCAACCAAGCTCAAGATGTCATGATCGGATCCCTGGAGCTCCTTGTGTCGGATGTGGCCCGGTGCGGCGCACGACGAGACAAACAGGGCGGCGATGGGATGTCCCGCCGACTGGAATCTCAGCGCCACTTCAAAGGCGACGAGTCCGCCCATGCTGTGCCCGAAAAAGGCCGCCGCACCGTCGGCGTCCGCCGACGGTGCCATCATGGTGAAGATCTTGTCGGCTAGGTCGGGGATGCTTATCAGTTGCGTGAGGCCCCGTTCGCGCCGCTCCGGGTACTGCACGGCGACCCGCCTGATATCCGCCGAGAACGCTTTGGCGAAGGGCGCGTAAAAGGTCGCAGACCCGCCAGCATGAGGAAATATGTAGAGCGTCGCTGGCGCCAGCTGCGCTTCGTCCTTAGCTCGGTCGGTGCGCTCGTCCACTGGGCAAGCCTATCCAAGTGCGCTCGCCGTTTGGTTTCGATCTGACCGCCCCCGGACCGACGCGTCGTTGAACGGAGTGCCGGGGGACGACGCTTTCACCGAGGCGAATTGATTCGGCCATTTCCGGAGCGGCGACGGCTGAATCGCGAGAGAATCGACGGGAGTCTCGCACGAAGTCGACAGTGGGGAGCGGCGGCGATGGCCTCACCGAAATCAATCTGCGTGGCCTGCGGCAAACCCATCGGACGATCCCGCCTGACCATATGTAGCGACTGCAACAAACGGATCCATCCGGATTGCTTCTGCTTCTCGGTGTCCAGCGGCTCCAAGCCTGATCCGAACTGCCCGGTGCATGGCGATGCCGGCCCGCAACAACAAGGTGTCCCGGCCTCCTCGGAGCCCGTTGCTGGATCCAAAGACGATCCGAGCTAATGGTCAGACGCCCGTCGTCCCGGGAATTCGCTTGACGAGCGGCCAGCTGTCGGTCATGACCCGACCGCGCCGGCGACCTCGAATCCGGAAATCCCACACGGCGATTTTGCCGCCTCCTTCCACGCCATTCTGCATAGGATTAGAACAAATGCCGTTCGCATTAAACACGTGAGCTCCAACCATTTATGCAGCTATCGAAATGAGGGCACTCATTCGCGGCACTATCGCAATTGGCCGCGGTTGGTTGATGCGATTTTTGCTGGTGCATGGGGTTAACCGTCAGGGGCCGCGGCTCAGCAGAATAAGGGTGCAGTGATCACGGAATCTGTTGGCCCACAATTGCTTACGTGATCGTGGCGGTACGACATGACCCTCTGCCTGACCAAGACGCCGCGATTCTCGAAACCCGGGCACCGCGCCTGGATTCGATCCGGCTCAGGGCCGGGCGGAGAAGTTTGCGCAGAGTGCCGGTCACGTCTACGTGAGCCCCACTTGACGCCGATCGCGGGCGCTAGCCGGGCCTTGCACCGGCCCGATTGCCTGCAGTGGGCCATTTGTGTTCGGCCACAAATTATTTCGTATATGAAGTATCGCATTCCGACCCCCGTGCTTGTCGCTACCCACGTTGACTACCCGTCATCGACGCGAACAACGACCATGTTTATTTCACTTTGAAGTAACTGGCGTCACGATTATCCGGTGCAGCCAAAGACGTGGCAGCATAGTTTGCGGTCGGCGCAGGACGAGCATGGGAGGCACGGATGACGTTCCTCGTTGCTGCAACGCAGCAAATAGCTGATGCTGCAACAAATTTGGCAAACATCGGCTCGGTCATCACGTCGTCGAACACTACGGCGGGATCAGCGATCACCGGTGTAATGCCGCCGGCGGCCGATGAGGTCTCCACGCAGATTGCCACGCTGTTTTCTCACTGCGCCACGCGCTATCAGCAGCTCAGTGCGTCAGCGGTAGCGTTCCACGACCAATTTGTCCAAATGTTGGCGGCAGGAGCCAACACGTACGCCGCCGCTGACGCGAACTCCGCGCAGACCATGGCGAGCGCCAGCTCGAACACAGTCAACACTGCACTCACCTAGATCGAGCAGATTCAGATCGAGATCGAGCGGGTTCAGATTGGGTGCACTACCAACCTGGTCAACGGTGAACTCGGGTTCAATCAAACATTGGTGGGCACCGAGCTCGCGCTCGAGCAGGCGGTGTTTGGCACCACTGCTGCGCTGAACGGCGCGCTGAACCGCGGCCTCAACGGGGGAACTTGATGTTTGGCACTGGCGAACACGTCGTCAACTCGATCTTCGGGGCTCAAGTCCCGACGAACTTCACCTCCAGCCTGTTGGCTGGTACCGGCCGCCGCTTGTGAGAACGTCGTCGCACCATCAGACTGGCTGATATGCGCGATCGCGAGACGATCGACTCAGAATTGCGGCGCATCGCTCTCGAGCGCCGATCGGTCGGTGAGCGGGGCTCCCAGCCGTCGATCCGAGAGGTCGACGAACTGCTGGACGAGCGGCTGGGCCACCGCCCGCAGGCACCCGCGACCCAGGTACTTGCCGACCCCCCGCCGCAGCGCGCAACCCGTCGCAACGCGCCGTTCAGCCGCAAGGGTGTGTCGCGTCGTTTCGGCCTACTCGCGGCCTTGCCGCTCTCCCTGATCGCCGGTGCCGCCGCTGTGGTGGTGATGTCCGGGGCCCACCACCCCGAGCCGGCGGCCGAGCCGGCGGCAGTCCCGCCGCCGTCGAGCGTGCGACCCGTCCCCGCCGCGCCCGCGGCTCAGGCTCCGCAGCTTGACATCGTCGACAGGGCGCTCATCGGCGCGTTGAAACACGACGGCGTGCCGGTTCCCAGCCCCGAATACGTGACGGCCCATGGGCACGCAGTCTGCGACTTCCTGAGCCGACAACCCGATTTCGCCGAGGCCATCCGCTTCGTGCAGCGATCGACGATATGGGACGCCAACCAAAGCGCGAACTTCGTGGGTGGCGCCGTCGTCTCGTACTGCCCTCAGTACGAACAGGCAAGCCCGGGGGAGCTGCAGCCGGGCCTCCAGAAGAGTCTCTCTGATCTGCAAGCCGTGCAGGGTGACCTACAGGGCATCCAGGGCGATCTGCAAAACATCAAAGACGGCCTGCCCGCTCTCCCGGGCCAACCGTGATCCGTCAGGGGTCGGGTGGGGGTGGCGGCGGCGTCCATCGCTTGCCATCCGTCGTCCAGCCGCACGGCAGGTAGTTGAGCTGCGGAGGCTGGCCGCCGAATGTCAGGCACTTCGGTGCGCCCGGCGGCGGTCTGGGCGTCGGCGACGGTGTGCCGGCGTGCGCAACGTCCCCGCTGAGCATCAAAGCCCCAACGGCAACTGAAACCGCGACAAACTTCCGCATCCGAGGCTCGGCAAGTGCTACGACCAACCAAGATCGATGCTAGTCGGCTGCGTCTCCGCGGAACCTTGAAAGTTGCTGCCAGTATCAGCGGCGGCGTATCCAGATGACGACGCCGACGACGGCCAGCAGGAGCGCGGCGGCCACGACAGCGCCGCGTGGCAGCGCCGGAGTCGTTGCCCGAGCGGCGAGGGGCTGCACGTCTGTTGGCGGTTCAACCTCGTTCGCCGGCGGCTCGTCTGTCTCCCGGCTCTCGCGGGGTGGCCGTGAATCGACGCCCGACTCCTGCGCACGTGTGCTCAGGGGTACGGGCGCCTGCCCGGTGGAAGCTTCGGGCGTCGAGGGTTGTCGCCGGGAGCGGCCGCGGCGCCTGCGCGGCGCCCAGATCTCGTCTCCCAACTCGTCGGGAATCAGCCACATCAGCAGCGCGAGGTTGACCACCGCCAGCACACCGTGCAGCAGAACCTCGGCGGCGTGGAAACCCAGCGGCGTCGGTTTGTCGCGCGCCGTGGCGACACTGCTGATGAACAGCAAGATGGTGTAGGCCACGGCGCTCAGCGCGGTCACGGTTATCGCCGCGCGGCGATTCTGGGAACACGCCATGGCCGCCACGCCAAACGCCAGCAGCATCCCGCTGTACAGCGGGGTCGCTGTCAGGCCGAGAACCGGGGCGCCGGTGGGTCCGGCATGCGGATGTAGCGCCGCCGAGACCAGCCCGGCGATGCCGAAGACGCTCACCAGGGCGCCCTCGACCAAAAGGAACCAACGCCCGCTATGGAATCGCCCCGGGTCCATCGGGACCCTGCGCAGTCCCGACGTCAACCCGGGAAGGTGTCCCGCCGTAATCGGCATCGCGCGACCTCCAGCACCAATAATTTCCGCGTATCGACTACCCGCTGCCGGACGGACTATTCCCGCGGTCTTTGCGCCTGGCTTGGTTGCTCGCGCGCCTGGGTATCTATGCAGTCAGACCGGCGCACCCGCGACTGTGTCGTTCACGAAGGAGGCATCATGTTGCACAGCGTTGTCCTTGCCGCGGCACAACAACCCGAGGCCGCGGGCATCATCCTCAAGGGAATCAAAGGCATCTTCGTCGCTATCGGAAGCATCATCGCCGCCATCGTGTGCGCCCTCATCGCCGGCATGAAGGGTCGCAGCGCCCTCGGCTGGGGCATTCTCGGACTGTTCTTCTCGATCCTGACGCTGATCGTCGTCATCGTCATTCCGTCGAAGAAGTCGTGACCTGCGTTTGGCTCGGAGAGCCCTCCCGATCAGTTCAGGCGGCCTTATCGACGTGGCCTCGGGCGGCGGAAGCTCACGGGCTATGCAGTTTTCGTCACGTGTCGGCCGGGTGACCCGGAGGTCGATTCCAGCCCGCAATGACAACACTTATGGTCACGTTTGTGCCCGGCTTGGTAGTGGGTCAGTTTTGAAATGGACTAGAACTTCGCCCGCGGTGGTTGCGGGAGGGGAGCACTGAGTCTGGACGCACCCCGACATCGACGCACTTCCGGGACTGTCCGAGTTAAGGCGCCGGGCAAGTCCAGAAGCGTGGTGTCAGGGTTCGCTCGATCGCCGTAAACACACCGAGCAGGTAGCAGGTTGCCGCCACCGAGGTCAACGCCCGCTCGGCACGCTTGCGCCATAACTGCTGCGGGCGCAACTTCGGGATGACCACATCCAGCGCGCCGGCAGGCGGCGGGTCCGCGTTGGGCGAAAAATCCGATCTGCTGCCCCTCCGATCTGTCAAATAGCTCAACGTACCAGGCCGGCGACTTATGAACTCGCGTTTGCTGGGTTGCGGCATGAGGCGTGGGCAAAGTCTTACAAATCGATAATAATTTTGGCATCGAATGATGGTGTAAGCGATTGTCTGTGTGCTATTGATAGTGCTTATCGACTAGGCTAGCGTGTTACCGCGTATCCGATTGAGCTGCAGAGTCACGGAACGTGATGGCACCGCCTCGGGCAAGTTTTGCGCGATGGCGCCTGAATTTCTTCTGCTCGGCGCTCGAGAAATTGTCACTCGGCATTGAGGAAATCAATCGTGGAAGGTCACCAATGATCGTGGTTGCTGCTACGCGATGATCGGTGATGTTGGTTTGCTTGACGAGCTGACGGCCTCGATTCGATGACCACGCCCCACGAACTGGCGCCTGACGTCGAATGCGCCAACGATGGCGCGGATGCGATCCGGGACTGGGCCACGGGATACGTCAAACGCCACCCGCTCGCCTCCCTCGCGACTGTCGGTGAACAGTTCGTGCTTGCCGTACGCACCGTTCAGTACTTCTTCTCCGATCTCGCGACCGGCCGATTCCAATGGCAAGAGTTCGTCAGGCAGGGCGCGTTCATGGCTGGGGCGGCAGTGCTGCCGACAATTCTGGTGTCGTTGCCGATCAGCGTCACCTTGTCAATCCAGTTCGCTTTGCTGGCCGGCCAGGTCGGTGCCACCTCACTCGCCGGCGCGGCGAGCGGACTCGCGGTCATCCGGCAGGGAGCGTCGCTCGTGGCCGCCGTTCTCATGGCGTCGGCGGTTGGGTCGGCCATCACCGCCGACCTGGGTTCGCGGACCATGCGCGAGGAGACCGACGCCATGGAGGTGATGGGCGTGTCGGTCATTCGCCGCCTGGTGGTACCGCGCTTCGCTGCCGCCATCATGATCGCCTTTGCGCTCACCGGAGTCGTGTGCTTCGTCGGATTCTTTGCGAGCTACATGTTCAACGTGTACTTCCAGAACGGTGCGCCCGGCAGCTTCGTGACAACGTTCGCTTCGTTCGCGACAACCGACGACATGATTCTGGCGTTGCTGAAGGCCGTCATGTTCGGCGCCATCGTGGCCATCGTGGCATCCCATAAAGGCCTGGCCACCAAAGGCGGCCCGACGGGCGTCGCGAACTCGGTGAATGCTGCTGTGGTCGAAGCGATCCTGCTTCTGATGATTGTCAACGTCGTCGTCAGTCAGCTCTACGTCATGTTGTCGCCCAGGACGGGACTGTGACATGGCGGTCTCCACTTACTTGCCACTGGGACCCGTTGCGGGCCGGCTGCTTAGGCTCCACCGGAGGATGACCAAGCCGATCGTTCGGCTTGGGCACATGCTTGTCTTCTTCTTTCGAGCGGTGGTCGCGGTGCCGATCGCCATGAGTCATTACCGCGGTGAGTTCCTGCGACTGCTGTCGAACATCACCTGGGGTAACGGCTCACTCGTTGTGGGTGGTGGCACCGCTGGCGTAGCTCTTGTGCTTGGGATGACCGTCGGTGCACTGGTCGGTATTGAGGGCTACAACTTTCTCGACCTGCTCGGCCTGGGCCCCGCGACCGGCTTCGTCTCATCGTTGGTCAACACCCGCGAGTTGGCTCCGCTCATGGTCTCGCTGGCATTTGCGATGCAGGGCGGCTGCCGATTCACCGCACAGCTCGGGTCGATGCGCATCGCCGAAGAGATCGATGCCCTGGAATCGATTGCGATCCGGCCAATCCCGTTCCTGGTGACCACCCGGCTGATCGCCTCGGTGATCGCGATACTTCCGCTATATGCCGCGTGTCTGGCGATTAGCTACCTGACCACTCAGGTGGTGGTGGGGATCAGTAGCGGGGGCTCGACCGGGTCCTACCTGCACTACTTCTCGTTGATGCTGGCCGGAAAAGACATTGTCTATTCGTTATTCAAGGCCGCCGTCTTCGTCTGGATCACCTCCACGATTCAGTGCTACTACGGGTTCTACGCAAGCGGCGGCCCCGAGGGGGTAGGTGTTGCCGCGGGACACGGTATGCGGGCCAGCATCACCGTCGTGATCATGGTGAACATGCTGCTCACCATGGCATTGTGGGGCGCCGACGCCGGTGCGAGGTTCGGTGGTTAGGCAGATGGCTAAGCCCAATTCCTTTGAGCTGGACGGACGTGGCCCATCGGATCGACAGCTGCTCGGTATCGGAATGGCGGTTGTGGTCGTCGCGGTGCTGCTCACTGTGGGTATGTTGGCGAAATCGACGGGTCGGCTGAACGACTACGTCCGCGTGGTCGCCGATCTGGTCAACGTAGGCGACGGCCTCCCGGAAAGGTCCGACGTCAAGTATCGCGGCGTGTTGGTCGGAACGGTTGACGGTGTCGTTCCTGCCGCCAAGGGAAAACCCAACTACGTCCAGATTGACCTCAAACCCGAGTACGCGCAGTCGATTCCGGCCAGCGTGACCGCACGGGTGGTACCCAGCAACGTCTTCGCGGTTTCGTCGGTGCAGCTGGTGGGCGTCGGTTCTGGAGGACCGGGCGCAACGATGCACTCCGGCGCCCACATTCCCGAGGACACCCGGCTGCCGACGGTGCTGTTCCAAACCACGATCAGCAAGCTGCGGGACCTGCTCGCCGCGGCGGGGCGCGGGCGAGAAGACCGGTCCTTAGGGATCTTGGCAGCCCTGGCTGCCGCCACCGACCATCGTCGGATCGCACTGCTGAACGATGGAACGCAACTGAATCGTCTTCTCGACCAGCTCAATTCAATCGTCAGCACCGATTCTGGCGCGTCGACAATATCCGCGCTCGTCGACGCGACCCGGGGCCTGCAGGATACCGCGCCTGATCTTGTTGACGCCCTGCATCAGGCCGTCGCACCGATGCGAACCTTTGCGGAGACACGCGCGCAGTTGGCCACGTTGATCGACGGCGCCGATCGCACCGTGGGCACCACTCGTGAATCATTCGCCAACCACATCGATCAGCTCATCGGGATCACGACCGACTTGACGCCGGTGCTGGGAGTGCTGGCGCAGAAATCCAACAACTTCGTGCCGGGGGTTACCAAGCTGGACAACCTGGCCAACAGATTCATGGAGGAAGTCTGGATGCCGGACAAGAATGTCGGCAATATGCGAACGACACTGTCGTTCACGCCAAACTACGACTACACACGTGCCGACTGCCCCCACTACGGCGAGCTGAAGGCACCCAGCTGTTTCACCGCACCGCTGGTCCCAGTACGGCCTGATCTGCCGGAAGTGCTGCTGCCGCAGAACTATCAGCCGCCCAGGGATCTGGCACCGCCGCCGGGGACGGTTATCGGCCCGGACGGCAACCTCGTCGCCGTCGGGCCGCCGCTGATCAACCCGAATCCCAATCTTGCCGATCCCAATCCCCCTCTCCCCGCATGGCTGACGCCGTCGCCACCGGTGCCGGGAAGCGCCAATCCCGATAACCCATCGCCGGGGTTGCCCGCGCCCGCCTCACCCCCGCTGGAGGCCCCCTGGGTTGCACCGACGGCACCGAAGGCGCCGTGGATTCCGCAGTCTTCATTCCGGACGTCCTTCGGCGGCAACGTCGGGCCGGTTGGCAGCCAACAAGAACGAAATATGTTGAGCGTGATCACCGGCCAAACCGCGTCTGACGCCACTCAGCTCCTGCTGGGTCCGGTCGCGCGCGGGACAACGGTTTCCGTTGTTCATCCACCACCAGGCGGGGGACCCACATGAAATTCCGGGGGCCGCTGATCGGCCTCGCCCTGTTCATGATCGTCGCGCTGACGCTCACCTGGCTCGTGTACGTCAGCCTACGGCGCGACGTGGCCGGGAAGACGAACTCATACTCGGCGGTATTCACCGACGTCTACGGACTTCGAGAGGGTGACGACGTCCGGATGGCCGGGGTGCGCGTGGGACGGGTCGAAAAGATCGAACTCGACGGGAAACTCGCGAAGGTCACGTTCGTGGTGCAGCAGCAACAACGCCTCTACGGGAACACGCTCGCCTCCGTGACGTACCAGAACATCGTCGGGCAGCGTTACCTCGGCCTGTCTTTGGACAAGGAAGGCAATCAAGATGCGCTTGCGCCCGGGAGTGTCATCCCGTTGGAGCGCACGGAACCATCCTTCGACGTCACCGCGCTACTCAACGGCTACGAGCCGCTGTTCAGTCTGTTGAATCCACAGGATGCCGACAACCTCACCAAGGGCATCATCCAGTCGCTGCAGGGCGATACGTCCTCTCTTGCCGCGTTGATCAGCCAGACATCCACGCTGACAGAGACATTCGCCGGAAGGGATCAGGCGCTCGGCGACGTGATCACCAACCTGAACAAGGTGGTTGGCAACCTTGCGCAGCAGAACGACAACCTCGACGGTGTCATCACACAGGCCCGTGACGTGGTTTCCAAGCTCGATCAGCGTCGTCCCGAGTTGCAGGCCTCGGTCGGCACGCTGGCCCGGGTGATGGGCCGGCTGTCGGCCTCGGCCGCGGACGTGTATCCGGCGCTTCGCGAATTCATCGATCGTAAGCCGGGTGCCACCAGACACTTAATGGATATCGAACCCCAGCTGGCCTACTTCGGCGACAACATGCCGCTGCTGCTCAAGGGGCTCGCCAGAGTCGGCGACCAGGGCGCCTACGGCAACGCCTACGTGTGCGACGTGAACTTCATGGCGTTCTACCCCGGCTTCAACGACATCGTGCCGATCATCATCAATGCCGCCACACCCGGAAACAAGGCGTGGCACAGCCCGAGATGTCGGAGCACAGCAGATGGCTGATTCGTCCGTATGGCTCCGACTTACGAGTATGAGGAAACGTCCGCTCGAGAGCTACAACAAGATGTGGCTTGGGTCTATCGCGGTCGCGGTGGTGGCGGTGCTGATCGGCACCATGTTGTTGGTTCACGCACTCGGCGCCGGGTATCGGCATTATACCGCGGAGTTTCTGCAGGCTGCCTCGCTGCGAGACGGTAACCCGATCGTGGTCGCGGGCATCCCCGTCGGCAACGTCACCAGCATGAAACTCGTCGGCGACCATGTCGAGGCGGGCCTGAAGATTCGCGGAAATGTCGTGCTGGGCAAGGACTCCAAGGCGAAGATCAAAGTGACTACCATCCTGGGTTCGCGTTACCTCTCCGTGGAGCCCAACGGCCCGGCGTCCCTGCCCAACAACACGTTCGATTTGTCACACACCGAAGTTCCCTACGATCTTCAAGCCGCATTGCGGGACGCCACGACAACTTTCGAGCAGGTCGACTCCGACAGATTTGCGCAATCCCTAGCGGTGCTGGGCAAGCAACTCGAGGGCCTGCCCTCGGTCGTGCCGCAGGCGATCGCAAACATCAACTCGCTCTCCTCGGTCATCGCCGTGCGACGCGACCAACTGGGCCAGCTCCTGCGAAGCACTGAACAGGTGACCAACACGCTGCGGCGCCAGCAAGCAGGCATCGGCAATCTGGTCGACCAAGGGCAAGACTTGCTGAGTCAATTCGTGGCGCGGCGAGCCGTTTTCCACGCGATGATGCGATCACTGACCAGCCTTGTCGACAACATGAGCCAGCTCGTGGTCAACGATCGTTCGGGTCTTGACTCGCTGCTCAACGACATGCGCGACTTCACCACCCTGATTGGTAAACACGACGACCTGCTGCGCAACCTCCTGCAAGTTACCCCGATCTTCTTCCGCGAGGCGGCCAACCTCACCGGTGACGGCAACGCGATCAACTTCAACGCCCCCAACATCCCCGCCATCGACTCATGGATGTGCGCGATCAGCGGCCGCGCCAAACAGTTTGGCATGATCCAATACTTCAAGGATTGCAAGTGACCAGGCTCACGGGCAGGCTCAAGACCACGGTCATCACCGCCGTCATCGCAGCGCTCACGGCGATCGGCGTCGGGTGGTGGTACCTGGGCACCGGGGACGACCCAATCACCGTCACCGCGCAATTCGACAGCGCCTCAGGATTGTACGAAGGCAACGTCGTAGCCGTTTTAGGCATGCCGGTAGGCAAAATCACCAAGATCATCCCCAGGGGAGGCTATGTCGAGGTCCAGTTCACGGTCGACCGCAACGTCAAGGTTCCCGCGGACGCTCAGGCCGTCACTGTGTCGACGTCCATCCTCACCGACCGGCAGATCGAGCTCACCCCGCCGTACCACGGCGGTCCTGCCTTGGAGAACCACGACACGATCGGCTTGACCCGAACCAAGACACCAGTCGAGTTCAGCCGCGTGCTCAGCGTTCTCGACAAGGTGACCAAATCACTTGAGGGAGACGGCCATGGCGGCGGGCCCGTCGCTGACGTTCTCAACAGCGGCGCCGAGGTAGTCGACGGCAACGGCGGCAAGATCAAAGCTGCGCTCGATGAACTTTCCAAGGCGTTGCGGCTCAGCAGCGACGGTGGCGCCCAGACGCGCGAGCAGATCAGCACCATCGTCAAAAACATCAGCACGCTGTTCGACGCCGTGGCCGCCAATGACGCAAAGCTGCGCGAATTCGCCTCCACTCTCCACCAAGTCAGCCAAGTCATGGCAGACGAGGATTTTGGCAGCGGCGACACAGGGAAGAAGCTTCAGCAACTGGTCCAGCAGGCCGGCGACCTCCTCGACGCCAATCGCGACAGCATCAAGCACGCCCTGCCCAACGGCAACAACATTCTGCAGACGGTGACCGACGAGCGCCGCGGCCTCGCCGAACTTCTGGACCTCGGCCCACTCGTGGCCGACAACGCCTACAACATGATCGATCGGGCCAACGGAAGCGTGCGTGCGCGCTTCCTCACGGACCGAATGGTCTTCGACAGCCAGTACACCAAGGAGATCTGCAACTTGATGGGCCTTCGACAACTCGGATGCGGTACCGGGACGCTTCAGGACTTCGGCCCGGATTTCGGGTTGACGTACGTGCTGGACGGCTTGTCTGCGATGGGGCAGGAATGATGACCAGGCGGGCGAAGGCCAGGAAGACCGCGGCGACGATCGTAGCCGCCGCAATCGTCAGCTCCGGATGTGCCACGAATGGCCTTGCCAGCTTGCCCCTTCCGGCCCCCGGCCTCGGTTCGGGCGGCTACACGCTGACCGCGGTATTCTCCAACGCGCTCAACCTACCTATGAAAGCGAAGGTGAAACTGGCCGGTGCGGACGTCGGCCAGGTCGAATCTATGGTTGCCCGCAACTACACGGCGGTCACCACCCTGCGCATTCGCGATGACGTACAACTGCCACGCGGAAGTACCGCCGAATTGCGTACGGCAACACCACTTGGCGACGTGTTCGTGTCGCTTCGGCCGCCCGCGCCGGCTGACCCGAACACGCCGGTGTTGAAGAACGGCGACACCATCGGTCTGGGTTCGACAGCGGCAGCCGCGACCGTTGAATCGGTGCTCAGCTCGGCCGCGATCCTGGTCAACGGCGGCGCGGTGCGCAACTTCACCAACATCATCAACGGTTTCGGGAGGGCGACCGGCAACCAGGGCCAGGCGTTCGGAGACCTGATCCGCAAGTCCGACCAGCTGGTCGGGACGCTCAACTCCCGGTCCGACCAGATCTCGTCCGCACTGACCGAACTATCCGGCCTTTCAAGGCAACTCGACATCAAGAACCACGCCATCACCGAACTGATGGGGGCGGCCAGCCCCGCCACCTCGGCTCTGTCCGCCAACACCACTGAGCTCTCGGACCTGGTCAAGCAAGCCGGTGATACCGCTCGGTTGCTGGGCAGGTTCCCGTCGATCGGAGGAACCGACACCAGCGGCCGCAGCTTGATCCGCGACCTGAACACGATCGCCAGGGCCGCCAACGACGTTGCAGTAAGTCCGGACACGAGTCTGCTGGCCTTGAACCGGCTAATCGGCCCGATGGTCAAAACCACAGCGGGGAACTCGATTTCGGTGCACGTCAGCGTGGACAAACTGGCGCTCGGATCGATCCCCGACATCGGATTCCCCGGCGACATAGGCCTGCATGGACCGCACCGATACAACTGGAACCAGCTCATCGGCACCTTCAAATACACCCTGTGGCGTCTGCAGGAACGTGTGGTCGGCCGAGGCCCGAACTCCCCGCAGGTTCCCGTCATACCGGACCCCATCATCCCCGGCCAGATCGATATCGTCCCCGGTCCTCCCCCGCCTGCACCGAGCCCGCCGCCGGAGCCCCAGCGATGACCCGAGCAGTCGCCGGCCTCGCCGATGTCGTGGTCCGAGTAGTGCGGGCAGGCCACCGGCAACAGATTTGGCTGTCGGTAGCGGGATTGGTGCTCACCTTGATCGTGGCGACCGCTTACCTGCTCGTCGGCGGGTTGCGAGTGACGCCGTTCGCATCGTCCTACAGGGTCACCGTGCAGTTGCCGGAATCCGGCGGCTTGCTGCCCCATCAGGATGTCTCCCTGCGCGGTGTGCGAATCGGACGTGTCGAGTCGCTGCAGATCACCGGCAGGGGCGTGGATGCCGTCGCCAACATCACGTCAAGCGTGCGGATACCGGCGAGCAGCGTCGCGCACGTGTCGGCGCTATCGCCCGCAGGCGAGCAATACATCAATTTCGAAGCCGAATCCGACGCGGGGCCTTATCTGCACGACGGCAGCGTCCTCGCGCTCGACCGTACTAGCGTCCCGGTCAGCTTGGCGCAGTTGCTCGGCGACGCCGACGGAATGCTGGCACAGGTCGATCCACACAAGGTCGAGTCGATCAAGAAGGAACTCAGCCTCAGCAAGGAGGGACCCGGGAAGTTGGCTGCCATCATCGACGGCGGCACGTTCCTGCTATCGACGCTCGATTCGGTGCTACCCCAAACAACCAGCATCCTCAAGACCAGCCGCATAGTGCTCACCCTGGCGAGCGACAAGAATGCCGGCCTCGCCGCCACCACCACCGAACTCAACCGAACGCTGGCCGGCGTCGCCGGAATGCAAAGCGGCTACCGGCGTTTAACCGGGCAGACACCCCAAACACTTTCGGCCGTCGACAACCTTTTCGCCGACAATTCCGACACCATGGTGCAGTTGCTGGGCAGCATGGCCACCATGTCGCAGCTGCTCTACTTGCGCGTGCCCGCGCTCAACGCGCTGTTCCCCGACTACCGTGGTTCGGTGCTGGACGCCATGGCAAGTTCGTTCCACGACCATGGCGTCTGGGCGACGGCGAGTCTCTACCCGCGATATGTCTGCGACTACGGCACGCCGTCGCATCCGCCTTCTTCCGCCGACTACTACGAGCCGTTCATGTACACCTACTGCCGCGACGACGATCCCGGAGTCGGTATCCGTGCGGCCAAGAACGCGCCACGGCCCGGAGGCGACGACACCGCAGGACCGCCACCTGGCGCGGATCTGGGACGCAGAACAGATCCAACACCGCGGGGCCGCTTCACGATTCCGACTCCCTACGGCGGCCCGGCCCTGCCGATCGAACCGCCGCACTGAGACCGACCCAGCCCAGCACAAGGAGATGATTATGGCCGTGACAACCGATACCGAGGACGAAAAGTCGGAAACCACAATCGAAGACATCGGGGCTGAAGACAGCGATGTTGAAGACGCCGAAGCGCAAGAGGAAGCCGTCGAGGAAACGGCCGAAGCCGAAGACAACGGTGCGGCCAAGGACTACCCCTTGGGCGGGACCGACGACTCCGGTGAACAGAAAACGCTTCTCGGGGCGGACGAACCCAGAAGCTGGAGGCGACGGCCATGGGGGCAATACCTTCGTCGCAGCATACTGCCGGTGTTACTCGTTGCGTCTCTTGCGATTTCCGGCTTCCTCGGATGGAAACAGTGGCAAGAGCACCAGGTGGAACTGGCCGGCCAGCAGGCCCAACAAGCGGCGGTCAAGTACGCCGAGGTGCTGACCAGCATCGATTCCAACAACGTCGACCAGAACTTCCGTCAGGTCCTCGATGGCGCAACCGGCGAGTTCAAGGACATGTACACCCAGTCCAGCGTGCAGCTTCGACAGCTGCTAATCGACAACAAGGCGACCGCGCACGGGGTGGTGGTGGACTCGGCGATCGCCTCCGAATCCCCGAATAAGGTTGTGGTGCTGGTCTTTGTCGACCAGACCGTGACCAACATGGCTGCGCCCGATCCGCGCATCGACCGCAGCAGAATCAAGATGACCATGGAGAAGGTCGACGGCCGCTGGCGGGCAAGCAAAGTCCAGCTGCTCTAATCGTTCGGAGCAAGGATGCTGATCGCAAAAGTCATCGCAACATCGGTATTGGTCGCGGCGACAACCGTTCTCGATGCGGGTGCAGCGCACGCATCCGCGCAGTCATTTTGCGGCGAGCTCGGTGGAAACTGGGACGGCCTGTATTGCCACACCTCGGTGACCTCCGAACGCAATGCCCTGCGCGACATCAAGGTCGCTGTGCCGGACGACCTCGTCGACAACCCGACCACGGGTCCGGTGGTGCGCGATTATCTGCGCACCCTCGTCAACAATTGGAGGACCGCCGGAGCCCACATGGTCGCGGACAGCTTCGGCGAGGAAAATTATCAAGTGTTCCAGCACGGCAGCCTGCTCAGCGTGGTGTTCCACGAGGATTACCACGCCGACGGGCCCAAGCCCAACAATGCCTACCGCACGTTCACGTTCGACATGGCACGAGGCAGGCGACTACAGCTGTCGGACCTCACCACGGCAGATCCCCTCACCGCCATCCCCCCGCTGGGTGCGCCGTTCATCCAAACCGCGCTCGACCAGGCCCCGCCACCCCACGATCCGGGCAGCTACCCGTTCGTCTTCGACCGCTGGACTCCCGACAAGGTCTACTCGGGCGCATACAAAGCCTGGGCGCTGACCCCCAATGAGCTGATTCTCTACATGCCCGACTACCCGGTGGCGCACGACGAGCCGATCAACTTCGCGCCGGGAGCCCTGCAGTGGTTCATGGACGGGGGCAGCGTAAAAGCGCACATCCCGCTGTCAGCCCTGGCCCCCGTGCTGCGCATCTAAACACTTGCCGGCCCGCCAGGTGTCAGCGTTGCCGGCCTTCCACCCTGGATGCTGTACTCCTTGAGCGCTTCATCCGGGAATCCGCATCTATCGAACGTGACGATCACTTCGGCCGTCTCTCGTACGGCGGCAGCGAGGACGTGTCTGTCCTCGTTGTTCTTCATCACAGGAATTAGGTCCCGGTAGCCCGTGATCTCGGCGTCAACGAAATTTTCCTGCATCAGTGTTAGACGCCGATCGGCTTTGTCCGCTTCTCCACCATGGTTCTGCGTGTCTCGGCCAGGATGTCCGACGACCACAACGGCCTTTAGGTCTGTTCATCCGCCAGCCGGAGCAGCATATCGGCCAGCGGGTACGGCGCAAGCACACGTCGCCGGTCATGGGCGATGTTGAACCGGCACCCGACGACGGCCCTTTCTAATTAGATGGGCTCAAATCCAGTTGTTGGTTGCAACGGGCAGGTGCCTTCGCGGGCATCCGCGAGTTGAGCAGTGAGCTGTCTAGGAGCGCAATCTATTTCAGACTGAAACATGTTAAGCGTCCTCTAAGGTTGAGCATGTAAAACGAGGGCCCGTGAAGCTGCGATGTTTATCTAGGCGCCATGACTGGCGGCATGACGACGTTGCGCAAGAAGGTCGGGGGCGCGCATTGCGGAACCTCGAAGTGGTTTCCCTACCAATGAGCAGACAGGGGCGCCCATGAGTACACCGCCCGAGGTCAAGGCGCTCATCGAAGCCCTCGCCGGCGACATTTACGAAGCTTTCCTCGCTAATGCTGCGTGGGATGGCGAAGAACACGAGAACCATCCCCGCGCGGTGGGGGCGGCGAGGTTCTTGTCACGCCACCTCGTCAAGAGGGGATGGGGGCGAGCGCAGATCGAGTTGCCGAAATGCCCGTATGGAACACCGATTTGCTTCGATCCGGAACCGCACACGTTGTGCATGAAAAGCTAGCCGTCGGACTGTTGCGCGGCCATCGTGTTCGACGGTAAAGAGGTCGCTTCGATGCCTTCGTATTGCGTGTTGCATTCAACGGTCCACGGCCCCCACGTGCCCCCACCCAAGTCGGTGATCTTCGCCGCGACGTTGCCGCTTGCACCTGTGACGAACGGTCCGACCGTCCAGGGTCCCGCCGCCCTGTGGTGAAGGCCCCGTTAGCGGACGTGGGTTGCGGGAAGGCGAGTGTCACTGTGCCGTCTTTGTTGATCGTCGCGACGGGCGCAGCGTCGGAGCCCCCTGTCAGGATTGAGCTGACGACCGCTCGCTCACCAGGCGCTCCTTCCGCGAGTTTCGGCCCGGCATGACGACACGACCGCGCTGCCGGCCAGCACATCCGCCGGCTTGGGTCGGCGCGCAGCTCCGACGGAACCACCCCGTCGTAGAATCCTCATGGCTCATTGAGCCGGCCCCGGCCGCGTTAGCTCAGTTGGTAGAGCGTCGCTCTTGTAAAGCGGATGTCGAGAGTTCGAGTCTCTCACGCGGCTCCATTCATGTCGGCATTGAGGGATAGCGTCTGTCCTTATGTCAATGGCCTGTCTCGGGTGCGGAGTCGTTTTCGAAGGCCATCGGCTAAAGGTGTTCTGCACCAATGCATGCCAGCAGTCACACCGCCGACGCTTGCTTTTGGAGGCCTGGCTCGAGACCGGAGTCTGTGGTCGCACGTCCTACCAGGGCCACTACGTCCGGGACTACCTCTATGAGCAGCAGGGGGGTCGTTGTGCGATCTGCGGGATCGAGGACAAGTGGAACGGCGTGACCCTGGCGCTGATCGTCGACCACATCAATGGGGACGCAAACAACAGTCGCCGTGAGAATCTGCGGCTCATTTGTCCCAACTGCGACAGCCAGCTGCCGACGTACAAAGCGAGGAATCGCGGCAGCGGTCGCTACCACCGGCGACTGCGGTACGCCGACGGCAAGTCCTATTGACGCTCCAGCCGCCTGAGCATCCAACTAACGTTCGGCCCGCCCGTTTACCAAGGCGAGTGCTCTACCACTGAGCTAAGGAGGCCGGGTAAATCAGGGTGCCAGCCTAGCCGCTCACTCCTCGCCTTCGATGATGCGCGTGGAGCGCACCGACCGCGGCGACGTACGCCTTCCGGGGCGGCGGCCGGGGAACGGAATCCGGTCGGCGATGTTGCTCAACGGGTTGACCACCATGGTGAGCCCGATGACGGCGTCCTGCAGGGTGGCAATCGCCGGCTCCAGCGCTTCCATCCCGGGGGTCAGCCGCGCCAGCGTGTCGGCGACGTCGGCGAGCTGGTCCAGCGGACCGCGCTTGGCCGTCAGCTTGTCGATCAGCCCGCCCTCGGAAAGCAGCCGGTCCGCCAGACCGTCCTCCGACAACACCCGCTCGACCAACCCGTCCTCGTCGAGCAGCTGGTCGGCCAGCCCGCCGGGTTGCAGGGCGCGCTGCAGCGCGCCGCCCTCGGCGGTCAGCCGGTCGAGCACGCCGCCCTCCGACGTCAGCATGTCCACCACCCCGCCCGGGCGTAGGAGTCGGTCGAGCGGCCCGTCGGGCGCCACGGCGCGACCCAGCGGCGCGTCATCGTCGAGCAGCCGGGCCAACCGGTTGGCGCGGGTGATCGCGTCGTCCAGCCCGAACATGGAGGCCATCGCGTTGGTCCTGGCGTCACTGCCCGCCTCGCCCAGCGCGCGCTTCGCCACGCCCACCGCCGCGGCGGCGACGGTCAAGCTCGCGTCGGCGGCGGCGAGCCCGGCTCGCGCGGGGGCGGTCGCAAGCGACACGATGTCTTTGGCGAAGTTCATGCCATCAGAGTCTATTCGCGACACGGCAGGTAAATCCGCATCATTCCAAGGTCATGCGATGATTCCTGGCAGACTGTTAGCAGACGACTGGCACCGAGCTTTCAGGAATCGCACAATAATCGGAAAGGCAACGTTCAAACAAAGGGACGGAATTACCTCATGACAGCGCCAACCTCAATCGAAACCAAACCGGAGGCTCGCGTACTCGTAGTCGACGACGAGGCCAACATCGTCGAACTGCTCTCAGTCAGCCTCAAGTTCCAGGGGTTTGAGGTCTACACCGCAACCAACGGGGCCCAGGCGCTGGATCGCGCCCGTGACGCGCGGCCCGACGCGGTGATCCTCGACGTGATGATGCCCGGCATGGACGGCTTCGGGGTGCTGCGCCGGCTGCGCGCCGACGGCATCGACGCCCCGGCGCTGTTTTTGACCGCCCGCGACTCCCTGCAGGACAAGATCGCCGGCCTGACGCTGGGCGGCGACGACTACGTGACCAAACCGTTCAGCCTCGAGGAGGTCGTCGCCCGGCTGCGGGTCATCCTGCGGCGCGCCGGCAAGGGCGGGGCCGAGCCTCGCAACGCCCGGCTGAGCTTCGCCGACATCGAGCTCGACGAGGAGACCCACGAGGTGTGGAAGGCCGGCGAACCGGTGTCGCTGTCGCCGACCGAGTTCACCCTGCTGCGCTACTTCGTGATCAACGCGGGCACCGTGCTGAGCAAGCCGAAGATCCTCGACCACGTCTGGCGCTACGACTTCGGGGGTGACGTCAACGTCGTGGAGTCCTACGTGTCGTATCTGCGGCGCAAGATCGACACCGGTGAGAAGCGGCTGTTGCACACCCTGCGCGGCGTCGGCTATGTCCTGCGGGAGCCGCGCTGAGCGCGGAAGCGAAGAATATGGGCATGGCCAACAAGGTTCGACGCGGAGTGCCACTGCGGGTGGGTTTGGTGGCCGCCACGCTGCTGTTGGTGGGCTGCGGGCTGGCCGTCTCGGGTTTCGCCGTCACCTCGATCCTGCGCCACGTCCTGATCGGCCGGATCGACCAGACGCTGCTCGAGGCCTCCCGTGGTTGGGCACAGGCCCCGCGGCGCCAATCGCCGCCGCCGTACGAAGGCCCCGACCCCGGCCGGCCGCCCTCGAAGTTCTACGTGCGGGGCATCGGCACCGACGGCACGCCGTTCACCGCCATCAACGACCGCAACGCCGAACCGGCGCTGCCACCCGACAACAACGTGGGCCCGAGCCCGACGACGCTGCCCTCGATCAACGGCTCCGATATTCAATGGCGTGCGGTGTCGGTGCGCGGACCGCACGGCCTGACGACGGTCGCCATCGACCTGTCCGACGTCCAGCACACGCTGAGCTCCCTGGTCTGGCTGCAGTTCGGCATCGGGGTCGCGGTGCTGGTGGTCGTCGGGATCGCCAGTTTCGCGGTGGTGCACCGCAGCCTGCGCCCGCTGGTCGAGGTGGAGCACACGGCCGCGGCGATCGCCGCCGGCCAGCGCGATCGCCTCGTGCCCGAGCGTGATCCGCGAACCGAGGTGGGCCGACTTTCGTTGGCGCTCAACGGGATGCTCACCCAGATCCAGCAGGCGCTGGCCTCCTCGGAGTCGTCGGCCGAAAAGGCCCGCCGTTCCGAGGACCGGATGCGGCGGTTCATCACCGACGCCAGCCACGAATTGCGCACGCCGCTGACGACCATCCGCGGCTTCGCGGAACTGTATCGGCAGGGCGCGGCCCGCGACGTGTCGATGCTGTTGGCGCGGATCGAAAGCGAAGCCAGCCGGATGGGCCTGCTGGTGGACGACCTGCTGCTGTTGGCCCGGCTGGACGTGCAACGACCGCTCGAACACCACCGGGTCGACCTGCTGGCGCTGGCCAGCGACGCCGTCCACGACGCGCAGGCGATCGACCCCAACCGCACGATCACCATGGAGGTCCTCGACGGCCCTGGCACCCCGGAGGTGCTCGGCGACGAACCCCGGATTCGTCAGGTGCTCAGCAACCTGGTCGCCAACGCCCTGCAGCACACCCCGGAAAGCGCCGACGTCACCGTGCGCGTCGGCACCGAGGGCGACGACGCGGTGCTGGAAGTGGCCGACAAGGGCCCCGGCATGAGTCAGCAGGACGCGTCGCGGGTGTTCGAACGGTTCTACCGCACCGATTCGTCGCGGGCGCGGGCCAGCGGCGGCACCGGACTGGGGCTGTCCATCGTCGACTCGTTGGTGCGCGCGCACGGCGGCGACGTCAGCGTGCTGACCTCCCCCGGGGAGGGATGCTGCTTCCGCGTCACGCTGCCCCGCGTCAGCGATGTCACCGCGCAGGAGCCGGCTCACGCCAGCTGAGCCAACGCCGCCTTGATCCTGGTCTGGGCGTCGTCGAGCGACTCCTGCGACGGGTTGCGGTCGACGTTGGCAAACCCGAAGTCGCTCAGGCTGCGGGTGGGGAAGACGTGGACGTGCAGATGGGGCACCTCGAGGCCGGCAATGATCATGCCGCAGCGCTCGGTTTTGAACGCCTTGCACACGGCCTTGCCGATCAGCTGGCTGACCGCCATCACGCGGGCGAACACCGCGCCGTCGACGTCCTGCCACTGGTCGATCTCGGCGCGCGGCACCACCAGCGTGTGGCCCTGGGTCATCGGCTCGATCGTCAGGAACGCGACGATGTCGTCGTCCTCATAGACGAAACGGCCGGGCAGTTCGCGGTTGATGATCTTGGTGAAGATCGAAGCCATGGGCCCCAGCATATGTTCGGCCACCGATCGATGAGTTTCACGGGTGTTGATGGTCAGTCCGGATAGGACCCCACAACCAAGGAACGAGATTTCGTCATGTCACAGGTGCGCGTGCACAACTTTTCGGTCTCCCTCGACGGTTTCGCCACGGGCATCGGACAAAGCCTGGAGGCGCCGTTCGGGCACGCCGGAGGCCGGTTGCACGAATGGTTCTTCGCGACCCGGACCTTCCGCGCGATGCACGGCGAGGCGGGGGGCACGACGGGCCTCGACGACGCCCTGGCCGCCAGGTGGGCGCCGGGCATCGGCGCCGAGATCATGGGACGCGGCAAGTTCGGGCCGCAGCGCGGCCCATGGAGCGGCCAAGCAGGCGGGCCGGAATGGAAAGGCTGGTGGGGCGCCGAGCCGCCGTTTCACACGCCGGTCTTCGTGCTGACCCACCACCCACGACCCTCGATCGAAATGGATGGCGGCACCACCTTCCACTTCATCGATGCCAGCCCCGCGGAATCCCTCGCCGCAGCGCGAAAGGCAGCCGGAGACAGCGACATTCGTATCGGTGGTGGACCATCGACCGTTCGCCAGTTCCTCGCCGCCGACCTCGTCGACCATCTGCATATCACCGTCGTACCGATCATCCTGGGGCGCGGCGAGCGACTGTGGGACGGATTGGAGGGCCTCGAGCAGCGATTCGCGGTGGAATCGGTGAGCAGCCCCAGCGGCGTCACGCATCAGATCTTCACGCGCCGCTAGCCAACTCGCCACGGGTGTTGCCACGCCGCCTCGAAGCCGAATCGTTAGCGCAGCGTTGCGGATTCGTTCTGCGCCCCCGGGAAAATCACTGTACGCACTTCACGGGAGGAGACCTCTGTGCGGTTTCCCGTGGCATTGCTGACCGCGTGCGCGGTGTCCTTTGCCCCCGCCCTCGCAGCGGGCGCCGACGCGCGGGCGGCCGATGCGTGGGGGCCGTTCGCACCGCCCAACCCGTTCATGGCACCGCTGGGTCTGGCGTCGCTGCACAACGACGCCGAATCGTCCGACGCCGGGCCGCTTCCCGGCCCCGGCGCGCACCTCAACGCGATCTTCGGCTACCCGCTGCTGGCGGCCTGCCCGACGATCATGCAGGGCACCGACGGCCTGGTGTTGGCGCTGTGCACCAGCGACCTCACGCAGACCCCGACGATCTTTTTGATCGATGCGGGCGGTCGCGTCCCAATCTTCGTGCCGTTGGCCAAACTTCAAGTCGCCAAGGGCAGCCTGCTCGGCGGCGTGTACGCCTACCTGGACAACAACAACCAGGTGGTGATGATCGACGGGACCAACCACCTGCTGCGCATCGCACACGTCAAGGAGGGACCGCTGGGGTGCTGGAAGCTGATCGTCACCGAGTCCACCGACCTGTCCGGTGCGATCCCGGCCGGCGACAACTCGGTGGGCCTGGTTCCCGACTATGCGGGCAACGTCTGGTTCGCCACCGGTAACGGCGTCGTGGGTGTGGCCAAGGCGGGCGGCGGCACCGCCACCGTGCAGCTGCCCGCGGGAGAACAGGTGGCCAACAGCATCTCGTCGGCGCCAAGCGGCCGGGTCGCGGTGGCCACCACGTTCGCCCTCTACGAGCTGAACCTCGACATCGCCGGCAACCCCCAAATCCTTTGGCGGGCCGCCTATGACCGCGGCCCCGCCCGCAAGCCGGGGCAGCTGAGCTGGGGGACCGGCTCGACCCCCGTGTACTTCGGTCCGGTGACCGGCGCCGACTACGTGACCATCGTCGACAACGCCAGCCCCCAGGTGCACGCGCTGATCTACCAGTCCGGCACGGGCCATTTGATCTGCCAGCAAACGGTTTTGACGCAAGGCGGTCCGGGCAGCGAGAACGCCCCGATCGGGCTCGGCAACTCGGTGTTCGTGTCCAGCACCTACGGCTACCCCTACCCCGCGGTGCCGGCGGGCGCGCCTCCCGCCGTCCCCGCAACGGCGCCGTTCGTCGGCGGCATGACGAGGGTGGACGTCGACAACCCGGGCTGCCATACGGTGTGGGAGAACAAGGTTCGCAGCGCGGCGCTGCCGCACCTCTCCGCCGCGGACGGACTGCTCTACACCATCACCCGCGTCGGGGTCGACCGCACCACGCCGCTCGACCTGTTCGCCTACGGCGTCGTCGACGCCGGCAACGGGGCGCTGCTGTGGCAGCAACCGAAATCGCTCACCATCCTCAGCGATCCGCTGCAGACCCCGACCATGGTGCTGACGGACCGCCGGGCCATGCAGGGCAACCTCACCGGGCTCGGCCTCATCGGCTGAACGGGCCTCACCCCTCCTGGCCGAACTCCATCATGTCGAGGTTCCAGTAGCCGCGCATGTTGGTGATCAGCCCCGCGTCGTTGACCTTGTAGGTGAACACCCCGCGCACCTTGCTGGTGACCCCGCCCTCAAATCTGCTGTGCAGCACCAGGATATGTGCGATCTCGTCGGGCGAGCTCGATGGGAACGTTTCCTCGCAGGTGATGGTCAGCTGATTGGCGGCGATGTTGGTGTCGTAGAAGGCGGCGACGCCGTCCTTGCCCCGCACCCCAGTGCCATCCGGATTGGTGACGGACTTGCCGATCGGGTCCTCGACGACCACGTCGTCGGCCATCAGCGCCAGCCAGCCCTCGCGGTCGTGCGCCTGCACGCAACGCCATGAGGACTGCGATGCGGTCAGTGCCGGGGAGGCCTGCGCGGTTTCGGTCATTTCTCTCTCCTCTATCTCTAGATCGCGCACGCGGCGCGTGCGCCCTCCTCGGTGGCTTTGCGGATGAGACCCAGCCCGCTGCAGTCGCCGGCGGCGTGCACCTCGGCGCCGGGCATGGCCGCGATGAGGCTGTCGAACAGGCGGGTGTCGGGTTGGACCGACCCGGCGACGACGACGCTGTCGGCGGGCAGCCCGCGGGGTGTGCCGCCGGCGGGGGTAAACACCACCTCGCGCGGGGTGATCCGGTCGACGCCCGCACGAACGTGCACGGTGACGCCGAGCCGGTCGAGTCGATCCATGTGCTCGGTCCTGCGTTTGTTGCCCACCTCGGGCGCGATGTCCTTGCCCGGCTCAAGGATCGACACCTGCCGGCCCCGGCTCGCCAGGAACTCGGCGAGTTCGAGGGCGACCAGGTCGGCGCCGATGATCGCGACGCGCCGGCCGAGCGGCATCCATGCCCGGGTAGCGAGCCGGAACGCGGCGGGACGTACCAGGCGCTGCCGCCAACCGGCGAACAACTCGCGCAACGCGGGCCCGGTGCGCACGTGCGGCAGGTCGGCGCCGGGAATGGCGGGCACCGCGACGTGCCCGCCGGTGGCCACCACCACCGCGTCGGGTGCCGACCGCACGATATCTGCGGCCGAAATACGCTGACCCAAGCGGACATTCGCCGAGCTGAGCTTGATCTCGTCAAGCAGGTAGTGCAGGAACGGCTGGTTCTCCGGGTGCAGCACCGCCGCCCACCGCAAGGCCCCGCCGAGTTGACCGCCGCGCTCGAACAGTGTGACGCGGTGTCCTCGTTCGGCGGCCACGCGGGCGGCCTCCAGCCCGGCCGGTCCGCCGCCGACCACCACCACCCGCTTGGCCCGGGCGGCACGGGGGGCGGCCAGCTCGCGCTCCTTGCCGGTGCGGGGGTTGACGGCACAGTCGACGGAAAAGCGTTGTTCCATTGCGTCGATGCAGTTTTCGCAGGAAATGCACTTGCGCACCCGGTGCGCACGGCCGGACCGCAGCTTGCGGGGCAGCTCGGGGTCGGCCAGCAGCGGCCGTCCCATCGCGACGAAATCGGCGCGGCCCTCGGCCAGGACCCGTTCTGCGGCGACCGGGTCGTGCAGGCGGCCGACGGCGATCACCGGCACGTCCACCACCTGTTTGACCGCGGCCGCCGCGCCGACGTTGACCCCGTCGCCGTCGTCGGCGCCGTTGACCATCCCCGTGACCAGCCGGTCGATCACCCCACCGCTGACGTGGAACGCGCTCACCCCGGCGGCCACGAGTTCCGGTGCCAGCCGCGCGGTTTCGTAGATGGGCCGACCGCCGGCGACCCGCTCGTAGCCGGAGATGCGCAGCGTGATCGGCAGGGCGTCGCCGACCTCGGAGCGAATCGCGGCCAGCGCCTCGATCACCACCCGTACCCGGCCGCGCGCCGAGTCGCCCCGGTAGTCGTCGGTGCGCCGGTTGCGTTGGGGGGCAAGGAAAGATCCCAGCAGCATGTAGCCGTGCGCGGCATGCAGCTCGATGCCGTCGTAACCGGCCTCGGCGGCGCGCCGCACCGCCGCCTTGAACAGGTCTAACACCTCGCACAGCTGACGCTTGCTGATCTCGGCCGACGGCCGCCCGGTGAGGTAGGACGGAATCACCGACGGCCCCAGGGAGGTGACGCCGAACATCTCCGGCCCCAGCCCGTCGGGCCCGGCGTGCACGATCTGCGGCTGGATCTTGGCGCCGTGTTCGTGAACCGCCTCAACCAACGCCCGGTGGGCATCCACCGCCTCGTCGGTCGCCAGGTGCAGGCCGCCGGGTGTCTCGGGGTGATGATGGTCGACCCCGGTGGCGCCCACCGTGATCAGGCCGACGCCGCCCTCGGCGCGGGCGGCGAAATAGTCGCGGGTGCGCGCCGACGGCAACCCGTCGGGGGTGCCGTACATGGTCTCCATCGGAGACATGACGAGCCGGTTGCGCACCGCCATGGCGCCGATTCGTCCCGGCGCCAGCAGGTGTGGGAAGCCGGTGCTCACCGGCGAGTCTGCGGTGGACTTACCGATCGGCGTCGGTGTAGCGGATGACCCCGCGAATGTTCTTGCCTTCCAGCATGTCCTGGTAGCCGTCGTTGATCTGCTCGAGCTTGTACTGGCGGGTGATCATGTCGTCCAGGTTGAGCTTGCCGGCCTTGTACATCGACAGCAGCTGCGGGATGTCGTACTGCGGATTGCCGCCCCCGAAGATGGTGCCCTGCAGGTTCTTCTGCATCAGCGTCAGCATCGCCAGGTTCAGCGTCACGTTGGTGTCCAGCAGGCTGCCGATGGCGGTCAGCACGCAGGTGCCGCCCTTTTGGGTGATGTTCAGGTAGTTGTCGACGTCGGCGCCGTGCAGCTCGCCCACCGTGACCACCACCTTGTGGGCCATCAGGCCGTAGGTGACCTCGGCCATGCCCGCCATCGCGGCCATGATGTCCGGGTAGACGTGGGTGGCGCCGAACTTCAGGGCCTGGTCACGCTTCCACTCCACCGGGTCGATCGCGAAGATGTAGCGCGCCCCGGCGTTGACGGCGCCCTGCAGCGCGGCCATGCCGACCCCGCCGACGCCGACGATCGCGACGTCTTGACCCGGCCGGATGTCGGCCGTGCGGACGGCCGACCCGTAGCCGGTGGTGACGCCGCAGCCGACGAGCGCGGCCACCTCGAACGGCACCGAGGGGTCGATCTTCACCACGGAGCTGCGGTGCACCACCATGTACGGCGAGAAGGTGCCCAGCAGCGTCATGGGAAAGACGTTCTGGCCGCGGGCCTGGATGCGGAACGTGCCGTCGGACACCGCGGCGCCGCCCAGCAGCCCGGCGCCCAGGTCGCACAGGTTGCGCAGGCCGGCCTGACAGGTCGGGCAGGACCCGCAGGACGGGATGAACGACAGCACCACGTGGTCGCCGGGGGCGATGTCCTCCACGCCGGGGCCGACCTCGGTGACGATGCCGGCGCCCTCGTGGCCGCCGAGCACCGGGAAGCCCGCCATCGGGATACCGCCGGTGACCAGGTGGTGGTCGGAGTGGCACATGCCGGCCGCTTCCATCTGGATCTTGACCTCATGCGCTTGCGGGTCGCCGATCTCGATTTCCTCGATGGACCACGGCTGGTTGAACTCCCAGATCAGAGCGCCTTTTGTCTTCACGTTGGACCTGACCCCATTTCGCCTTTGAAGTGAGACTGCCCGACCCGTCTTGCCTGGCAGCAGTGGTGACGAGTGCCACACGGCACCCCTGTCGCGTCAGCATAGCGCGTGCGACAAATCAAATGCTTGGTTGGTCCCATGGCCCCGCCACCGGCTCCCTTCACCAGATCGGGACGGGCGCCTGCCCGAGCGGGTAGTAGCCGGGCAGCTTCTCCCCGGCGATGCTGCGTTGGATCCGGTTCTGCATGCCGGCGGACAGGTCGCCGGACTCGATCAGCTTCGCGAACATCTTCGCGACGTGACCGAAGTCGAAGAAGTCCCGTTGCCACTCGATGAGCAGGTCGTCGTTGAGGCGAAACCAGCTGCCGCCGATGCCGTAGATCTCGTCCTGGGTGCCGTCGGTCTTGTTCACGATCTGCTTCCAGAAGCCGACGATCTCGCCCTGCTTCTCGTCGATGAGCACCTTCTGGTACTCGTACACCCAGTTCTCCAGGCCCTCCATCTCGAGGCCGAGGGCGATGTCGCGGATCTCGTCGACGCCCACGCACATCACGTCTTCCTTGGGGCCGATGTTCCAGCCGTAGGTGGCGTCCCGGGTGTAGAAGTCGGCCAGCGGCTTCCAGTCACCGGCCTTTTCGCAGTCCTTGTTGGCCTGCAGCCAGCGGTCGACCCACGCCTCGAGATCCGCACGTGAATGTGACGCCTTGGAGTTCATGGGTCAGCCTTCCTTCTCTTTGATGAACAGCGCTTGCGTGGGGCACATCGCGACCGCGCGCTCGACCTCATCGCGGGCGTCTTCGGACGGTTCGGGGTCGAGGATCTCGACCTTGCCCCGCTTGGGCACCCGCAAGTAGTCGGGCGCCTCCAGCTCGCACATGGCGTGGCCCTGACACAAATCCAGATCGGCTTCGATCCTGAATCCGCTCATCGGCTTCCACTCCTTACGGGTTGCGCTTGCGGTAGCGCACCTTCGCCGGCCGGGCGAGCTGAACGACCATCTTGGAATGGTCGTTATGGTAACTGTCGGCCGGCTGGGCCATCTCGAACTCGTACTCGCGCAACAGAACCGAGAAGATTGCCTTGATCTGCATCTGGGCAAAAGCGGCCCCCACGCAGCGATGCCGCCCCGCGCCGAACGGGATCCAGGTCCATCGGTTGACGATGTCGGCCTGCTCGGGCTTGTTGTAGCGGTCGGGCTTGAAAGCGTCCGGATCGGGAAAGTCCTCGGGAATCCGGTTCGAAATCGCCGGTGACGCCGCCACATAGTCGCCGGCGTGGATCGGAAAGCCCTCGACCTCGAACTCGCCCTTGGCGACGCGCATCAGGATGATCAGCGGCGGATGCAATCGCAGGGTTTCCTTGACCACGTTGTCCAGCTTCGGGATCGAGCGCAGCGCATGGAAACTCACCGCCTGGCCATCGGCGTAGAGCTCCTCGAGCTCGGCGAGCACCTCGGCGTAGACGTCCGGGTGGCGGATCAGCTCGATCAACGTCCACGCCGAGGTGCCCGAGCTGGTGTGGTGCCCCGCGAACATCAGCGAGATGAACATCCCGGTGACCTCGTCGGCGGAGAAGCGCGGCCCGCCCTCCTCGTCCTTGATCGAGACCAGCACGTCGAGCATGTCGCGGTCGGACTTGTCCTTCGGCGGATTGGCCAGCCGGTAATCCATGATCTCCTGCACCAGCGCAACGAGTTTCACGCGTGCTTCATCGCGACGTTTGAAGCTCTCGATCGGCAGATAGGGGTCGACGTAGCACAGCGGGTCGGTGCCGCGTTCCAGCTCGTGGTAGTACTCGGCGAACCGGTGGTCGAGCTGCTCGCGGAACTTCAGCCCGATCAGGCAGGCCGTCGAGGTGTAGATGGTCAGCTCGGCGAAGAAGTCGAGCAGCTCGATCTCGCCCTGGTGTCCCCAATTGGCGATCATCTTCTTGACTTCGCCCTCGATGGTGGCGGCGTGGCCCTTCATCTGTTCGCCCCGCAGCGCCGAGTTGTGCAGCATCTCCTTGCGCCGCTCGGGGCTGGCGTCGAAGACGACGCCCTTGCCGAAGATCGGCGTCATGAACGGGTACGCCTCGGCCTGATCGAGGTCCTCGTCGGCGGAGCGGAAGAAGAATTCGTTGGCGCCGGCGCCGGACAGCAGGATCACGTGCTTGTCGACCAGCTGGAACCAGCCGACGTCTCCGCATTCATCCCGGACGCGCTGCATCAGCCCGATCGGGTCGGTGCGGAATTCCTCGAGGTGGCCGTGTTCCTCTTCGCCGCCGGAGACCCGCGGCACGATGGCGGTTGTCATGAGTCCAATGCCTTTTCGTCGAGTGCGAGCTTCTGGCGCTCTTTCTTGTCGGCCAACGGGGCTTCGGGCTGAAGCTCCATGTTCGCGATGAAGCCACCGCGCGGGGTCTCGGCGACGAACGTGATGGCCCGCGCCAAATCCGCGGCCCGCAGGAAATAGTCGTGGCGGGCCTGGCCCCACTTGGCCCAGTCCTCGAGGGCGGGGCCGATCTTCTCGGCCGGCAGGCTCCAACCCATGGACGTTTTTGTCGGACCGGGGTGCACGATCGAGGCCCGCACGCCGGTGCCCTCGAGCTCCATCTGGAAATTTGTCACCATGGCGACGAGCGCGGCCTTGGCCGCCCCGTAGGCGCCCATGTGCGGCCGCTGGCGCAGGGCCACGTCGGAGCCGACGAAGATCAAATCGCCGCGCTGCCGCTCCAGCATGCCGGGCAGTACCGCGGCGGCCAGCCGGTTGGCGCCGACCAGGTGGATCTGCAGCTGCGACTCGAACTCGTCGGTGGTGATCTCGGCGAGCTTGCCGAAGTAGGTGTCGCCCGCCCCGGCCACCAGCACCTCGATGTCACCCAGCGCCTCGACCGACTGTGCGACAAACGATTTCACCGAGTTCGGGTCGGTGACGTCCAGGTGGAACCCGACCGCCTCACCCCCGTCGGCGTTGATCTTGCCCACGATGTCGTTGAGCTTCTCGACCCGCCGGGCGCCCAGGGCGACGGGGAAGCCGTGCGCCGCGAGCTCGATGGCGGTGGCCTCTCCGATGCCGGACGAGGCGCCGGCCACGATCGCCGGCCGGCGTTCGGGCAACGGGTCAAAGCGGGGCATTCAGCGGACCTCCACGCTCATGGGTAGGTGAGCGAATCCGCGGACATTGCTGGAGTGGACGCGGACGGCGTTGGCCTCGTCCACCCGATATCCGCGGATTCGCTTGAACAACTCGGTCAGCGCCACCCGGGCCTCCATCCGCGCCAGATGCGCGCCGAGGCAGAAGTGTGCGCCGCTACCGAAACTCAATAGCTTGGGCCCGATTTCGCGCCCGATCACATAGTCGTCCGGGTTGTCGAAGACGCGCTCGTCGCGATGGCCCGAACCGGGCAGCAGCAGCAGGACGTCGCCCTCGGGGATCGTGGTGTCATAGAGCGTCAGCTCCCCGGCCACGGTGCGGGCCAGGATCTGGCTCGAAGTGTCGTAGCGCAGGGTCTCCTCGACCCACAGCGGCACGCGGGACAGGTCGGCATAGACCGGGGTCAGCTGATCCGGGTTTCGGTGCCCCCAAAAAGCCGCGTTGGCAAGCAGTTTGGTGGTGGTCTCGTTGCCAGCGATCACCATCAGGAACATGAAGCCGAGCACCTCGTCGTCGGTGAGCCGGTCACCGTCGATCTCGGCCTCCAGCAGCGCCGACGTCAGGTCGTCGGTCAGCTTCTTGCGCCGCTCGGCCACCATCCCCTGGTAGTAGACGATCAGGTTGATGGAGGCCTCGACCGCTTCGGGCGGCACGTCGGTGACACCCTCCGCGCGGTGCATCACCCCGTCCGCCCAGGCCCGGACCTGGACCCGGTCCGGCTCGGGGACGCCCATCAACTCGGAGATGACATCCATGGGCAGCTTCCCGGCGAATTCGTCGACGTAGTCGACGGTGCCGCCCGCCGAAGAGCGGGCCTTCTCCAGCATCACGTCCAGGTGCTGGGTCGCGATCTCGGTGACGCGGGGCTCCAGCTCTCGAATCCGCCTGGGGGTGAATCCCTTCGAGACCAACGTCCGCAGCCGCAGGTGGGCGGGATCGTCCATCGCCAGGAAGGACATCGTCTTGGAGGCATGAGGGCCGCGCGACGCCGGATCCAGCGAGACGCCGTACTTGTTGGACAGCGTCGTGCTGTTGCGGAACCCCTGCAGCACATCCTGGTGTCGCGACAGCGCCCAGAACTTCAACTCGTCGTTGCGATACAGCGGCGCCTCGTCGCGCAGCCGCTGGTAATACGGGTACGGATCCTCGTGGAAGTCGTAGTCGTAGGGATCCAGGACCAGCTCGTGGTCGCCGACGTGCACGGTCATCTAGCTACCTGTCTCCTCGCTGGCGGCGCCCAAGATGAGTCGCGCTACGTCGACAAGGCGATCGGCTATCTCGCGGTAGGTGAGCTGTCCGCTGCCGGCCTGCACCAGCGCGCCGAAAAACGCCATCTCGAGCGCGGATACGGTGGCGGGGTCGGCGCCGGGACCGATCGCCGAGGCGATGCGGCGGTGAATTTCCGCCCCGATCCGGTCGCGTGCCGCGCACACCGCGGGATCGGTGCCGCCCCCCAGCAGCGCCGCCGTGCACGCCGCTCCGACCTCGGGTTCGTCGGCGACCACCAGGGCCAGATGGCGCAAGACCTTGTCCACGCGCGTGGGCATGGGGTCGTTCACGTCGGTGAAATAGGGGACCTGCCGCACCAGGTCGAGGTAGACCTCGGCGATCAGATGGTTCTTCGACGAGAAGTAGGTGTACGCGGTGGCCGGGGCCACTTTGGCGCGGGCCGCCACCGCGCGCACCGTCAGGTCCGCATAGGACTTCTCCCGCAGCGTTTCGATACCGGCCGCGAGGACCTTGCGGAAGGTCTCCTCCTGGCGGCGATTGCGCAAAGTCGCTCCGGTCTGGCGGTCGGCGTGGGATGCGATCGTAACCAGTGCATCGCTGGACACATGTCCAAGCTATCGGAAGTCGGCGACGAGAAGCAAGCCCGATCGGTAAAGACGCAGATTAAATGCGCACTTTGCCCATTCTCCGGATGGCCGGTGAGATCCGCTCTTGCACCGCCGATGGCCCGGCGACTATGGTTCGATGCGACGATATCGGACAAGTGTCCACTCAATTGGCGTGCTTGATTTGAGCCGCGCACAGACGGGAGCGGGAGATGGCCTTGTTGGCCGACGGCGCGAGCGCACTGTTCATCCACGGGAAGCTGTCGCCGGGCAACGCCGGCACGTTTCCGACCATCAATCCGGCGACCGAGGAAGTGCTCGGACTCGCGGCCGACGCCGACGCCGACGACATGGGTCGCGCCATCGACGCCGCGCGGCGGGCCTTCGACGACACGGACTGGTCGCGCGACACCGAGCTGCGGGTGCGGTGCGTCCGGCAGCTGCGTGAGGCGATGCTGCAACATCTC
Organism: Mycobacterium interjectum; assembly: GCA_002102225.1. Lineage (GTDB taxonomy): Bacteria > Actinomycetota > Actinomycetes > Mycobacteriales > Mycobacteriaceae > Mycobacterium > Mycobacterium interjectum_B. The sequence continues at coordinate 38,659 of LQPB01000052.1, forward strand.
GAAGAGCTGCGCGACCTGACCATCGCCGAAGTGGGCGCGCCGCGGATGCTCACCAGCATCGCCCAGCTCGAAGTCCCGGTCAACGACCTGGCCTTCGCGGCCGACACCGCCGAATCGTACGCATACCACCAGGATCTCGGCGAGGCGTCGCCGATGGGCATCCCCACCCGGCGCACCATCGCCCGCGAGGCCGTCGGCGTCGTAGGCGCCATCACCCCGTGGAACTTCCCGCACCAGATCAACCTCGCCAAGATCGGGCCGGCGTTGGCCGCCGGGAACACCGTCGTCTTGAAGCCCGCGCCCGACACCCCGTGGTGCGCCGCCGTGCTCGGCGAACTCATCGCCGAGCACACCGACTTTCCGCCCGGCGTGATCAACATCGTCACGTCCAGCGACCACGGTGTGGGTGCGCTGTTGGCCAAAGACCCTCGGGTGGACATGGTTTCGTTCACCGGCTCGACCGCCACCGGCCGCAGCGTGATGGCCGACGGCGCCGCCACCATCAAGAAGGTCTTCCTCGAGCTGGGCGGCAAGTCGGCATTCATCGTCCTCGACGACGCCGACCTGGCCGGCGCGGTGGGCGTGGCGGGCTTCTCGGTCTGCATGCACGCCGGGCAGGGATGCGCGATCACCACCCGGCTGGTGGTGCCGCGGGCGCGCTACGACGAAGCGGTGTCCATCGCGGCCGCGACGATGGGCGGCATCCAGGCCGGCGACCCCACCGACCCCGGAACCATTTGTGGGCCGGTGATTTCGGCGCGCCAGCGCGATCGGATACAGGGCTATCTCGACTCGGCGATCGCCGAGGGCGGGACGTTCGCGTGCGGAGGCGGGCGGCCGGCCGACCGCGACGTTGGTTTTTTCATCGAGCCCACCGTGATCGCGGGGCTAGGCAACGACGCCCGCTGCGCGCGGGAGGAGATCTTCGGCCCCGTCCTGACGGTGATTCCGCACGACGGCGACGACGACGCCGTGCGCATCGCCAACGACTCGCCCTACGGACTGTCGGGCACCGTGTTCGGTGCCGACCCGGAGCGGGCGGCGCGGGCTGCCGCGCGAGTCCGCGCGGGCACCATCAATGTCAATGGCGGCGTGTGGTATTCGGCCGATGCGCCATTCGGCGGCTACAAGCAATCCGGAAACGGTCGCGAGATGGGGCTGGCCGGTTTCGAGGAGTACCTGGAGATCAAGACCATCGCGACAGCGGTCAACTAGAGGAGCTTGAGAGCATGCGATTCGAGAACAAGGTCGCCATCGTCACCGGGTCGGGTGGCGGCATCGGCCAGGCGTACGCCGAGGCGCTGGCCCGCGAAGGCGCCGCGGTTGTCGTGGCCGACATCAAAGCCGAGGCGGCCGAGGGAGTGGCCAAGCAGATCGTCGCCGACGGCGGCACGGCGCTGGCCGTCCCGGTCGACGTCTCCGACCCGGCGTCGGCCAAGGCGATGGCCGACCGCACGCTGGCCGAGTTCGGCGGCATCGACTATCTGGTCAACAACGCGGCGATCTTCGGAGGCATGAAGCTGGATTTCCTGCTCACGGTCGACCCCGAGTACTACAAGAAATTCATGAGCGTAAACCTCGACGGTGCGCTGTGGTGCACCCGAGCCGTGTACAAGAAGATGGCCAAGCGCGGCGGCGGCGCGATCGTCAACCAGTCGTCCACCGCCGCGTGGCTGTACTCGAACTTCTACGGCCTGGCCAAGGTCGGCATCAACGGCCTGACCCAACAGCTGTCCCGCGAGCTCGGCGGCCAGAACATCCGGATCAACGCGATCGCGCCGGGGCCGATCGACACCGAGGCCAACCGCACCACCACGCCGCAGGAGATGGTCGCCGACATCGTCAAGGGTCTTCCCTTGTCGCGCATGGGAACTCCGGCGGACGTCGTCGGCATGTGCCTGTTCTTGTTGTCCGATGAGGCGTCGTGGATCACCGGACAGGTTTTCAACGTCGACGGCGGGCAGATAATTCGATCATGAGCCGCGCTGGCGACGATGCAGAGCGGAGCGATGAGGAGGAGCGGCGCCAATGGCAGGAGATCTGAAGCTTGGGTACATCGGCCTGGGCAACATGGGCGCCCCGATGGCCACGAAGATGACCGAATGGCCTGGCGGGGTCACGGTTTACGACATCCGGACGGAGGCCATGACGCCGCTGGCCGAGAAGGGCGCCGGCCTGGCCGACAGCGTTGCCGACCTCGCCGCCGCGGACATCATCCATGTCACCGTCCTGGACGATGCGCAGGTGCGCCAGGTCGTCGGCGAACTGGCGGCGCATGCCAGGCCGGGCACGGTGATCGCGATCCACTCGACCATCAGCGACACCACCGCCGTCGACCTGGCCCGCGAGCTCAAGCCGCGGGGCATTCACATCGTGGACGCACCGGTCAGCGGTGGCGCGGCCGCCGCCGCGAAGGGCGAGCTGGCCACCATGGTGGGGGCCGAGCGCGAGGTCTACGAACGGATCAAGCCGGCCTTCAAACACTGGGCGTCGATGGTCGTGCACGCCGGGGAGCCGGGCGCGGGCACGCGAATGAAGCTGGCCCGCAACATGTTGACGTTCGCCTCGTATGCCGCGGCGTGCGAGGCCATGAAACTGGCCGAGGCGGCCGGGCTGGACCTGCAGGCGCTGGGCCGGGTGGTGCGCCACACCGACGCGCTCACCAGCGGGGCCGGTGCGATCATGGTGCGCGACGACATGAAAAACCTTGAGCCGGAGAGCTTTCTGTACCAGCCTTTCGTGCACGCCCGCGGTCTGGGGGAGAAGGACCTGAGCCTGGCGCTCGGTTTGGGCGAGGCGTTATCGGTCGACCTGCCGCTGGCTCAGCTGGCCTACGAGCGGCTGGCCGCCGGCCTCGGGGTGCCGCACACAGAGAAAGAGACGTAAATGGACGAGCTGCGCCGCAAGGGCCTGAAGAAGATGAACGAGGTCTACGGCTGGGAGATGCCCAACATCGAGGGCGACCCGTACTTCGATCTGACCGTGGACCACCTGTTCGGCAGCATCTGGACGCGACCGGGATTGTCGATGCGCGACAAGCGCATCATGACGCTGACGGCGGTGACCGCGATCGGGAACCGCGACCTGGCCGAGATCCAGATCAACGCCGCGCTGCTCAACGGGGAACTCAGCGAGACCGAGCTGAAGGAGATGGCCGTCTTCCTGACCCACTATCTCGGCTTCCCGCTGGGCTCGGCGCTCAACGGTGCCGTCGATGCCGTCGTCGCGAAGCGCAAGAAGGCCGCGGCGAAGGGTGCCGGGGAGGACAAGAAGGCCAACGTGGACGCCGCGTTGAAGATGCACTCGGGTGATAAGGACTGACCCGCCGACTAGTGGTGCCTTGTGGCTTCCTGCGCCAGCTGCACCCTCGAGCTGAGGCCCAGTTTGGAGTAGATGTTGCTGAGGTGGGCTTGCACGGTGCGCGGCGATACAAATAGCCGGGCGGCAACGTCCTTGTTCGCGAGCCCCTCACTGACGAGTCTGACGACGTTGAGTTCGGCCGGGGTCAGCGATTCCCAGCCAGCTGCCGGCCGCTTGCGTTCACCGCGGCCGCGCTGCGCATACGCAATCGCTTCCTCCATCGATAGTGCCTCGCCCTCAGCCCATGCGGCCTCAAACTCGCTGTCGCCCATGACTTCGCGCAACGTAGCCAGCGACGTGTCGTGGGCAGCGTCATAGATCTTGAAGCGCACGTGGCCGGTGCGGGCGCGCGTCGTGTGTGCGGCTCCGAAGAGGCGGGCGGCTTCTCGGTTCGCGCCGGCGCATCCCGCGCGGATGGCCAAGCATTCGAGTACTTCGGGAATAACAAAGTAGCCCTTCAGGTCACTTGCTCCGTTGAGCGCATCGTGGGCGTCGCGATCCGCCTGCTCGCTATCGATTTGTGCGATCGCGACTCGGGCGCGCTTTGCCAGCGCAAGCAGCCGATGCATGCCAGGGGCCACCGCGACGGCATCGTCGGCCCAGCGACGCGCGACCGTCAGATCACCTTGTGCCAGCGCAACTTCCGCGAGCGGAATGACGTTGACCACGGCCAGTTCGGGCTGGACCTTCATGCGCTGCCATGCTGCCTCGCCTGCCCTGGCCGATGCTTCCACGTCACCCGCGGCCAGATTCGCGACCGCCAGCGCGGCGTACGCGAAGCCTTGGTTGAACGCGCCGAGATCCGCCGCGGCATCCACGGCCGCGGTTGCCGCGGCCCGCGCCCCGCTCGTATCGCCCGAATAGGCTAGTAGGTGGCCCAGGCTGACGAGGCTGGACATCCTCCAGATCTCGTCGTGCGCCGCCTCCGACTCGGCAACCAAAGCCTGGAATTGTGCGATGGCTCCGGCGAGATCCCCCTGCCACTGCTGTGCCAAACCCACGCACCATCGGCACCCGCGAGAGGCGTAGCCGTCGCCGATTGCGTCTGCGATGTCACGGCCTTCTTCGCCGGCCGCACGCGCCGCGATCGGGTCACCTTTGCCGGCAACCGCCGCGAACGCTTGATAGGCCAGAAGCTGGCTCAGACTCCAGTCGTCGCCTACCGCGCGGGCGAGCCCGAGCGCTTCCTCAAAGTACGAGCTGGCAGCCGCCGCGTCATAGGCAGCGATGATTCCGCAACCGGCGAGCGCGCGAACCAGCAACGCGGGGTCGTCGAGCTCACGGGCAAGCGCCACTGCTTCCAAGGCCGTGCCCATGTTGTCGTGGATGGTCTGCGCGCCCTCGAGTGTGGCTTTGTCTGCGAGCGCCAGGGCGCGAACGGGAAGCGGCACCTCCACGCCGTCCGCAGCTGCGTCGGCGAGCGCCGCGTCGAACCAGGCCGTTCCCTCCCGCACGCGGCCGCGAGTAGTCCAAAGCGGTTGCAACGCCGAAGCGAGCTGCAGCGCCCTAGAGACCTCGGCATTTTCCCGGCACCACGCGAAGGCCGAGCGCAAATTGTCCATCTCAGTTTCGGCCTGGTCAACCCTGCGCTGACGGCCGGAGCGCCCGGGACTGTCAAGCAGCGTCGCAATCGCGATGTAATGGTCGCGGTGGCGGCCGCGAACCGCGTCGGCCTCACCGGACTCGCCAAGCCTTTCCAGCGCATACTGGCGAATTGTCTCCAGCATTTTGTAGCGCGCCCCGAGGCGCGTATCTTCCGCTACAACAAGGGATTTGTCGATGAGCAGCGTGAGTTGATCGAGGGTTTGGTAGCGCTCGACGTCGCTGTCGCCACAAACCGCCTGCGCGGCCTCGAGATCGAATCCGCCCATGAATACGGCCGCACGGCGGAACAGGACGCGTTCCGGCTCGGTCAGCAACGCGTGCGACCAGTCGACCGAGGCCCGCAGCGTCTGTTGGCGGCGCACTGCTGTGCGCGCGCCGCCGGTCAGCAGCCGGAAACGGTCATGCAGGCTGTCGAGGATCTGCGCCAACGACAGGGCGCGCACTCGCGCGGCTGCCAGCTCAATCGCCAGTGGTATCCCGTCGAGGCGCCGGCAAATCTCGTTTACGGTATCCGAGTTTTCTTCGGTCACAACGAAATCAGGACGGACGTGGCGGGCACGATCGGTGAACAACGCGATGGCGTCGTCGGCAAGCGGCAGAGACGGCACCGCCCAGGCGGCCTCGCCCGCCACCCGGATCGGCTCACGGCTTGTCGCGAGAATCTTCACGGCCGGGCAGCCCCCCAGCAGCGCTGACGCCAGCGAGCCGCACGCCTCGATCAAATGCTCACAGTTGTCCAGGACTACGAGCATCTGCCGGCCGGCGATGAAGCGGGTGAGCGTGTCCATCGTCGAGCGTCCCGCTTGATCGGGCAACCCCAGCGCGCGCGTCACCGCGACCGGCACGACGTCAGGGTCGGTGATGGGCGCCAGATCGACATACCACACCCCGTCTCCGAAATCTCCGTCCAGCTGGCCCGCGACCTGCACTGCCAGGCGTGTCTTACCGACGCCGCCCGCACCCGTCAGCGTCACCAACCGGTTCTCGGCAACGATCCGTCGTATCGATCGCATTTCCGCGCCGCGACCGACGAAGTTCGTGAACTGCGGTGGAAGATGCCGTGTTCCAGTCAGTTTCGGGGCGCGGAGCGGCGGGAAGTCGTTGCGAAGGTCGGAGTGACACAGCTGCGTCACCCGTTCGGGCCGTTGTAGATCCCGCAGTGTGTGGCTGCCGAGGTCTAGCAGCCACGCATCATCGGGGAGTCCGTCGGCGAGGAGGTCGCTGGTGGTGGCGGAAACAACCGTCTGGCCCCCGTGGGCGAGATCGCGCAGCCGCGCGGCGCGGTTGATGGTCGGCCCGATGTAGTTTGCCTTATCGCGGAGTTGCACCTCGCCGGTGTGGAGGCCGATCCGCAAGCTGATCGGCGAAAGTGGGGTGAGCTGCAGCCGCAGCGCAAAGGCGACGGCGTCACTGGCGCGAGCGAAGGCCACGACGAAGCTGTCGCCCTCGCCTTGCTCCACGGGACGCACCCCGCTGTGCTGGGCCACCAGGTCAGAAACGGCGCGGTCCAAGCGCGCGATTGCGGCGCTCATTTCGTCGGGCTTGGTCTGCCATAGCCGCGTCGAGCCCTCGACGTCGGCAAGCAGCAACGTCACCGTTCCAGTCGGGAGCTCGCTTACGCCCAAGTCGCTCCAATTCCACGGCGGCGTGTCCACGCGTTGGTCGGTTTCAGCCATGTTAGCCAGCATGCGGTGATCGCACACAGCAAACATCGGCAGAAACGCCTAGACGAGGATTCGGCCGCTGCCGCAGGATCTAGGCCTTTTGGCGAATGTTTTTCGTCTCAACTCGCCCCATAGTGGGCTGATCGGACTTGAGGAGGTCGTAGATGAACACCAGAACTGGTTTTTTCGGCAGCCGCGCCTCCATCGATGCCCACTTCACGACGGGCGTCCTGCACGGGCACTACGACAGTTGCTTCGAAGACCTAGTTGCCGCGCTAGCCGACGAAGTCACGACCGGCGGTGAACTCGGCGCCGCCATCGCCATCGATATAGGCGGAGAGCTCGTCGTCGACATCTGGGGCGGTCATGCGGACAGGGTGAAAACGCGTAAATGGTCGGAAGACACCATCGTCAACGTCTTTTCGAGCACCAAAAATGTGACCGCGCTGGCGGCGCTAATGCTGGTCGACCGCGGTCTGCTCGATCCGTTTACGCCGGTCGCCAAATACTGGCCGGAGTTCGCGGCCAATGGCAAAGACGAGGTTGAAGTGCGCCACATCCTGAGCCACACCTCGGGGGTGTCCGGCTGGGAGATGCCATTCACCCTCGGTGAAATCTACGACTGGGAAAAGTCCACGTCGCGACTCGCCGCCCAGGCGCCCTGGTGGGAACCCGGCACCGCGTCGGGTTATCACGCCTTGACCAGCGGTCACCTCATCGGGGAGGTCGTGCGACGAGTCACCGGCAAGTCGCTGAAAGAGTTTGTGCGCGAGGAGATCGCGGGACCGCTGGGTGCCGACTTTCAGATCGGCGCCACGGTCACAGACGATTCCCGCATCGCCGAACTCGTGCCGCCTCCGCCGCTTGATGTGCCGCTCGACGCGGTGCCTCACGATCACCCGATGTACAAGACGTTCGCCGTCATGCCACCCACATCGGAATCCGCGTTAGCGGCCGAGACGACCGCATGGCGTCGCGCGGATATCGGTTCGGCCAACGGTCACGGCAACGCGCGCTCGCTAGTCCGTGCGCTTTCACCAATTTCATTGGACGGCAATGTCAATGGGGTAAGGCTGCTGGGCCCTGACACCATCGACCTGATCTTCCAAGAGCAAGCCAATGGCACCGACCTGGTGCTGGCCATGCCGGCAAGGTGGGGCATCGGCTTTGCGCTGCCCCATCCCGAAGCGGTGCCAGACATGCCCGAGGAGAACGCCTGCTACTGGGGTGGCTGGGGCGGATCCATGGTGGTCATGAATCCGGATCGCCGCACCACCTTCGCCTACGTTATGAACAACATGGGGCAAGTCACCTCGGCCGGAACCGAGCGGACCCGCAAATACACCCGGCTGATTTACCAGGGCCTCGGCTGAGCGACCTCAGTAAGGCCGAACGCCTTCGGGCATCACGTACTCGGAGATCGGCGCGGAGATGCCGTTGACCGTCGTTCCGCCGTTGATGATGCCCGGGGCCATTTCCAGCATGTTGTGCGGGAAGCCAAACTTCGGCTTTGTCAGCGCGTCGAGCCGGGCCAGTTCGTCCGCGCTCAGGCTCACGTCGACCGCGCGGAGGTTGTCATCGAGCTGCGCGAGCCGGCGCGCCCCGATGATGACGGAGGAGACGGCGGGCTGTGCCCTGACCCACGCGAGCGCCACGCTGGCGACGGTGGTCGCGTGGGCTGCGGCGATGACCTCGAGTTCGTCGATGACCGCATAGGCCTTATCGTTGAGGAAGGCGTCAACCATCGCGCCGCGATCGGCGTTGTGCTGGCCGGCGCTGGCCCGGGTGTACTTGCCGCTGAGCACGCCGCCCTTGAGGGGCGACCACGGGGTGATGCCGAGGCCGAATTCGGACGCCATCGGCACCAGTTCCTGCTCGACGTCGCGTTCGAGCAGCGAGTACTCGATCTGCAACCCGACGAAGCTTGACCAGCCGCGGAAGCGGGCGACGAGGTTGGCCTCGGCGATCTTCCACGCCGGGGTGTCCGAAACCCCGATGTAGCGGACCTTGCCGGCGCGAACGAGGTCGTCGAGCGCCGCCATGGTCTCCTCGATCGGGGTGTTCGCGTCCCAGATGTGCAGCCAGTACAGGTCGATGTAATCGGTTTGCAGTCTCCGCAACGAGTTTTCGCAGGCGCTGATCAGCGACTTGCGGCCCGAGCCGCCTCCGTTCGGATCGCCCGGATACAGGTTGCCGCTGAACTTGGTGGCGATCACCAGGCGATCCCGGCGGCCGGCGTGGCGCCCGACGTGGTCGCCGATGATCTTCTCGGAGTGGCTGCGGGTGTAGAAGTTGGCGGTGTCGACGAAGTTGCCGCCCAGATCGGTGTATCGATCGATGATCTGTTGGGACTCTTCGACACTGGTGCCCCAGCCGAGGTCTTCGCCAAACGTCATCGCCCCGAGGCACAGGGGGCTGACGCGCAAGCCGGAGCGTCCGAGCGTGACGTATCGATCCAGGGGCATGGCGGCCGCTTTCTGGTAGATTGTCCGATCATGCGTTTGTTCCGTTCTAAACTAGTTCATGACTGAACGATCTGGCAAGTCGGTGCCAGCGGTCGACGCGGCCAAGATCTGGTCGCTGAACTACCGGGTGCTGGTCTCGGTCATCGCTTGCGCCGAGCCGGACATCTGCGCGCTCGGCCTCGAGTCCAAGGAGCTGTTCCTGCTCGCCGAGATTGACGAGCATCCCTACCCCGCCGAATTGGCCGCGACGTTGAGCATGGCCAAGGCGACGGTGACGGTCTACCTGAAACGGCTGGAGGCGGCCGGGTTCGTGCGCCGCGAGATCGACCCCGCCGATCTGCGACGCCATCGGCTCCAGCTCACCGCGGCCGGCCGCAAAGCCGCCGCCGACGGCCTCGCGCTGCTGTCGGCGGAGTTCAACAAGCGTCTCGGACGTCTCACCGCCGCGCAGCAAAAAGAGCTGAAAGGCCTGCTGGAGCGAATTGTCTGAACGCCTGAGCTAGTCTGACGTGTCGTGCGAGTCCTGGTGATCGGCTCCGGTGCCCGTGAGCATGCGCTGCTGCTCGCGTTGCGCAAGGACCCGCAGGTCACCGGGCTGGCCGTGGCCCCCGGCAACGCCGGCACCGCCCGACTGGCCGAGCAGCACGACGTCGACATCACCTCGGGCGAAGCTGTGGTCGCGTTGGCGCGCGAGGTCCGGGCCGACCTGGTGGTGATCGGTCCCGAGGTGCCGCTGGTGCTGGGGGTGGCCGACGCCGTGCGCGCCGCCGGGATCGCCTGCTTCGGACCCGGTAGGGATGCCGCCCGGATCGAGGGCTCCAAGGCGTTCGCCAAAGATGTCATGGCTGCGGCCGGCGTGCCAACCGCTACGAGCGAAATCGTCGACAGCCCAGCGCGTTTGGACGCGGCCCTGGACCGCTTCGGCCCACCGGCCGGCGATCCGGCGTGGGTGGTCAAAGACGATGCCCTGGCCGCCGGCAAGGGCGTGGTGGTCACCCCCGATCGCGACGTGGCGCGCGCCCACGCCGCCGGCCTGCTCGAGGCGGGTCACCCGGTGCTGCTGGAGTCCTTCCTCGACGGCCCCGAGGTGTCGTTGTTCTGCGTCGTCGACGGCCCCACCGTGGTGCCGTTGTTGCCGGCTCAGGACTTCAAGCGCGTCGGCGACGGCGACACCGGACCCAACACCGGCGGCATGGGCGCCTACGCGCCACTCGCGTGGCTGCCCGAGAGTGTGTACCGGGACATCGTCGGCAGGATCGTCGAACCCGTTGCGGCCGAACTTGTTCGGCGCGGGTGCCCGTTCAGCGGCTTGCTCTACGTCGGCCTGGCGATCACCGCGAAGGGCCCCGCCGTGGTCGAATTCAATTGTCGTTTCGGCGATCCCGAGACGCAGGCGGTGCTGGCCCTGCTGGAGTCGCCGCTTGGCCAGTTGCTCTACGCCGCGAGCACCGGCACGCTGGCCGATTTCGGCGGGCTGCGCTGGAGCGACGGCGCCGCGGTGACGGTGGTGCTGGCGGCCGAAAACTATCCCGGACGCCCCCGGGTCGGCGACGTCGTCGTCGGTGCGGAAGCCGACGGCGTGCTACACGCGGGAACCGCGCGGCGCGACGACGGGGCGATCGTCTCGTCGGGTGGCCGGGTGCTGTCCGTGGTGGGCACCGGAGCCGACCTGTCCGCCGCCCGCGCGAACGCCTACGAAATCCTGGGTTCGATTCGATTGCCCGGCAGCCACTTCCGAACCGACATCGCGCTTGCGGCGGCGGAGGGAAACGTCAGCGTCTAAAAGCCCGCGGCCTGCCCGTCGCGGCGTGGATCGCTCACCGCCAGGTATCCGTCGTCGAGGCGCCAGATCGCCTGGCAGCTGCCGAATTGGTTGTAGTCGTCGACGGCGACCAGATCGTGGCCGCGCCGGCGGAGTTCGTCGAGCGTCGACTCCGGGAAACCCCGTTCGCAGCTGACCTGCGTGCCCTGCACCCAGCGGAACCGCGGGCCGTCGCACGCCGCCTGCGGATTCTGCCCGTGATCGGCGATGCGCACCATCACCTGCACGTGGCCCTGCGGCTGCATCGTGCCGCCCATCACCCCGAAGCTCATCACCGGGGCGCCGTCCTTGGTGACGAACCCCGGGATGATCGTGTGGTAGGGCCGCTTGCCCGGCCCGACCCGGTTCGGATGTCCCGCGGCCACAGCGAAATCCGCGCCCCGGTTCTGCAGCGAGACGCCGGTGCCCGGCACCACCACCCCGGAGCCGAAGCCCATGTAGTTGGACTGGATCATCGACACCATCACCCCGGCGGCGTCGGCCGCCGTCAGATAGACCGTCCCCCCGCGCGGCGTGCCCGCGGACGCCGGCTTGGCCCGCGCCCGATCGATCAGCCCGGCACGGCGCCGCAGATATTCCTTGTCCAGCAGGTGATCCGGGGCCAGCGCCATGTGATCGATGTCGGCGACATACGCCTGCGCATCGGCGAATGCCAGCTTCACGGCCTCGATCTGCAGGTGCACGCTGTCGGCCGAATCGGCCGGCCACGAAGACATGTCGAAGTGTTCGAGGATCCCCAGGGCGATGAGTGCCACGATCCCTTGGCCGTTGGGCGGTATCTCGTGCACCGTGTACCCCCGGTAGCCGGCGTCGATGGTGCCCACCCAGTCGGCGCGATGCGCGGCGAGGTCGTCGGCGCACATCGCCCCGCCATGTGCCCGCGCGTGCGCCGCCAGTTTGGCGGCCACGTCCCCGCGGTAGAACGCCTCCCCCGTGGTCGCGGCGATCCGCTCGAGCGTGGCCGCCTGATCGGGAAAACTGAACAGCTCACCGGGTTTCGGAGCCCGCCCGCCGGGCAGGAAGGCCTCGAACCCGGGCTGGCCTGTGAACAGCGGCACCTGGGCCGCCCATTGCTCCGCGACCGTCGGCGACACCAGGAAGCCGTCGCGGGCGTAAGAGATCGCCGGCTCGAACAGCCTGTCGAAGGCCAGCTTGCCGAATTTGGCGTGCAATTCGGCCCACGCCGACACCGCCCCGGGTACGGTCACCGAGTTCCAGCCGACCGCCGGAACGGCGTTGCCGCCGAAGTACTCCGGCGTCCAGGCCGCGGGGGAGCGGCCCGAGGCGTTCAGGCCGTGCAGGCGCCCGCCGTCCCAGACGATGGCGAACGCGTCGGAGCCGATACCGTTGGACACCGGCTCCACCACGGTCAGGGCGATGGCGGTGGCGATCGCCGCGTCCACTGCGCTGCCCCCGGCGGCGAGCATGCGCAGACCCGCCTGGGCGGCAAGGGGTTGCGACGTGCACACGGCGTTGGCCGCCATCACGGGCTTGCGCGGCCAGGCGTACGGGAGGCTCCAACCGAACGGTGTGGTCACTCCCGCGAGACTAGGCCGTCAGCAGCGGCGCCAGCCAGGTCAGCTCCGCCGGCAGCTGCGAACTCCAGAACTCCGGGTTGTGGCCGCCCGGCGAGAAACCGCCCGCGGGCGGGTTGGGCAGTTGCGCGATGAACTGCTTCGTCGCCCCGTAGAACGGGTCGCTGTCGCCGCAATCCACCCGGATCGGTATCGACGCCAGCGCCGGCATCCCGAACACCGAGTTCGCGGCGAAGTCGTCAGGTCCGTCGAACGCGCCGGGTGCGGCCGCCCCCGCCGACATCCACAGCGCCGGGCTCACCGCGCAAATCGCGGCGGTGCGCGCGGGCCCGAGCCGCCCGCCCAGCAGCAGCGCGCCGTAGCCGCCCATCGACCAGCCCAGGAACGCGACCCGCGAGGTGTCCAGGTCCTGGCTGCCCAGCATCGGGATCAACTCGTCCAGCACCATGGCCCCGGCGTCCTCGCCCGACGCCCGCTTGTGCCAATAGCCGCCGCCACCGTCGACGGCCACCACCGCGAACGGCGGCAGCCCGGCGGTCACGGCCTGGGCCAGCCCCTGCTCGACGCCGCCGGCCATCACGGTGGCGGCATCGCTGCCCTTCCCGTGCAGCGCGATGACCGGTCGCAGCGCCTTGGTCTGCCCCGGCGGTCGGGCGATCGCCCAGTTGGTGTTGATCCCGCCGCGCGCCGCCGAAACGAAGGAGCCCGTCACCATGGTCGGCGCCGGCGCGGCCGGTGCCGCCGGTTCAAGAGGCAGGCTGGGTGGCGGTGCCGAGGGCGCCCGGGGGCCGGCCGCCGATACCGGCGTGGCGTGAGATGTTCGGGGCTCTAGCAGGATGTCCAGGGCGTATGCGCCGGCGGCGCCGACGGCCGCGCTGGCGCCGAGACCGAGCAGGGCGCGGCGGCTCAACTCGGGCATGCGGGCCATCATGCCACGGCCGTTTGGCCAAAATGGCAATGGAGTACCACTTTTGCTGGCACCATGGCTACTCGTGACCGCAGCAGTTACTCCAAAGGGAGAACGTCGACGGTATGCGCTCGTGAGCGCCGCCGCCGAGCTGCTTGCCGAGGGCGGGTTCGAAGCGGTGCGCCACCGGGCGGTCGCCCGGCGGGCGGGCCTGCCGTTGGCCTCGACCACCTACTACTTCTCGTCGCTGGACGATTTGATCGCGCGCGCCGTCGAACACATCGGAATGATCGAGATCGCCCAGCTGCGGGCCCGGGTCAACGCGTTGTCCCGGCGGCGCCGGGGACCGGAGACCACCGCCGAGGTGCTGGTCGACCTGCTGGTGGGGGATCTGTCCGATCCGGCGCTCACCGAGCAGCTGATCTCCCGATACGAGCGGCACATCGCCTGCACCCGGTTGCCCGCATTGCGCGAGACGATGCGTCGCAGCCTGCGCCAGCGCGCCGAGGCCGTGGCGGAGGCCCTGGAACGATCCGGCCGGTCGGTGCGGATCGAGCTGGTGTACACGCTGATCTGCGCGGTCGACGGTTGCGTGGTCTCCGCGCTGGTCGAGGGCGCGGATCCCGTCGCGGCCGCGTTGGGCACGGTGGTCGAGCTCGTCGACGTGCTCGCGCCCATCGACCCGCGGCCGGTGCAGATCTGAACCGTTAGGGGCGGGGCAGCGACGGGGTCACGATGCATCCGGTGGCGGAGTCGCCATATATCGTGACCGCGGCCGGGCAGCGCTGGAAGTACAGGGCCACGTAGGCGCAGACGACGGCGTCGACGGGATCCTCGGCGCGGCGCAGCTCGCTCTTGCGTCGCGCGGCGACGACCTGCCGGCGCAGCTCCGCCCAGCCGTCATGGCACGCGACCCGCAGCGGGACGGCGGCATCGGCGAGCTGTTCGACGCCGTCCATCAGCAGCAGGAGCTGGGCTTTGAGCCCGTCGACGGTGCGGCCGGGCTTCGCCTTGTATTTCAGCGTCCGCTCCAATCGGAACAGCGCGACGGTTGCCGCGTGCGGGTAAACCTCGATGGCGCGGCGCCCGGCCGGCGATCGCGGATCGAGATCGAGGCCCAGCGCCGCGGCCAGCCGGCCCCCGCGTGGGCCGTCGGCGAATTCGGGTTTACCGGTGTTGGCCGGGTGCGCTCCGGCTTCGAACTGGCGGAAGTCGCGGTTGAGGGCCGCCTCGGCGGGCCGGTTACCCGTCGGATTGGTCACCACCAGCGGCGCGTCGAAAGCGACCAGGCATTCGTCGCGGACGTAGGGCGACAGGGCGGCCAGCACCGCCGCGTCGTCGCGCACGGCGCACAGGTGCACCAGGCGGCCGCCGGCGTCGAGCACCGCGACACCGGTGGGGTTGCGGCCGGCCCACGCCAGGTCGACGCCGGCGAAGTACACCCGCCACATTGTGCCGCGAAAGTGCAACTACCGGCGTCGCTACCCGGCGGATGCGTCGCCAGTCGCACTTTCGCGCCGCCGGGCGAACCGTAAGCTGTGTGCTTGTGAGCATTCCGAACGTCCTGGCCGCCCGGTACGCCAGCGCGGAAATGGTCGCGATCTGGTCGCCGGAGGCCAAGGTCGTCGCGGAGCGCCGGCTGTGGCTGGCGGTGCTGCGCGCCCAGGCCGAGCTGGGAGTGGACGTTCCCCCCGAGGCGATCGCCGATTACGAACGGGTGCTCGACCAGGTCGACCTGGCCTCGATCGCGAACCGTGAACGGGCGCTGCGCCACGACGTGAAGGCGCGCATCGAGGAATTCAACGCGCTCGCCGGCCACGAGCACGTGCACAAGGGAATGACCAGCCGCGACCTCACCGAGAACGTCGAGCAGCTCCAGATCCGGCGGTCGCTGGAACTGGTGTTCTCCCACGGCATTGCGGTCGTCGCGCGGCTCGCCGAGCGGGCGGTGGGCTACCGCGATCTGGTGATGGCCGGACGCAGCCACAACGTCGCCGCGCAGGCCACCACGCTGGGCAAGCGGTTCGCGTCCGCGGCCCAGGAGACGCTGATCGCGTTGAACAGGCTGGGGGAGTTGATCGATCGGTACCCGCTGCGGGGGATCAAGGGCCCGATGGGCACCGCGCAAGACATGCTGGACCTGCTGGACGGCGACGTCGCCAAGCTGTCCGAACTCGAGGGACGAGTGGCCGAATTCCTGGACTTCGCAACGGTTTTGACCAGCGTCGGCCAGGTGTACCCGCGCTCGCTGGACCACGACGTGCTGTCGGCGCTGGTGCAGCTCGGCGCCGGGCCGTCGTCGATGGCCCACACCATCCGTTTGATGGCCGGGCACGAACTCGTCACCGAGGGTTTCGCGCCGGGGCAGGTGGGCTCGTCGGCGATGCCGCACAAGATGAACACCCGTAGTTGCGAGCGGGTCAACGGGCTGCAGGTGGTGCTGCGCGGCTACGCCTCGATGGCCGCCGAGCTGGCCGGGGCGCAGTGGAACGAGGGCGATGTGTTCTGTTCCGTGGTGCGCCGAGTCGCGTTGCCGGACAGCTTCTTCGCCATCGACGGGCAGATCGAGACATTCTTGACGGTGCTCGACGAGTTCGGCGCCTACCCGGCGGTGATCACCCGCGAGCTGGACCGCTACCTGCCGTTCCTCGCCACCACCAAGGTGCTGATCGCCGCGGTGCGCGCCGGCATGGGTCGCGAGGCGGCGCACCATGTGATCTCCGAGCACGCAGTGGCGACGGCACTGGCCATGCGGGAACGCGGGGCCGAGCCCGACTTGCTCGAGCGGTTGGCCGCCGACGAGCGGCTGCCGCTGGACCGGGCGGCGCTGGACGCCGCGCTGGCCGACAAGAAGTCGTTCACCGGGGCCGCCGGCGACCAGGTGGACGAGGTGGCCGCGATGGTGGACGCGTTGGTCAGCCGCTATCCGGACGCGGCGAAATACACCCCGGGTGTGATCCTGTGACGCTCGCCGGCGCGCTTTCGGGGATCGACTTCACCGATCTGGACAACTTCGCCAACGGATTCCCGCACGAGCTGTTCGCCGTCCATCGGCGCGAGGCGCCGGTCTACTGGCACGAGCCGACCGACAACACCCCGGACGGCGAGGGCTTCTGGTCCGTCGCCTCCTACCCGGAAACGCTTGCGGTGCTGAAGGATCCGGTGACCTTCTCCTCGGTGACCGGAGGTGAGCGCCCGTTTGGCGGCACGCTGTTGCAAGACCTGGCCATCGCGGGCCAGGTGCTCAACATGATGGACGACCCGCGGCACTCGCAGATACGGCGCCTCGTCAGCTCCGGGCTGACGCCGCGGATGATCGGGCTCGTCGAGGACGATCTGCGGGCGCGGGCCCGCCGGCTGCTCGACGCGGTGGTGCCGGGCGAGCCGTTCGACTTCCTGGTCGACATCGCCGCCGAGCTGCCGATGCAGATGATCTGCATCCTGCTGGGAGTGCCGGAATCCGAACGGCATTGGCTGTTTCAGGCCATCGAGCCGCAGTTCGACTTCGGCGGGTCGCGCAAGGCCGCCCTCTCACAACTGTCGGTCGAAGAGGCCGGCTCCCGCATGTACGCCTATGGCCAGGAGCTGATCGCGTCGAAGCGGGCCAACCCAACCGATGACATGTTGTCGGTCGTCGCGAATGCCACCGTCGACGACGCGACCGCGCCGGCCCTGTCCGATCTGGAGTTGTACCTGTTCTTCAGCCTGCTGTTCAGTGCCGGCGCGGAGACGACGCGCAACGCGGTCGCCGGCGGGCTGCTGGCCCTGGCCGAGCATCCGGAGCAATTACGTGCGCTGCGTTGCGCAGTTGACCCTGCTGCCGACGGCGGTCGAGGAGATGGTGCGCTGGACGTCCCCGTCGCCGTCGAAGCGCCGCACCGCCACCCGCGACCTCATCCTCGGCGGACAATCGATTCGGGCGGGCCAGAAGGTTCAGATCTGGGAGGGTTCAGCCAACCGGGACGCCGACGTGTTCGACCGCCCCGACGAATTCGACGTCGCCCGGAAACCCAACCCCCACTTGGGCTTCGGCCAGGGTGTGCACTACTGCCTCGGCGCCAATCTGGCCCGACTGGAATTGCGGGTGCTGTTCGAAGAGCTGCTGACGCGCTTTTCCGGCGTGCGGGTGGCGCGGCCAGTCGAATGGACCCGCAGCAACCGGCACACCGGCATCCGGCACCTGGTCGTGGAGCTGATCGAGGGCCCGTGACCACCCGCGTCCGCGTGGCTGGGGGGCCGGTGCTGGCGGTTACCGTCGTGGCGTGGGTGGCGGCCACCCTGTAAATACCGCCGCTGATTCTCTTCGGCCTGCGCCGGATCAGCCGGCGCCCCACCGTGCTGGCGTTTGCGGGGGTGTGGTGGGCGCTGGTGTTTCCGCTGGGCATGTACTCGGCCGCCAGCTATCCGATGGTCGCGCGGACCCATCGGAATGCGCTGCTCATCGTTTCGCTGGTCGTCTTCTGGGATGCGTTGGCCGCGTGGCTGATTGTGGTCGTCACCGGGCTACTGCTTTCGTGGCGACGGCTTGGGGGTGACCGTGCGTAGCGAAGGTTTGCGGGAACCTGCATAATCTGCCCGTGACCAAAACCTCTCGTGTTCGCTCGTTCGTCCTCGCACTGATCTGTGCATTGCCGATGCTGTCGATTCCGATGGCCGCCGCGGACCCGCCGCAGGGCGCGCACATCACCGACATCCAGCATGTCAATGACCGCTGGGACAAGGTTTCCGTCTACTCGCCCTCGATGAATACCGTCATCGTGAACGATGTCTACAAGGCCCCCAACGGGGGCGCACCCGTCTTCTACCTGCTGCCCGGCATCGACGGCGCCGACGACAGATCCTGGTTCGGGATGACCGACATCCCCGGATTCTTCGGCAACAAGAACGTCAACGTCGTGTCCCCGCTGGGCGGTGCGTTCAGTTGGTGGACCAACTGGGTCAACGACGGCGGCAAGCAGTTTCAGACTTACATGACCCGGGAACTGCCCCCGCTGATCAATGCGCAGTACCACGCCAACGGCAAGAACGCGGTCGGCGGCTTGTCGAGCACCGGTGGCACCGCCATCGATTACGCGATTCAGGCGCCGGGAGTCTTCAGGGCCGTCGCTTCCTACAGCGGTTTTCCGTCGGTGTCCGACCCGGATGAGGCCCAGCAGGTGGCGCTGACCCTTGCGAGTGGCGGCCAGAGCGCCGAAAACATGTGGGGACCCCTGGGCGGCCCCGGTTGGGTGGCCCACGACCCGACGAAGAACGCCGGGAAGTTGAGGGGCGTCGCGGTTTACGCCGCCGCGTCCGGCAGCGGCGGCGTCGGCGACGTCGACCGGCTGCCGGCGGGCTTCGGGCCGAACGTCGCCGGCGGGCTGATCGAGCGCATCACGGCGGACAGCACCAAGCGATTCGCGGATGCCGCCAACGCCGCTGGGGTACCGATCACCTATGTCGTTCGTCCGGAGGGCTCGCACACCTGGGGCCTCTTCGAGTCGGAGATGCAGGAGTCCTGGAACACCACGGTCGGGCCGGCGCTCGGCGCATAGCCGGCCGCTTCGCCCGCGGCACGCCGTGCCGTCAGCGCGCGCGCAGCGCGATGCCGGCCGCCCGTAACTCCAGCGCGGCCAGCGCCCGGATCGTGCCGGGGTCCTCGTGGCGCCACCCGCCGACCGGATCCGCGCTGACCGCGGCCAGCTTGCGGGGCGGCCGGTTCGTCAGGGCCCGCAGCGCCAGCAACTGTTCGCCGGCCGGGGTCGCGGCCAGGCCGGTGACGGTCCACTTGCGCCGGAAGAACCGGAGCCGCAGGACCAGCCACGGGATGACCACGATGAGCAGCGGCACCGCGACGACGGCCAGCGAGAGCAGCACCGCCAGCCAGCCCGCCGTGGTCTCGAGGCTGTGTCCGGCCCCCGCGATGTCGAGGGCGGCCGCGCTGGCCGACGCGAGGGGCTTGCTGACTGCGTCCCCGACTACCGGAATGTGCTGCGCACCTTGGCCCGCCGACGCCAGATTGCCGGCGATGCCGTTGGCGCCGATCTCGACCTGCCGGCCGGCCTCGGCGATCGTCGAAATGGCGTCGTAGACGGCCGTACCGACGAGCAGCCAGATCACCGACCACAGGAAGATGGCGAAATCGCTGAAAAGTTGGGCGGCCAGCCGGCCGGGCGTGGTGGCGTAGGGCAGGATCCGCAAGGGCAGCGACGTCATAGCCTCGATCCCAACACAGGGCCGCCCGATAGGCTGACCCGATGCGTCCAGCACTGTCCGACTACGAGCATGTGGCGAGCGGCAAGGTCCGTGAGATCTACCGCGTCGGCGACGAGCACCTGCTGCTGGTGGCGACCGACCGCATCTCCGCATACGACTACGTCCTGGACAGCACCATCCCGGATAAGGGCCGAATCCTGACCGCGATGAGCGTGTTCTTCTTCGGCCTGGTCGAGACCCCCAACCACCTGGCCGGGCCGCCCGACGATCCGCGCATCCCCGACGAGGTGCTCGGCCGCGCGCTGCTGGTGCGGCGGTTGGAGATGCTTCCGGTGGAGTGTGTGGCCCGTGGGTACCTGACCGGCTCGGGGCTGCTGGACTACCAGGCGACCGGCAAGGTCTGCGGCATCCCGCTGCCACCGGGCCTGGTGGAGGCCAGCAGGTTCGCCACCCCGCTTTTCACTCCTGCGACGAAGGCGGCGCTGGGCGACCACGATGAGAACATCTCGTTCGCCCAGGTGATCGAGATGGTGGGCGGGGTGCGCGCCAACCAGCTGCGCGACCGCACGTTGCAGATCTATGTTCAGGCCGCCGACCACGCGCTCAGGAGGGGAATCATCATCGCGGACACCAAGTTCGAGTTCGGCACCGACCCGGACGGCAACCTGCTGCTGGCCGATGAGATCTTCACCCCGGATTCCTCGCGGTACTGGCCGGCCCAGGACTACCGGGCGGGTGTGGTGCAGACCAGTTTCGACAAGCAGTTCGTCCGCAACTGGTTGACCAGCCCGGAGTCCGGCTGGGACCGGTACGGTTCGCAACCCCCGCCACCGCTGCCGGACGAGATCATAGACGCCACCCGCAGCCGTTATATCGAGGCCTACGAACGTATCTCGGGCTTGAGCTTCGGCGACTGGATCGGCCCGGCCGCATGACGGAAGCTCCGCTGGAAGCGCTGGTGCCACCGGTCGCGAAGCGGGTCGAGACCCGGCGCGAACATCACGGTGACGTCTTCATCGACCCGTACGAATGGCTGCGCGACAAAGCCGATCCCGAGGTCATCGGCTACCTGGAGGCCGAGAACGACTACGTCGACCGGATGACGGCCCATCTGGAACCGTTGCGGCAGAAGATCTTCGACGAGATCAAGTCGCGGACCAAAGAGACCGATCTGTCGGTCCCGACCCGGCAGGGTGACTGGTGGTACTACGCCCGCACCTTTGAAGGGAAGCAGTACCGGGTCCAGTGCCGTTGCCCCGTCGCCGATCCCGATGACTGGGATCCGCCGGTCCTCGACGAGGACACCGAAATCCCGGGCGAGCAGGTGCTGCTCGACTCGAACGCCGAGGCCGAAGGACACGAATTCTTCGCACTGGGCGCCGCGATGGTCAGCCTGGACGGGAACTTGCTGGCATACTCGGTCGACACCGTCGGCGACGAGCGCTATACCCTGCGGTTCAAGGACTTACGCACCGGGGAGCAGTACGCCGACGAGATCGCGGACATCGCGGCGGGCGCAACCTGGGCGGCCGATCACCGCACCGTGTATTACCTGACCCTGGACCCTGCTCACCGTCCGGACAAGGTCTGGCGGTACCGGCTCGGCTCGGGGGAGCCCTCGGAGCTGGTGTATCACGAAGCCGACGAACGGTTCTGGCTGGGGGTGGGGCTCACCCGGAGCGAGAAGTACGTTTTCATCGCGTCGGGGTCGTCCATCACCACCGAGATGCGCTACGCGGACGCCGCCGACCCGGACGCGACGTTCACCGTGGTGCTGCCCCGCCGCGAAGGAATCGAGTATTCGGCCGAGCACGCCGTGGTCGGTGGGCAGGACCGGTTCCTGATCCTGCACAACGACGGGGCCGTGAACTTCACCCTCACCGAGGCCCCGGTCAGCGATCCGACGCGGCAGCGCACCCTGATCCCGCACCGTGACGATGTCCGGCTCGACGCCGTGGACGCCTTTGCCGGTCAGCTGGTGGTGAGCTATCGGCGCGCGGCGTTGCCGCGAGTCCAGTTGTGGCCCATCGCACCCGATGGTTCCTACGGCGAGCCCGAGGAGATCTCGTTCGACTCCGAGCTGATGTCGTGCGGGTTGGGCGGCAACCCGAACTGGGATTCGCCCAAGCTGCGGATCAGGGCCGGATCATTGGTCACCCCGGCACAGGTCTACGACATCGACCTCGCCACGGGTGAGCGGACGCTGCTGCGCGAGCAACCCGTCCTGGGCGGCTACCACCCCGCCGACTACATCGAGCGGCGCGACTGGGCGCAGGCGGACGACGGCACCAAGGTCCCGGTGTCGATCGTGCATCGCGCCGACGTCGAATTCCCGGCGCCCACACTGCTTTACGGTTATGGCGCCTACGAGCTGTGCACCGACCCGAGCTTTTCGATCGCCCGGTTGTCGCTGTTGGACCGTGGCATGGTCTTCGTCATCGCCCACGTGCGTGGCGGTGGTGAGATGGGCCGGCTGTGGTACGAGCATGGCAAGCTGCTGGAAAAGAAGAATACCTTCACCGACTTCGTCGCGGTGGCAAGGCATTTGGTGGACTCAGGTCTGACCCGGCCGCACCAGCTGGTCGCGCTCGGCGGCAGCGCCGGGGGTCTGCTGATGGGTGCGGTGGCCAACCTGGCGCCCGATCTCTTCGCCGGCATCCTCGCGCAGGTCCCCTTCGTCGATCCGCTGACCACCATCCTCGATCCGTCCTTGCCACTGACCGTCACCGAGTGGGACGAGTGGGGAAACCCGTTGAGCGACAGCGATGTCTACTCGTACATGAAGTCGTATTCGCCCTACGAGAATGTCGAGGCCAAGAGGTACCCGGCCATCCTTGCGATGACGTCCCTGAACGACACCCGCGTCTATTACGTCGAGCCGGCCAAATGGGTTGCGGCGCTGCGGCATGCCAACACCGATGGCAACCCGGTCTTGTTGAAGACGCAGATGAACGCGGGACACGGGGGTGTCAGCGGTCGTTACAAGGCCTGGCAGGAAACCGCTTTCCAGTACGCGTGGCTGCTAGCCGCTGCCGACGGCGACCGCTACGGCGGCGGCCAGGAAGACGGCCTGGATGGCCGTTCGCAGGGCTAGCCGGGTCGTCATCGATTTGGGGGGATCGGGCATCCGGGACGCGTAGATGTTGGCCGGAAACATGGCCAGCATCAGCACCGCGAGGCAGACGGCGGCCGCCACCCGGGTCGCGGGGACCAACAGGCCCACGGCGCCCAGCAATTCCAGCAGGCCGGTGATCGTGACCAGGTAGCCGGGTGCGGGCAGGCGGGGCGGCACGATCGCAATGAGATCCCGCCGCAACGGCGGCGCGAAGTGCGAAAAGCCGGTGAGCAGGAACATCGCCGCCAACCCGACGGCGGTCGCGGCGGTCCAGTCGTTGACGTAGGCGACGCCGAGCCAGCCGATGCTGCGGGCGGCGAGGGTGCTCAGGAGCAGCGTGATCAACGGGGCCATCTGACGTTCCAATCTAGACAGTGACAAGATTCTAGCACTCGACGATAGCAGCTATCTAGTCATTGTCAAGTTTGGCCGGTATGCTGGCGGCGTGAACCGCTACCACCACGGCGACCTGCGCGCGGTGATCCTCGCCGAGGCGGGGCGCCTGGTCGCCGAACGGGGCGCCGACGGGGTCTCGTTGCGCGAGTTGGCGCGCAGCGCGGGCGTGTCGCACGCCGCGCCGGCCCATCACTTCACCGATCGGCGGGGCTTGTTCACCGCGCTGGCGACGCAGGGATTCCAACTGCTGACCGAGGCGCTGGCCAACGCTCGCGGCCGCTTCACCGACGCGGCGCTCGCCTACGTGCGGTTCGCGCTCGAGCACCCCGGCCACTATCAGGTGATGTTCAACAAGTCGTTGCTGGACGCCGCCGACACCGAACTGGCCGCGGCCGAGGCCGCCGCCGGGGCCGAGCTGTCCCGCGGCGTCGCGACCCTGCGGGACCCCCGCGCGCGGGCCGACCCCGCGGGGGCTCAACTCGCGGCGTGGTCACTGATGCACGGGTTTTCGACGCTGTGGCTCAACGACGCGGTCAACGCCCAGATCAGGCAGGCCGATCCGATCGACACGGTCGCACGGATCGCGGCGATGCTGTTCGAGGGATGAGCGGCGCTAGTCGTGGGCCGTTTGAATGGCCGGCTGCTTCGGGAGGAACGCCGCCGGGATGATCGTGAACGTCACCAACACCACCGCGATCACGAATACCAGTGTGTAGGCGTGTGAAAGGTCGTGCAGCAGGCCGCCCGAAAAGCCGGGGGCCAGCGTCTGGGGGGGCACTGCGGACGGGTCGACCGGCATCCCGGTGGCGGCCGCTTTCTGTTGGAGCGTCGCGAGTTTACGTGCCGCGGCGATGTTCTCGCTGTGGTTGAACTGGTTGGTGAGGACCATCGACATCAACGCGGTTCCCATGGAACCGCCCACCTGGTGGCTGACGCTCATCAGCGTTGTGCCACGGGCGATCTGGTGCGGGGACAGCGCCTGCACCGACGCGACGGAGAGCGGCATCATGGTGCAGCCCATGCCCAGCCCCATGATCGCCAACCCCGCCAGCAGCGTGGGTAGGTACGGGGTCTGCCTGGCCACCCCGAAAGCGAAGGTGCCCAGGCCCGCGATGATCAAAGCGATGCCGACCAGGACGATCTTGCCCGGTCCCTGCCTGTCCACCAGCGGCCCGGTCAGCCGCATGGTCAGCATGGCGCCCAGTCCCTGCGGGATCATGTGCACGCCGGCCTGCATGGGCGTCTGGTGCAGCACCTGCTGGAAGTAGCTGGGCAGCAGCAGGCCCGCGCCGAAAAAGGCGGTGGCGAACAGCAGCATCGTCACGTTGGCCTGGGTGATCACCTTGTTTTGGAACAGGCGCAGATCGATGAGCGGGTGATCGGCGCGGCGCCGCGCGTGCACCACGAACGCGGCAATCAGGGCCAGGCCGACGGCCGCCGGAAGCAAGACGCGACGATCGGCCACGGTCCCGCAGCGCGGCACGGACGACACCGCGAACAGGAACGTGGCCAGCCCGGGCGACAGCAGCAATCCACCGACGACGTCGAACGTTTCCGACCGCGCCGCTTGATCGCTGGGGAACACGATCGCCGCCAGCACCAGCGTCACGAGGCCGATCGGGAGGTTGATCAGGAAGATCCACCGCCAGCTGGAGGTGTCGATGAGCCAGCCGCCCAGGATCGGCCCGCCGATCGGGGCGAGCAGCATGGGGATGCTCAGGATGGACATCAGACGGCCGAGGCGCGCGGGGCCCGCTTCGCGGGTCATGATCATGAATCCCAGCGGCATCAGCATGCCGCCGCCGATGCCCTGCACCACTCGAAACACGATGAGCTGCGCGATCGTTGAGGCCACCGCGCACAGCAGCGAACCGAGGACGAACGCCACCACCGAGCCCATGAACAACCGTTTGGTGCCGAACCGGTCGGCCGCCCAGCCCGTCAGCGGAATCACCGACGCCAACGCCAGCGTGTAGGCGGTCATGGTCCAACCGACGATGGCCTGGCTCGACCCGAATTGATCGATGAAGGTGCGTTGCGCGACGGCGACGACCGTGACGTCCAGGATCGCCATCACCGTGGCCAGCAGGCACACCCCAGAGACCCGCAGCAGCCTCGCGTCCAGCTTGTCGGGGAAGACAGGGGCGCCCGGCGGCTGTGCGGAAGCGGTGGGCGGCGCGGTGTCGGCCGCTGCTGGTCGGGCCTTGTCCATGGCGTTGCTTAGCATATCGAACCGATCGTGCGGTTCCGCGCCGGGACGCGTTTGCTGAACGGGCGTGCGGGCGGCCGCTCCGGGGCGCGTCCCTGCCCATCCGCGCGTCCCGTTTCGGAGCTTTCGGGGTGGCGCCGACCTGGGCCGATGTACGCCTGCTGTCTGCGTGTCCTTCACCGTCCCGACACCTGGAATCGTCAAACTGCGGGTGTGTCTGGAAAATTGATCGTCTCGGTGTCCGGGATCGGCGAACGCACCCTGGACGACGTCGGGGCGTTCTGCGCACAAATGGACGCCCGCAACGTTCCGGTCTCATTGCTGGTTGCTCCGCGGCTCAAGGGTGACTACCGGCTCGACCGGGACCCGCACACCGTCGACTGGCTGACGGCCCGGCGGGCCGGCGGCGACGCCATCGTGCTGCACGGCTACGACGACCCCGCCACCAAGAAGCGTCGCGGCGAATTCGCGGTCCTGCGCGCCCACGAGGCCAACCTGCGGCTGATGGGCGCCGATCGGGTGCTCGAGCACCTCGGCCTGCGCACCCGGTTGTTCGCGGCACCGGGCTGGGTGGTGTCACCGGGCGTCGTCAAGGCGTTGCCGCAGAACGGCTTCCGGCTGCTCGCCGATCTGCATGGGATTACCGACTTGGTCCGGCACAGCACCGACCGCGCCCGAGTGCTGGGCATCGGCGAGGGCTTCCTGACCGAGCCATGGTGGTGCCGCATGGTGGTGCTGTCCGCGGAGCGGATTGCCCGCCGCGGCGGCATCGTGCGGGTGGCGGTGGCCGCGCATCAGTTGCGCAAGCCCGGGCCGCTGCAGGCGATGCTGGACGCCGTCGACCTCGCGCGGATGCACGGCTGCGCGCCCACGGTGTACAAGTGGCGGTCGGAGAAGGCGATCCTCGACGCGGCCTGATCCAAGCGCCTGATCGGCCCCGGCCCGGGGGCATTACCCTGTTGCCACATGAGCGAATCTTCGGGCGCGGGTTTCGCCGCCGACGTGATCATCGTCGGCGCCGGGCTGGCGGGCCTGGTGGCCGCGTGCGAACTGGTGGAGCGCGGGCTGCGGGTGCTGATCGTCGACCAGGAGAACAGCGCCAATCTGGGCGGGCAGGCGTTCTGGTCGTTCGGCGGCCTGTTCTTCGTCGACAGCCCGGAGCAGCGCCGCCTGGGCATCCGCGACAGTCACGAACTCGCCCTGCAGGATTGGCTCGGCACCGCGGCGTTCGACCGGCCCGAAGACTACTGGCCGCGCCAATGGGCGCACGCCTATGTCGATTTCGCGGCCGGGGAGAAACGCAGCTGGCTGCGGGCCCGCGGGCACAGGATATTTCCGCTGGTGGGTTGGGCGGAGCGCGGCGGTTACGGTGCTCAGGGACATGGCAATTCGGTGCCGCGCTTCCACATCACGTGGGGAACCGGACCGGCGCTGGTGGAAATCTTCGCCCGGCAGTTGCGCGACCGCTCCACGGTGCGCTTCGCGCATCGCCACCAGGTCGACGAGTTGATCGTCGAAGGCGACGCGGTGACCGGCGTCCGCGGCACCGTACTGGAGCCGTCGGCCGCCGCGCGCGGCGTGGCCTCGTCGCGGAAAGCGGTGGGCCAATTCGAGTTTCGCGCCTCCGCGGTGCTCGTCACCAGCGGGGGCATCGGCGGCAACCACGAGCTGGTGCGAAAGAATTGGCCCAAGCGGATGGGCCGGGTTCCCGAGCAGTTGCTCGCCGGGGTGCCCGCGCACGTCGACGGCAGGATGATCGCCATTTCCCAGCAGGCCGGCGCGCGGGTGATCAACTCCGACCGGATGTGGCATTACACCGAGGGCATCACCAACTACGACCCGATCTGGCCGCTGCACGGCATCCGGATCATTCCGGGGCCGTCCTCGCTGTGGCTGGACGCGACCGGCAAGCGGTTGCCGGTCCCGTTGTATCCCGGCTTCGACACTCTGGGCACGCTGGAATACATCACCCAGTCCGGGCATGACTACACCTGGTTTGTGTTGAACGCCAAGATTATCGAGAAGGAGTTCGCGCTTTCCGGCCAGGAGCAGAATCCCGATCTGACCGGCCAGAGCGTGCGCGAGTTGCTGCGTAATCGCGCCAGCTCCGGGGCGCCGGGTCCGGTGCAGGCCTTTGTCGACCGGGGCGTGGATTTCGTCAGCGCGGACTCCCTGCGCGAGTTGGTGACCGCGATGAACAAGCTGCCCGATGTGGAGCCGCTCGACTACGCCACGGTCGAGGCGGAGGTCACCGCCCGCGACCGTGAGGTGGCCAACAGGTACACCAAGGACGGGCAGATCACCGCGATCCGGGCCGCCCGCGGCTATATCGGCGACCGGCTGGGCCGGGTGGTCGCCCCGCACCGGTTGACCGACCCGAAGGCCGGCCCGATGATTGCGGTCAAGCTGCACATCCTGACTCGAAAGACGTTGGGCGGCATCGAGACCGACCTGGCCGGGCGGGTGCTCAAAGGTGACGGTACCCCGCTCACCGGGCTGTACGCGGCCGGCGAGGTGGCCGGTTTCGGCGGCGGCGGCGTGCACGGCTACCGGGCGCTGGAGGGCACCTTCCTGGGCGGCTGCATCTTCTCCGGCCGCGCGGCGGGCCGCGGCGCAGCCGACGACGTCACCTAGCTCCGTCTGCTCGCGCAAGCGGCAAGCGGCAGGCGCAAGCGGTAGGTGGCAGGCGCCCCCAGCCCGCGGTTAGAAACTGACCGCGTCCTCCTCGGGCAGCACCTGGAAGTCGGTGCTGGTCATCTCGGAAAGCCGGCCGTAGTAGATGCCCCTGGCATCCGGGGCGATGATGCCCTGGTGGATCGGCACCGCGCGCGCCGGCCCCACCGCGCGCAGGTAATCGACGGCCTCGGCGATCTTCATCCACGGGGCCGCGGCGGGGGTGGCCAAGACATCCACCGGCTCGTCGGGGACGAACAGCGCGTCGCCGGGGTGCATCAGCCTCGCGGGATGGCCCGAATCACCGACCAGAAACGAAATGTTTTCTATCACTGGGATTTCCGGGTGAATCACGGCGTGCCGACCGCCAACGGCCCGGACGGTCAGCTGCCCGATCTGCAGCTCGTCGCCGACGTGCACCGCCCGGCACGGCTCGCCCAGCTGCGCGGTGGTTTGCGGATCGGCGTAGAGCGCCGCGTCGGGGTTGCCCTCCAGCAGCGACGGGAGCCGCCCGACGTCGACGTGGTCGGGGTGCTGATGGGTGATCAGGATGGCCGTCAGGCCGGTGATTCCCTCGAAACCGTGCGCGAAGGTACCGGGATCGAAAAGCACACGTGTGTTGTCGAACTCGGCAAGTAGGCATGAGTGGCCGAAATGCGTCAGTTGCATGACTACGATTGTGCCCCGACGGAGGGTGATGCCGATGCGGGTGATCCTGGCCACGATGCTGCTCCTCGGTGGCTTCGCGGTGGTCCTGATCGCCGTGGTGCCCGCGCACGCGGACCCGGAGACCTGCCCGACCACCTGCGACCAGATCCCGAATAGCGCGTGGATACAGCAGCACGCGGTGCCGCTGGACGCGGTCTACAACTGGCCCGCGCTGGCCGGTGCCGCGGTCCCGCTGACCGGGGCGGGGACGGCGAAGTTTCGGTTCGAGGAGCTGTGTGACTCACCGGCGCTGCCGCGGGACCCGCGCGACTACGCGGTCGCGGCCCGCGTGACGGTAACTCACCCAGAGGGCCAGTGGCAGCTGCGGGCGGAAGTCCTGCACTGGCGAGGTGACACGGCCACCGGCGGCCAGCTGGCGGCTTCGGTGTTCAGCAATGCCGTCGGCGCGCTTCGCGCCTGCCAGCAGCGCGCACCCGCGGAGTCGCCGTCGATCACCACCGACGAAGCGAACCGGATGGCGGCGGTGGTCAGCGGCCCGGTGGTGATGCATACCTACCTGGTCGCCCACGCGGCGAGCAGCACCGTCACCGAGCTCACGCTGTGGTCATCGGGACCACCGCAGGTGTCCTGGCCGGCCGTGGCGGACGATTCCGTGCTGAACGCCCTGACCGCGCCGCTGTGCGACGCCTACATCGCGTCGTGCCCGTGACCCTGCCGGTAGAGTTGGCGCCGAGATGAACCCCGAGGAGGAGCGCCAGTGAGCCGTGTGGTCGTTCATGTGATGCCCAAGGCGGAGATTCTGGACCCACAGGGTCAGGCGATCGTCGGTGCGCTGGGGCGGCTCGGCCACCCCGGCATCTCGGATGTCAGGCAGGGCAAGCGCTTTGAGCTCGAGGTCGATGACACGATCGGCGACGCCGAGCTCGCCGAGATCGCCGAATCGCTGTTGGCGAACACGGTGATCGAGGACTGGACGATCAGCCGGGAGCCGCAGTGACGGCGCGGATCGGCATCATCACCTTCCCCGGGACGCTCGACGATGTGGACGCCGCCCGCGCGGCGCGGCGCGTCGGGGCTGAGGCGGTCGCCCTGTGGCACGCCGACGCCGACCTGAAGGGAGTCGACGCCGTGGTGGTGCCCGGCGGATTTTCCTACGGCGACTACCTGCGGGCCGGCGCGATCGCCCGGTTCGCCCCCGTGATGGCCGAAGTGGTCGATGCCGCGGGGCGCGGAATGCCGGTCCTGGGGATCTGCAATGGTTTTCAGGTGCTCTGCGAGGCCGGGCTGCTGCCGGGGGCCCTGACCCGCAACTCCGGATTGCACTTCGTCTGCCGCGACGTGTGGCTGCGGGTGGCGTCGATCTCGACGGCGTGGACGTCGCGTTTCGAGTGGGGCGCCGATCTGCTGGTGCCGCTGAAGTCCGGCGAGGGCCGCTACGTCGCGCCGCGGAACGTGGTCGACGAACTGGAGGGCGAGGGCCGGGTGGTGTTCCGCTACCTCGACAACCCCAACGGCTCGCTGCATGACATCGCCGGCATCAGCTCCGCCAACGGTCGCGTCGTCGGGCTGATGCCCCATCCGGAACACGCCATCGAAGCGCTGACGGGTCCGTCTGACGACGGCCTGGGCCTGTTCTATTCGGCGCTGGACGCCGTACTGGCCGCATAAGCGGAAACCCCTGCCGCGCTGCGTAATTCTTCAAACGCTCCGACGAGCGCGTCGGTCGCTTCGTGCGGGTCGTCGAACGTCTGGTCGTCGGTGAGCACCGCGATTCCGAGCTGGTCGACGTAGCTCCACACGGTGATGTTGACCGGTGCCCCGGGCGACAGCACGCCGGTCGAGTAGATCTCGCTGACCGCGGCACCCCCGAAGTGGCCGCGCTCCCGCGGGCCCACGACGCTGGACACCGCGACGTTCATGATTTTGTTCGGCGCGTCTCGCCGGCCCAGCCACCGAAACGCGGCGGGCGCGAACGCGGTCGGTAGATAGGCCATCATTCGCCCGTACAGCCGCGGGCCCATGATGTCGTGGTTTTCCTTGGCGATTCGGGTCGCCAGCGCCACCAACCGAGCCCGTTCGGCGGGTTCGGCGATGTGAACGGGCAGCGAGATGGACAGGCCACTGATCTCGTTGCCGGTGACCCGGTCCGATTTGTCGGTGGCGGTCGGCACCGACGCGATGAGCGGCCGGTCCGCCGCTCCGTCGTAGGACAACAGCAGTTTTCGCAGCCCGCCGGCCGCCGTCGCCAACACCACGTCGGTCATCGTGATGCCCAGCGCCTTGGCCGTCGCCTTGACGTCGGCCAGCGGCAGCGTCGTGCTGGCGAACCGCCGCCCGGGTGACACGACGTGGTTGAGAAAGGTGGGCGGCGCGTCGAATGCGGCGGCCAGGTCGGGCTGCTCCCCGCGCTCGCGGGATCGGCGCCGCACCCGCGTCAAGCCGACGGCCGCATCCCTGATCAGGCCCGGCAGCGCGACGGCTTGTCGGGCGTGGTCGCGCGCCGCGGCGCGCAGCAGATCCGCCGTCGACGGTGTGGCGCCGGCCTCGTCGTTGTCTCGCTCGTCGGTCGGTCCGTCCTCGAGATCCATCGCGCGCGCCAGCAGGTTGACCGAGGCCACACCGTCCGCCAGCGCGTGGTGGATCTTGCCGATCAAAGCGAATCGGCCCCCGGCCAGCCCCTCGGCGAAGTGAAATTCCCACAGCGGGCGGCTGCGGTCCAGCGGCGTGGACGCGATCTCGCCGATCAGACCGTCGAGTTCCGCCCGGCCGCCCGGTTCGGGCACGCGCGCCCGCCGCAGGTGGTAGTCCAGGTCGACTTCGCAGTCCTCCTGCCACATCGGGTGATGCAGTTGCCAAGGGATGTCGACGAGCTTGTAGCGCAACGGTTCCAAGAGATGCAGGCGCCGGCGGACGTGGTGCCGGAATTCCTCGAAGCCAAAATCATCCCCGGAATCGGGAGGGTCGAGGACAGCGACCTTCAAAGTGTGCGTGTGCAGGTTCGGTGTCTCGCTGTACAGCAGCATGGCGTCCATGCCGTTCAGCCTTTTCATGCGCCGCCCCGCCCTCTCGGCGCGTCAGCCCAGAATGGGGAAGCGGCGCTCGCCGGCCAGCCGCTTGAGCGCGGCCCCCATCACCGTGCGCACGTGCGCGTCGACCTCCTCGACGTCGGGATCGTCGCCGAATCGGGCGGTGATGTCGATCGGCTCGAGCACCTCGGTGACGATCTTGGCCGGCAGCGGCAGGTTGGGCGGAAAGATCACGCTCGGGCCGAACGGGAAGCCGAAGCTGACCGGGAGAATGTTGATCCGGCCCTTGGTGAGTCGCAGCTTGCGCGCCAGCCAGTTGCCGCGGGTCAGGAACAGCTGGGTCTCCTGGGCACCGATGGATACGGTGGGCACGATCGGTACCCCCGCTTCGATGGCGGTCCTGACGTAACCGGTGCGGCCGTCGAAGTCGATCGTGTTCGCGCTGAACGTGGGCCGGTAGGCGTCGTAGTCGCCGCCGGGAAACACCAGCACCACGGCGCCGGAGTGCAACGCGGCGGCGGCGTTAGCCCGGCTCGCCTCGATGACCCCGAGGCGGCGCAGCCACCCGTCCAGGGGCCCGATGAACAGGCCGTAGTGGGCCAGCGTGTAGACGGGGCGGTCGTAGCCGAACCTGTCATAGAAGGCCGGAGCGAAGATGAAGACGTCGGGGGTCAGCATGCCGCCGGAGTGGTTGGACACCACCAGCGCCCCGCCGGTCGCGGGGACGTTTTCCACGTTGCGCACCTCGGCGCGGTACCACCGCTTGATCACGGGGCCGACGGCCTTGCTGACCTGTTCGGTGAGGGCCGGATCCCACTTGGCGGTTTCCCGGGTCCGGGCCTCCGCGACGCCGTCTTTGGTGGGCCCCCGCTGCCGTGTTCCTGCCATTCGCTAGTGGTTGCCAGTGTGGTACCGGCCTTAAACGTCGGCGCGAGCGTAACGCCACCGCGAAATACCGCCCATGATTTCGCCGTGGCGTTACGCTCGGCGGGCCTCAGCCGGCGTCGCGCAGCATCGGATACCCGGTCGACGGCAATTCGGCCGCGGGGGCCAACTGGCCGAACAGGTCGATCGCGTCCGCGATGGCGGCGTCGACGAAGGATGCGAAATCGTCGAAAGAAACGCCCTTTCGGATCCATTGCGACCTGCGCGCCACCAGGCCGATGCGCTGCGGGTCGGTTGACCCGTGCACGATCGCGGTGACCCCGCGGTCCTGGGCGTTCCAGGTGTCGGCGAAGTGAGTCAGCCAGGGACGGTCGCTGGCGGGGAAGAAACAGGAAGGGCTCACCCGGATCATCAGCACGTCGCCGTGCGTCGGGCAGACCTCGAGGTGGACGCGCAGCTTCCGCGGACGGGTATTGGCGACGTAGAAGAACTCGCCGTCATGGTGGCCCCGGAAATACCGGCTGCCACGCGTGCGCAGATAGCGTTCGACCAGGTCTGCGCAGAGCGGCTCACTCGTCATGAGTTAGATGGTGAGGCCGGCGGCTTTGCGAATCCTGGGAGGCGAGCTAGCCGGGACCGAAGAAATTGTTGAGAATTGGCTGAGCGACGCGACGGCTGCGTGCTCGGACCGTTAGTCGCCTTAGTCCCAATAGTGACTTCACTTTTCTACCGTTGGTTGCAGGAGACAAAGGGGGTGTCGTCGTTGACCGCAATTAATCAATCCGGGGGCACGCATCGTCGGGGACGGGTGATATGACCACCGCGATCCCTACGCGCGCCCTGACTTCCGGCTATCCCGACAACGGGCATCAGGATGCCGACGGCGAATCGGCGCTCAGCACCGGGACTGCCGTGGCCACCACGGCACTGGCATGGCGAGTCGAGACCGTCATGCCGCGCTGGCGGCTCAGCGAAGACGAAATCGTGCGCGCTGCAATCGCGGTGATACTGGTAGCCCTGGGGACCATCATCGCGCTGGCCGCCATGGCGATTTTGACGATGGGCTGAGGGCACCGCGGCCGCTGAGTCAGGTGCGGTCGCGTTGCTCGACTATCCCGGCGCCGGGTTCCGGAATCGTTCTCGGCAGCGTGACCGAAAATCGATACCTCTCTGGGCGATAGTGGAATTCGACCACTTCGAGGGGTTTGTCGTCCTCGCCATAGCTGGTGCGCTCGAGGACCAGCACCGGTGACCCCAACGGCACACCCAGGGCACCGGCCACCTCGAGGGACGCGCCGGCCGCGTGAATTTCGTGCCTGGCCCGCGCGACGCGAACGCCCAGGCGCTGCTCCCACATCATGTAGGTGCTTTCCATGGCGTGCGCGACTTCCGCGCCCGGTGCCCTCGAGATCAGCGGCTCGACGGCCTGGCCCAAGCCCGGCGGAAAGTAGATCGTCATCAGGGCAAGGGGCAGGTCCCCGTCCCGAAAACGCCGGTTGATGCACAACACCTCGGAGATGCCCAGGATGTCGGCGATCCGCTGCGGCGCCGCCCCGACGTGATGGGAGAGGACCTCGACTCGCGGAGTGATGCCCGAGCTCGCCAGCACCTCGGTGATCGTGCGCACGCCGGAGCCGAGTTCCTGTTTCACCGGGTTGGCCACGAACGTGCCCAGCCCCTGCCTGCGCACCAGCCACCCCTGCCGCTCGAGCAGTCCCATCGCGGCGCGCACGGTCACTCGGCTCAAACCGGTGCGATCGATCAACTCGCGCTCGGTGGGCAGACGCCCGCCACGGGGGAGCCCCTGCCTGACGATCGCGGCCTTGAGCGCCTCGGCGAGCTGGGTGCTGGCGGGCACGCTGCCGCGCCGGACCCGCAGATCGGCCGCCTGAAGATCGAGCGCCGCCGTGCTCATAAGACGTATTAAAACGTCTTGCGGCGAGTTGTCAACGGCCCGGCCGTGCCGGCGGACGTTCGGCCACGCTC
The DNA here is from genome assembly GCA_002102225.1 of Mycobacterium interjectum. GTDB lineage: Bacteria > Actinomycetota > Actinomycetes > Mycobacteriales > Mycobacteriaceae > Mycobacterium > Mycobacterium interjectum_B. The sequence continues at coordinate 73,171 of LQPB01000052.1, forward strand.
AGTCCAGGTCGATTCGTACGGTCAGCAGGTCGGCGCCCAAAGCGCGCACCATGCGCTGTTGATGCGGGGCTGCGTTTCCAGCCGGCGCGGTGCTGCTCGACGCGATGATCCACCGGGCGCGCCAGGTCGCGCGGGCACCGGATACTGGCGCCGTGGGCCGGGACCTGAAAGCGTTTCTGCGCTCCACACTCGCCGCGGCGCCCGAGAACCGAAGCCTGCTCCTCGGCGTGTTACGAGAGGCGCTGGTCGACAAGACCACACCATGGACCGGCTGTCGGCGTTCGCGGCGGCGCGGCGCGACGAATTGGCTCAAATCCTCGACCGCGCCCGGGGGCGCGACAGATCGCCACAGACGAGCCTGCGACCACCGTCGACCAGGCGTTCGGATTACTCTGGTACCGAATGATTTTCACTCACGCGCCGCTCGACGAGCAAACCGCCGACGAATTGGCGACCGCCCTGGCAATGCAACTCGGCATCGTTGAGGAGGACTGAAAGTGGGATTCGCGGTGCAACGCATCGACCATGTCGTGCTGAACTGCCGCGACGTCGAGGCCACGGCGTCGTGGTACGAGCGCGTCCTGGGCATGCGGCGTGAGACGTTCGGGCCTGCGCAGAGAACGGCCGTGTGCTTCGGAAATCAGAAGATCAACCTGCGACCGGTGGGGGCGCTGGACGACGATCCCGACTGGACCACCGGGTCCGTCGAGGCGGCCGGCTCCGCAGACCTGTGCTTTGTCACCGAGGCAACCCCGGAGGACGTGCAAGCCCACCTCGCCGCCTGCGGGGTCGACGTCGTCTCAGGACCGGTGACCAAGGTCGGCGCGCTGGGGCCGATGACCTCCCACTACTGCCGTGACGTCGACGGCAACCTCATCGAAATCGCCGTCTACTGAGACTCTTTCGGGTCCTTGAGCGGATACAGCTCGGGCAGATTGATCACGACGGCCTCTTGGGTGCTGCGCGCGATCACGACCTCGGCGTACGAATTCGGGTCGGGATTCTCCTCCCGGTGCGGCAGGTACGGCGGGATGAAGACGTAGTCGCCGGGCGCGGTGGAGATGCGAACCTCCCGAACGCCGTCGTGGAAGACGAACTCCGGGTGGCCGCTTCGCACGTAGATCGCGGTTTCCGAGTCGCCGTGATGGTGGTTCGACGAGACGGTCGCCGGTGACGCGTGTGTCTCGCCCATCCACAGCTTCTCGGCGCCCACCGACGTGCCGGACAGCGCGGCGAAGCGGCGCAGGCCCTCCGATTGCGCGGTGTCCGAACTGATGTCCGACGCCTTGATGTGGTGCACCCGGTTGCGGGTCACCTCCGCCGCCGCGTCGTCGAAGTCGGGATGAAATGCGTCTGGAGTCGCCATGGCTCAATTATCGTCCGCCGCGTCCCGGTAGGCCTCGAGCAGTCGAAGCCACAGTTCGCTGACCGTCGGGAAGCAGGGGATGGCGTGCCACAGCCGGTGGACGGGCACCTGGCCGGCCACGGCGATGGTGGCCGAGTGCAGCATCTCGGTGACCCCGGGACCGACCAGGGTCACCCCGAGCAGGTGGCCGCGATCCACCTCGACCACCATCCGCGCTCGACCGGCGTATCCGTCCGCGTAGAGATTGGCTCCCATGACGACGTCCCCGATCTCCACGTCGACGGTGCGGATCCGGTGACCGGCGTCCTCGGCCTGCCGCGCCGTCAGCCCGACGGCGGCCGCTTCGGGGTCGGTGAAGAAGGCCTGCGGCACGGCGTAGTGGTCGGCGGTGGTCGCGTGGACGCCCCACGGCGAGGTATCCAGCGGCTGTCCCGCGGCGCGCGCCCCGATCGCCGCACCGGCGATGCGTCCCTGGTACTTGCCCTGATGGGTCAGCAGGGCGCGGTGATTGACGTCGCCGGCCGCATAGAGCCAACCGTCCTCGATGGCCCGCACCCGGCACGTATCGTCGACGTCGAGCCAGCTGCCCGGTGTCAGCCCGACCGTCTCGAGGCCGATGTCGTCGGTGAGCGGCGCCCGGCCGGTGGCGAAAAGCACTTCGCTGACGTCCAATTCGGATCCGTCGTCCAATTCGAGGACCACGTGTCCGCCGTCGGGGCGACGCAACCCGCGCACCGATGCGCCCAGGCGCACGTCCACGCCGGCCTCGGCGAGCCCGCGGGAGATGAGTTCGCCCACGAAGGGCTCCATCCGGGGCAGCAGGCCGGAACCGCGGGCCAGCAGGGTCACCCGCGAGCCCAATCCCTGCCAGGCGGTGGCCATTTCGACGCCCACGCCGCCGGCGCCGACGACGGCGAGCCGCTCCGGGACGTAGCTGCTGTCGGTGGCCTCGCGGTTGGTCCACGGTTTGGCCTCTTTGATGCCGGGCAGGTTGGGGAGCGCGGGCCGGCTGCCCGTGCAGAGCACGACCGCGTGCCGCGCCGTCAGCACCCGCTCGCCCCCGGGTGTGCTGACGGCGACTCGTCGGGGGCCGGCCAGCCGCCCGTGCCCGCGTATCAGGGTGGCGCCGATTCCGCCCACCCAGTCGGCTTGGCCGCTGTCGTCCCAGTTGCTGACATAACGGTCGCGGCGACCGAAGACGCCGGCGCTGTTGATCGAACCGCTGACCGCCTCGCGGGCGCCGTCGACCCGGCGGGCGTCCGAGACGGCAATGACCGGCCGCAGCAACGCTTTACTGGGTACGCAGGCCCAAAACGAGCACTCGCCACCGACGAGTTCGCGCTCGACCACCGCGACCCGCAGTCCCGCGGCCCGGGCTCGCTCCGCGGCGTTCTGCCCGATCGGACCGGCACCGAGCACGATGACGTCGTAGTCCCGTTCGGATGGCATGGCGAAGGTCCTTTCGGCTCTTGTGAACTACGGGATGAGCCGCTCGGCCAGTAGGCGGATGTCGCCCACCACGAGGTCCGGTTGCGGCGGGCCGTCGACCGGCAGCGGCGGGTTGCCGGGCCGGGTGATGAGCGCCGAGCTGTAGCCGACGCGTTGCGCACCGAGGGTGTCCCACACGTGCGCGGCCACCATCATGCAATCGCCGGGCGCCACCCCGACTGTCTCGCACGCATGCCGGTACACCGCCGGAGCGGGCTTGAAGGCGCGGCAGGCGTCGACGCTCAATTGGTGTTCGAAGAAGTCGCCCAGCCCGGAATTCTGCAACGCCGTCGGCCCGTCCGGGTTGGGCGGCGAGTTGGTCAGGGTGACAAGGCGGAATCCGTTGTCGCGCAAGGCGGCCAGCCCCTCCGCCGCGTCCGGGTGCGCCGGCATCGTGAGCAGGCCGGCCCTGAGGCGCTGCACGTCACCGTCCGTGACGGGCACGCCGTGGATGTCACCGAGCATGCGCAGCACGCCCTGCGCGAGCGTGGAGAAATTCACGTAATTGTCCGCCAAGGTGACGGTCATCGAGTACATGACGAGCTGGGCAAACCATTCCCGCAGCAGCCGTCGGTCGCCGAACAGCTCGCCGAAAAGCGGTGCCAACGAATCGATATCGAGGAGGGTCTCGTTTACGTCGAAAACGAGCACGGACGGCGTGGTGATCGGCATGGAAACCTTCGGCAGTCGTTGGTCGGTGAACATCCGGCCGCAAGACACGACCAGAGGGGAATCAGTCCATCACGACGACCATCTTGCCGCCGGCCTGGCCCGCCTCCATCACCCGGTGCGCCTCGCGAATCTGGTCGAACGAAAAGACGCGTGAGGGCTTCGCCGCCAGGGTGCCCTCGGCGACCTGTCGCGCAATGTCTTGTAAGGGCACGTCGGCGAGCGGGAACCCCGGCGTGCCAAACACAAAGCTGCCGAAGAAGTTCCAGTTCACGCCGCTGGGCATCCGCAGCAGCGGGTTGAAGTCACCGATGGGGTCCAGCCCGCCCAGCCATCCCGCCAGACAGGCCGTGCCGCCGCGGCGCAGCATGTCCAGGGAATCAAGGATGGTGCTGTTGCCGACGAGGTCCAGCACCGCGTCGATCTGCTTTGCCTCGGGAAGGTGAGCGGTGAGCTCGGGGCTCTCGAGCTCTACGCGCGCCGCGCCGAGCTCCTCGAGCATGGCGAACCGTTCGCGGCTCCGCGCGGTGGCGATGACGCGCGCCCCGGCGGCGACCGCCATCTTGAGCGCGGCCTGACCGAGCGACGATGTCGCGCCGCGCAGCACCAGCGTCTGTCCGGCTTGCAGGTCGAGGTTGCGGAAAAGGCATGTCCAAGCGACCGCATAGGTTTCGGGCAGTGCCGCCAAATCCGACCACGGCAGTTCGGACTCGATGAGGGCGACGTTCGCGGCCCGGACGCGGGTGTATTCGGCGTAGCTGCCGTTGATCGTCCGGCCCAACCCGCCCATCAGCGCCGCGACCTTGGCGCCGACCGGGAACTCACCTCCGGGGCACGAATCGACGATCCCGACGCATTCGATGCCGCTGACTTCGGCGGCCTCGGCCCATTCGCCCCGCCGCATGTGCATCTCGGCGTGGTTGATCCCGAATCCCTTGACGGCGATCACCACTTCGCCGTCCTTGGGCAGCGGCTTGGGGATGTCGGTGTAGACGAGGCTGTCCAGGTCGCCGAACCCCGTGAGGATGATCGCGCGCATGGTGTCGCCCCCGGGCTGCTCCCGAACCACGGCCGGCGCGGTGGGCAGCTGGGGCGACGCGACGACCGACATGGCTGTCCCTTCCCGAATCGATGTCTTCGGATGTGGATGTGTGGCGCCCGAATCGGCGCGACGATCCCGGGCCGTGCCGTTGGATTGGGCTATATAACCCAATATTATGGGTTAGTAGACCCAATATGTCCAGTGGTGGGCGGCCGGTATTTCGGTCAGGGCTTGCCTTTGCGGCGTGTCGTGCGGGTCGGCGCCGGTGCCGCGAAGGAGCGCACGTAGTCGACCGCGGCCGCGAGGGCGGCCCGCATCGGCTCCGGATCACCGGTGGCATAGGTCACCGTCGCGCCGCCCTGGTGTGCGAGCACAAGAGAGGCGGCCAGGTGTCGCGGGTCGGCGTCGGGGCGCAGGTCGCCGCGGCGCCGCATCGCCGTGAGGCCGGCCTGAAAAAGCCCGATCCACTGGTCGTATCCGATGGAGAGATCGTCGTGCACCTCGTCGTCGGCGTCGATCAGCTCACCGGCCAACGAACCGTAGACACAACCGCCGACTCGGTAGACGGCGTCGATTTCGGCCGCGCAGGCGTCCGCCCACGCTTGCAGGGCATCGAAGCTGTCCAGCGCCCCCAACGACTGTCGAGTGTGAAAGGCCCGCACGTCCTCGCGCCGTGCGGCGATCACGCGTCGGGTGAGATCGCGTTTGTCACTGAAGTAGTGCGAGATCTGCGACCCGCCCACCCCGGCGCTGCGTCGTACTTGTTCGATGCTGGTGTTGGCGACGCCGTGTTCGAACATCAGCCGCGCGGCGACCTCGACGATCCGGGCCCGGGTCGCCAATCCCTTGCGGGTGAACCGCGACGCGCTGTCGTCAGTCACGTCGCGGCGTCCTGCGCCGACCGCGGGCACGGGGGGCGGGCCGCGGAACCCGTTCGGCGGCATCCGTGGCGAACATGCGCAGATAGTTGACCGCGAAGCGCACGGCGTCGGCGTGCGGCCATTCCGCTCGATAGGTGAAGGCCAACGTGCCGCCTCCCTGATGAGCGCTGACGATGACGAGCGCGATCCGGCGCGGGTCGGCATCCCGAACCAGGACCCCGTCGTGCTGCATGCGGCAGATCGACTCCTCGAGCAACTCGACCCACTGCCAATAGCCCGCCCCGAGCGTTTCTCGGGTTGTTGCATCGGATTTCGCCAACTGCGCGGCGAGGGCGTGGTAGGTGGGGGTGCCGAAGTATCCGATGCGCCTGAGGTAGCGCATGTTGAGGTCGATCCAACGCTCGAAGTCGTCGAACGACCGCAGGCCGTGCAGCCGGGGCTGGCGGTGAAAGTCTAGAACCACGCCGATCTGGCGTTTGATGACCGCGCGGATCAGCGCGCCCTTGTCGGCGAAGTAGTGCGCGAGCTGAGAGCCGCTGACCGATGCCGCCCTGCGGACGTTCTCCATGTTCGCCGCGGACAGGCCCTCGGTGACGATGAGATGCGCGGCCGCCTCCACGATCCTGTCGCGGGTGGCACGCCCTTTGGCGGTCAACCGTTGTTCGGCGTGAACACCGGGATGGGCCATCGCGTCAGGTTAACCCGCACGGGCCGCGGACTATGGGACATTCAACCCAATGCCCGGCCCCGCGGGCCCGTCAGGAGGCCACGAGGACCTTGGCCAGGAAGTCGCGGATCAGCTCGGCGACTTCGTCCAGTGCCGACTCGAGCAGGAAGTGCCCCCCGTCGAGCAGGTGGATCTGCGCGTCGGGCAGGTCGTCGGCGAACGCCTCGGCGCCGGCCGGGCCGAAGATTTCGTCACCGCGGCCCCATACCGCCAACAGTGGCACCCGCGTCGCCCGGAAGTACTCGTGCAACCGCGGATAGAGCGGCGCGTTGGTGGCGTAGTCGCGCAGTAGCTTCAGCTGCACTGCGTCGTTGCCCGGACGCGATATCAGCGCGTAGTCGTGATACCAGGACTCGGGGTCCACCAGGGTCTCGTCGGCAACCCCGGTGACGTACTGCCACCGGGTGGCGTCCAGCGTGAGGAACTGTCGCACCGCGGCCTCGTTGTCGGGCGCGGGCTCAACTTGATAGGCCCGCACCACCTTCCAGAAGCTCTCGACGAATCCCGCATCGTAGCCGTTGCCGTTCTGGGTGATGATCGCCGTGATGGCGGAGGGATCCCGCAGCGCCAGCCGCCAGCCGATCGGGGCGCCGTAGTCCTGTACGTACATGGCGTATCGGTCGACGCCGAGCGTGCGCAGCAGGCCCGCGGTCAGGTCGGTGAGCGCGTCGAACGTGTAATCGAAGTGCTCGACGGGCGGCGCGTCCGACAGTCCGAAGCCCAGGTGGTCGGGCGCGATCACATGGTAGCGGTCGGCCAGCGCCGGCAGGAGTCCGCGGAACATGTATGAGCTGGTGGGAAATCCGTGCAACAGAACCAGCGCGGGCGCCCCCGCGTCGCCGGCCTCGCGGAAGAACAACCGATGACCGTCAACGGTGGTGTAGCGATGATGAACCGTCGCCATGATGTCCCCTTCGTTGGCCATGGACGCTCTGGCCGCCAACGGCCGTCCTCGCATTTCTGGGTTACACAACCCAGTATGCACCAGAAGCGGCGACTCGCAATAGTCTGGGCACAAGTTGCCCTGCACGCCGTGCGGGCATAGTGTGGGTCGATTATCCCGGGTCGACCACGCTGCGGGCGGTGACACAGTGGGCAAGCTTGTTTCGGTCAACGTGGGCATGCCGAAGGACGTCCAATGGCGTGACCAAGTGGTTTACACCGGGATTTGGAAGGCCCCGGTCGGAGGGCCGGTCATGGCGCGCCGCCTCAACCTCGACGGTGACGGCCAAGGCGACCTCGGCGGCCACGGCGGCGAACAACGCGCGGTCATGGTCTATCAGGTTGAGTCGTACGATTTTTGGAGAGACTACCTGGGTCGCGACGACCTGGAAGTGGGCCAGTTCGGCGAAAACTTCACCATCGCCGGGCTCTCCGACGACGAGGTCTGCATCGGCGACCGCTACCGCATCGGCGAGGCGGAATTCGAGGTCACCCAGCCGCGGGTCACCTGCTTTCGCGTCGGCATGCGCCTGGGCGAACCCAAGATGCCGAATCTTCTTGTCTCCCAGCATCGCCCGGGATTCTACTTCCGGGTGATCAGCGAGGGGACGGTTCGAGCCGGCGACGACATCGTGCGGACCCGGCGTGGCCGTCACGAGCTCAGCGTCGCCGACGTCGACGCGCTGTTGTACCTGCCCAACCGCAACGCCGAACTACTTCGGAAAATCGTCGACGTCCCGGAGCTCAGCCCGGGCTGGCAACAGTCATTCCGTGACATGCTGGCCGAACCCGCAAGCGCGGCAGCAGAAATCGGTGGCGAACCGCGGTGGGACGGATTTCTTCCGTTGCGGGTCAGCCAGATACGCCGGGAAACTCCGGACGTGCTGTCGATCCTCCTCGAGTCCGAGGACCATGCCGCGCTGCCGCCGCCGCTTCCCGGCCAATACCTGCCCGTGCGGCTCGCCGGAGCGGGCCAGCCGGCGCCGCTGCGCAGCTACTCGCTGTCGGGTGATCCCGCCACGGGGATTTACCGGATCAGCGTCAAACGCGAAGAACACGGCCTGGTGAGCGCCTGGCTGCACGCCCACATCCAGCCGGGCGCGGTGATCGACGCGGCCGCGCCGCGCGGCGACTTCTATCTGACCGACGACCGCAGACCGGTCGTCCTCTTTTCGGCGGGAATCGGAGCTACGCCCGTCCTGGCGATGCTGCATGCGCTGTCGGCCTCCGGTAGCGGTCGCGACGTGTGGTGGTTGCACACCAGCCGTAATCCCGAAACCGAGCCATTCGCAACCGAAGTCACCACCCTCATCGACTCACTGCCCCACGCTCATCGTCACGTCTTCTACACCGAGACACAGGGGCGTCTCAACCAAGAGTCGATCGCTGCCCTACGCCTGCCGATTGATGCCGCCGTTTACCTGTGCGGCCCAACGCAATTCATGGCCGACATCCGCGAGTGCCTCACCGCCCTGGGCTTCGACGCCGCTCACATTCACAGCGAGCTCTTCGGTGCCCGGCCCGCGATCAACCCGGGTGTTGTCGAAACCGGGGAACGCAGAGCGCCCCACCCACCCGAGGGCACGCCGGGCACCGGACCGTCGATCAGCTTCGCGCGCAGCGGGCTGACGGTCGACTGGTCAACGGACTACGCGAGTATCCTCGACCTCGCCGAAGCGTGCGACGTGCCGACCCGGTTCTCCTGCCGAAGCGGGGTGTGTCACATCTGCGTCACCGGCGTCGTTTCCGGCACGACGACATACGTGCAGGCACCGCTGGAGGAGCCCGGGGAGGGCGAGGTGCTGATCTGCTCGGCCGCGCCGGAAAGCGACCTAGTCCTGGACCTCTGAAGGCCTTCGAGCCGCTACGGGGCGATCGCGAGTTGGCCGCCCGTAGCGTGCAAGACGGCGCCGTTGATGTAGCTGGCGTCCGGCGAGCCGAGAAAGACGACCGCGCTGGCGATCTCGCGAGCGTCGGCCGGCCGGCCCAGGGCCGTGGTTGCGCCCAGCCCTTCGACCAAGCCCGGCAGCACGTTGGCACCCGGTGTGTCGGTCGGGCCCGCGGCCAACGCATTCACCCGCACCCCCGAGTTGCCGAACTCGTCCGCCCACACGCGCGTCAGCTGTTCGAGGGCGGCCTTGCTCGCTCCGTAGATGCCGGCTCCGCGCGCCGCCACCGAAGCTGCGAGGGTACTGACGTTGACCACAGCCCCACCGCCGCGTTGGGCCATCGCCGGCGCAAGTTGCTGGACCAGGATGAACGGCGCGCGGATGTTGACGTTTACATGCTCGTCGAAGGTTGCGTCGTCGGTATCACTGGTTCCGCCGAACTTATAGATGCCGGCGTTGTTGATCAAGATGTCGACCGTTCCCGCCTCGGCGGCCAACCGGCGTACGTCATCGGCGTCGCCTAGGTCCGCGGCGATGAAACGGGCTTTGCCGCCCGAACTTTCGATTTCGCGCACGACCTCGGCGCCGCGCTCCGCATCGCGCCCGTGTACGACGACTTCGGCACCGCGATCCGCGAGTTGCAGCGCTATTGCGCGGCCGATCCCAGACGTGGCGCCGGTCACCAGAGCGGTCGAGCCGGCGAATGCTGCACCCATCAAAACCTGCCTTCGGGAAAGACGTTCACTTGCTTTTCCCGAAGCAGTGGCGCGACGACATTTATTCCTACGGGGCCAGGCAGACCGACGCTTCGGCGGTGTAGCACAAAAACGTCAGGGTCTCCTGCAGATAGAGCTGCACGGACTCGGCGTCGTGGCTGAGGTACCCGATCGCGACGTCGGTGCCGAGTTGCAGGTCGAAGTCGCCGCCACGGGTGGTCAGCACGAAGGCGCCGTCGATGGCCGGTGCCCAGATGATGTCCCCGTCCACCAATCGGTTCAGGTGCTCGCGGATGGGATATCCGTGTTCGGTGGTCTCGCTGACCTTGGTGTAGACGTCTGCGGCCAACAGCACCGAGTACGGGCCGTCGACCCCGGCCAGCCGGAGGCCGGTCAACGCCTGCGAGATGGCATCGGGCATGTCGCGGGGGTCCTCGGGCAGCTTCAGCGGCGCGTTGGAGCTGCAGCTGCGGATGCCGTCGATCGACCCGGCCGCGTAGCCCTCGAAGATGGCGCGGTCCTCCACGAACGCCAACTTTTTGGCAGCGGCTTTGACCGGGTCCCAATCGGAGTCCTGCGCGCCGCGCTCGACGTTGTCGATCTCGTAGCGGGACAGGGTGAACGGAACCCGCAGGCGGACAAGGGGTTTGCTAGCCCGCAGGTGGGCCTCCACGCCGTCGGTGGGGGCCTCGACGTCGAGCAGCCGGCCGGTGCTGACCGCCGCGGTGACCGGTCCGCCGGGGTCGCTGACGTCAACGACGCGCCGCCCGGCGATGTGACGCTTGAAGGTTCTGGTGGCCTCCAATTCTATTTCGGCCCAGGCGACTTCGGTGACCGGTGCCAGGTCGCGGTAGAGGTTGTTCATCAAGTGGTTCCTTTCAGGCTGCCGATCGCGAGTGAGCCGTCATCAGATGCCGGTGTGACTGGCCGCGCCGTCGCCGCCGGGGCCGGCAACGGCGGTGGGTCGTCCAGGAAGTCGACGGTTGGGGAGAAGAACAGTCCGCCGGTGACCGCGGTCGAGAAGTCCAGGATGCGGTCGGTGTTGCCGGGCGGATCGCCGAGGAACATGTTCTCCAGCATCTGCTCGGTAACCCGCGGCGTCCGTGAATACCCGATGAAGTAGGTGCCGTATTCGCCCTTGCCCAGCTCCCCGAAGGGCATGTTGTGTCGCACGATCTTCAGCTCGGTGCCGTCGTCGTCGGTGATGACGTTGAGGGCGATGTGGGCGTTGGCCGGCTTGTCATCGTCGCTCAATTCGATGTCTTCCAGCTTGGTCCGGCCGATCACCAGCTCCTGCTCGGTGACCGACAGCGAGTTCCACGCTGACATGTCGTGCACGTATTTCTGCACGTGCACATAGCACGAGCCGGCGAAGTCGGGGTCCTCGTCACCGATGGTGGTGGCGCTGACGGCCAGTGGGCCGTCGGGATTTTCGGTGCCGTCGACGAACCCCAGCAGGTCGCGGTTGTCGAAGTAGCGGAAACCGTGTACCTCGTCGACCACGCTGACCGCGCCCGCCATCGCCCGCAGGATGCGGTCGGCCAGCTCGAAACAGACGTCCAAGCTCTCGGCCCGGATGTGCAACAACAGGTCTCCGGGCGTGGCCGGGGCGGTGTGGCGCGGCCCGTTGAGGGCGACGAACCGATGCAGTTCGGCGGGGCGCGGCCCGGAAAACAGGCGATCCCAGGCGTCGGAGCCGATCGAGGCGATCGCCGACAACCGTTTCGTCGGCTCGCGGAAGCCGATCGCGCGCACCAACCCGGAGATCTCCGGCAGCGCGTCGCGCACCGTCGCCTCCCCGCCCTCGTCGATGGTGAGAACGAGGAACATGGCGGCGGGTGTCAACGGCTGGAGGATGGGTTGCGGCTGGACCGGAGGCACTCTGGCAACCCTAGCGTGAAGTCCTCGGCGCCCGACAGCCATGATGGTCAACATGCCGGCCAGCGCCGCAGGCCTCTGCGATTTCATCGACGCGTCCCCGTCGCCGTTTCACGCCTGCGCGACGGCGGCGGCCCGGCTGGCCGGTTCCGGCTACGCCGAACTCAGCGAGGCCGACCGCTGGCCCGAGCAACCCGGCCGCTATTTCATCGTGCGCGCCGGGTCGCTGGTTGCCTGGAATTCCGAGGGGGCCGACGGTCCCTTCCGGATCGTCGGCGCGCACACCGACAGCCCCAACCTGCGGGTCAAGCAGCATCCGGACCGGCTGGTCGCCGGTTGGCGCGTGGTGGCGCTGGAGCCGTACGGCGGCGCGTGGCTGAACTCCTGGCTGGACCGCGATCTGGGTATCAGCGGGCGGCTGTCGGTGCGGGACGGGAACGGAATCGACCATCGGCTGGTCCGGATCGACGACCCGATCCTGCGGGTGCCGCAGCTGGCGATCCATTTGGCCGAGGACCGCAAATCGGTGACCCTGGACCCGCAGCGACATGTCAACGCGGTCTGGGGCGTTGGGGAACAACGGGGTTCGTTCCTGGACTTCGTCGCCGGGCGGGCCGGGGTGGCGGCGTCGGACGTGCTGTCCGCCGACCTGATGACGCACGACCTGACCGCGTCGGCGGTGATCGGCGCCGACGCCAGCCTGGTTAGCGCGCCCCGGCTGGACAACCTGGCGAGCTGCTATGCGGGGACGGAAGCGCTGTTGGACGCCGAGCCGCGGGGCTTTGTGCCGGTGTTGGCGCTCTTCGATCACGAGGAGGTCGGGTCGACCTCTGACCGCGGCGCGCAGTCCAACCTGCTGAGCACCGTGCTGGAACGCATCGTGCTCGCGGGCGGCGGGAACCGGGAAGACTTCCTGCGCCGGCTGCCGGCGTCGCTGTTGGCTTCGGCCGACATGGCGCACGCCACCCACCCCAACTACCCGGAACGGCACGAGCCCGGCCACCTGATCGAGGTGAACGCCGGGCCGGTGCTCAAGGTGCACCCCAATCTGCGCTATGCCACCGACGGGCGCACCGCGGCGGCGTTCGAGCTGGCCTGCCGGCAGGCCGGGGTGGTACTGCAACGTTACGAGCACCGCGCCGACCTGCCGTGCGGCTCGACGATCGGGCCGCTGGCCGCCGCGCGCACCGGCATCCCGACCGTCGATGTCGGGGCCCCACAGCTGGCCATGCATTCCGCGCGGGAGTTGATGGGCGCGCAGGACGTGGCCGCCTATTCGGCGGCGCTGCAAGCCTTTCTGTCGCCGCGCTGACCTACGATCCGGCCATGACGCTCAACGTAGAAATGGTCACCTTCGACTGCAGCGATCCCGCGGGGCTGGCCGGTTGGTGGGCCGAGCAGTTCGGTGGGACGACGCACGTCATCCTCGCCGAGGAGTTCGTCGCGGTGATTTTTCCGGAAGGGCTGCGGCTCGGCTTCCAGAAGGTGCCGGATCCCACGCCCGGAAAGAACCGGGTGCACCTCGACTTGGGTGCGGCCGACGTCGACGCCGAGGTGGCGCGGCTGACGGCGGCCGGGGCAACCGAACTGGGACGGCACAACTTCGGTGACAAATTCCGCTGGGTGGTGCTGGCCGATCCCGAGGGCAACGCCTTTTGCGTGGTGCGCCAGTGAGTGTGCGCCCACGGCGTTCGGTGTGCGCGTAGGGCGGGAAAATCGCCGGATTTTCGCCGTCGGCGCACACATAAGTACGTGAGCGCACACTCGAGCCCCGGCCGCCGTTCAGCCCCGGGGGAGGATCGGCGGGTCGTAGCGGATCACGTTCTCCACGACGATCCCGTCGCGGGTGCGAACCCGGTCGATCCCGCGGATGCGGAACGGCCCGTCGGGCCCGGTACCCCGGCCGACGTAGTGCAAAAACACCAGCTCCTCACCCGCGACGGGGCCGGGCACGGTGGCGCTGTCGATGACCTCGAGCTTCAAATCCGGTGCGGCGTCGAGTATTTCGGCGATCTTGGCCGTGTAGGGCTCGATGCCCCGGACCGGTTCGGCATCGCCCGGCCAGTAGCCCACGATGTCGTCGGCCAGGATGTCGAAGCCGCGCGACATGGTGGGCGCCGCCCAGTACGCGGCGAACACCTCGGCGCTGAACTTGGGGACGGATTGGATGTCGGTCATCGTTCCTCCTTGGGTCGGGCGCTCCGATCGAGCGCGTCCCGCCAAGCGTGTCGCGGCGGCGTGCGGCGGCACAATTACCTCCGAGGTCATCGCTACCGGTACACCGGCGTGGTTACCGTGGCTTGGTGAGCCACGCGGCGGTCGGTGCCCTGTTGCGCGAATGGCGGGAGCGTCGACGCGTGAGTCAGCTCGACCTGTCGCTGACCGTCGGGGTGTCGGCGCGGCACCTGAGCTTCATCGAGACGGGGCGCTCGCGCCCCAGCCCGGAGATGGTGCTCGCCCTCGCCGAGGGTCTCGACGTTCCGCTGCGCGAGCAAAACACGCTGCTGCTTGCGGCCGGCTTCGCGCCCCGTTACCCGTCGCGTCCGCTGGAGGATGCCGCGCTGTCCCCGGCCCGCGACGCGGTGCAGCGCCTCCTCGATGCCCACGACCCCTACCCCGGCATCGTGATCGACCGCTGCTGGAACATCGTGGGAACCAATACCGCCGCGTCCGCGCTGACCGCGGGCCTGCCCGACGATCTGCTCGGCCCACCGGCCAACGTCTACCGGCTGTCGCTGCACCCCGACGGCCTCGCCGGGCGGACCCTGAATTTCCCCGAGTGGGCGGGTTATCTGCTGCACCAGCTCCGGCGCACGATCGCGCTCACCGGCGACCCGGGGTTGCAGGCGCTCGACGACGAGGTGCGCGGGTATCCGGGGGTCGCGGGCGCCGCCACGGCGCGCGGCGCGTCACCGGACGGCGCCGGCGGGCTGCTCATCCCCTTCGTGCTGGACGTCGGCGGGGGGCAACCGCTGTCGATGTTCACCACGCTGACGACGTTCGGGACCCCACTCGATGTCACGCTCGCCGAATTGGCCGTCGAGCTGTTCTATCCGGCCGACGCCGAAAGCGCCAGGCTGCTGCGCGGCAGGTAGCGCTCTTACACTGGTCGGGTGACTGTCTCCGGGACGAGCGCGCGCACCCACACCGTCGACACCGTCGAACACGCCGCCACCACGCCCGACCAGCCGCAACCCTTCCACGAGCTGGGCCTCAAAGACGACGAGTACCAGCGGATCCGCGAGATCCTGGGCCGCCGGCCCACCGACACCGAGCTCGCGATGTACTCGGTGATGTGGAGCGAGCACTGCTCCTACAAGTCCTCGAAGGTGCACCTGCGCTACTTCGGTGAGACCACCACCGACGAGATGCGCGCGGGCATGCTCGCCGGCATCGGCGAGAACGCCGGCGTCGTCGACATCGGCGACGGCTGGGCGGTCACCTTCAAGGTGGAGTCGCACAACCACCCGTCCTACGTCGAGCCGTACCAGGGCGCGGCGACCGGCGTGGGCGGCATCGTGCGCGACATCATGGCGATGGGCGCGCGGCCGGTCGCCGTGATGGACCAGCTGCGGTTCGGCGCCGCCGACGCCCCGGACACCCGCCGCGTGGTCGACGGCGTGGTGCGCGGCATCGGCGGCTACGGCAACTCGCTGGGCCTGCCCAACATCGGCGGCGAGACCGTCTTCGACGCGTGCTACGCCGGCAACCCGTTGGTGAACGCGATGTGCGTCGGCGTATTGCGCCAGGAGGATTTGCATTTGGCGTTCGCCTCGGGTGCCGGCAACAAGATCATCCTGTTCGGCGCGCGCACGGGGCTGGACGGCATCGGCGGCGTGTCGGTGCTGGCGTCGGACACGTTCGACAGCACCGGATCCCGCAAGAAGCTGCCCTCGGTTCAGGTGGGCGACCCCTTCATGGAGAAGGTGCTCATCGAGTGCTGCCTCGAGCTGTACGCGGGCGGGCTGGTGATCGGCATCCAGGACCTCGGCGGGGCCGGATTGGCCTGCGCCACTTCCGAATTGGCATCGGCCGGGGACGGTGGTATGGCCGTCCAACTCGACGCGGTGCCGCTGCGGGCCAAGGAGATGACACCCGCCGAGGTGCTCTGCAGCGAGTCGCAGGAGCGCATGTGCGCGGTGGTGGCCCCGGAGAACGTGGACGCCTTCATGGCGGTGTGCCGCAAATGGGAAGTGCTGGCCACCGTCATCGGCGAGGTCACCGACGGCGACCGGTTGCGGATCACCTGGCGCGGCGAGACCGTCGTGGACGTGCCGCCGCGCACCGTGGCCCACGAGGGGCCGGTGTACCAGCGGCCGGTCGCGCGCCCCGAATCGCAGGACGCCCTGAACGCGGACCGCTCGACGGGCCTGCCGCGTCCTTCCACCGGCGACGAGCTGCGCGCGACTTTGCTTGCGCTGCTGGGCAGTCCGCATCTGTGCAGCCGCGCGTTCATCACCGAGCAGTACGACCGCTACGTGCGAGGCAACACCGTGCTGGCCGAGCATGCCGACGGCGGCGTGCTGCGCGTCGACGAGTCGACCGGCCGCGGCATCGCGGTGTCGACCGACGCGTCGGGGCGCTACACGCTGCTGGACCCCTACGCCGGGGCCCAGCTCGCGCTGGCCGAGGCGTACCGCAACGTCGCCGTCACGGGTGCGACCCCGGTCGCGGTGACCAACTGCCTCAACTTCGGTTCGCCCGAGGACCCGGGGGTGATGTGGCAGTTCTCGCAGGCGGTGCGGGGCCTGGCCGATGGTTGTGCGGCCCTTGGGATTCCGGTGACCGGCGGCAACGTCAGCTTTTACAACCAAACCGGGTCGGCGGCGATCCTGCCCACGCCGGTGGTGGGCGTGCTCGGCGTGATCGATGACGTCGCCCGGCGCATCCCCACCGGCCTGGGCACCGAACCGGGCGAAACCCTGCTGCTGCTGGGCGACACCCGCGACGAGTTCGACGGTTCCGTCTGGGCCCAGGTGACCGCCGACCACCTGGGCGGTCTGCCGCCCCGGGTCGACCTGGCGCGGGAAAAGTTGCTGGCCGAGGTGCTGGCCTCGGCGTCGCGCGACGGGCTGGTATCCGCCGCACACGACCTGTCCGAGGGCGGCTTAGCCCAGGCCATCGTCGAGTCGGCGCTGGCGGGTGAAACCGGTTGCCGCATCGTGCTTCCCGAGGACGCCGACCCCTTCGTGACATTGTTCTCGGAGTCGGCGGGCCGGGTGCTGGTGGCGGTGCCGCGCACCGAGGAGAGCCGCTTCCGCGCGATGTGCGAGGCGCGGGGGCTGCCCGCGGTGCGCATCGGCGTCGTCGATCAGGACTCGGACGCGGTGGAGATTCAGGGCTTGTTCACGGTGTCCCTGGCGCAACTGCGCGAGACGTCAGAGTCGGTGCTGCCGCGTTTCTTTGGATGAGGCGGCTCAACGCGCTGTCATTGGCCGTCTCAATGGCCACCGCGCTCGTCGGCTGGAGCTTTGTCAGCCCGCGGCTACCCGCCGTCGCGCGTGTCACCCTGCAGGCGGTGGTGGGCGCGCTGCTGATCGCGGTGACGCGTGCGCCGCTGGGCCTTCGCCCGCCGCGGCTGTGGGCGGGGGTACGGCTGGGGTCGGTGGCCGGTTCGGTGGCGACGACCGCGATCGCCGCCTCGACGGCGGTGCCCGCCGTGCGCGCTGGGATGGCCGTGCGCGAACCCCCGGCGTCGGCGCCCGCGTGGCTGTTGCTGCGGATCCCGCTGGGCACGGTCTGGGCCGAGGAGGCGGCCTTCCGCTCGGCGCTGGGCGCCGCCGGCGCCGCCGCGTTCGGCACGCGCGGCGGAAGGTTGCTGCAGGCAAGCGCCTTCGGCCTGTCCCACATCGCCGACGCCCGCGCGGCGGGCGACCCGGTGGTGGGGACCGTACTGGTCACCGGCGTCGCGGGCTGGGTGTTCGGCTGGCTTGCCGAGCGCTCCGGCAGCCTCGCCGCGCCGATGCTGGCGCATCTGGCGATCAACGAGGCCGGCGCAGTCGCCGCGCTGACCGTGCGACGCTAGGGCCATGGCCGCCCGCCAACGAGCCGACCCGGCAAAGACCCGTCAGGCGGTGCTGGCCGTCGTGGACTGGCTGCGCGACGACTCCCGCGCGGCGCCCGACCGGGATGCCCTGGCCGCCGCGGTCCGGCTCACGGCGCGCACGCTGGCGGCCGTCGCGCCCGGCGCCAGCGTCGAGGTCCGGATCCCGCCTTTCGCCGCCGTCCAATGCATCACGGGCCCGCGCCACACCCGCGGCACACCACCCAACGTCGTGGAGGCCGACCCGCGCACCTGGCTGCTGCTGGCCACCGGGCTGGTGCGGCTCGAGGAGGCCGCGGGCACCGGGGCGGTGACCCTGTCGGGCTCCCGAGCGGGTGAGATCGGCCACTGGCTGCCGTTGTTCGACGTGGGCGAAACACAAGTCTGAACTGCAGGTTTAGGGTTTTAAGAGCGATTTTCGGCGCCCAACACGCCGGTCGGATTCGGCGCCACGACCGTCCAGCCCGTAGACTCCCTTACGTCACCAATCGTTCGCCAGGGAGCCGCCGAACCGTGACCGTCCAGGAGCCCGAGCAGGACCTGAACTCCCCCCGTGAAGAGTGCGGCGTATTCGGGGTATGGGCCCCGGGCGAGGAAGTCGCCAAACTCACCTACTACGGCCTCTACGCGCTGCAGCATCGCGGGCAGGAAGCCGCGGGAATCGCCGTCGCCGACGGATCCCAGGTATTGGTCTTCAAAGACCTCGGCCTGGTCAGCCAGGTGTTCGACGAGCAAACGCTGGCCGCGATGCAGGGCCACGTCGCGATCGGGCACTGCCGCTACTCCACCACGGGCGACACGACGTGGGAGAACGCGCAGCCGGTGTTCCGCAACACCGCCGCCGGCACCGGGGTTGCCTTGGGGCACAACGGGAATCTGGTCAACACCGCCGAACTCGCCACGCGCGCCCGCGACGCGGGCTTGATCGGCACCCGATGCCCGGCCCCCGCCACGACCGACTCCGACATCCTGGGCGCGCTGCTGGCCCACGGCGCGGCCGATTCCACGCTGGAACAGGCGGCGCTGGAACTGCTGCCGACCGTGCGCGGGGCCTTCTGCCTGACGTTCATGGACGAGAACACGCTGTATGCGTGCCGCGATCCGTTCGGGGTGCGGCCGCTGTGCCTCGGACGGCTGGACCGCGGCTGGGTGGTGGCGTCCGAAACCGCCGCGCTCGACATCGTCGGCGCCTCGTTCGTGCGCGACATCGAGCCGGGCGAGCTGCTGGCCATCGACGCCGACGGCGTGCGTTCGACGCGATTCGCCAATCCCGAGCCCAAGGGCTGCGTCTTCGAATACGTCTACCTGGCACGACCGGACAGCACGATCGCGGGCCGATCGGTGCACGCCACCCGGGTCGAGATCGGGCGCCGGCTGGCGCGCGAAAGCCCCGTGGAAGCCGACCTGGTGATCGGCGTGCCCGAATCGGGCACCCCGGCCGCCGTCGGATACGCCCAGGAGTCCGGCATCCCGTATGGCCAGGGCCTGATGAAGAACGCCTACGTCGGGCGCACCTTCATCCAGCCCTCGCAGACCATCCGCCAGCTCGGCATCCGGCTGAAGCTCAACCCGCTCAAAGAGGTGATCCGCGGCAAGCGGCTGATCGTCGTCGACGACTCGATCGTGCGGGGCAACACCCAGCGGGCCCTGTTGCGCATGCTGCGCGAGGCCGGCGCCCTCGAAGTGCACGTGCGCATCGCGTCGCCGCCGGTGAAGTGGCCGTGCTTCTACGGCATCGACTTCCCGTCGCCGGCCGAGTTGATCGCCAACGCCGTGGAAGACAAAGAGGAAATGCTCGAGGCGGTGCGGCACGCCATCGGGGCCGACACGCTGGGTTACGTCTCGCTGCGGGGGCTGGTCGCGGCCTCCGAGCAGCCGGGGTCGCGGCTGTGCACCGCCTGCTTCGACGGCAAGTATCCGATCGAACTGCCCGGGGAAAACGCGCTGGGCAAGAACGTCATCGAGCACATGCTCACCAACGCCGCGCGCGGAGCCGCGTTCGACGATCTGGCGCCCGATGAAGTTCCCGTCGTGCGCTGACCCTGTGGGTTCTCGTTGGTTCACAGACGCGTGATACCGGCGCCGAGCGCAGCCCGGTAGCCTTTATCGCGATGACGGATCCCGGAAAAAGCCCCGGACGAAACCCGGGCAGCCAGGGCATCACCTACGCGTCGGCCGGGGTGGACATTGAAGCCGGTGACCGCGCCGTGGCCTTGTTCAAACCGCTCGCCACCAAGGCGACCAGACCCGAGGTGCGCGGGGAGCTGGGGGGGTTCGCGGGGTTGTTCGCGTTGCGCGGCGATTACCGCGAGCCGGTGCTGGCGGCCTCGACTGACGGGGTCGGCACCAAGCTGGCGGTCGCCCAGGCGATGGACAAGCACGACACCGTCGGCCTCGACCTGGTCGCGATGGTGGTCGACGACCTCGTCGTGTGCGGCGCCGAACCGCTGTTCCTGCAGGACTACATCGCGGTCGGCCGCACGGTGCCGGAGCGCCTGAGCGCGATCGTCGGCGGCATCGCCGAGGGTTGTGTGCGCGCCGGGTGCGCACTGCTGGGCGGCGAAACCGCCGAACACCCCGGCCTGATGGAGCCGGACCACTACGACATCTCGGCGACCGGCGTGGGCGTCGTGGAGGCCGACGACGTGCTGGGCCCCGACAGGGTCAAGCCCGGCGACGTCATCATCGCGATGGGCTCGTCGGGCCTGCATTCCAACGGGTACTCGCTGGCCCGCACGGTCCTGCTCGAGATCGACCGGATGAACCTGGCCGGTTACGTGGAAGAGTTCGGCCGCACGCTGGGCGAGGAACTGTTGGAGCCCACCCGCATCTACGCCAAGGACTGCCTGGCGCTCGCCGCCGAAACCCACGTGCGCACGTTCTGCCACGTCACCGGCGGAGGCTTGGCCGGCAACCTGCAACGCGTCATCCCGCCCGGGCTCGTCGCCGAGGTCGACCGCGGCACCTGGACGCCGGCGCCGGTGTTCGCGATGATCGCCCAGCGCGGCCGGGTGACGCGGCCGGAGATGGAGAAGACGTTCAACATGGGCGTAGGCATGATCGCCGTCGTCGCGCCGGAGGACACCGACCGGGCGCTTGCCATCCTGACCGCGCGGCATCTGGATTGCTGGGTGCTGGGCACCGTCGGCAAAGGCGGGAAAGACGGCCCGCGGGCCACGCTGGTCGGCCAACACCCGCGCTTCTGATGGCCGAAACTGGCCGAGACTGAGTCGTAACGAGCACTGTGCCGATGCTCAGCGCATCGGCACAGCGGTTTCCGGTCCTAGCGGCGCCACTCGTCGTGGTCGTCCCAAGAATTGCCCGCGGGTAGTCCGTCCGAGTCGTCCAGTTCGTTGGATTCGTCGGCGTCCGTTCCCGACAGCTCGCGCTGAAGCCGCTGGAAGTCGGTCTGCGGGGAACTGTATTTGAGTTCTCGAGCAACCTTGGTCTGCTTTGCCTTCGCCCGGCCGCGGCCCATGGGGGAACCCCCTCGCGCAATAACGGAGCGGCCTAACGAGTAGGCGGCTCCGATCTCTTGGTGTCGTTATTGTCCTGCCGACAGTTTACCGTGCCTTACGGTCGGGTGTCGGCGACCCCTGCCCGCTGTGGCGGACCTCATCGAGGATTATCTCGCACCGCCCCGCAACCGTTCAACGGCTCGCCGGCCCGCACCGACGTGTTCCGTGGCGGGCAGCGAATCGGCGTCGATGACCGCGGCGACCGCGGCCTCGGGGCCGGTCGTCAACGCGGTGTCGGCCGGCACCCCGCGCTTGAGTAATGCCAGCGCCACCGGCCCGAGGTCCACATGATCGACGACGGTTCCGAGCCGCCCGATGGCACGACCGCCGGCCAGCACCGCATCACCCGTCGAGGGCCGCTCGACCGAGCCGTCGAGGTGCAACAGCACCAGCATCCGAGGCGGTTTACCCAGGTTGTGCACCCGCGCAACGGTCTCCTGCCCGCGATAGCAGCCCTTGTCCAGATGTACCGCCCCCTCACCGGGACCGCCGATCCAACCCACCTCGTGGGGGATCGTGCGCTCGTCGGTGTCGACGCCGAGGCGCGGGCGCAGCGCCGCCACCCGGTGGGCTTCGTAGGCCCACACCCCGGCAGGCCGCAACCCGGCCCGGGTCAGGCGGTTCAGCCAGCCGGCCGCCTCGCCGCGCGGCACCACCAGGTCCAGCTCGATCGGGCCCGCGGGTGCGGCGGGCATCCGCCGCACAAAACCGCCCCCGGGGACCGAAACCGCGGTGAGCTCGGCGGGCAGGGCGTCAAGGCCGAGCGCGTCGAGCACCGCGCGGTCCGCCAGCCGCGGACCCAGCAGCGACAACACCGCCATGTCCGCGCCGGCCGGGGTGACCTCGGACCAGAAGACCATCTTGCGCAGATAGGCCAGCAGCGGCTCGCCCCGCCAGGGCTCGGTGTCGAGGTACGTCGTGCCGCCCAGCTCCGTCTGGATCCAGTGGTCCTCGACGCGGCCCTGGCCGTCGAGGCTGAGGTTCTGCGTGCTGGCGCCCTCGGCGAGTTCGCTCACGTGCTGGGTGGAGATGCTGTGCAGCCAGGCCTGCCGGTCCTTGCCGGTGAGGGTGAGCACCGCGCGGTGTGAGCGGTCGATCACCACCGCCTCGGTCTCGGCGGCGCGCTGCTCGCCGAGCGGATCGCCGTAATGCCAGACCGCGCCGGCGTCGGGGCCGGGATCGGGTGCGGGAACTGCGGTCACACGACAACTCTACGGACCCGGCGCGCGGCTAGGCTTACCCTCCATGGCCGACCGGACGGGTGTGATCGTCACGCTGGACGGTGGGATCCATCCGCCGGGGACGCCGCTGCTGCACGCCGACGACCTGGCCGCGGTCCGCGGCGACGGCATCTTCGAGACGCTGCTGATCCGCGACGGCCGGGCCTGCCTGGTGGAGTCGCATCTGCAGCGGCTCACCCATTCGGCCAAATTGATGGACCTGCCTGCGCCGGACCTTCCCGGCTGGCGGCATGCCATCGAGGAGGCCACGCGCCGGTGGGCCGCGGGCACCGCCGACGAAGGCGCGATGCGCCTGATCTACAGCCGCGGCCGCGAAAGCGGTTCGGCGCCGAGCGCCTACGTGATGGTCAACCCCGTCCCGGACAGGGTGACCGCGGTTCGCCGCGACGGGCTCGCGGCGATCACCCTCGACCGCGGGTTGCCGGCCAACGCCGCCGACGCCATGCCGTGGCTGCTGGCCGGCGCCAAAACGCTGTCCTACGCGGTCAACATGGCCGCCCTGCGGCACGCCGACCGCCAGGGCGCCGGCGACGTCATCTTCGTCAGCTCCGACGGCTACATCCTGGAGGGCCCCCGCTCGACGGTGGTGATCGCCACCGACGCCGGCGCGGACGGCACCCCCTGCCTGCTGACCCCGCCGCCCTGGTACCCGATCCTGCGGGGCACCACGCAACAGGCCCTCTTCGAGGTGGCGCGGGCCAAGGGCTACGACTGCGACTACCGCGCGCTGCGGGCCGCGGATCTGCATGCCGCCCAGGGGATCTGGCTGATATCGAGCATGACCCTGGCGGCGCGCGTGCACACGCTGGACGGTCGGCGGCTGCTGCGGTCTCCGATCGCCACCGAATTCGCCGAACTGGTCGACGCGGCCATCGTCAGCGATCGCTGAGCGCTGAATTCGGTTGTCGCTTCGCGCAATGGCGGGTAACTTCGGCCGTACACAAGGAAGGAGGTGGTCCGCGAATTGATAGCTTCATGGACATGTGAGGTGGCTACGCGCTAGCTGCACTGGCTCGGAAGAGTCGGCGTTCAACGCGCGCTGGCGAATTCCCCGTAGCCACCCGGCCCCCGAGCTTCCGGTCAGTCCAACCAGGAGCTTTTGCTCGGGGGCCGCTCCATGTCAGGACACTGGCGGGCGACTATCCGGCAAAGCGCGACAGCCGCGCCGAAAGATGCGGCACCAGGCCGCCGTCGGCGTCCACCCGCTCCTCGACGTAGGCCAGATCACCGCCTTCGACGATCCCGTACAGGCGCTTGGCGCCACCGACCAGGAGGCCGGAACGACTGCGGGCCAGGGCGTCCGTGGCGAGTTCCCACGACGATTGCGTGCGGGGCCGCCCATAGAACAACTCGATGTAACCGGCCGAATGGGCCAACAACAGCTCGATGGCCTGCGATTCGGTCGGATCGTCGGGGTCGCTGACGAAGCGCCAGAAGCCGCTCTCGCGCAGGCCGGGTTCCTGGTAGTTGCCCGTGTCGTCGAGCCGCCAGGACCGCGCTTCCCAATTGAGATAGTCGCCGCCGTCGTGGCTGACCACGATCTGCTGGCCGAACCGATAGTCCCCGTCGTGTCCGCGGCCCTCGCCCTCGCCGCGCCACACTCCGACCAGCGGCAGCAGCGCCAGCAGCGCGTCGTTGAGGTTGGCACCTTCGCGCAGGTTCGCGGTGTCGGCGGGGACCGGCAGGTCGTCGAAGGCCGGGATGTTGCGGGCAGCGGTCACCTTGGCGCGTTCGGCGGCGGCAGCCACGGCGCGGTCGCCGGAAGCCGTGGGATCGTCGGAACTCACGACTCGTCAGTGATGAGCCGGTAGAGGGTGTACAGCGCGAACCATGAGATGACCACGACCGATATGACCAGCATGATCTCGAAGAAGAGCACCACGCACACGAGTCTATTCGTGCCGCGCGGCCGCCGGGGTCGGCCGGTCCGTCAGGCGATCTTGACGTCGACCTCGTGAATGCCCGCACCGGAGGGCGCCACCACGGCGTCGCCGTTGCCGATCGGGGACAGCGCGCGCAGCGTCCAGGACCCGGGTGCGGCGAAGAAGCGGAAGTCACCGGTGGCCGACGCGACCACCTCGGCCGTGAACTCGTCCGAGGAGTCCAGCAGGCGGACGAACGCGCCACCCACCGCCTGGCCGGCGCCGTCCACAACGCGTCCGGTGATGACCGTTTCCTTCTCCAGATCGACGCTGGCGGGCAACGTCAGTCCCTGCTTCGGTCCAGAGCACATATCAGCTTCCCAACTCGATCGGGGCACCCACCAGGGAGCCGTATTCCGTCCAACTGCCGTCGTAGTTCTTGACGTTTTTGTGGCCGAGTAATTCCCGCAGCACGAACCAGGTGTGCGACGAGCGTTCCCCGATGCGGCAGTACGCGATGGTTTCCTTCGTGCCGTCCAGCCCGGCGTCGGCGTAGATCTTGGCCAATTCCTCGTCGGACTTGAAGGTGCCGTCCTCGTTGGCGGCCCTGCTCCACGGCACGTTGATCGCGCCGGGGACGTGGCCGGGCCGCTGGCTTTGCTCCTGCGGCAGGTGTGCCGGCGCCAGGATCTTGCCCGAAAACTCGTCGGGGGAGCGCACGTCGACCAGGTTCTTGACGTTGATCGCCGCGATCACCTCGTCGCGGAAGGCCCGGATGCTGTTGTCCGGCGCCGCCGCGGTGTAGGAGGTGGCCGGCCGGTTCACCGTGTCGGTGGTCAGCGGGCGCCCGTCGAGTTCCCATTTCTTGCGTCCGCCGTCGAGCAACTTGACGTCGGCGTGGCCGTACAGCTTGAAATACCAGTAGGCGTAGGCGGCGAACCAGTTGTTGTTGCCGCCGTAGAGGACCACCGTGTCGTCGTTGGAGATGCCGCGGTCGGACAGCAGTTTGGAGAACTGCTGTGCGTCCACGAAATCGCGCTTGACGGGGTCCTGCAGATCGGTGCGCCAGTCCAGCTTGATTGCGCCGGCGATGTGGCCGGTGTCGTAGGCGCTGGCGTCCTCGTCCACTTCGACGAAGACGACGTTTCCGGCATCGAGATTGCTCTCGGCCCAGTCCGCGGAGACCAGGACGTCGGAGCGTGCCATGGTGGGTGTTCCTTTCGATTGCTTGTGACGTAGGGGTTATGCGGAGATCGGTCGAAAGCGTGCGACCAACGGGTAGAGCTGGCAGCCCAGGCAGATGCCGAAGGCCGCGTTGAGGAAGGCGGCCACCAACGCGGCCGCGGTGGCGATCAGGCCGAGCACAAAGGCGCCGACGGCGAATCCCACGACACCGACGACCGCGAAGATCAGGCCGACGAGTTGGGCGAACTTCAGCGGCGCGACGGGTTCGCGTTCCGTGACGGGTCCCAGGCGGGGCGCCACGGCGCGGGCAAACACGCGCCCGTAGGGGTGGCGCCGGGGCCCGCCGAGGGCGCCGACCGCGAAGATCAGGGCCTGCGCCCCCAGAATGACGGCAGCCGCCAACGGGCTGGCGGCTGACACAATGAGCGTGAGCAAGAGGACCGCGGACGTCACCCAGGCGGCGAACCTGGGCCCGCGCACGTCGACGCGGTCGGGCTCCACTGCGGTATTGCTGCTTGGCACGGGACTACTCCTAGAAATTCTTGTTGCGCGGAAAGCCGGGGGGCACGCCTTGGAAGCCTGGGTAGGGGTCCGAAGCTGCTCCGAGTGCGCGCGGGGCGCTGCTACTCAACAGCTACAGCAACAACAACAACCCGCGATGCGGCACAGATCGACTGCGCGACGCGTGGTGAGCATGGGCTCCAGGCGGGCTGACACGTCGGCAAGCTTACCCAATGACGTGGTGCTCAGGCCAACAGAGGCTGCAGCGCCGAACGCAGGTCCGCGGCCTTGGGCACCCCGGAGGCGCGGTACCGCTGTCGTCCCTCGACATCGAAGATCAGCGTGGTGGGCAGCGACAGCACCGAGAAGCGCCGGGCCGTCGCCGGGTTGGCGTCCAGGTCGATCTCGACGTGGGCTACCTCGGCCATGTCCTCGCAGACCTGGCCGACCACCCGGCGAACACGATCGCAGGGCCCGCACCATGGGGCGCTGAAGTGCACGATGGTCGGCCCGCTTTGAGACAACGCCAGCTCGCCGGCGTCGGGCCCGCCGCCAGGATCGGCATGGATCTCGCGGACCCTTCCCGATGCGCGGGTCAACAGCCAACCGGCGACGGTAGCCACGGCGAGTGCTCCGACGATGGCCGCAAGCACGGTGATCATGACTGCTTAAACCCTTCCAGGGTGAGCGTTACTCCCCGGGCGACCCCTTCGATGATGACGTCGGAGCCGCGCGCGCCCTCGGTCGTGGGCGCAACTCCGAACGGCAGCCGCTGGTTGGGCAGCCTGGTGCTGAACGCGCGGAGCACCGCATCCCGCTTGTCGTCCGGGACGGGCTGATCGGCGGTGTCGGGCCCGGTGAGGACGCCGGTCGGGGTGATCACCAGCGTCGCGGGGTCGTCGGGGGCGATGGAAAGGTCCGCCGAGACGCTGACCCGGTGCTCGAAGCCCGCCGCGTGCGGCGTGCCGCTGAACACCAACCCGTGGCTGTCGGAGATGCCCGATGCGGTGACGCCGCCGGTCGCGGTGTTGGTTTCCCTGGGGGGCGCCTCCACCATCAGATCGCTGATGCCCAGGTAGCGGCCCAGGTGCGTCGAGTCGATGATGATGCGGCTCTCCAGCCTGCCCACCGGCAGCTTCGCGTCGGGTCTGATCAGCCAGGACGCCTGCGTGAGGTCCACCGAGTACATGGTGGCTTCGAGGGTGGCCGTGCCGACCATCGTGTGATCGACGGCGTTGGCCTTGATCTCCAGCTGGTTGTAGTGGTGGCGCATCGCCTGCGGGATGAAGGGGAACGCCACGATCGCGACGAACGGGTCGGAACCGAGATGCGCCACCCTGCGCACGCTGGTCGACAGCCGGTATTCGGCGTAGATGCTGGTTGCGTAGTCGGCGCCGACGGCGCCGACGACCGGTACGGCCACGGCGATCGCCGCCGCCGCCGCGCCGATCAGCACCTTGCGCATCCGCACATTGTCGCGTAATCCGCTGGCCACCGTGTCGCCGGCCGCCCGGTGGCGGGGCTCACACTGCCACCCACCCCACCCCGAAAAGGCAGGTGGCACGTTATCGTTACATGACCTGGCAACTAACGCGTCGTGGCGTTACGAAATGGGAGACGCCTTCCCCCCGAGATGGAGGGGCTAGTTGGAGCTACTACTGCTGACCTCGGAACTGCACCCCGATCCGGTGCTGCCGTCGTTGTCGCTGCTTCCTCACACCGTCCGGACGGCGCCGCCAGAGCCATCCTCGTTACTGGAGGCCGGGACCGCGGACGCCGTGCTGGTCGACGCGCGCACGGACCTGTCGTCCGCGCGCGGCCTGTGCCGGCTGCTGAGCACCGCGGGCCGGTCGGTCCCCGTCCTGGCCGTGGTGAGCGAAGGCGGGCTGGTGGCGGTGAGCGCCGACTGGGGGTTGGACGAGATCCTGCTGCCCAGTACCGGGCCCGCCGAGATCGACGCCCGGCTGCGGCTGGTGGTCGGGCGCCGTGGCGGGCTGGCCGACCAGGAAAGCGCGGGCAAGGTCAGCCTGGGCGAGCTGGTGATCGACGAGGGCACCTACACCGCCAGGCTGCGCGGCCGCCCGCTCGATCTCACCTACAAGGAGTTCGAGTTGCTGAAGTACCTGGCGCAGCACGCCGGCCGGGTGTTCACCCGGGCGCAATTGCTGCACGAGGTGTGGGGCTACGACTTCTTCGGCGGCACCCGCACGGTCGATGTGCACGTGCGTCGACTGCGCGCCAAGCTCGGCCCCGAATACGAGGCGTTGATCGGCACCGTGCGCAACGTCGGTTACAAGGCCGTCCGGCCGGCGCGCGGTCGACCCCCGATCGCGGACCCCGCCGAGGCCGACGCCGACGAGGCCGAGCCCGATTCGGAGCACCTGCAAGAGCCGCTCGGCGACCCGTTGCGCAGTCAGTGAGCTCGCCCGACTGGCGCGCCGCTCTTACCGCCACCGAGCAGCAGACTGTGCGCGAACTCGTCTCGGCGGCAACGCAATGCGATGGCGTAGCCCCCGTCGGCGAGCAGGTGCTGCGCGAGCTGGGGCACCAGCGCACCGAACATCTGCTGGCCACCGGTGTCCGGCCGGGCACGATCGCGGGCTACCTGAATCTCAGCCCGCCCCGTGACGGCGGTGCGGGGATGGCGGAACTGGTGGTGCATCCCCAGGCGCGCCGGCGCGGCGTCGGCACTGCCATGGCACGCGCGGCGCTGGCCAAAACCGATGGGCGCAATCACTTTTGGGCGCACGGCACCCTCGAGCCGGCCCGGGCGACCGCCGCCGCGCTCGGGCTGACCGCGGTGCGCGAACTCGTCCAGATGCGACGCTCCCTGCGGGACTCCCCCGACTCCGTGCCGCCGGTTGCCGGGGTGGAAATTCGCACCTACCGGGGGACGGCCGACGACGCGGAGCTGCTGCGCGTCAACAACGCCGCGTTCGCCCAACACCCCGAACAGGGCGGGTGGACCGAGGCCGATCTGGTCGAGCGGCGCGGCGAACCCTGGTTTGACCCGGAGGGTTTGTTCCTGGCGTTCGGCGCGCCCGACAGCGATCAGGCGGGAAGGCTACTGGGCTTCCACTGGACCAAGGTGCACCTCGACCGACCGGGCTTGGGCGAGGTCTACGTCGTCGGGGTCGATCCGTCGGCGCAGCGCCGGGGCCTCGGGCAGGCGTTGACCGCGATCGGGATTCAGGCCCTGGCACGCCGGCTGGCCGGTTCGGCCGAACCCACCGTGATGTTGTACGTCGAGTCCGACAACGTCGCCGCGGTGCGAACTTATGAGCGCCTCGGCTTCGCCACCTACAGCGTCGACACCGCGTACGCGGTGGCCACCGGCTGACGGGCCGATCGTTCACCCGGCATTCATCTCAACCGAGTTGTGTGGGCAGCACCGACGCATACTTTCGCGGCGAGTTGGCTACCTCCCTTGGGGACGGCCGGCGGCGCCTGCATGCGTCGGGGGGAGCGCGTCAAGAAAGCGAGATCGGTGAGGCTCGACGGGGAGGGCAGGGCGTTGGCGGCCGCGGTGTTGGCGCTGGCGATCTGCGGTGCGACGTTGACCGCGTGCGGCGGCGACGACAACCGCCGCGGCGCGTCGACGGCCGCGATCTCCGGGTTGGCCGACACGGCGGGCTGCGCCGGCAAGAATGGCCTGACGGCGGAGGGCTCGACCGCCCAGCAGAACGCGATGTCGGTGTTCAACCAGGTGTGGGGGCAGTCCTGCCCGGGCAAGGCGGTGGCGTACAACCCCACCGGGTCGGGCGCCGGCCGCGAGCAGTTCATCGCCGGCCACGTCGATTTCGCGGGATCCGACTCGCCGCTGGTCGCCGACCAGATCGGCCCGGCCGCCAAACGCTGCGACGGAAACCCCGCTTGGGACCTACCACTGGTGTTCGGGCCGGTCGCCCTCGTGTACAACCTGCCGGGCGTGCCGAAGTTGGTGCTCAGCAGTGATGCCCTCGCCAAGGTCTTCAGCGGCAGGATCACCGCGTGGAACGACCCGATACTGGCGGCGCTCAATCCCGGCGTGGCGCTGCCGGACACCAAGATCGTGCCGATCTACCGAGCGGACTCGTCGGGAACGACCGACAACGTCCAGAAGTATCTGACGGCCGCCGCGCCGCAGAGCTGGACCCGCGGGGTGGGCACCGAGTTCCAGGGCGGCGTCGGCGAAGGGGCCACGAAGTCGGCGGGAGTGATCCAGGCCGTGCGGGTCACCGCGGGCGCGATCGGCTACGTCGAGAAGGGGTTCGCCGACCAAGCCGGCATGCCGTACGCCCTGATCGACACGGGTAACGGCGTGGTGCCGCTGACCAACGACACCGCCGCCAAGGCCACCCAGGCGGCCACCTTCGTGGCCGACGGCAACGATCTGGTACTCGACCTGTCCCCGATGTACACCGCTGAGCGGGCGGATTCCTACCCGTTGGTGCTGGCCAGCTACGAGATCGTGTGCTCGAGCGGCTACGACACGGACACCTCGGCGGCGATCAAGTCGTTTCTGAGCGCGGCCGCGACCAACGGGCAGGGCGGTCTTACGTCCGCCGGTTATGTGCCGTTGCCCGATAAAGTCAGGGAGCGATTGGTTACCGCGATCAACGCGATCCGGTAGCCGGCGGGCGCAAGGAGCGACAGCA
This sequence comes from Mycobacterium interjectum, assembly GCA_002102225.1. Taxonomy (GTDB): domain Bacteria; phylum Actinomycetota; class Actinomycetes; order Mycobacteriales; family Mycobacteriaceae; genus Mycobacterium; species Mycobacterium interjectum_B. Next base: position 103,756 of record LQPB01000052.1, read on the forward strand.
GGACTGTGACGGGATCACAGTGATAACGCCAGACCCATCCGCTGCGGGTTCGGGTGCGGTCGTGGCCGCGCCCTTTCCCGAGTCGCCGGTGGTGCCGATCAGCCCGTGGGGGCGCGCCCAGCCGCGCCCGGGGGACAAGGTTTTTCGCTGGCTGGCGCAAGGTTCCGGGGTTTTGATCGTGGTGCTGATCGCCGCGATCGGGGGCTTCCTGTTGCTGCGCGCGATCCCGGCCTTGCAGCGCAACCGGGAGAACTTTTTCAGCTACGACGGCAACTGGGTCACCACCGACACCTCGGCCATGCACTTCGGAATCCTCGAGCTGGTCCAGGTGACCGTGTTCGTGTCGGCGTTCGCCTTGATGCTGGCCATGCCGATCGCCTTGGGCGTTGCGCTGTTCATCACGCACTACGCTCCGCGCCGGGTCGCCGCGCCGCTGGCCTACGCGGTCGACCTGCTCGCCGCGGTCCCCTCGATCGTCTACGGCGTGTGGGGCCTGTACGTGCTGGCCCCGCAGCTGCGACCCGTCGCCACCTGGCTGAATCACACCCTCGGCTGGTGGTTCCTGTTCGCCACCGGCAACGCGTCGGTCGCGGGGGGCGGGACCGTCTTCACTGGCGGGATCGTGTTGGCGGTGATGATCCTGCCGATCGTCACCGCGGTCACCCGCGAGGTGTTCATGCAAACCCCGAACGACGAGATCGAGGCCGCGCTGGCGCTCGGCGCCACCCGCTGGGAAGTGATCAGGACGATCGTGCTGCCGTTCGGGCTATCCGGGTACGTCAGCGGCGCGCTGCTGGGCCTGGGCCGTGCCCTCGGCGAGACGGTCGCGCTGCTGATCATCCTGCGGGGCACCCAGGCCGCGTTCGGCTGGTCGCTGTTCGACGGCGGGTCGACCTTCGCGACCAAGATCGCGGGCGCCGCCTCGGAATTCGACGACCGCTACCAGGCCGGTGCCTATATCGCCGCGGGACTGGCGCTGTTCGTGCTCACCTTCCTCGTCGACGCCCTGGCTCGCTATGCCGTCGCGGGCGCCCGCAACACGCGGGGGGACCGATGACCTCGATGCTGGACCGCCCCCTCAAGCCGCGGGCCTTCCCGGCGATCGGCCGCCGTCGCCGCGCGGCCAACACGCTGGCGACCGCCCTGATGACGCTGTCGATGGCGATCGCCGTGACACCGTTGCTGTTGGTGCTCGGCACGGTCATTGCCAAGGGGTTCAAGGCGATTGCCACGACCGCATGGTGGACGCATTCGCAGGCGGGCATGACGGCCTTCGTGGCGGGCGGCGGCGCCTACCACGCGATGGTCGGCACGCTGTTGCAAGGACTGGTGTGCGCGGTCATCTCCGTGCCGATCGGGATCATGGTGGCGATCTACCTCGTCGAGTACGGTGGCGGCACCGCCCTGGGCCGGCTGGCCACGTTCATGGTGGACATCCTCGCCGGCGTTCCCTCGATCGTGGCGGCGTTGTTCTGCTACGCGCTGTGGGTGGCGACGCTGGGGCTGCCCCGCTCCGGTTTCGCGGTGTCCCTGGCCCTCGTCTTGCTGATGATTCCGGTGATCGTGCGGGCCACCGAGGAGATGCTGCGGATCGTTCCGATCGACCTCCGCGAGGCCAGCTACGCGCTGGGGATCCCGAAGTGGAAGACGATCGCGAGGGTCGTCCTGCCCAGCGGGTTGTCCGGCATCATCACCGGGATCCTGCTGGCGGTGGCTAGAGTGATGGGTGAGACGGCGCCGCTGCTGATTCTGATCGGTTATTCACAATCAATGAACTTCAACGTTTTCCACGGGTTCATGGGGTCGCTGCCCGGCATGATGTATAACCAGACATCGGCGGGCGCGGGCATCGACCCGGTGCCCACGGATCGGTTGTGGGGTGCCGCGTTGACCCTCATCCTGGTGATCGCGATCATCAATGCCGGGGCGAGGGTGATCGCGCGAAGGTATGCCCCCAAGAAGGCGTAGGCAGGAGCAGTAGTGGCCAAGCGGTTGGACCTCAAAGCCGTCAACATCTATTACGGGTCGTTCCAGGCGGTCGCGGATGTGACGTTGTCGGTTCTGCCCCGCAGCGTGACCGCGTTCATCGGCCCATCGGGCTGCGGCAAGACCACCGTCCTGCGCACGCTGAACCGGATGCACGAGGTGATTCCGGGCGCCCGGGTTGAGGGCAGCGTGCTGCTCGACGACCAAGACATCTACGGCCCCGGTATCGATCCGGTCGGGGTGCGCCGCGCGATCGGGATGGTCTTCCAGCGGCCGAACCCGTTCCCCGCCATGTCAATTCGCGACAACGTCGTCGCCGGCTTGAAGCTGCAAGGGGTGCGCAACCGCAAGCTGCTCGACGAGACGGCCGAATACTCGCTGCGCGGTGCCAACCTGTGGGACGAGGTCAAGGATCGGTTGGACAAGCCGGGCGGCGGGCTGTCGGGCGGTCAACAGCAGCGCCTGTGCATCGCGCGCGCCATCGCCGTGCAACCCGATGTGTTGCTGATGGACGAGCCCTGCTCCGCGCTCGACCCGATCTCGACGATGGCCATCGAGGAATTGATCAGCGAGCTCAAGCAGGACTACACGATCGTCATCGTCACCCACAACATGCAGCAGGCGGCCCGCGTGAGCGACCTGACGGCGTTTTTCAACCTGGAGGCCGTCGGAAAGCCCGGCCGGCTGGTCGAAATCGACGACACCGAAAAGATCTTTTCTAACCCGACCCAGAAGGCGACCGAGGACTACATCTCGGGCCGCTTCGGCTAGCTCGTCAGTGGTTTCGTGTCGTCCTCGGGCAGCCTGCCCGTCGCCTGGAAAATGACGCGCCGCGCCACTTCCACCGCGTGGTCGGCGAAGCGCTCGTAGAACCGGCCCAGCAACGTCACATCGACGGCCGCCGCCACACCGTGCTTCCATTCCCGGTCCATCAGCACCGAGAACAGGTGGCGGTGCAGGTCGTCCATCGCATCGTCTTCTTCTCGGATCCGCGCGGCCTTCTCCGGATCGCGGGACAACACCACCTCTTGCGCGCTATTGCCCAATTCCACTGCGACTCTGCCCATTTCGGCGAAATACCCGTTGACCTCTTCGGGCAGCGCGTGCTGTGGATGCCGTCGGCGGGCGATCTTGGCGACGTGCAGGGCCAGCGCGCCCATGCGGTCGATGTCCGCCACCATCTGGATGGCGCTGACGATGGACCTGAGGTCACCGGCGACCGGCGCCTGTAAGGCCAGCAATACGAAGGCGCTTTCCTCGGCTTGCGCGCTCAGCGTCGCGATCTTTTCGTGGTCGGAAATCACTTGTTCGGCCAGCACCAGATCGGCCTGCAGCAGGGCTTGGGTTGCCCGCTCCATGGCGATCCCGGCCAGCCCGCACATGTCGCCGAGGCGCCCGGATAACTCCGAAAGCTGCTCGTGGTAGGCGGTCCGCATGTCGCCAAGCCTACGTTCTCGACACGGGAAATGGTCGGCGCCGTACCGCCAAAATTCTTTACTCGCAGGTGGTGTCGGCCGCGTTGGTCACCGTCAGGTCGTCGGGCAGCTGGGTCGGCGCGTTGCCCGACCCGCGTTCTATCTGCATGCTGACCGAAGAGCCGGTCGGTGCCGGAGTGGCAACCGCGTTGAAGTCCGGGCCCAACACCACCTGGATGACCTGCCCGTAGCCGGAGACCCGTTGGACCTTCGCGTTGGCGAACGACGACGCCACCGTGGCGGCGGCCTGCTCGTTGCCCGGCGAGAACAACACCGTCGTCGTGTTGACCGAACTCGGGTAGTCATCGGGCGTCATCACGTTGAAGCCGTGGTTCTTGAGCTGTTTGGTCGCGGTGGCCGCCAGCCCGCTCTGTGTCGTCGCATTGGACACCCGCACCGTGACGTCTTGCGGCGACGCGGTCGTCACCTGTTGGTGCTGAGCCTCGGGTGCCGCGGTGGGGGTCGGCGTCTTCTTGGTGGTGGGCGCCTTCGTCGCTCCCGAGGTGGGTGACGACCCGCCCAAAGGCTTGGCGTTCTGGTCGTTTTCCTCGGGCAGCGGGTCGTCGTTGATGATGGCGTCGAAGAGCGCCCGCATGTCGGCCATCCGCGGCGGCTCATCGCCGTTCTGGTCCGTGACGCCGGTCGGCACCGTCACGAACGTCATGTGCCCGGCCGCCATGCCCTGCAACGACTGACCCAGCTGGACCAGGTCCTTGGTCTTGACGTTGTCGACGGAAGTGAGGTTGATGAACATGTTGACGACGTTGTTGAGCTTGTTGAGGTCGAGCAACGTGTCCTCGGAGATCAGCGATCGCAACAGCGACGACAAGAACAACTGCTGGCGTTTGATGCGGCCGTAGTCACCGTTGGTCTCGGTCGTCACCTGGCGGGCCCGCACGTAGTTCAACGCGGTTGCGCCGTCGAGGACTTGGCGTCCCGCGTGGTCGAGCACCGTGCCCAGTTCGTAGTCGTGCAGCGGGGTGCGGCTGCACACTTCGACGCCGCCGAGGGCGTCGACCATTTTGGCGAACCCGGCGAAGTCGACGGCGATGAACCGGTTGATGTTGAGGCCGGACAGCTTCTGGATCTCCTTGACCAGACATTTGGGGCCGCCGAACGCGTATGCGGAGTTCAGCTTGGTCTCGGTGTAGACCATCTTGGAACCCCAGGTCTTGGTCTTCTCGTCGTAGATCGGTCCGTACTTGCCGGTGTTGGGGTTGTAGGCCTCGCACTGGATCGGGGTGATCGCCAGGTCGCGGGGGAACGACACCGCGACCACGCGTTTCCGGTTCGCCGGGATGTTCACCAGCATGACGGTGTCGGACCGCGCGCCATCGGCGTCGTCGGTGCTGCCGGCGCCCATGTCGGCATTTTCCCCGGCCCGCGAGTCGACGCCGACGATCAAGAAGTCCTCGTCGCCGTACTGCCCACCGGGATCCCGGATGTCGCTCGAATTCGGGTCGAGCGCGCTGATCATGTTGAGGCGGTTATTCTTCGACGCGCTCCATTGCCACGCGCCACCGGTCAGGGCCAGCGCCAGCACGGCGGCCAGGGCCGCCGCCGAGCGCGCGGCGACCCGTATCGGCCGCCGGCGGGACGTCGGCTTCGACTCGCGGCTGTTGGGCGCGCGCTCGGAATCCGGGGTGGCCGCCGAGGTGTCGAACTCGTCGTCGTTCGGGTAATGGGCGGCCTCGAGGTCCGGTAGTTCCGCGGCGGCGTCGAGCGAATACGCCGGGGTCTCGATCACCTGGGTGTCCTGCAGCTCGACGGGCAGACCCGGCGCGTTTTCGGCGGGTTCGGCGTCGGAGGCGGCGCGGCGGTGGCTGGGCCGGGCGGCGCTGGGCGCCCCGACCTTGGCGATCAGATCGGCGACCGTGAGCCCACCGTCGGCGTGGCAGCCCGCTTTTTCCGGCTCTTCGGCCGCGGGCTCGATCAACGCCGGCTCGGCCTGCCATCGGTGAACGCCGTCATCGGCCGGTGCTTCGGCGAACCGTTCCCACGGGGCCGAGCCCAGTCGTGGTTGCGGGGTGCGCCGATGGTCAAGAGTGGCGTCAGTGCCGCCATCACTCATGTCCTATCGGCCTCCGAAGCTCTCATGCGACGGTAGGGGAGCCCGTACGCAAATCCCAGCGCGCTCCCGCAGCGGCACCAAACCGACCCCCACGGAAGCGCAATGCGGCAAGGTCCACATCGTACTGAGTTATCGGTCCCGAAGCGATTTCGAGCGTGTTAACGCTCAGCCACCCGAGTGCATCACGTCCGCCCCGGCCGGCACCGTGCAGTCGTCCGGGTCGGTCAGCCAGCCTTCGGGCAGCGTCACGCGGGCCGGTGAACCCTGTCGGCCGCGAGGGCCGGTCGCCGAGTCCGGGAAGGGCACCGAGCCGTCCAATCGGCCGAGCAGCGTGTCGAGTTCGTCCAGCGTCGTGACCATCGCCAGCGCCCGGCGCAATTCCGATCCGGCGGGGAAGCCGTGCAGGTACCAGGCGATGTGCTTGCGGATGTCGCGCATGCCCTTGTCCTCGCCGAAATGCGCCGCCAGCAGCCTGCCGTGCCGGCGCATGATGTCGGCGACCTCGCCCAGCGTGGGAGGGGTCGGAGCCGGCCGGTCGGTGAACGCGGCCGACAGCTCGGCGAACAGCCACGGCCGGCCCAGGCAGCCGCGGCCGATGACCACGCCGTCGCAACCCGTGGAGGCCATCATCGCCAGCGCGTCGCTGGGGTCATAGATGTCGCCGTTGCCCAGCACCGGGATGGTCCGCACCTGCTGCTTGAGCTGCGCGATCTGTTCCCAATCGGCGGTGCCGGAGTAGCGCTGCGCCGCCGTGCGGGCGTGCAGGGCGACCGCGGCGGCCCCCTCGGCTTCGGCGATGCGGCCGGCGTCCAGGTGCGTGTGGTGCTCGTCGTCGATGCCGATGCGGAACTTGACGGTCACCGGTATCCGGGTGCCCTCGGTGGCCCGCACGGCGGCCGCGACGATCTGACCGAACAGCCGCCGCTTGAACGGCAGCGCCGCCCCGCCACCACGCTTGGTGACCTTGGGCACCGGGCAGCCGAAATTCATGTCGATGTGATCGGCGAGGTTCTCGTCGGCGATCATCCGCGCGGCCGCGTAGGTGGTCGCCGGGTCGACGGTGTAGAGCTGCAGCGAGCGGGGCGACTCGTCCGGCGCGAACGTGGTCATGTGCATGGTGACCGGATGCCGCTCGACGAGGGCGCGAGCGGTCACCATCTCGCAGACGTACAGGCCGCTGACCGTGCCGACCTTCGACAGTTCCAGCTCGCGACACAGCGTCCGGAACGCGACGTTCGTCACGCCGGCCATCGGCGCCAGCACCACCGGGCTGGCCAGCGTGATCGGACCGATGCGCACGGACTACCGGCGGCTCATCGCCAGCTTGCCAGCGGTCTGATGTAGCTCGAATGCCGTGGTCCTCTTGCCCGTGCGGGCCTCCCGATCGAGTTGGCGCTGCTTGGAGACCTCGAACTTGTCGCAGGAGGCCTCGAGCTCCTTGATCAGCAGTGCAAGGTCCTCGCGCAACTCGGCCGCCTCACCGGTGATGTCCTCGCGCTCGAAGAAGCGCCATTTCTTCAGGATCGGCATGACGACGTCGTCGAGGTGGATGCGGGGGTCGTACACGCCTCCCATGGCGATCAACACGGCTTTGCGCCGGAATTCAGGTACCTGGAAGCCGGGCATCTGGAAGTTGCGCAGGATCTTGTGCAGCGACCTCGTCGCCTGGTTGGGATCGATCTCGAACCCGGCCTCGCTGACGTCGCGGTAGAAGATCATGTGCAGGTTCTCGTCGGCCGAGATTTTGGCGAGCATCTGGTCTGCGATCGGCTCGTTGCAGGCCTTACCGGTGTTGCGGTGCGAAATCCTGGTCGCCAGCTCCTGGAACGTGACATAGATGACCGAATCGAACAGGCTCTCGGCGAACAGGTCTTCACGAACCTGGTGGTTCTGGCCCGGGCTGAAACCGCGGTTCACCACCTCGATGCGCAGCTTCTCCAACTCGACCGGGTCGACGGCGCGGGTCACCACCAGGTAGTCGCGCAGCGCGATCCCGTGCCGGTTCTCCTCGGCGGTCCAACGGTTGACCCACTGCCCCCAGGCGCCGTCCATGCCGAAGTTCATCGCGATTTCGCGGTGATAGGAGGGCAGATTGTCTTCCGTCATCAGATTCTGCACCATCGCCACCTGGGCGAGGTCGGAGAGCTTGCTCTGTCCGGGGTCCCAATCCTGACCGCCGAGCGCGTAGAAGTTCTTGCCGTCCGACCACGGAATGTAGTCGTGCGGGTTCCAGTCCTTGTGCACGCTCTCGTGCCGGTTGAGGTATTTCTCGACCACCGGCTCCAGTTCGTGCAGCAGCTGTAGGTCGGTCAGCTGGGCTGACATGGCCCCTCCAGTTATCTGTGTCTACGGGTTGCAGTCAATATATCTGTGCCCGCCGGTAGCATCAAGTTTCTCCAGCCCGCGCGCCGTCGGGATTCCGGATCGTTACTTCTCATGGCTAGCCAGCGCGGCGCCGACGGAAACCGCTACTCGGATTTGGCCTGCTCGGCCGCGGAGACGTACGGCGACGCCGCGGTGAACAGCATGTTGACGCAGTAGTCGATGAACTGCGTTCGGCTCGCCCCGAGCTGGCCGTTGAGGTAGGCGGTGAACAGGCTCGTCAGCCCGCCGACCAGGCTCGTGGCGATCATTTTCTGCAACACCGAATCGCCGATCCGGGACAGCTTGCGCTGCAGCAAGTCGATGAAGTTGGGCATCCACTCCGCGCCGGACTGGGTCAATATCGGCTCCACCGTGGGCGCCAGCAGCAGCACCCGCCCACGCACGGGATCGTCGACCATCAGCTCGACGAACTGTTCGACGGCCTCGCGCGGGGTTTTCGCGGACGTCAGGGTGTTCATCGCCCGCGTGCACACGTCGTCATAGACGGCGCGCACGAATTCGTCACGGTCGGAGAAGCTTTCGTAGAAGTAGCGCTCCGTGAGCGCGGCCTTGCGGCACACCGCGCGCACGGTCAACGCGGGGCCGCGATCGCTGCCGAGCAACTGCACACCGGCGGTGATGAGATTGTCGCGACGCAGGGCGTGCCGGCTTTCCAGGGGGACGCCGGTCCAGCGGCCCCGTCGTTGACCGGTCGGCACATCGCTCCTAAGCTCTAAATTGACAACGCATGTAGTCAGTTTGCCGATACTTACAGGAATCCAATAGTGACCCAACATACGTCCGCACCCCACTCGCTGACCAGCGGCTCCGACGGCGTCGCCGGCGGGTGCCCGGTGTCGCCACTGGGCTACGCGGTGCCACCGACGCCGCTCGGCCCGGGTTCTTTGACCTGGCGGTACTTCGGGGACTGGCGCGGCATGCTGCAGGGTCCGTGGGCGGGCTCCATGCAGAACATGCACCCGCAGCTCGGCGCGGCCGTAATCGACCATTCGACGTTCTTCCGGGAGCGCTGGCCACGACTGCTGCGCTCGTTGTACCCGATCGGTGGCGTCGTCTTCGACGGCGATCGCGCCCCGGTCACCGGCGCCGAGGTGCGCGACTACCACACCGATATCAAGGGCGTCGACGAACAGGGCCGGCGCTACCACGCGCTGAACCCCGACGTGTTCTACTGGGCTCACGCCACCTTCTTCGTCGGCACGATCCATGTGGCCGAACGCTTTTGCGGGGGTCTGACGGAGGCGCAGCGGCGCCAGCTCTTCGACGAGCACGTCGAGTGGTACCGCCTGTACGGCATGAGCATGCGCCCGGTGCCGGCGTCCTGGGAGGACTTCAAGGTCTACTGGGACCACATGTGCCGCAACGTCTTAGAGAACAATTGGGCCGCCCGCGCGGTCCTCGACCTCACCGCGCTGCCCAAACCGCCGTTCGCTCAATGGCTTCCGGACCCCTTGTGGGCCGCACAGCGCAAACTGCTGGCCCCGTTTTTCGTGTGGCTCACCGTCGGCCTCTACGACCCGCCGGTGCGCGAACTGATGGGCTACCGGTGGTCGCGCCGCGACGAATGGCTGCACCGGCGCTTCGGCGACCTCGTCCGCGTCGTTTTCGCCTGTGTACCACGGCGATACCGGAAACATCCGCGGGCGCGGGCCGGCTGGGATCGCGTCACCGGACGGGTCCCGGCGGACGCACCGCTGGTGCAGACGCCGGCGCGCAACCTGCCGCCGTTGGACGAACGGGACAACCCCAAGCACTACTGTCCGCGGGTCTAAGCCCGTCCGCCGACCGTATCTCTACCCGTGGACGTGGTTGTGCGCGCCTTCGAGGTCGGACTGGTGCACGTGTTGGTGAGTGTGCTCGGTTCCGTCGTCGTGGGCGTGGGGATGCTCGTGGCTGACATGGTCGTGCTCGTGCGTGGTGTGCGCGTGTGAATGGGTCGCGTCGCCGTGGCGGTGTTCGTGCGCGTGCGGCGCGTCATGGGTGTGTGACTCGGTCATCATCTCACCTTCCTATGTGAAACCTGTTGTGCCTCTTGGCGTCAGGCCGGGCCCCGCGGTGGCCGAGCGCTTCGCGTCGATGACGGTCCGGCGACGGCCTTCAGGTCGCTCTCGCCCCGGTGATGACGGGGAACCCCGGGCCCGGCGTGCTCGGCGTTGCAGACCGCATCGATGACGAGCTGCCGGACGTGGTCGTTCTCCAGGCTGTAGAAGATGCTGGTGCCGTCGCGGCGCGTGCGCACCAACCGCGCCATCCGCAGTTTCGCCAGGTGCTGGGAGACCGACGGCGCGGGCTTTCCCACATGTTCGGCGAGTTCGTTGACCGACATCTCGCGATGCGTCAACGACCAGAGCACCTGCACGCGGGTGGCGTCGGCGAGCATCCGGAAAACCTCGACGACCAGGCCGGCCTGGTCGTCGGGCAAGCGGTCTTCGCTACTATCTGCATGCATACGCAGATATTAGCGAAGGGTGTGCCGGGTGGCAATGCCGCCGGATCAGCCCGGAGGGACGACCGTCGACGTGCGTCGGCCGCCGTTGCGCTCGTTCCAGAACCGGTAGACATCCACCGCGGCTTTGTGGGGCTGAAAGCGCATCGGGAGGCGCCGCCGGTCCCAGGGCTTGGCGACTTCGTCGTAGAACGTGGCGACCTCGAAGTATTTGCGGTCATCCAGGTAGTACTGCTCGTAGGACTCGCGGGTGGTCAGGAAGACGACTTCCCTGGGCGAGCAGTAGTACAGCGAGCCCAGGCACATGGGGCACGGGTGGGCCAGCACATAGATGGTGCAGTCGACCAGGTGCTCGGTGCCGAGCTTCCGGCACGCCTCCCCGATCGCCAGTATTTCGGCGTGAGCGGTTGGATCGTTCGTCTGGGCCACCCGGTTGGCGCTCTCGGCGAGGACTTCGCCGTCCCGCACGATCACCGTCGCGAAGGGCCGACCGCCGTCCGCGACGTTGCGACGTGCCAATTCGATCGTGCGCTGGGCGAAGTCCATCACAGGTCGGAGGGTAGTCGCGCGGGGCGGCCGCCGGCGCTGTGGTATTAACTAGACAATCTATATTTCTCGGCGGGGATGAGGAACACCATGGCGCGCACCGACCGCGATCGTTGGGATTTGGCGACGAGCGTCGGGGCGACGGCGACCATGGTCGCCGCGCAGCGGGCGCTGTCCAGCGCCGAAAAGTTGATCGAGGATCCCTACGCGGCGCCGTTGGTGCGCGCGGTGGGCATCGACGTCTACGTCCGGTTGGTCAACGGCGAGATCCCGGTCGGGGAGGAGTCCGAGTTCGATCCGCAGCGGATGGCGCGCGGGATGGCTTGCCGCACCAGGTTTTACGACCAATTCTTCCTCGACGCGACGCGCGGCGGCATTGGTCAGGTGGTGATCCTCGCCTCGGGCCTGGACGCGCGCGCCTACCGCCTGCCGTGGCCGGCGGGCACCGTCGTCTATGAGGTCGACATGCCCGAGGTGATTGAGTTCAAGACGCTGGCGCTGCGCGACCTCGGTGCCGAGCCGACCGCCGAGCGGCGCACCGTTGCCGTCGACCTGCGCGACGACTGGGCCGGGGCGTTGCGGGCCGCGGGCTTCGATCCGCAGGCGCCCGCGGCGTGGAGCGCCGAGGGCCTCTTGGTCTACCTGCCCGACGAGGCCCAGGACGCCTTATTCGACAACATCACCGCGTTGAGCGCCTCGGGCAGCCGCCTGGCCTTCGAATTCGTGCCCGACACCGCCGTTTTCGCCGACGAGCGCTGGCGCGCGCACCATGACCGGATGAGCGAACTCGGGTTCGAGATCGACTTCAACGACCTCGTGTATCACGGTCAGCGCAGCCACATTCTCGACCATCTGGCCCAGCGCGGATGGCGGACGTCGTCCCAAACCGTCAAGGAGTTGCACGCGGCCAACGGCTTCGTCTATCCCGACGACGACGCCGCCGATGCCTTCGCCGACGTGACCTACAGCAGCGCGGTGTTTACCGGGCTTAGCGGCTGAGCAGGTCGTCCTTCAGGCGGGTGGTGAGCATCTCCTGAAACACGGTGCGGGCCGGGTCGTAGAGGTCCTGGAAGGTCGCCAGCACCGTGCTCCGGTCGTACTCGGGGATTGACCCGAGCGGGGTCCAGAAGCTGTCGATGTCCAGGAGGAAGAACGGGCCCTGCGCGGCCGGCATCGTGCGGCGCAGGTGGTAGCTGGCGTCCAGCGCCTGGCCCACACCCGGGCCGTAGCGCACGATCATCGACTTGCCTGGGTTCGCCTCCCGGTACACCGCGGCTCCCTGCCATTCGGTCAGGGTCAGGCCGGCGGGCGCGATGCGCTGCGGTCCGAGCAGTGGCTCGGCGATCCAGTTGGCCCACTCGATGCGGCCGTCCACGCCCTGCGGGACGCGGATCTCGAGGACGTAGCGCAGGCCGAGGCGCTCCACCCCGACGATCGGCGAAAACTGTGAGCGGGCGTCGATGACCCGCATCACCAGGTCGACCAGCTCCTCAAAGTTGGTGTATGCGGTGGTCTCGATGACGACCGCCTGGGTCTTCATCGAGGCGGCGAGCGTGTTATCGCGGTTGACGTACCGGACGAAACGCTCGGCGGCCGGCTGCGGGCTTCCGCCGGCGCCCATCGCCCAGGCCACGTCCTGCGCCTGGCGTTCGATGGGCAGCAGGTCTGCGAGCAGGCGTCTGAGCTCTCCGCTCGAGGATTCGGTGAGGGAATCCGTTGCCGGGTGACGGATTTCCATGGTTACCAGGGCTACAGGCGCGTTTGGGTAGGCCGCATCGACACTCACATTTCCGAGCATATGCCAAGCCGTTTGGCCGCCCAACGAGGGTCGCACCCCGCGGCGGGGTGCCCCCGGGGTGATTCCCAGTGGTGCCGGGCAGCGCTGAACGACACACCGTCGCCATCGGCCGAGGTAATTACCGCTTTCGGTGCCCCCACTAGGACTCGAACCTAGGACCTGCGGATTTCTGGTTAATAGGTCCCGACGGTTCCCAGCGATGCCTTTAAAGCTGTTATGGGCTGGGAGAAGTCTCCCACGCGATTCCAATGGTTCCCGTTCGATTCGGGTGGAGTTCGATCAATAACGTCGAGAAAACAGTGAGCGTGCGGGGCTGGGCTCAAGCCCTCCGGGAGTGTCGGTAGTCAGCATGCTGTATAGCTGAAGCGCATGATGACGCCGAGTCCGCCGGGTTGGTATCCGAACCCGTCGGGTGCGCCCGGGATGTTGTACTGGGACGGCCGGGCGTGGCAGATGCCCGCGCCGTTCCCGCCGCCAGGTCAGGGCAGCACGGCGAAGACGGTGGGATCGGTGGCTGTTGGAGTGACAGGCGCAATGCTCACCGGAATCGTCGTGCTGGTCGTCTGCGCTCTTCTGGGTGTGGTGGCGTTGCTGATCGTGGTCAGCTCGCGCGCCGATAGGATTCCGGTTCCGATGGTCACCGACACCGGCACCCCGACGTCGTTGGCGCCATGGTCGAGTTCGCCGCTGCCCGAGCAGCCGTTTACGACGTTCCCGACCGCTCCCGGGCCGTCGCAGGTGCCGTTTCCGACTCCGACGCGATAGGCCCCTTTTCAGGGTCGCCCCTGCGTGTACGCTGGCGACCTTCGCTTGTGGGGCGGAGTCCCGAGGGGGCGCGCTGTTGAGCCGCACCGATAAGACCAAACCGTTTTGGGTGAAGCTCGCTCATGGCGATGTGGCGGTTGTCGAGCGTCACGATCATCGTGGCGGGGCCTGTGATCTGCCGGACCGGTTGGATGCGTTGGCGTTTAGCCGGCTGGCGACCCGTTGTCGCTGGGAGTTCTTCGCAACGGACATCAGGGTGTGTTGCTGCCCGATGTGCCATGCAGCCGAGTATCCCGACCGCACGGAGGTGCAGCGTCGGCGTCGTCAGCGCCGCAAGCAACGCCAGCGGCTGCGACGTGACCGGCGCGAATATGGCTTGGCGGGATGACAGGCGAAGCGCCGTAATATCCGCCCATACCGCCTTGAAACTCTGAGAAGATGCCGAGATGCGTGGCGAACATCCCCACACCGCTGAGGAGCACGACGCTTTCACCCGATGGCGTCGGGTGCTGAACTGGCGCCCCGGGCAACGCAAACAGCTCAAGCAGCGTTCGCATCGCCGGGATCGGCGAGCAGCGCGCAGAGCTGCATTCGAAGTCATGGGCCTGCGGGGTGCTAATCACCTCTCAGCTGGAGCAGTGGGTGAGCATGACTACTGACGACCACAACGCCAGCAACCCCGACGTCGCGCCGATAGACGCCGAGGACTATCCAGAGATGGGCGAGACAGTCGTGGGGAGCTCGCATGGCGCGGGCGACGCCGAGACTGAACTCGTACCAACAGCGACCGCGGCCGAACCTGCACACGCCTGGTCAACAGAAGAGCCCGCCACCGAGGCACTGTCGCGGCCGTGGGGCTCGGTGTGGGTGATCGCGGGCGTTGGCCTTTTGTGCGCGGTTGTCGTGGCGTTCGCCATCTTTGGCGTCGTCGCCATGATGAGAGACAAACATGGTGTGGCCCAGACGAATCCGGCCACACCCACGCATTCTGCCTCGGCACTAGCTCCAGGACCATCCTCCCCAGCTGCTTCACCGCAGGCAACGAGGCCCGACGACGATGAGTTTGTCGCAGTTGCCATTTCGCCCCGCGCCATCGGCACTCCGCACGTGGGAGGATTTGGAACTTCCGGCACGCAGGACCGCGCTAATCAAATCGCGCTCAGCGAGTGCCGCGCGGACACCGGCAACGATGATTGCTTGACGGTGAATGCTGGTATGTTCCACGGGTGCGTCAGCTATGCAATCGACAGCGCCCGACGCAACTGGGGTAGCGGCGCTGGTGTCGATGCCGCAGCGGCGCGCGCCGCTGCGCTCGGCAGGCTAAGCAGTCCGGCGTCGTCTGCTTATACGCAATGCTCAGACCCTCCCGGGATCCTTCGATCGCAACCCCCAGCACCGCCTGTCGCTGAGGCCGTCGCGCCGGCCCCCGCACCCCCGGCGCCCGCACCACCACCAACCGAGGGCTCGTTCGCTATATGCCCCTCGGGACATACGGGAGTGGCCACCACCGTCACGTCGTGCGTCTTCGCCGACAACGTGCGCCGTGCCTACTTGGCCCAGGGTGGTCCGGACGTGCTGGCCTATTCACCGGTGACCGAAGAAACCTACGCCATGGAATGCATCAGCGGGTTCACCGCACACCTCAGCGACGGCCAAGTGGTGCAAGCCGCGCGGTGTTCGGGCGGCAACAACGCTGTAGTGGTGGTGTGGTGACTTGGGCGGCATGAACAGCGGGTCGGGCAGCTTTCCAGGGTCGTTATCCGCGGGTGTCGCCGTGTTGGGCGACGGCGCTGGCGTAGGTCATCCGTTGGGCGCGGTCGGCGATCTGGTTGACCATGTCGTCGAAGTTGTGTGGATGCACGTTGACATCGCCGGCGCGCGCCGAAGCTCAACGGGACCCCCGCGCTGCACGACGTTTGATCTCGTCGAGCGTTGCGCTCATCGAAGCAGCCTCGAGTGACCTCAGCTCAGCGTTCATTGCCGCGGCCCGCGCGCGGCCGTACTCATCAATCAAGTCCAGCCCGGCCAACAGAGCAGCAGCGACATCTCCTAGCGTGCGGATCGGCTCCGGAAAGAGCCGGCGCTCAAACTCGACGATGTTCAGATCGTCGGGCGCCGATACGTTGTCTACCCCCGTCTCGCTGTTCACGTTGTGGCCGTTACCGTGTTCGACGCCAGCGACGTGGCGGTCTGGCCGTAGTGGTCGGTGACGGTGACGGTTGCGCTGTACTCATGGCCCTCGGTGAGGTCGGGGATCGCGGCGGCGGCGTTGCCGTCGACCAGGGTTGGGGTGAAGCCGACCGGTTCGGCGGTGGTGCTCGCGGTCTGGTCGGTGAGCGTGTAGCTGTAGGTGAACGGCCCGTCGGCGGAGGTGGGTTGCGGGAAGGCGAGTTGCATCGACAGCCCGGTTTCGGCGGTCGCTGTCGGGGCGGTGGTGGTGGCGGCCCACACGATGGGTGTGTTGGCGGTGAAAGTGTTGACGAAGTCGGTTGCGGTGCCGACCAGTCCAGTCGAGAAGCCGTAGATGGTGGCGCGGCTGGTGGATTGCAGGGTCCAGCCGTCTTCGTCGGTGTAGGTGGCGTCGGTGACGAGGATCCAGTCGCCGGGGTAGGCGAATTGGTCGGCGTCGTCGCCGTACATGAGTTTGATGCGCCACCCGCCGGGATATTGTGGGCCGGTGAGGCTTTCGGTTTCGTAGCCTTGGCCGGTGATCGCCGCGAGGAGTGCGGCGACTTGGCCGGCGATTTGTCCGTTGGTTCCCATGGACACCTGGACGGCGGCGAGGTTCTGCGCGTTGATCCGCGCAACCTGTAAAACGGTCACGACCTGACCTTTCTCATAGAGGGATTACCGCGATGCGGCGGTTGCTGAAATACGTTGTGGCCCCGGAGCCATCAACTTTGTACTTGAGCTTGAACGTTGTAGCCCCAGGCGAAAGATCGGTCAGCAGAATCGAATTGCCGATGACCGCCTTGTTGATGACAGCGCCGGCGTTTCCCGGCACATAGACTTCGACGCCGGCCAGATCGGTGACCGCGATCGTATTAGAGCCCGAGGCGGCGAATCCGATGAACGGCCCATACCCGGTGTAGCTCTGCGACACCTGGGCGCTTCCCATCAGGATCGCCATTCCGCTGGAGCCGATGTTCACCGTGACCTGATCGGTCGTCGTCGTGAGATCGGTATAGGTGGTGGACGTGGTGGTTTCGTTGGTGGCCACCAACGCCGTGGCGGGGCCGGCTACGGCGCTGTCGTAGAACGCCCAGAATCCGAGTGAGCCGGGCAGTGTCAGGTCGTTGGCGGTGATCCACGCGGCGCCGGGGGCGCCGGCGTCGCCGGTTAGTCCGATGCCGCCGCCGCCGGGCGTGTTGCCGTTGGTGTTGTAGGTGGTATCGGCCGCACCGCCGGTGTAGAGGACGTTTTGGAGTTTCTGATTGCCGGGGGAGGCGCCGTTGACGCTGCCGGAGCCGGTGCTGGGGCTGCCTCCGGCGCCGCCTGTGCCGGTGAGGGTGGAGTGCCCGGTGATCGTGATGACGGAGTTTCCGCCAGCCCCGCCGTATCCGTTGCCGGCGGGCACCCCGGTACCGGCGGCGCCCACGGTGACACCGAACGTGGTTGTGGTGAGCGGAATGTCGGTGTTGTAGACCGCGGACGCCGAGAACCACGCCCCGGCTGCCCCACCGAATTCGTACGACCCTCCGTAGGCGGCGCCACCACCACCGCCGCCGACACCAGCCAGATCGAACCGCGTCCCGGCCACAGCCCAACCCGGAACGTCATAGGTGAATGATCCGGCAGCCGAGTAATGCGTGATCTCACGCGCCCAACCATCGGTGCCGAACCCGCCGTAACGGTAGGAGCTGCCGACCTGTGAGACGTGTGAGGAGTCGGTGTAGCTGATGTTCAACCCGCTGGGCCCGGTCAGGGTGAACAGATAGTCCACCGCGTCCAGCGTGTAGGCGGATGTGGCGACGACCGTCCCGTCCCCGGGCAGTGTGAAGGTGTCGAACACCGTCTTCACACCGGCCACGACGGTGCCGATTTCACACTTCGCGCCACCTGTCGCCGGGTCGTTGTTCTGCAGTTTGACGTAGTCGTAGGTGGTGAACCCCGAATTCGCGCGCAGGAAAAGATACTTGGCGTTGCCGTCGGCGACCGACCACGATCCGCTGACAGCCTGGGTGTCAGTCGTCGCGGCGGTGTTGTACTTCACGCTTGCCGTGGCGATCGTCGACACCGACGAATAGCCGGCAGGCAGGCTGCCCGAGAACGATTGCGACACACTCAAACCACCAGCGCCGCCGCCGTAGAACGACGGCAACTGCGCCTGAATGCCCGAGATCTGGGATGTGTGGGTTGTCGTGGTAGTCACCGCAGCAGCAGCGGCAGCAGCCAGGTCGCTGGCCGACGCGGCCGAGCGTGAGTTCCCCGTCCACGCGTTGAACCAGTCGGTGATCCCCGAGGAGAGTGCCGACCCGAAGGCGGTCGCGGCCGCGGCGGCGCCCCCCAGCGCGTTATCGGCGGCGTCCTCAAGCTGCCCGACCGCGGACGCGGCATTCGACTGGACGTCGGCGACCGTCTGCCCGGCGATCGTCACCGCGGTGTTCAAAGCCCCGGCGATCTGTGAGGCGGCGAGCTGGCCACCCGAAAACAGCGTCGACAGGGCGGTGCCGCCGATGGTGAGCCCGGTGTTCAGCGCGCCGGTGAGCTGTGAGGCCGCCAACGTGATCCCTGACGGGAGCGCGCCCGTCGCCAGCCCGGAGAGCGCGAGGACACCCGAGGCGTTGAGGTTCGTGAGATAGCCGCCCAGGCTGGTGATTTGGGAGATACCAGCCGTGATACCGGCGGGCAGCGATCCCGAGGCGAGCCCCGCCAAGGCCAGGACCCCGGAACCCGACAAGTTGGTCAGGTAGCCGGACAGGCCGGTGACCGACGACACCGCGTCGAGTAGGCCCGACGTGTTCAGATGCGCCAGATACCCCGTCAGACTCGTCACCTTCGCCAGCGCAATGGCAGGAATGTTCGTCATGTTGGTCAGGGCTGAGGCGTCGAACAGGCCCGTGGCGTTGAGGTTCGCGAGCAGCGTCGACAAGGCGATGTTGGAGCCGCCCACCAGGAACGTCACCGCCGGATTCAACGCCCCCGCAATCTGGGAGGCGACCACACCAGAAGCGTTGAACAGGGTCGACAGCGCCTTACCTGAAATCGTCAACGCAGTGTTCAGTGCGCTTCCCATGCCGCTGTAGGTGACGAAGCCCGACGGGAACGCTGCCGCCGAGGGCGTGAAGTTCCCGGTGTAGCGGGCGATGCCCTTGGTGACGCGCAATTCGTCGATGTAGTTGTTGGGGCCGAAAGGCAGCGTGCCGGTGCGGTAGTTGCCGACGGATACGTCGCCTGCGCCGGGGTCGTCGTAACTGTTGGTGTCGGCGTAGGTGGACCCTACCTGCGTCCCGTCGAGGAACAGCTTCGTCGAGCCGCTGGCGCGGGCCACGGCGACGTGATGCCAAACCCCGGTAGTCACAGCGGCGGCGGCGGAGCTGATTTTCCCCATTCCAGCGAACCAGTAGGAGAGCGCGCCGGCCGCCGAGACTGCGATGGTTCCCCCGGTGGTGGCGGTGCGGGCGTCCCAGATAGTCATCCAGGTGGCCGTGTAGGCGGTGACGTAAATCCACGCTTCAATCGTGAAATCGGCTGTGCCGAAAGCGTAATTCGAGGTCGGGTTTGGTGCGATGATGACGCTGGTGGAGTTGGGGAAATTGGCTGACGCGGTTCCGAACTTGGCCTGCGCGGTGGCGGTGACAGCCCCGTTCGTGGCAGTCCAGTTCGCAGCCAGCGGCGACGAGTCAGTGAAAGTGGTCGCGCCGTTGGTGCCGTCGCAGTGCAGGAGGGCAACGACGTTGCCCCAGTACGGGTCTCCGGCAGCGGAGACAGGAAACAGGGTACTGATCGCCGTGGCCACGCTCGACTGAATGTCACCGACAAGCTGGCCGCCCACCGTGGTCGCCGACGGGAGCGCGCCGCCGCTCGTCAACCACGACCCGACACCCGTGGCTAAGCTCGTAAGCTGGCTCGCCGCAATTGAAGTCGCGGCAGGCAGCGCACCCCCGGCGGCCAGCCAAGATTGAATGCCCGAAGCCAGGCCCGTCAGCTGCGCCCCCGGAAGTGTGATCCCCGACGGCAGAGCACCCGACGCCAACCCCGCCAGCGCCAGCACACCACCAGAAGTCAGATGGGTCAAATACCCGCCCAGCCCGGTGACATTGGAGATGGCGGCCGTCACACCCGCTGGAAGTGCTCCCGATGCCAATCCTGACAGCGCCAGCACACCCGAGCTGCTCAGGTTGGTCAGATACCCGCCGAGCCCGGTCACCGCGGAGATGCCGCTGAGCACACCGGAGGAACTGAGATTGGTCAGGTATCCCGACAGGCTCGTGATCTGCGAAATGCCCGCGGTGACACCGGCGGGCAGGCTCCCCGATGCCAGGCCAGACAGGCTCAGCACGCCGGAGGACGTGAGGTTCGTCAGGTAACCAGTCAGCCCAGAAATATTCGCCCGGGGAATGCCGGTCGGGATCGCCGACACCAAAACCTGACTCGCGATGCTCTCCGCACCATACAGGGCGTTGAGCAGATCGCTGTAGCCGGTGATCAGCTCCGCCAGAGCGGTGCCGAGCTCGGCCGCGGTGCCCTGCTCGGCGTTGTCGATGAGCGCTT
This sequence comes from Mycobacterium interjectum, assembly GCA_002102225.1. GTDB lineage: Bacteria > Actinomycetota > Actinomycetes > Mycobacteriales > Mycobacteriaceae > Mycobacterium > Mycobacterium interjectum_B. The sequence continues at coordinate 123,942 of LQPB01000052.1, forward strand.
CGAGTTCTGCTGCCGCCGCACTGATATCGCCTTCGACACCGTTTGCCCACGCGTTCACCTGCGCATTCAGGACGCCCAGGTTCTGGCTGGTAACCACCCCGAACAACGCCTTGACCACCTGCCGCATGAAACCGGCGAGGAGCTGCTGGCCGATCGCCTCAAGCTCTTGGGCGGTGAACGCCAGCTTGTTGCGACCACTGCCGGGAACCTGGTGAACCGACGCGTTCGGCGTCGACGCAATCGGGTAGTTCATAGACGCGACGCTAGAGACCAAGCGCCCCAAACGCTTCGCTACTCACGCTGGCGCGAGCGAGTGTGTGACAAGTTGTCACTCACTCGAATGTGCCCCACCGATTATCGAGGCCAGCAGCTCGGCGACTTCGCTGCGTTGCTCGGTGTTGGCGAGCAGTTGGATGCGCGTCGTCGCCAGCTGGTAACACTCGGATTCGGATCGGGCGGCGACCACCATCACGACCGCGAGATGGTCACCCTCGGCCGCGAAAACGGCGCGATAGCCCTTCTTAGGCCCCACCTTGAGCTTGCGGAGACCGGTCAGGTTGCCGATGTTGTGAGATCCCAGCGGCTGGCCACGATCGGCCGGGGAAGTCTCAAGCTTCTTGAGGTCCTTCAACACCCGGGCTCGAACTGAACCGTCGAGGCCGCGGATGTCATCCTTGGCGTCGTCGGTCAGCACTACCCGGGCCATGGTGGATTACTCGTCCTCGTCCTGGTCGTCTTCGTCGTCGAGCGCGGCGACGTCGTCGGTAAGACCCAGCTCGGCGATGAAGTCGTCGAGGTCGGTCCGGTTACCGTTGTCGGTGGCGATGCGGGTGAGGGCGAGCACGAGCAGACCCAGGTTCTCTTCCCGGTCTTCCAGCTGCTGAAAGCACTTGATTCCAACCAGCGCAGCGGTCGGGCGATTGTTCTTGAAGATGATCACATTCCGGCCCTGCGCAGCGTCGGCTACCAGCCGCGAGCTGCTGTTTGCGAGTTCTGTGACACCTACGACGTCACGGTGGTCGATCATCATGGCACCAATTCTAGGCAGAATCCACGGCAGATTTCTACCTCGATTAGATCACAACTCGATCCAAGCGAGTCTGCTGTACCGCTGTCCCGGACAGCGCCAAATCCCGGCTCGAAGCTCAATGAATCGGCCGCGCCCGTGCGCATCGATGCTTCGCCATGTTCGGCACCCCTACCGCGACGTGCCCGGGCCCCCCGATAGGCAGCTGACCAGCAGTTTTAGCGCGTGGCATGGGTAGCTACCCCAATGTTTTGGGCCTGTACGTAAAAATCGGCGACGGACAGGCGGTCGCTTGGCAACCCCCTCCCCTTGATTTTTTCGGCCGGGGGGTGGGCCCCTTTGTCCGGCCACCATCGCTTGGTGCCGCGGGTAGGGGCCAGGGGGATTATCTGCGGCCCGAGGCCGCGCTCGGTGGCCGTGTTCTGCACGCCTAGAAAGGCGTGGACATGTAGTCGATGCCGTCGTGGCTGCTCTGTGTGGCGCGGTGGGCCTGGTTGATCAGCGCCATCATCGGGTCTTGGCGGAACTGTCCGGGGCGATCGCTCATGCCGATCATCAGCCGCTGAGCTGCTGTGGCTTCTGTGCAGCGTCGCTGTGTGCCATCGTCTACCTCCTGCGCGCGTCAGAGGTCGAGGAATGTCACGGCGCCGGT
>LQPB01000053.1 GCA_002102225.1 Mycobacterium interjectum
CCACAAGCCCGCCGACCCCCCGGCCCCGCCGGCCTGCCCGGCCGCGCCGGACCCGCCGTTGCCGCCGTTGCCGATCAGCCAGCCGCCGTTGCCGCCGGCCTGCCCGGTCCCGGCTGCCCCGTTTGCGCCGTTGCCGATCAGCGGGCGCCCCGTCAGCAGCTTGACCGGCCCGGGCGGCAACCCCAAGCTCTGGATCTCACCGACCAGCCCCGTCAGCGGGTCGGCATTGGCAGCTTCCGCGGCGCCGTACTGGCCCGCGCCCGAGTTCAACGACTGCACAAACTGATCGTGAAAAAGGGTCGCTTGGGCGCTGAGCGCCTGAAACTCCTGGGCGTAAGTGCTGAACACCCGGGAAACCACCGCCGAAACCTCGTCCTGGGCCGCGGCCAATACCGACGTTGTCGAGCCCGCCGCCGCCGCGTGGGCCGACCTGATCGCCGATCCGATCCCGGCCAATTCCGAGGACGCTGCGGTGACGACATCCGGGGATATCAAGACGAAAGACGACATCGGTGGCTCCTCATCGCTGTTGTGGAGCCAGACGCTAAAGCCGGCGACTTGCGAGATTCTTGCGGTTGCCGTCCCGGGGCGATTCAGTCGGGCAGGTGCGGCATCTCGACGCCCGGGTCGCGGCCGACCAGCACCGCGGGGGTGAGCGCGGATTTGCCGTAGCGGCGACGCACCCGATCGATCGCCTCGTCGACGGCGACCCGGCCGGCGTCTGTTCCGAACGGAAGCATCAGTTGCTGGGCCCCGCTGCGGTCGATGCCCGACACCGCGAAGCCCACCAGCGTCAGCCCGCGCTCCGCGATCAGGGGCGCCGCGGAGGCGACCAGGCGCCGCGCGGCGGCCAGGATCGGTGGCGTCGACGACGTGGCCCACGGCAGCGTGTGCGAACGGGTCGCCCGGCTGAAGTCGTCGAAGCGCAGCCGCAGCACCACCGTCCGGCCGGTCCGCCCGGCGGCGCGCATCCGGGCGGTGATGCGATCGATCAGGTTCACCACCACCGCGTCGACCTCCGCGGCCGACATCCGGTTGCCCGCCCGGCCCAGCGCCCGTTGCGCACCCACGGACCGCCGGCGCACGCCGGTGGTCACCCGGCGGCGGTCGATGTTGCGGGACAGCGCATACAGTTGCCGGCCCATGGCCCCGCCCAGCATGGAGGCCAGCGTCGACTCGCTGAGCTCGGCGACATCGGCGACGGTCGCGATGCCGTGCGCGTGCAGCCGTTCGGCGGTCTTGGCGCCCACGCCCCACAACCGGCGCACCGGCAGCGGGCGCAAAAACGCCAGCTCCCCATCGGGCGGCACCAGCAGCAGCCCGTCGGGCTTGGCTTCCTGGCTGGCCACCTTGGCGAGAAATTTCGTCCGGGCGATGCCGACGGTGATGGGCAGGCCGACGCGGTCGCGCACGTCGGCGCGCAACTTTTCCGCGATCTGAACCGGGGTGCCGGCGACCCGGAGCAGCCCGCCGACATCGAGGAAGGCCTCGTCGACCGACAGCGCCTCCACGATCGGTGTGCAGTCGCGGAACACCTCGAACACGGCGTCGCTGGCGCGGGAGTATGCCGTCATCCGGGGTGGCACTACCACGGCGGGTGGGCACAGGCGCCGAGCCTGCGCCCCGCCCATCGCGGTGCGCACCCCGTAGGCCTTGGCCTCATAGCTGGCCGCCAGCACGACCCCGCCGCCGACGATCACCGGACGGCCGCGCAGCGTCGGGTCGTCACGCTGTTCGACGGACGCATAGAACGAGTCCAGGTCCGCGTGCAGGATGGACGCGTCGCACCGCACGAACATATGTTCGCACGGGGCTACGACAGCGTCCGATGGCGGCGACCGGCATCGCCCGGCTACGCCGCGCTTGCGATCGCCGAGATCCGATGGCGCCGACCCGCATCGCCCGGCTACGCCGCGCTTGCGATCGCCGAGATCCGATGGCGGCGACCCGCATCGCCCGGCTACGCCGCGCTTGCGATCGCCGCCTAGCCGGATTCCCCGTAGATGCTGGTGACCCAGATATGGGTGAGGGTGTCGACGACCCGGTCCTCGTCGACGGCCGGCGTCTCGGCCGCGAAGGCGGCCATCATCGTGCGCTCGTTCATCTGGTTCAGCGACGTCGCCAGGTCGGCGGCCGGAATCGTCTCCGGGGCGGCGCCGCGCTCGCGCTCGGCGATGATGAGGGCCGCGGTCTGGTCGATCCACTTCTGCATGAATCCCAACCACACCGACCGCAGCTCCGCGCTGCTGGCCAGCGCCTCCGTCGCCGCGCGCGCCAGTGTGCGGTGCGAGCCGAACGCGTCGAAGAAGGCCTTGATGCCGTTGCGCCAGACGCGGCGCGGGTCCTCCGGCAGGCGCTGCACCGCCCCGTCGAACTCGGAGTCGGCGCGCGCGATCACTGGCTCGAGCAGCGACAGCAGCACCGCTTCCTTGGATTTGAAATAGAAGTAGAACGTCGGGCGTGACAGGCCGGCGCCCTTGGCCAGGTCATCGACCGAGATGGCGGCGAACCCGCGCTCTTCCAGCAGTCGTTCGGCGGTGGCGAGGATCGCCTGCTCCCGGTCGTCCCCGGAGGGGCGCAGGGCGCGGCGGCCGCGCAGGGCGCGAGTCGGGCCGACGGTAGTCACGGAACGCTACTTTACACGCAGTCGAAAGTTTCAACAGACCGTTGACGCGTTCAACACTGTGTTGATAGCGTGAGCCCATGACTGAGCACCTTGACGTCGTCATCGTGGGCGCCGGCATCTCCGGCGTGAGCGCGGCCTGGCACCTGCAGGACCGCTGCCCGACCAAGAGCTACGCCATCCTGGAGAAGCGAGCGGCCATGGGGGGCACCTGGGACTTGTTCCGCTACCCCGGCATCCGTTCCGACTCGGACATGTACACACTGGGGTTCCGGTTCCGCCCGTGGACCGAGCGCCAGGCCATCGCCGACGGCGGCCCGATCCTCGAATACGTCAAGAGCACCGCGGCGATGTACGGCATCGACAAGCACATCCGGCTCAACCAGAAGGTCGTCAGCGCCGACTGGTCCAACGCGGACAACCGCTGGACCCTGCAGATCGAAAACGACGGCGTGCCAACCACACTCACCTGTTCTTTCCTGTTCCTGTGCAGCGGCTACTACAACTACGAGCAGGGCTTTGCGCCGACGTTCGCCGGCGCGGAGGACTTCACGGGCCCGATCATCCACCCGCAGCACTGGCCCGAGGACCTCGACTACGCCGGCAAGAACGTCGTCGTGATCGGCAGCGGCGCCACCGCGGTCACGCTGATCCCGGCGATGGCGGAGTCCGGTGCCAAGCACGTCACGATGCTGCAGCGTTCACCGACCTATATCGTCTCGCAGCCGAAGCGGGACAAGTTCGCCGAGCGGCTGGGCCGCTGGCTTCCCGACAAGCAGGCCTACACCGCGATCCGGTGGCGGAACGTGCTGCGGCAGGCGGCGCTGTACGGGGCCTGCCAGAAGTGGCCGCGGCGGATGCGAAAGATCCTGCTCGGGTTCGTGCAGCGCCAGCTCCCCGAGGGCTACGACGTGCAGAAGCACTTCGGCCCGCGCTACAACCCGTGGGACCAGCGCCTGTGCCTGGTGCCCAGCGGCGACCTGTTCCGCGTCATCCGCAAGGGCAAGGCCGACGTGGTGACCGACACCATCGACCGGTTCACCCCGACCGGGATCCGGCTCGCTTCGGGCGAGGAGCTGCCGGCCGACATCATCATCACCGCAACGGGTTTGAACCTGCAGCTGTTCGGCGGGGCGACCGTGACCGTCGATGGGCAGCCGGTGGACCTGACCAAGACGATGGCCTACAAGGGCATGATGCTGTCCGGGCTGCCGAACATGATTTACACCGTCGGATACACCAACGCGTCGTGGACGCTGAAGGCCGATTTGGTGTCGGAGTTCGCCTGCCGGCTGCTGAATTACATGGACGACAACGGTTTTGACACCGTGGTCGTGGAGCACCCGGGCGCCGACGTCGAGGAGCGTCCGTTCATGGAGTTCACCCCCGGCTACGTGCTGCGCTCGCTCGACGAGTTGCCCAAGCAGGGTTCGCGCACGCCGTGGCGCCTGAACCAGAACTACGTGCGCGACATCCGGCTGATCCGGCGCGGCAAAATCGCCGACGAGGGCCTGCGGTTCGCCAAAAAGCGGGCGGCGGTCGCCGTCTAGGCGGCCTGACTACACGACCACGATGCCGTCGTCGTCGCTGTAGGCGATCTCGCCGGGCACGAAAGTCACGCCGCCCAGCGCGATTTCGATGCCGCGCTCCCCGGCACCGGTCTTGGTGCTCTTGCGGGGATTGGTGCCCAGCGCCTTGATGCCGATGTCGATGCCGCGCAGCGCGGCGGCATCACGCACCGCACCGTGGATGATCAGCCCGGCCCAGCCGTTGGACCGGGCCAATTCGGCGATGACGTCTCCGACCAGCGCGGTGTGCAGCGAGCCGGCGCCGTCGATCACCAGGACGCCACCGTCCCCGGGTTCCGACAGCACGGACTTCAGCAGCGCGTTGTCTTCAAAGCAGCGCACGGTGCTGATCGGCCCGGCGAATTCGGAGCGGCCGCCGAACTGGCGGAACTGCAGGTCGCAGCTGCGCACCTCGGCCCCGATGTCGTCGACCAGGTCGGCGGTCGGCCGGAACGGCGCGGGCACGTCAGCGGCGCCGCAGCTGCCGGATCAGCAGGATCGCCAGCAGGCTGAGCGCCACGGCGACGATCAACGGCACCGGCGACTGGCCGGATCTCGTCGGCGCAACCTCCGGCGAGACGGGGTTGGGCGCGGCTTCGACGGTTGATTTGGCTTGTGCCGCAGCGTCTTTGGCGGCGGCGGCGAGCTGACCGTTCGTTTCGATGCGCTGCTGCATGGCCAGCCCGGGGGGAGCGGGCTCGGGGGCTTTGGCCGGGGCCTTTTTCGCTGGCGCCTTCTTGGCGGGCGCCTTTTTCGCTGGAGCCTTCTTGGCGGGCGCTTTCTTCGCAGGGGCCTTCTTGGCGGGTGCCTTCTTCGCAGGGGCCTTCTTGGCGGCCTCGGCGGGAGGTTTGTTCTCCGGCGGGGTCGGTGGGCCGTCGGGTTCGCCGTTGGGTTGGTCCTGCGGATCTGCCATGCGGCCGCTCCTTTGCAGCTGTCTTCGAAGTGTTGTCTCGCTCGCCGGTTCCTCGCGTCCCATCATGCCAGGACGTGCGGCGGGCTCTCGGCGAGCGGGGCGCTCAGGGCCTGCGCCGCAGCGCCCACCAGCCGCCCGCGGCGACCACGGCGAGCGCCACCACCGCAAACGGCCAGATCGGGGGGCCGCCGCCGCCCGCGGGCCCGGCGGCGGGTGGCCCAGGGGTTCCGGTGCCCGGAACCGTCAGCCGAAACGACCAGGATCCCGACACGACGTGGCCGTCGGCCGACGTGACGCGGTAGTTGACCGTGTAGATGCCGGCCGGCCCGAGGGGGCGCAGGCCGATGGCGACGATCGCGCCCTGCACCGTCGGCTGCCCGGTGGACCACACGTTGGCGTCGGGCCCGACGACGGTCATGGCGGCGAACGCGGTCTGTAGCCGTTCGTTGAACGTCGCCGTGACCCGCGCGGGACCGGCGGCGAGAACCGCGTTGTCGGCGGGGTCGGTGGACACCCGCGCGGCGTGCGCGAGCGACGGTGGTGCGGTGAGGGTTGCGGTCGACATCATCGCGGCCAGCAGCAGGCCCGCCCACCCGGCGCCCGCCCGTCGCCTCATGCGCGGCGGCGCAGCAGCACCAGTGCGACACCGAGGGCGGCCACCACCAGCGCCGCGCCGCCGAGGACGCGGGCGGTGGTGTCCGGTGATGCCGACGACGAGGGCGCCGCGGCGGGTGGATGGTGCTGGTGCGGCGCCCCGCCGCCCGCGCCGAGGCTGAGCATGGGTGCGGGATGTTCGGGCTCACCGCCGCCGGGCAGCGGCGGCTGGTCCCACTTCACGACCGTCCCGTCGGCGTAAGTCTGGGTGGCCGGGAAGCTGACGGTGTCGGCATCGGGCAGCTGCACCGACATCCGGAACAGCCCGAATTGGTCCACGCCGATCCCGCCGTTGGGCGCGGCCGTCCACGTCACCGAGCGGAAGGTGCCCGACGCCGCGTCGCGATCGAGCTTGGCCGTCCAGCCCGGCATGGCTTCGGTGCTGGCGGCCGCCACGCCGGGCAGGCTGACCGTCAGCGCGGTGGTCGCCGCGCCCATGTTGGATTCGTTGGGCACCTCGAAGGTGACGATCGCCATGGCGCCGCGTGCGGGGTTGTCGCTGCTGGCGTGAACGTGCGCCGATGCCACCGGGATGCCCACCGCCGAGCCGAGATAGAGCGCCGCGGCCGCGAGCAGGACGCGTGCGGCGGTCACGTCAGCCCAAGGCGGGCCATCAGGTCCGCTTCGATGCCGTCGAGCTGCGAGGAGATCGCGGCGTGGGCGGCCCGGCGCCGCGCGGGCGGCATGTTCTCCGCGGCGGTGACGGCGGCCGCCAGGTCGCTGAGCCGCTCGGTGATCGCGGCGACGAACTGTTTGGTCTCGGCGTCCTTGGGCTTGCGTTCCAGCACGATGCGCAACGATTTCTCCGACCCGGCGATCCGCGCCGACAGCTGGGCGCCGTGCCCGGAGAACTGGCCGATCTGAGCCAACGGGATGCCGAGCTGATCCGCGCGCCGCTGGTCGATCACCGCGCGGGCGGCCATCGCGCCCCGATAGATCACCGGCATCAGGATCGGCGCCAGCAACCGGGATACCGTCAGCACCCGGCGAATCCGTGTCGGCGACAGCAACTTGCCCTCCTTCGCCGCCTTGAGCTCGGCCTCGGCCACCTTCAGCGCCGTCCGGTCGCTGTCTCGCTGCGATTTGATCTGCGCGTTCAGGGCCTTCTCGGCGGCGCGCCGCTCGGCCTTGAGCCGGCGAGCATCGTTCTTGGCGGCCAGCTTGGCCTCGAGTTTGGCGCGGGCCTTGATCGCGCGGGCTTCGGCGCGACGGGTCGCGCGACTCTTTCGCTTGCGGAACAGGCCCATTCCCGGCCGCCTCCCGGTATCTCGTGACTGTCGCTCTCGCGCGTGCGCGATCCGAGAGCCAACCCTAATCGGAATACCCGGACGGCAGCCGGTCAGGTCGGGCTGCGCAGCTAGGCGTCGAGGCGTTCGACGCGGCGCAGCTCGTTGACCCGCTCCACCACGTCCTGCTGGGCTTGAGGAGACAATCCGACGGCGGCCAGGGCGATGCGGCGGACCCCGTCATCGCGCATCGTGGCCAGCCACGACAGCTCCTTGTCGAGCTTTTCGTAGTACTCGTCGTCGGTGAAGTAGGCCGGCTTGATGCGGAAGAAGTTGGCCAGCGCGGCCATGGTCGCCGACGACGGGTTGGTGCGGTTGCCCGAACGTAGCTGGGACAGGTAGGGAGCCGACATCGTGATGCCCTCCGCCTTGAGCGCCGCGATCACCTCCGCCGAGGTGTGCGGCCCGCGTCCCGGTGGATACACCGTGTCGAACAAGCGGTTGAGGCGGGCGGCGAACGTCGTGCTCATCGATATGACCTCCACTGGGCTGTAGAAGTGAACTATTGCCTAGGTGTATTTGCTGACAATGGTAGCGACGGATTGGGTCCGCAACCAGGTGCAAACCCGGGGTACTTCAACACCGGCGTTGCTGACGGCTGCCGAATACCCACTCGACGAGCGTCTAACTAATTCGCTGGGGTGTCCACTAAATCTGCCAACTTCACAGGTTATCCGCAGAATTGGGTGTCCCGACGACGGTGGCGGGCCGGCGTGCGCGCGGGTGGCGAGGTGATTCGGGAGAAGATGCTGGGCACTCGCACCGCAACCGGCAGGCAACGTATGGCCGTGCGCGACAACATTTGCTGTCAGGTCGGTGACACGCCCAAAAAACGGGCTGCGGGTGCAATTAATTGCCCCCGGAGATACCCCGGGGGCGGCAGCTGGGCGGGGCGGCGCGAAGGAGAGGGGTGCCGACGGCACTCTAGTCGACGTCGGTTAACCCCGCGGGGGTTGGAGCTTCCTGCCGGCGCCGGCGCCGAGTTTGCGCGGCCGCCACGGTCGCGGCGGTCAGCATCACCGCCACGGTCACGGCGATCGCCAGCGAGCGCAACCCCAGCGCGCCGTCCAACAGCATCCACAGCCCGAAGATCAGGAAAAGCAGGCTGGCCAGCGTGTGCAGCAGCTGCTGCGGAAGGCGCCGATGCAGCAGCGTGCCCACCCCGATCGCCAACCCGTCGGCCAGCACCATGCCCAGCGTGGAGCCGATCCACACGCCGGTCCAGTCGTGATTGCTGGCCAGCGTGACGGTCGCCAGCGACGTCTTGTCGCTCATCTCGGCCAGCACGAAGGTGGACACGATCGTCAGCAGCGCGAACCGGGGTTGCCGATCGGTCGGCGCCTTCTCGTGGCCGTTGCCGCCCTCGCGCCACGCCCACACCGCGAAGATCAGGAACGCGATCGCCGAGGCGAACGCCATCGGGCGCGCCGGCAGGGTAGCGCCCAGGAAGTGCCCGATGGACACCGTGACTCCGTGCACGAGGCAGGCGGCGATCGCCACCCCGCCCAACACGACCCACCACCGGTAGCGCAGCGCATAGGTCATGGTGACGAGCTGGGACCTGTCGCCGAGCTCGGCGAGGAACACCACTCCGAGGGTGACCAATGTGGCGGCGAGCATGGGAGGCGACCTTTCGACACGTCGTCCGGCGACCCGGTCGCCGAACATCGGTCGAAGGTCTCGCCCACCGGCCCCACGGGGCTGGTCCGCCGGCCGGGCTGTGCGCCAGTATGTCGACTCGACGATTGGGGGCTACTCCCCTTCGCTAACGGTGCCAAGGCTAACGGTCAGGCCGGCGGGGCGCCAGGCAGACGGCCGAGTTCGGCCACCCGTATTTCCCGATTCGACGCCCGAATCAAGGGGTTTGAATTCCCTTACGCGGCAAGAAGCATCGCCAGTATCGCCGTATCGGGGTGGCTGATCGGGTCGACGCCCACGCGGCTCACCATCGAGGTGATCGTCCCGTCGGCCTCCGCCTCGACCCACGCGGCCCGGTGCTCCAATCCCAGGTACGGCAACCCCGGCAGCAGGACGCACCCGGACGCCGCCCCGGTGCACTCCGGCAACGACGGCATGGTTTCCGAGGGTGGATGCAGCATCAGCAGCGCCGGAGGCTGATGATCGGCGAAATACCCTGGCTGAATGGCCGATTCACCGAACACCGTGCCCTCGGCCAGCACCAGGCCGACGGTGCCGGGCTCGGGTTCGTCGGGCAATTCCTCCCTGGCGCCGAACACCGTTGTGGTGGACAGCAATCCGGGCAACGACGCGACCCTGACCGCGACCATCAGCAGCTGGGCCCATTCTTTCGTCGAATCCGGCCAGCGGCCGGAGATCACAAACCCTTTCAGGGAGCCACGGGCATGGAAGGGAGAAACCCCGATGGGACGGTCAGACCCAGCTTCCATCTCGACCTCCGTGTGACGCCTGCTTCCGCCTAACCACACTGGTAGCTCGAATGACTAAGCATGCCTGCGGGTTAGGCGCCGTGCAACCCGACACGGCTACTGACGCACATGTTCTCAAGATGCCCCGTTTCGACGCCCCGCAAACGGCTGGGGCGCCACGCGAATCGCGTGACGCCCCAGCCTGAGATAGACGGCCTCAGCCGAAAATCAGTCCCTGCGTTTTCGACGTCGCGGCCGCGTAGCGGTCTTGGACGTCAGCCCAGTTGACGACATTCCAGAACGCCTTGGCGAAGTCGACCTTGACGTTCTTGTACTGCAGGTAGAACGCGTGCTCCCACATGTCCAGCAGCAGCAGCGGCACGATTCCGAGCGGGAAATTCGACTGGTGGTCGTACACCTGGAAAATCAGCAGCTTCTGCGCGAGCGTGTCCCAGCCGAGCGCCGCCCAGCCCGAGCCCTGCACGGTGGTGGCGGCGGCGTGGAACTGCGCGCGGAACTTGTCGAACGACCCGAAGGCGTCGTCGATGGCCGCGGCAAGCTCACCGGTCGGCTTGTCGCCGCCGTTGGGAGAGAGGTTCTTCCACCAGATGCTGTGGTTGACGTGGCCGGCCAGATTGAACGCCAGGTTCTTCTCGTTCAGCAGGACCGCCGAGTGGTCCTCCTTGGCTCGCGCCTCTTCCAGCTTCTCCAGGGCGTCGTTGGCGCCCTTGACGTAGGTGGCGTGGTGCTTGTCATGGTGTAGCTCGTTGATTTGGCCGGAGATGTGCGGTTCCAGCGCTCCAAAGTCCCAGTCCAAGTCGGGCAGGGTGTATACAGCCACAGCTTTCCTTTCTTCGGTGCATCGTTGGTGATGATCGGACGCTCATCGCGCGGGGCTGCCACGCGGCGGCCAGCCATAATCAACCCTGCTCCATGCGCGCGCCCGCCGCAAGGATGACCGCCGGGAACGAATACCCCCCGGGGCCTGACGTCAGTACAAGACGATGATTGCTAGCACCGCGAGCAACGCCAGCGCGATCAGGGCGGCTCGGAGGGCTGCGACGCTATAGCTGTGGTTACAGGCGGGCGAGCCGGAATACGAGTTCGACGCGGCCGGCGAACCCGGACCGAACGAATGCGTGGCCATCAAGCGCCTTTCACCTGCAAGTCCACCCCGCCTGAGTGAGGTGTGTCACAACGATTTTTCGTGACGGTGATCATAACCCCTCGCACCCGGGTTGGGAAACGCGCTGCGTAACGGCGCGTCCGGCGGCCGGGCGCCAGCGAGCCCGGGGGCTCAGCTGCGGGTGGTTAGCGAGGCAATCCATTTCGCTCGGGCGCCGGGTCGGGTTGTTTATGGCACAGCCGTACCACCCGGCGGTTATCCACAGTTGCGGCCCGGGCGGCTCCAAAAGGCTGTGTTGGTGGGTCCCGTACCCCTGCGCCCACTGTGGATAAACCTGTGGAAACTGTGGATAGCCCCAGGCAATTGTTGTGTTGCCGGACGGCCCGCTTCCGCAGGCGTCGAACCGTCGCGAGGTTAGGCTGGTCCGGTGATCCAGGTGTGCTCCCAGTGCGGCACTCGGTGGAACGTGCGCGAGCGGCGACGCGACTGGTGTCCCCGCTGCCGGGGGGCATTGATGGCGCCGCTGCCGGACGTGCCCGCGGCCGACCCGCGGTGGAGCCCGCAGCCCGGTCCGGTGCCGGCCCGGCCGCCCGCGGCGCCCGGCTGGCAGCGCACCCCGCCGCGGCTGCCGCCGGGCTTCCGGTGGATCGCGGTGCGGCCCGGCGCGGCGCCGCCCCCGCGTCATGGCCGACGGCGCCTGGGGCCCACCCCGCGCTACACCGTGATACCGCGCTGGGGTTTGGCCGATCACATCGAACATGCCCCGGCCGAGGCCGAAAAGCCTTCCCGGACAGGGCCTTCCGCGCCGGCGGTGCGCACCACGCTGTTTTTGAGCGTCCTGGTCCTGGGCATGGCCGCCCTGGTTTATGTCGCGCGCTATGTGCTGTTGATCATCAACCGGAACACCCTGCTGAATTCGATTGTGGCCATCGCCGCGGACTGGGTCTCAATGCTGGCCAGCGTGGGGGCGATCGCGGCGCTGATCGCCTCCGGCGTGATGTTGATCCGGTGGCTGATCGCGCGCAGGTCCGCCGTGTTCGCGCACCATGGCCTTCCGGAGTCGCGTTCGGCTCGCGCCTTGTGGGCCGGGTGCGTGGTGCCGCTGGCGAACCTGCTGTGGGCCCCCGTGTACGTCATCGAACTGGCGACAGTCGAGGAGCACTATGCCCGGCTTCGGCGGCCGATCCTCGAGTGGTGGATCGCGTGGGTCTTCAGCTACCTGGCCTCGGGCTTCGCCATCTTCACCAGCTTCGCCACGGACGCCCAGGGCATTGCCAACAACACCGTGCTGATGGTGCTCGCCTACCTGCTGGCGGCGGTCACCGTGGCCGCGGCCGCCCGGGTCTTCGAAGGGTTCGCGCGCAAACCGGTGCAGCGGCCCGCGCATCGGTGGGTCATGGTGGAACGGGAGACCACCGACCGCCGCGGCGGGCGCGCATCCGCAGTTCCGGTTGAGTTGGAGGGGCAGGAACCGGCAGCATAGGGGTATGACCTGGGCCGAGGAGGTGCTCGCCGGGCACCCCTTTGTCGTCGCCCACCGAGGAGCCTCGGCCGCCCGGCCCGAACACACGCTGGCCGCCTACGATCTGGCCCTCAAACAGGGCGCCGACGGCGTGGAATGCGACGTGCGCCTGACCCGCGACGGCCACCTGGTCTGCGTGCACGACCGCCGTCTGGACCGCACCTCGACCGGCGCCGGTTTGGTCAGCACCATGACGCTCGCCGAGCTGCGCGAACTCGAATACGGTGCGTGGCACGACAGCTGGCGCGCCGACGGCACGCACGGGGACACCAGCCTGCTGACGCTGGACGCGCTGGTGTCGTTGGTTTTGGACTGGCACCGGCCGGTGAAGCTCTTCATCGAGACCAAGCACCCGGTCCGCTACGGCTCGCTGGTGGAAAGCAAGCTCCTGGCGGCGCTGCACCGCTTCGGGATCGCCGCGCCGGCCTCGGCCGACCGCTCCCGCGCCGTGGTGATGTCGTTCTCGGCGGCCGCCGTCTGGCGGATCCGCCGCGCCGCGCCGCTGCTGCCCACGGTGCTGCTCGGCAAGACGGCTCGCTACCTGGCCAGCAGCGCGGCCACCGCGGTCGGCGCCACCGCCGTCGGACCCTCGCTGGCGACGTTGAAGGACTATCCGCAGCTGGTGGACCGCGCCGTCGCGCAGGGCAGGGCGGTCTACTGCTGGAACGTCGACGAGTACGACGACATCGACTTCTGCCGGGATGTCGGCGTGGCCTGGCTCGCCACCCACCACCCGGGCCGCACCAAGGCGTGGTTGGAGAAAGCGCGCGCCGGCGACGGCAGCGGTTAGGGGCGGGTCGCCACCGTCGACCTAGCTCTGTCCCTGCAGGGCGTCGGCGGGCACGGGCGCGTCGGCGGCGAGCGCCTCGAACAGCTTGCCGGCCACCTCGTGGTTCCACACCACCACCGACCCGACGTCGCCGCTGGTGAACTCGCCGATCGGCACCGTGAGCGCGGTGGTGGTCGCGTGCAGCGCCCAGCCGAGGCGCGCCAAATCCCAGACATGGTCGCCCCGGTCCACCGTCATGGCGTCGGCGGCCGCGCGTGGCACCGAGTACCAGCGCAGCGGATTGAGCCAGACCGCCGGGCTGCCGACCCGGTGCAGCAGCGCCGACAGGAACTGGCGCTGGTTGGCCATCCGATCCAGATCCGCGCGCGGGGTATCGCGCGTCCGCACGTAGCCCAGGGCGTCGCGCCCGGCGAGTTTCTGGCAGCCGGCCGGCAGGTCGATGCCGGCCAACGGGTCGTTGATCGGCGCGGTCGGGCACACGGTGATCCCTCCCAGCGCGTCCACCAGACCCGCGAAGCCGCCGAATCCGATCTCGACATAGTGGTCGAGTCGCAGCCCGGTGGCCTGTTCGACCGTCTGGGCCAGTAGCGGCGCGCCGCCCATCGCGAACGCGGCGTTGATCTTGTCCTTGCCGTGGCCGGGAATCGGCACGTACGAGTCGCGGGGGATCGACACCACCGTCGCCGGGGTGCTCGACCGCAATCCGGGCACGTGCACCAGCAGGATGGTGTCGGTGCGGCCGGTGCCGACGTCGCCGCCGGTCGCCAGGTCCTGCTGCTGCTCGGCGGTGAGGTCGCGGCGGCTGTCGGAGCCGACGATCAGCCAGTTCGTTCCGCGGCCGGGCGCGGGCCGGTCGGGATAGTCGGCCAGCGCCTGCTCGCGGTGCAGCCTGGTGTCGAACCACGCGGCCCCGCCGGCGGCGGCGAGCAGCGCGCCGATCAGCACCGCCAGCACCGTCGCTCGTAACCAGCGGCGCTTGCGGCGCGCCCTCGGGCCGACGGGCCGCGGCGGGGCGGGCGGCGGGGTGGGCCGGCGCGGCGGTGTGGTCGGCGGGTCGAAGGGCGGCGGCGCGGGGCGGCGCCGTTCCGGGGATCGGTCGCCGTTCACCCGGATAACGTACGTGCCGGGTGTGGGCCGGGGTTACCAGCGGTTACCTCCGGGCCCGCAGCCCGTTGATGAACGGGCAGCCCATCAGCAGCCGGATGGCCTGGCTCAACCCGGTCATGTCGTCCACCGGTTTGTGAAACGGCAGCCGGACGTCGTGGTCGCCGTCGTTGCCCTCGACGCGGAACCGCATGCCGTATCGGTCGAGGCCGAGCGGGCGAACCTGCCCCCGGCGCAGTGGCGGCGGCAGCTTCGACACCAGACGGGCGACCACGTCGTTGTGGACGGTGTCCAGGTGCCACAGCAGGCCGGCCTCGACTTCGCAGAAGGGATCGGGCCGGGCGGCGAGCAGGTCCGCGACGCCGACGGGCTCGGCGCCGGTGGCATCGGTGACGACCACGGACGCGATCTCCAGCCGGAACAGCGCGTACCGCGGGTCCCCCTGGGACGGCGCCGACCGCGGCGTCTCGACCTGGAGCAGGGCAGGGTTGGGGTACTCGGTGGCGATCAGGTCAAGCATGTCGGTCACGTCGTCGGTGGGGACCGGCTGCAGGTGGCCGCGCACCCACACCAGCGAGCGAACCGGTTCGCGCAGCGGCAGCGGGGCGTAGTCGGTCAGCTCCAGCAGTGCCTGCGATCCGGACGCCCAGCCTTCGGCGTGGCCGGCACCGTCTACCGGGAGCGCGATCGCGAAGGAGCCGTCGGCCAGCAGGTGGTGCACCGGCGTGGGGACGGTATCCCCACCCTCGATCGCCAAAAGCGCGGCACCGGCCCGCGCACAGGCGCTGCGAATACGTTCCGGAGTCGTCGGTGCGGGGCCGACCGTCGATGCCATCGTGCTCCTTTATCTATTAGGTAAGCCTAAGTTAACTTATGACCCATCGCGCCGCAAGGACCGTTTGACGTGGACCGCCGTTAGGGTTGGGGCGTGGTCCGCATCGCCTACCTGGGTCCCGAAGGGACGTTCACCGAGGCGGCGCTGCGGCAGATCACCGCCGCCGGCCTGGTTCCGCAGCAGCAGCCGGGCCCCGTCAGGCACATGCCGCTGGAAAGCACGCCCGCGGCGCTCGACGCCGTGCGCGACGGCGATGCCGATTACGCGTGCGTGCCGATCGAGAACTCGATCGACGGTTCGGTGGTCCCCACCCTGGACAGCCTGGCCATCGGTTCGCCCCTGCAGGTTTTCGCCGAGACCACGCTGGACGTGGCGTTCAGCATCGTCGCCAAACAGGGCCTGGGCGCCGGCGACGTGCGCACGCTGGCCGCCTTCCCGGTGGCGGTGGCGCAGGTGCGCCGGTGGCTGGACGCCCAGCTGCCGGGCGTCGAGCTGCGGCCGGCGTACTCCAACGCCGACGCGGCGCGCCAGGTGGCCGAGGGCCAGGCCGATGCCGCGGTGACCTCGCCGCTGGCCGCCGCCCATTGGGGACTGGGCGTCATCGCCGACGGGGTCGTCGACGAGCCCAACGCCCGCACCCGCTTCGTCCTGATCGGCCTGCCCGGCCCGCCGCCGGCCCGCACCGGAGCCGATCGAACGTCGGTGGTGTTGCGCATCGACAACGTGCCCGGCGCGCTGTTGTCCGCACTGGCCGAATTCGGCATCCGCGGCATCGACCTGACCCGGATCGAATCCCGGCCGACCCGAACCGAACTCGGAACCTACCTGTTCTTCGCCGACTGTGTCGGCCACCTCGACGACGACGCCGTCGCCGAGGCACTCAAGGCGCTGCACCGTCGTTGTGCGGATGTGAGGTATCTGGGTTCTTGGCCGACGGGGTCGGCCGGCGGAGTGCCGCCGCCGCCGGCGGACGAGGCCTCGCGCTGGTTGGCGCGACTGCGGGAGGGCAAACCCGCGCAGACATTCGGGGCCGGGGGGTAACGATGGCCGGTCGTTTGGTGCTGTTGCGGCACGGACAGTCCTACGGCAACGTCGAGCGCCGGCTGGACACCCGGCCGCCCGGCGCGGAGCTGACGCCGTTGGGCCGTGACCAGGCCCGGGCGTTTGCCCGCGGTTCGGGGCGGCCGGCGCTGCTCGCGCACTCAGTCGCGACGCGGGCGTCGCAGACGGCCCAGGTGATCGGCGGGGAAGTCGAAATGCGGGCGCTGGAAGTCGCCGACATCCACGAGGTGCAGGTGGGGCGCTTGGAGAACCGCGGCGACGACGACGCGGTCGCCGAATTCAACGCGATCTACGAGCGCTGGCATCGGGGTGAGCTCGACCTGCCGCTGCCCGGCGGGGAGTCCGGCAACGACGTGCTGGACCGCTACGTGCCGGTGCTGACCGAGCTACGGATGCGCTACCTGGACGACGACGGGTTCAACGGCGACATCGTCGTCGTCAGCCACGGCGCGGCGATCCGGCTGGCCTCGGCGGTGCTGGCCGGGGTGGACGGCAACTTCGCGCTCGACAACCACCTCGACAACGCCGAATCGGTGGTGCTGGCCCCGATCACCGACGGACGGTGGAGCTGCCTGCGGTGGGGACAGCTGACGCCGCCGTTTTTCCCCCAGCCCGACGACGCGACCCCGGTCGCGGACGCGGTGCGCTCAGGCACCGATCCGATGGGCTGACGACTCGTCCACGCATGCGCAGCCGATGGCGTCGCAATCGATGACGAACGTGTGCACCACCAGCTCGGGGCTGTCGCAGTCCGGCTCGGTGCATTCCCACCGGCGCAGCGAATGGCGAATGATGGTGCCGTGGCAGTGATCTAAGCCCGCCCGGCACTCGCGGCACTCAGCGCTCATAAGCCGTTCATAGCACCCGGCCCGGACAATGTCGGGTTGCCGCGCCCGGGAATCGGCGGCGCGTCTCAGGCCCAGCCCAGCTCTTCCAGCCGGGTGTCATCGATGCCGAAGTGATGGGCGATTTCGTGGATGACCGTGATCGCCACCTCCTCGACCACGTCGTCGTCCGACTCGCAGGCGTCGAGCAGCGCCTCGCGATAGATGGTGATGGCGTCCGGCAGCGACCCGGCGTAGTCGGAGTCGCGTTCGGTGAGCGCCACCCCTTCGTAGAGCCCGAGCAGCTCGGCGTCCTCGGGATGGCGGTCCTCGACGAGGACGACGACGTTGTCCATCGCGGCCGCCAGTTCCGCCGGGATCAGGTCGAGCGCGTCGGAGACCAGCTCGTCGAACCGCTGCGGATCCATCCGAACGGGCACCCGGCTAGCCTCCCGGGGCCGGGGCGGGCTGGGCCGGCGCCGGCGTGGCCGGTGCCTGCGTGGCCGGCGCTTGCGGCTGCGTCACGACCGGCTGCTGCCCCGGCAGGTGCTGGTTGTTGGGCGGGATGGCGTCGGGCGCGGTGCTGGCCTGGGTCGGCTGGCTCGGCGCCTGAACCGGAATCGGCGGCATCGTCAGCCGCTCCTCGGGGATGTCCGGCGGCGGAACCGGCGCCTGCCCGTTGATGAGCAGCTGGCCCTTGGCGCTGTTGACCAGCGTGGCCCACCCCCCGTTGCCCAGCGTCGCGCCGATGCTGCAGGCCACCTGGCGGCTGCCCGCCGACCAACTGGGCAGCGACACGGTCGGGTAGATCAGGGTCAGGGTGGTGGTCCGCAGCTTGGTCGGCGCGAGGTAGGCGTCCGTCATCTTCGTGCACGAATCCTTGATGAACCCGTCCTGGTCGGGCTCGGCGGGCAAGGTGCCCGGAAACTTCTCGGCCAGGTTCACCGTGCCGGTGACCTCCATCGCGTGCGGCGCCGCGCAGTCGACCGGGACGTCGGTCGGCTGGTTGGTCGCCGAGTCGATGCCCAGGCACGTGCCGGCCGGCCAGACCTTGGACTGGTCGACATCGGCGACCTTGCCCTTGAAGACCTCCTGCTGGTTGTTGGCCCCCGGCAGCTGCAGGCCGCACAGCATGCGGCGGTCGCCGGACTGGCGCCAGGCCCGGTCACCGGCCCACAGCAGGCTGACCATGAACCTGCTGGCCGGGTCGAATTTGGGTCCCAGATAGTTGTGCACCGCGGGCTCGCACTGCTCCTGGGTCATCTGCTGGATCCGGGCCGGCGACGGGGGAGAGGCGCCCGGCCCGTACTCGGCGCCCGGAAACGTCCGCATGTCGACGGACTCGGCGACTTCGAACTTGTGCTCGTCGGCGCAGCTGACGATGCTGGCCGACTCCGGGGTGGCATCCGGCCACGTCAGGCAATCGCCGCCCTTGGCGCGGTTGAAGGCGGCGTCGCTCTTGGTTCCGGTGCTGGGCACCGGCTCGCTGTTGATGTAGCCGGCCAGCCGTCCCGGCCCGTTGCCGGCCGGGATCGCGGTGACCAGCCCCGCGATCAACAGCCCGCCCAACGCGGTGAGCAGCAGCGCCCGCCGGGTCGCCGTCGCCTGCAACCCGCGCGGCCAGGCGAAGCCGGCCGGCGGCCGTTTCGCGGGGTCGCCGGGGGGGCCGGCGGGGGTGCCGGCTTCCACGGCTTCCTTCTCGGGCGCTTGCGACATCGGCTCCATTCTGACAGGGCCGGCTAAGTGGCGTGACAAAAGTTACGGATGTGAAACTCCCGGTCGTGGCCCGATGGGGTGCTCTGCCGCCGCGGCGGCGCGGCAAAAGTAGTCTCAGGCGCGTGATCGACCTGAAGCTGCTCCGGGAAGACCCCGACGCCGTGCGCCGCTCCCAAGTCAGCCGGGGCGAGGACCCGACTCTGGTGGACGCGTTGGTGACCGCCGACGCCAACCGCCGCGCGGCGATTTCGGCCGCCGACGATCTGCGCGCCGAACAGAAGGCGGCCAGCAAGAGCGTCGGCGCGGCGTCGCCCGAGGAACGCCCGGCGAGGCTGGCGCGCGCCAAGGAGCTCGCCGAGCAGGTGAAGGCGGCCGAAGCCGCCCAGGCCGAGGCCGAGGCGGCGTTCACCGCGGCGCACCTGGCGATCTCGAACGTCATCATCGACGGGGTGCCCTCCGGCGGGGAGGACGACTACCGGGTACTCGACGTGGTCGGCGAGCCCGCGGCGCTCGAAAACCCAAGGGATCACTTGGAATTGGGCGAGTCGTTGGGGCTGATCGACATGCAGCGCGGCGCCAAGGTGTCCGGATCGCGGTTCTACTTCCTGACCGGGCGGGGCGCGCTGTTGCAGCTGGGCCTGCTGCAGCTGGCCCTGCGGCTGGCCGTCGACAACGGCTTCATCCCGATCATTCCGCCCGTGCTGGTGCGCCCGGAGGTGATGGCCGGCACCGGATTTCTGGGCGCCCACGCCGACGAGGTGTACCGGGTCGAGGCCGACGACCTGTACCTGGTGGGCACGTCCGAGGTGCCGCTGGCCGGCTACCACGCCGACGAGATCCTCGACCTGTCCGGCGGCCCGCTGCGCTACGCGGGCTGGTCGTCATGCTTTCGGCGGGAGGCCGGCAGCTACGGCAAGGACACCCGCGGCATCATCCGGGTGCACCAGTTCGACAAGGTGGAGGGGTTCGTCTACTGCCAGCCGGGCGACGCCGAGGCCGAACACCAACGGCTGCTGGGCTGGCAGCGCGAGATGCTGGCCCGCATCGAGGTGCCGTATCGGGTGATCGACGTCGCCGCGGGCGATCTCGGCTCGTCGGCCGCGCGCAAATTCGACTGCGAGGCATGGGTTCCCACGCAGGGCGCCTACCGCGAGCTGACCTCGACGTCGAATTGCACCACCTTTCAGGCGCGCCGGCTGGCCACCCGCTACCGGGACGCGAATGGCAAGCCGCAGGTGGCGGCCACGCTCAACGGCACCCTGGGCACCACCCGGTGGCTGGTGGCGATCTTGGAGAACCACCAGCGGCCCGACGGCAGCGTGCGGGTGCCCGCCGCGCTGGTGCCGTTCGTGGGCACCGAGCTGCTGGAGCCGGCCGGCTAGAGGCGCCGCGCGCCCGGGGTGTGGCCGAACGCCCGCCGGTAGGTGTCGATGAAGGCGCTGGGCGTGGCCCAGCCGCACGCCAGCGCCACCGCGGTGACGCCGTGGTCCTCGGCGAGCAGCATCAGCGCGTGCTGCAGGCGGACCTGGGTGCGCCACCGCGGGTAGGTCATGCCCAGCTCGTCGGCGAACAAGCGGCTCAGGGTGCGCTGGCTGACGCCGACCCGGCTGCCGAGTTGCCGCAACGTCAACGGGTTCGTCAGGTCGTCGGTGATCAGCGCGCACGCCCGCCGCAGCCGGCTGTCGGTGGGCGTCGGAATCCACAGCGGCTCACCAATGCCCGTCGTCTGCAGCTGGTCGTGAATCACCGCCAGCATGCGGTGGTGTCGATCGCTGTCGGGCGCCTCGGATTGCGAGCAGGCGATGATCAGTTCTCGCATCAGCGAATTGACGGCCAGCACGGCCGGTGTCGTGGGACCTCGACGGTAGCGCTGTGGGTCGAGCGCGACGCCGTGGAATTGGGTGTGGCCGTGGAACCTGTGTTCGTGCCACACGCCGGCCGGTATCCAGATGGCGCGGTTCGCCGGGGTGATCCACGTGCCGGCGGGGGTGGTCACCGAGACCGCACCGCGGGAGGGGTAGACGATCTGGTGCAGGTGATGCCGGTGGCGCCGGATCCGCGCGCCCGGGGGCAGCGACTGGGACGAGGTCGCGAGCCCCCGCTGGCCGATTTCCGACATATCACGGCAGGATATCGGAAGCCCGCAAGCCGCGGCACGCCTAGCTTTGGCGATATGGCGATGAATCTTGTGCACCGGTGGCGGTGCAGCTCGACGAGCTGGCAAGAAACGGTCGCGGACCGACTGCTGCCCTGGGTGCTCCGCGATGTCGAATTAGGCTCTCGCACATTGGAAATCGGTCCGGGGTACGGCGCGACGACGCGCGCCCTGCTGGATCGGGCCGAGTCGCTCACCGCCGTCGAGGTCGACGCCGCGATGGCCGATCGGCTGGATCGTCGCTACGGCGCGGCGGCCCGCATCATCCACGGCGACGGCACCGACACCGGGCTGCCCGATGACCACTTCAGCTCGGTGGTGTGCTTCACCATGTTGCACCACGTTCCCACCGCGGACTTGCAGGATCGGCTGTTCGGGGAGGCCTTCCGGGTGCTGCGGCCCGGTGGCGCGTTCGCCGGCAGCGACGGGGTGCCGTCGCTGACCTTCCGGCTGCTCCACATCGCCGACACCTACAACCCGGTGCCACCGGAGGATCTCGGCAGGCGGCTGACGGCCGCCGGGTTCACCGACGTCCGGATCGACGTGTCGGGTGGCCGGCAGCGGTGGCGTGCCACCAAACCGGTCTGAGCGCGGGGCTTTTCGGTCAGGCGTCCACGGTCGCGGGTGCGGGCGCGGACTTCTCGTGCCTGCGCTGCCGCTCCATGGTGGCGAAGTAGAAGGCGAACGCGAACGCGAAGCTGGTGAACAGGCTGGACACGAAGTACAGCCAGGGCCGGCGCAGCCCGCGACGGTAGCCGTCGACAATGGTGAACAGCGGCAGCAGGATCACATTCGCGATCGTGTAGTCCTGACTGGCCGAGCTCGCGGCCGGGTTGGTGAACATCAGCTGGATGTATTCGGCCCAACTGCCGTGGCCCCAGATCGGATTGGTCGACCCCTTCGCGTACTCCTGCACGAAATGGATGTTGAAATACCAGCCCAGCGCGACCGACGCGATGCCGACGACGTAGTAAACGGCTTCCAAGGGTGAGAACAACGGGCCGGCGGCCGGCCGGGCGAAGACCTTGGAATTGGACGCGACGATCCAGCCGATGACAGTAAGGCCGAGAACCGCATGCACGAGAAGCGAGACCATGGCCGAAGTGTCGCTCGCGGGCCGAAGTTTTGTCAATAATGACAGAAGATGGAGGGGGTACGTTACTGGCATGGTCCGACCCGCGCAGACGGCGCGCAGCGAGCGCACCCGCGAGGCGCTGATCCAGGCCGCGCTGGTGCGCTTCCTGGCCCAGGGCGTCGAGGACACGTCGGCCGAGCAGATCGCCTCGGACGCGGGGGTGTCGCTGCGGACCTTCTACCGCCATTTCCGCTCCAAGCACGACCTGTTGTTCGCCGACTACACCGGGCTGAACTGGTTTCGCGCCGCGCTGGACGCCCGGCCGGCCGCCGAGCCGATCATCGATTCGGTGCAGTCGGCCGTCTTCTCGTTCCCCTATGACGTTGAGGCCGTGACGAAAATCGCGGCGTTGCGGGGCGGGGAGCTCGACCCCGGCCGCATCGTGCGCCACATCCAGGAGGTCCAAGCCGACTTCGCCGACGCCATCCAGGAACAACTGCAACGGCGTAGCTGTGCGGCGGCGCTGACGCCCGACGCTCGGTTGCGCGCGGCGGTGACCGCGCGCTGCATCGCGGCGGCGGTTTTCGGCGCGATGGAACTCTGGATGCTCGGCGAGGACCGGTCGCTGGGCGAGCTGGCGCGGATGTGCCACACCGCGCTCGAGTCGCTGCGGGCCGGCATCACCGACGCCTGGGCGGCCAGCACCTGAACACAGTTTCGTCATAATTGACAAAACTTGGCGGGCATGCCAGCCTCCATTCCTGGAGGGCAGGGACATGACTGAATACGACGCGATCGTCATCGGCGCGGGCCACAACGGGTTGGCCGCGGCGGTGCTGCTACAAAAGGCCGGGCTGCGGACGCTGTGCCTGGACGCCAAGCTCTATGCCGGCGGGATGGCTTCCACGGTCGAGCTTTTCGACGGGTACCACTTCGAGATCGCCGGCTCGGTGCAGTTCCCGACCGCGTCGGTGGTGGTCGAGGAATTGGGCCTGGACACCCTCGAGACCATCGACCTGGAGGTGATGTCGGTCGCGGTGCGCGGCGTCGGCGACGACCCGCTGATCCAGTACAGCGACCCCATCAAGCTGTTCACGCACCTCAACGAGGTGCACGGGGCGGACGCCGTCAACGGGATGGCGGGGCTGATGGCCTGGAGCCAGGCGCCGACGCGGGCGCTGGGCCGGTTCGAGGCGGGCACCCCACCCAAGACCTTCGACGAGATGTATGCCTGCGCCACCAACGAATTCGAACGCTCGGCGATCGACGACATGCTGTTCGGTTCGGTCACCGACGTGCTGGACCGCTACCTGCCCGACCGCGAGAAACACGGGGCGCTGCGCGGCTCGATGACGGTGCTGGCCGTCAACACCCTGTACCGCGGGCCCGCCACGCCGGGCAGCGCGGCGGCGCTCGCCTTCGGGCTGGGCGTGCCCGACGGGGACACCATGCAGATGAAGAAGCTGCGCGGCGGCATCGGCGCGCTGACCGCCCACCTGGCGCGGCTGTTGGAAAGCCTGGGCGGGGAAGTGCGGCTGCGCACCAAGGTCACCGACATCCTGGTCGACAATGCCCAGTCCGGCGGCCGGGTCACCGGCGTGCGCACCGAGGCGGGGGAGACGCTGGCCGCGCCCATCGTCGTCTCCAACCTGGCGCCCGACACCACGCTGAACGACCTGATCGATCCGGCCGCGCTGCCCGCCGACATCCGCGAGCGCTACGCGGGAATCGACCACCGCGGCAGCTACCTGCAGATGCACTTCGCGCTGCACGAGGCCCCGAAATTCGCCGCGCCCTACGAGGTGCTCAACGAGCCGGCGATGCAGGCGTCCATCGGCCTGTTCTGCACGCCGGAGGAAGTCCAGCAGCAGTGGGAGGACGCCAAGCGCGGGATCGTGCCGGCCGACCCGACGCTGGTGTTGCAGATCCCGTCGCAGAACGACCCGGACCTGGCGCCCGAGGGCAAGCACGCGGCGTCGGCGTTCGCGCTGTGGTTCCCGATCGAGGGCGGCGCGGACTACGGCCAGACGAAGGTCGAGATGGGCCAGCGTGTGATCGACAAGATCACCCGGCTGGCGCCGAACTTCGAGGGCAGCATCATCCGGCATACCACCTTCACGCCCAGGCACATGGGGGTGATGTTCGGCGCCCCCGGGGGCGACTACTGCCACGGCCTGTTGAGCTCGGACCAGATCGGGCCGAATCGCCCCGGTCCGAAAGGCTTTCTCGGACAGCCAATCCCGATCAAGGGGCTGTACCTCGGCGGCGCCGGCTGCCACGGCGGGCCGGGGATCACCTTCATTCCCGGCTACAACGCCGCCCGCGCGGCGCTGGAGGATCTGGGACGCTAGCCGCGCGCGCCCAGCAGTTCGTCCAGCAATGCGGTGAACTCCTCCGGGCGTTCCGGCGTCAACGCGGGGCTGGGCCAGGTTCCCGGTACGTCGAGGGTGATCAGCGTCGACTTGAACGGCCGCTGGATGTCCAGGGGCAGCCAGCGGCGGAAGTCGGAGCTGCCCCAGATGCGGAACCGCTGCATGAACATGCCCAACGACTCGACCTTGTATCCGCGGATGCTGTCCAGCGCGATGACCTTGGACGTGCCGGACGGAAAGTGGTAGCGGCGCAACGTGATCGCCGCGTGATCCAGCTGGACCAGCCCGTCGTCGTAATTCGCGTTCATTTCTTGGCGCTCCGCAGTTGGTGGCCCCGGGCGGTCAGGCAGTGGCCGTCGTCCAGCCGCCACTGCCAGCCGTGCAGGTTGCAGGTCAAGGTGTTGCCCTCTACCACACCGAATTTCGACAGGTCGGCCTTGAGGTGCGGGCAGCGGCGCTGTATCTCCCAGCCGTCGAGGGTGATCGATGCGGAGTCGTCGTGCGTCTCGGCGAACCATCCGTCGGCGTAGGCGATCCGCTCGTCGGTCAGGCACTTGAAGAACGTGTACAGGTATTCGTTGTAGCCGCCGACGCGCCATGCCCTGAACCGGGTGGACAAGAAGATGGTGTTGACCCAGTCGGGTTCGTGATCGCGCAGCACGGTGCGCACCAGCTCCGGCGCTATGGCGAAACCGTATCGTACCTTCTCGTCCGGAATCCGTTCGCGCACGGTTCTTTTCGGGAAGTCCAAAATCACCGTCTCGGGGCCGATGACGAGCTCGACGGGGTAGCCTATGCCGTCGCAGACCTCGTCGCTTTGCAGCATGATCGGCTCGAACAGCGCGCGCAGCGGGTCCAGCAGCGGCTCGCCGGTGGCGGGGGCCCAGCCGGCGCGCTCCGCGGCCAACACGGGCGCCATCCGCTCGGCGTAGTCGGCGATGTAGGCCGGCTTGCCGGTGGTGAAGATGGCCTCGACTGACCCGCAATCGGGAGGTGCCCCCACCTCGGCTGGCAGCGGATGGCGCAGCGAATTCAGCGTCGCGCCGGTGAAGTCCGCGGTCGACCCGGGAATCATCAGCAGGCCGCCGTCGTGGCCGTGCGCGCGCATCTGTTCCAGGAAGACGATTTGGTCGGGGAAGATGTTGGCCGGGTCGCCGTGGTCGTCGTTGAGGTGGCGCAACTCGGGGTCAAGGAAGCACGGCGGACCCGCCGACGGCACCACCCACGTCGCCCCCACCTGAGCGATGTACTGGCGGGCGCGGTCCATTCCGCGCTGCCTCTTCTGGGTGCCGAACGACTCCTTGGCGCGGGCCGGCATGTCGTAGACCAT
The DNA here is from genome assembly GCA_002102225.1 of Mycobacterium interjectum. GTDB lineage: Bacteria > Actinomycetota > Actinomycetes > Mycobacteriales > Mycobacteriaceae > Mycobacterium > Mycobacterium interjectum_B. The sequence goes on from LQPB01000053.1 coordinate 25,343, forward strand.
CGGATACCAGATCGCCCCGGAGTACTGCAGCAGGTGGACGTCCACGCCGCCGAATTCGGTTTCCAGCACGTCCAGGTCCAGCGGCCGGGCATCGTTCATGTTGAAAACCGTTGTGGTGCCGTCGGAAACCACCAGCGCCGAGTCGCCGATCGGGCCGTCGGCCGGGGCCCGCAGGGCGATGATCATGATGTCGAGCTCGCCCTTGGGGCCGCTGATCCGGTGCTTGGTCGAGTCGGTGGTCTCGTAGAAGCGATGAAACCCGAGTGTCTGCAACTCGTTTCGCAGGTCCGGCACGGGGAAATCGGGCAGCAGTACCACGGCGTCCTTGTTGACGTGGTCGCTGAGATTTTTGGCGTCGAAGTGGTCCTTATGCAGGTGGGAGACGTACAGGTAGTCGCAGTCGCCCAGCCGGTCCCAGTCCAGCGCGCTGTTGTCCGGGAACGGAAACCAGGACGCGAAGTAGGCGGGATTGACCCAGGGGTCACAAAGGAGGGTGCCCGCGTGGGTCTCGATCAGGAATCCGGCGTGGCCGACGCTGGTGACCTGCACTGATACCTTTCGGGGGACTGGGGGGCTGTGCCGACGGTTGACGGCTTCGTCAGCCCCCGAGCTTAGCGCGATCCCGCGCCCCCGCTTCAGGCACTTCAGGCGGCTCATAGCCGGGAGCACTAGGCTGAAGTGCTGTGGAACCGGTATACGGGACGATCATTCAGCTGGCCCGCTTGATCTGGCGCATTCAGGGCCTGAAGATCACCGTCTCGGGGGTCGAGAACCTACCCAAGAGCGGTGGCGCGGTCATCGCGATCAACCACACCGGCTACCTGGACTTCACTTTCGCGGGATTGCCCGCCTACAAGCAGGGCCTCGGGCGCAAGGTCCGGTTCATGGCCAAACAAGAGGTGTTCGACGACAAGATCACCGGACCGATCATGCGCAGCCTGCGGCACATCTCCGTGGACCGGCAGGACGGGGCCGCGTCCTACGAGGCCGCCGTCCGGAACCTCAAGGACGGCGAGCTGGTCGGCGTCTACCCCGAAGCCACGATCAGCCGCAGCTTCGAGATCAAGGAGTTCAAGTCCGGGGCCGCCCGGATGGCCGTCGATGCCGGGGTGCCCATCGTGCCGCACATCGTGTGGGGCGCGCAGCGAATCTGGACCAAGGGCCACCCCAAGAAGCTGCTGCGTCCCAAGGTGCCGATCGTCGTCCTGGTGGGCGAGCCGATCGAACCGACGCTGGCGATCGAGGAGTTGAAGGGCCTCCTGCATTCGCGGATGCAACATTTGCTGGAACGGGCGCAAGAACTGTATGGCCCGCATCCGGCCGGCGAGTTCTGGGTGCCGCGCCGGCTCGGCGGCGGCGCTCCGTCGCTCGCGGAGGCGGCCCGGATGGACGCCGAGGATGCCGCCGCGCGGGCGGCTCGCCACACCAAAGCCGCCGAGCCGCCGGAGCAGTAGCCGATGGCGGAGCCGACCTTTCGCACCCTCGAGATCCTGGCCCGGCTCGTGGTGCTGGCCACCGGCACACGCATCACCTACCGCGGTGAGGAGAACATCCCCGACACCGGCGGCGCGGTGATCGCGATCAACCACACCAGCTATGTCGATTTTTTGCCTGCCGCATTAGCTGTGCATCGGCGGCGCCGTCGGCTTAGATTCATGATCAAAGCCGAGATGCAGCAGGTGAAGGTGGTCAATTACTTGATCAAGCACACTCGCACCATTCCGGTGGACCGCGGCGCCGGGGCGGACGCCTACGCGGTCGCCGTCCAGCGGTTGCGCGAGGGCGAGCTGGTCGGCGTCTATCCGGAGGCCACGATCAGCAGGAGCTTCGAGCTCAAGGAATTCAAGACCGGCGCGGCCCGGATGGCCGTCGAGGCGGACGCGCCGATCGTCCCGGTGATCGTCTGGGGGGCCCACCGGATTTGGACCAAGGATCATCCCCGACAGATCGGCCGCAAGAAGCTGCCGGTCACCGTGCAGGTGGGTGGGCCGGTGCGCGCGGCCGGGGACGTCGCCTCCACCACGGCCGCCCTGCGAGAATCGATGACCGCGCTGCTGCATCAGGCGCAGCAGGGGTATCCGCACCCCGCCGGCGCCTACTGGGTGCCGCGCCGGCTGGGCGGCGGCGCGCCGACTCCGGCGGAGGCGGCCCAGAGAGAGGCCGACGAGGCGGCGGCAAGGTCGGCCGGCAGGGACGCCCACCGGATGCCGCATCGGTCGCGGTAGGGGGAAGGAGAGGAACATGGCAGAGCCATTTTTCCGCTTGGCGGAGGTGGTTGTCCCGGCGGTCGTCGCGATGAACGGAACAAAGCTCACGTTCGAAGGGCTGGAGAACATTCCCGCGCGGGGCGGCGCCCTGATCGCGCTCAACCACACCAGCTACCTGGACTGGATGCCCGCGTCGATCGCCGCCCACGAACGCAAGCGACGGCTGCGCTTCATGATCAAGGCGGAGATGGCGGACGTGAAGGCCGTCAACTTCGTGATCAAGCACTGCCAGCTCATTCCGGTGGACCGCCGGATGGGGCAGGACGCCTACGCGGTGGCCGTGCAGAAGCTGCGGGAAGGAGAACTCGTCGGCCTGCATCCCGAGGCCACCATCAGCCGCAGCTTCGAGCTGCGGGAGTTCAAGTCGGGAGCGGCTCGGCTGGCGCTGGAGGCCCGGGTGCCGATCATTCCGATGATCGTCTGGGGTGCGCACCGGATTTGGCCCAAGGATCATCCAAAGAAGGTGTTCCGCAACAAGGTTCCGATCACCGTGGCCGCCGGGCGCCCGCTGCCCCCGGAGGGCAACGCCGAGCAGCTCATTGCCGCCGTGCGCCAGGCGATGAATGCGATGCTGTACCGGGTGCAGGAGGAGTACCCCCACCCCGAGGGCGAGTTCTGGGTGCCGCGGCGGCTGGGTGGCGCGGCGCCGACCCAGGACGATTCCCGGGCGATCCGGTTGGCCGAATTGCAGGAGCGGATTCAGCGCTCCGGTAGCGACGGCGTGACGCGACCGGGACAGACGCAAAGCGGAATCCACTGAGAGGCGAAGGCGGACCCTCTCAATGACCTTGCCGGCGCTGATCGCCTGCGACGTCGACGGCACCCTGTTCGACGAAAACGAGACGATATCCCCGCGCACCCGTGACGCGGTGCGAGCCGCCGTCGCCGCTGGAGCGCAGTTCGTCGTCGCGACCGGCCGGCCGCCGCGTTGGATACGCCCCGTCGTGGAGGCGCTCGGCTTCGCGCCGATCGCGGTGTGCGCCAACGGCGCCGTCGTGTACGACCCCGCGAACGACCGGGTGCTGTCGTCGCGGACGCTGCCCGTCGACACCCTGGCCGAATTGGCCGAGCTGGCGGCGCGTGTCATCCCCGGCGCGGGCCTGGCCGTCGAGCGGATCGGCGAACGCGCACACGACACGGCCACCCCGCAATTCATCAGCTCGCCCGGCTACGAGCACGCGTGGCTCAATCCGGACAACACCGAGGTGTCGATCGATGACCTGCTGAGCGCCCCGGCGATCAAGCTGCTGATCCGCAAGGCGGGTGCCCGCAGCGCGGACATGGCCGCCGCGTTGGCCAAACATGCTGGCATCGAGGGCGATATCACCTATTCCACCGACAACGGGTTGGTGGAGATCGTGCCGCTGGGCATCAGCAAGGCCACCGGCGTCGAGGAAATCGCCAAACCGCAGGGGATCACCAGCGACGAGGTGGTGGCGTTCGGCGACATGCCCAACGACATCCCAATGCTGCTGTGGGCCGGCCACGGAGTGGCGATGGGCAACGCGCATCCCGACGTCGTGGCCGCGGCCGACGAAGTCACCGCGCCCAACACCGACAACGGGGTGGGGCGGGTGCTGGAGCGCTGGTGGTTGTAGGGCAATCGAGCTTGAGGGGCTAACCCCCGGGTGCGATCGCCGCGGCGAGCTGTTGCGGTATGTAATTGACGAATAGCGGCACGAGCCCCATGAACGGCGTGCCGAAGATGGTCACCGGATAGGGGTCTGTAGCGAATGGGCTGCTGAGGGCGATCGTCCCGGTCAGGGGATGGGGCGGAACGAGAAGGCCGTCGAACGGTAGGTGTATGACGATCTGCGCGGTGAAGGCGATGGGCGGAAGAGGGGGCGGCAGTGCGTAATTCACTGGCACCGGGATCGCCATATCCACGATCGTTTCGCCATTGAGGAAGCCGTTGGCCACGACGGCCGGGCTGTTGAAGAGCGCGCCGAGCGCCCCTACGCCGTCGCCGGCCAACAGCGCCTGCTGAACCGCCGTCGCGGAGGTGGCGAGCCCTTCCAGGCCCGCGAGCGGGGCGCCGGCCGCGGCGTAGGTGATCTGCAGCGGCAAGCCGAAGAAGGCGCTGAGCGATCCGCTCGTCGGACTCGTCAGCGGCAAGACGGCGGTCGCCGAAATGCTCGGAATCGTAAGCGCGTTCAGTACATTGGTGAGATTCTGCGACATCTGCCGAGGGATCGAGGGGGGCATCAGGTTGGTGAAGTACTGCGCCTCTTGGCCGGGGATGTTGGCGAGGGCGAACAGATTGCCCAGCGGGCCGAGCAGGGTGGGATTGACCGTGGCGTTAACCGTCGGATTGAAGGGGATGATCGTCCCCGTCACGGTGACCACCGGGGTGCCCGGATTGACGCCCGTGACAAGGAGATTCGCGAAGGCCTGCGCGACGTCCTGCACCGCGCCGAAGTAGTCGCCCGCCAGGACGGCCTGCAAGGCCACCTGGAGTTGCGCGCCAAAAGCGGGCAGCCCGGCCCAGATTCCGGTCGCCGCGGCGTAGAGGTTGGTGGCGAATTCCTGGGCGAAGCCGATCTGCGTGGCGATGAACTGCTGCACGTAGAAGGCCGGGTTGAAGGCCAGCAGTTGCTGGATGCCGGCCTGGATGGCCGCCGGCAGGCCGGCCAGGAAGGCGGGGAAGTTCTCGATGGTGTTGGTGAGCGCCGTGGCGATCTGCTGCCAGTAGCCGATCTGATTGACCAGGACCTGGCGCAGGAACGGGAACGGGTTGGCGGACCAGGTGTTGAAGAGGTTTTGCAGGTTCGCGGAGGTGTTGACGATCAGTTGCCCATACGCTCCGCCCGGGGCGGCAGCGGCGGCCAGGCCGGACGCGGCGGCCCCCGTGGAAAGGCTCGTGGACAGGCCCGTCGACAGCAGGCTCTGCTCGGCGTTGGCGATCTCGGTGCCGAGGTAGGCCGCCGCGCCGCCGTTGAGCAGACTGATGAACTCGTCCTGAAACGCCACCGCTCGGGAGCCGAGGGCCTGGAATTCGCGGCCGAAGTTGCCGAACAACTCCGAGACCGCGATCGACACCTCGTCGGAGGCCGCCGCGGCGACCCCGGTGGTGGGGGCCGCGGCGGCGGCGGTCGCCTCACCCAGGCTCGAACCGATGCCAGAGAGGCGCTCGGCCGCGGCCGTCACTAGCTCCGGTTCGGTGATCACGAACGACACGGCCGTCTCCCCTCGCCTCGGTCCAACCCCGTCCTCGCCGGGCACTCCGAGCGTACTGTGACGAAACCCACACCGGGCCCGAACGGCCCGATCGCCCCTAGGTGGCGGCGGGGTGGCTGGGCAGCGAGAAGTGCTCGGGCGGCACGTCGGGGCCGCTCGGGGATTGCGTCGACAGCGGCGTCGTGATGCCGTCGACAACGGAGGTGACGTTCCCGGTGAGCCGCTCGTAGTTGAGGGCGCCGTGCTGGAAATTCTGCGTAATCTGCAGGGGCTCTTGTATTTCCGCGCTGGTCGGCAGCCCGAGCGGACCGCGCTCGTAGCTCAGCGAGGCCCAGGCGTCGTAGATGGCGCCGGTCACCGGCTGCGGGCCGATCTCGGGTGACCAGTACATCGCGCCCTTGGCGAATTCGGCGAAGCGGGCGTTACCCTCGGCGTTGTCTTCCGGGGAGGTGGGTGCGCCCAGGACGCTGTTCATCCCACCCATCGCCAGCCAATGGTCGTAGATCGCGCCGCCCTTCAGCGCGTTGATCAGCTCCTCGGGCGGATCGTTGAAATGCGATGCGATGTCCCGGATTTCGTCCATCAGGGCGTACGCGGCGTTGCCCGGGCAGTCGGTGTTGCCGACGTCGCGGTGGGTGAAGATGGTGGGCAGGTTGGCGATGGTGCCGGCCGCGAAGGTGGTGTAGTGGCTGCCGGCCGACTCCAGCGCCACCGTGCCCTTGGGGTCGACGCCGTCCATGCCCAGCCGCCACCCGAGCAGCCGGCCCACGGTCCGCAGCTGGATGGGCGTCGGCGGCACGTCGTCGAAGTTCCCGATCATCGCGACACCCCAGGTGTTGCGGTTGAAGCCGCCGGTGTGGAAGGCCTCGACGGCCTTGGTGAGGCCTCCGGCGCTGCCCTCGAACACCTGGCCGTACTTGTCGACCAGCGCGTTGTAAGCGATGTCGCACCAGCCCAGCGTCTTGCTGTGGTAGGTGTAGATCGCCTTGACGATCCCGGCCGATTCCAGCGGGGAGTAGTCGTTGCTGCCCGCGGTGTGGTGGACGACCGCGGCGCGAATCCCGTTGTCGTACTGCGGACTACCGCATCGCAGCGATTCGTCGGCGCCCCACTCCGCCCGGCTGATGATGGCGGGCGGCTGCCCCGGCATCATCACCCCGGTCGGCGGCGTCCAGTGCGTCCTGGCCGGCGTTTGCGGCGGGGAGATGAGGATCGCGGAGATGTTCTGCCCGAAGGGTTGTTCCCTGCTGACCGGCTTGTATCCCAGGCCGTCCGGCGCTCCGGTGCCGGCCTGGGTCACCGGCGCATCGATGGGGCGGGTGACCGCGATCTGGACCGCCGTGGTGGTCCCCACGAACACCGGGTCGGTGCTGCGCGGACCCTCGCTCGGTTCGGCCGGGCGGCCCGTCGCGGCCGCCGCGTCGTCGCCCACCGGCGCGGCGTCGGGAGCCGCGGTTTCGTACTCGGTCTGATACCACGGCCCCCACGAACCGTCGGGGCGCTTCGCGCGCACCCGGGTGGACGTGCCCGCAAGGTCGCCGGTGAGCGCGACCAACGAGAACGGCGTGCCCTGGGTGAGTTCGCGAACCGTTACCCCGCCCCCGAGCCCGATCAGCGGCTGCTCGGCGAGTTGGGTGTCCTGGGTCCGCGGCGGCTCCGGCGCGCCGCGGTCGTGTGTCGCGTCGCCCACCCAGGAGACGATGACGACGGTCGCCGCGATGGCGGTGAGCAACGTCGTGGGCGCGCGACTGCGGGACGACACCAGCTGATGTTACGTGTGTTTCTAGTGTTATTTATGAGGCGACACGACGCCCGCTCCCGAAAAGTCCACGAAAACCTGTTCGACGGCACCGCAGAGGGGCTCTGCGGTGCCGTCGGGGGACAGGTTCCTCCCGGGTTTCGTGGGGCTCTAGTGGGGCAGAACCGGCGCGGCGGCGCTGGTCAGTGCCCCGGTAGCGCCCGGCACGGCGCCCGCGGCGGCGGGCAGCGCACCCGCGGCGGCCGGCAGGGCACCGGCGGCGGCACCCGGCAGGGCACCCGCGGCACCCGGCAGGGCACCCGCGGCGCCCGCGGCGGCCGGCAGCGCACCGGCGGCAGCACCCGGCAGGGCACCCGCGGCACCCGGCAAGGCGCCCGCGGCACCCGCGGCGGCCGGCAGCGCACCGGCGGCAGCGCCCGGCAGGGCCTTGGCGGCGCCCGGCAGCGCACCGGCGGCGGCCGGCAACGCGGCACCCGGCGCACCACCGGCGGCGCCCTGCTGGAGACCCTGCGTGATGGCCGGCATCACCAGGCCCTTGAGCAAGTCGATCGCCTGCCCGGCGCCCAGCTGGTTGGCCGCCTGCATCAGGTCGTTGACCAGGCCGCCACCGCCCGAGCTGCCCCCGGTGCCGCCGGACGCGATCGGCGAGGCGCCGCCCAGCGTGGACGGGTCACCGAGGATCGGGTAGGTGCCGCCGGCGCCCGGGTCCAACCCGGTCGTCGAGTCGATCGGCACCTCACTGGGTGACAGGGTGGGACTGGCGATGCCCGGCGTGACTCCGGCCGGGCTGGTCAGCGCCGGGTTGAGTCCGGCGGCCGGCGTCGTGGGCACCGCGCCGGGCGTGGTGACCCCGGGTGTGGTGGGCGGCAATCCCGGGTTCGCGAGCGCCGGGCTCGTCAGGCCGGGGCTGGTGAGCGCCGGGCTGGTCAGCGCCGGGCTGGTGAGGCCAGGGCTGGTCAAACCGGGGCTGGTCAAGCCCGGGCTGGTGAGGCCCGAGGTGCCCAACCCGGGACTGGCCAGACCCGGGGTGGTGGCCCCGGCCCCGCTCAGAGCCGGCACGGGCGGCAAGTTGATCCCGAACTGCGACAGGCCCTGCGACAGCGCACCCATCAGTTCGCCGGGCAGGTCGGTCATCACCGCGGCCTTCTTGAACTCGTGGTGCTCGGCCGGCTTGCTGTCGGCGGTCGATTCGTAGACAAGGAAGTATGCGCAAGGACTCGCCACTGCCACGGCGGCGACCGCGCTCATGGCTGTCGAAAGCTTGCGTCGGCGTCGGTTCGGCACGGAAGTCTCCTCAAATCTGGACAACTAGTGGAACTGTGTTGTGTCGGCGTGCCCCGCCTGTCCTATCCGGTATGAAGCACACAGAGTCGATGGTACGAGTGGGATTGTTGTGACTAGAGTGCTGATATTGAATCGTGAGGTAATTGCGACTCGGACTGTGACCGGGACGGCGGGCCCCAAAGTCGTTGTCATTTGGCTTAACCCGGACTCCCTGGCCTCGCCAAATGGGTTAGGCCCGCGCGGTCGGATACCCTAAGCAACCGATGACCGCTCGTTTCGATCTTTTTGTCGTCGGTTCCGGATTCTTCGGCCTGACCATCGCCGAGCGCGTGGCTACCCAACTCGGAAAGCGCGTGCTCGTCGTCGAACGGCGCCCGCACATCGGGGGGAACGCGTACTCCGAGGCCGAGCCCCAGACCGGCATCGAAGTGCACAAGTACGGCGCGCACCTGTTCCACACCTCTAATAAGAGGGTCTGGGATTACGTCCGCCAGTTCACCGAGTTCACCGACTACCGCCACCGCGTGTTCGCGATGCACAACGGCCAGGCCTACCAGTTCCCGATGGGCCTGGGCCTGGTATCGCAGTTTTTCGGCAGGTACTTCACCCCGGAGGAAGCGCGGCGGCTGATCGCCGAGCAAGCCGCCGAGATCAACACCGCCGACGCGCAAAACCTGGAGGAGAAGGCGATCTCGCTGATCGGTCGGCCGCTCTACGAGGCGTTCGTCAAGGGCTACACCGCTAAGCAGTGGCAGACCGATCCGAAGGAATTGCCGGCCTCCAACATCACCCGGCTCCCGGTGCGCTACACGTTCGACAACCGGTACTTCAGCGACACCTACGAGGGCCTGCCGGTGGACGGCTACACCGCCTGGCTGAAGAGGATGGCCGCCGACGACCGCATCGAGGTCAGGCTCGACACCGACTGGTTCGACGTGCGCGACCAACTGCGCGCGGACAGCCCCGCGGCGCCCGTCGTGTACACCGGCCCGCTGGACCGTTACTTCGACTACGCCGACGGCCGGCTCGGGTGGCGCACCCTGGACTTCGAGGTGGAAGTGCTGCCCATCGGCGATTTCCAGGGCACACCGGTGATGAACTACAACGATCCCGAGGTGCCCTTCACCCGGATCCACGAGTTCCGGCACTTCCACACCGAGCGGGACTATCCGACCGACAAGACCGTGATCATGCGCGAGTACTCCCGGTTCGCCGAGGACGACGACGAGCCCTACTACCCGATCAACACCGAGGCCGACCGCGCCCTGGTGGCCGCGTACCGGGCCCGCGCGAAGGCCGAGACCGCGTCGGCGAAGGTGCTGTTCGGCGGGCGGCTCGGCACCTACCAATATCTGGATATGCACATGGCCATCGCCAGCGCGCTGAACATGTACGACAACGTCCTCGCGCCGCACCTGCGCGAGGGCAAAGACCTAGTGGAGGAAGGTGCGGGGGGATGACCGCAGTGAGCCTGCTTTCCCGAATCATTTTGCCGCGTCCGGGTGAACCGCTCGACGTGCGCAAGCTGTACCTGGAGGAGTCGACGACCAACGCGCGGCGCGCGCACGCGACCTCGCGGACGTCGCTGCAGATCGGCGCCGAGTCCGAGGTGTCGTTCGCCACGTACTTCAACGCGTTCCCCGCCAGCTACTGGCGCCGGTGGTCGATCTGCCAGTCGGTGGTGCTGCACGTGGAGGTGACCGGGTCGGGACGCGTCGATGTGTACCGGACCAAGGCCACCGGGGCCCGCATCTTCGTCGAGGGCCGCGAATTCTCCAGCGCCGAGGACCAACCCGTCGTGGTCGAGATCGAGGTGGCGCTGAAGCCGTTCGAGGACGGCGGCTGGATCTGGTTCGACATCACCACCGACAGCAAGGTCACCCTCGTCGGCGGCGGCTGGTATGCGACCGAGCCAGCCCCGGGCACGGCCAACATCGCCGTGGGGATCCCCACCTTCAACCGCCCCGCCGACTGTGTCACCGCGCTGAGCACGCTCACCGCAGATCCGTTGGTGGACGAGGTGATTGGGGCGGTCATCGTCCCCGACCAAGGCGTCCGCAAGGTGCGCGACCACCCCGACTTTCCCGCCGCCGCCGCCCGGCTGGGCAATCGGCTGTCCATCCACGACCAGCCCAACCTCGGGGGTTCCGGCGGCTACAGCCGGGTGATGTACGAGGCACTGAAAAACACCGATTGCCAACAGATCCTGTTCATGGACGACGACATCCGCATCGAGCCCGATTCGATCCTGCGGGTGCTGGCGATGCACCGGTTCGCCAAGAGCCCGATGCTGGTGGGCGGTCAGATGCTCAACCTGCAGGAGCCGTCACACCTGCACATCATGGGCGAGATCGTGGATCGGTCGAACTTCATGTGGACCTCCGCGCCGCACGCCGAGTACGACCACGACTTCGCCGAATATCCGTTGAACGACAAGAACGATCGAAGCAAGCTGCTGCACCGCCGCATCGACGTCGACTACAACGGCTGGTGGACGTGCATGATCCCGCGGCAGGTCGCCGAGGAGCTCGGGCAGCCGCTGCCGCTGTTCATCAAGTGGGACGACGCCGACTACGGCCTGCGGGCCGCCGAACGCGGGTACCCCACCGTCACCCTGCCCGGCGCGGCGATCTGGCACATGGCCTGGAGCGACAAGGACGACGCCATCGACTGGCAGGCCTACTTCCATCTGCGCAACCGGCTGGTGGTCGCGGCGATGCACTGGGACGGCCCCAAAACTCAAGTGACCGGGCTGGTCCGCAGCCACCTCAAGGCGACGCTGAAACACCTTGCCTGCCTTGAATATTCGACCGTTGCAATCCAGAACAAGGCGATCGACGACTTTCTGGCCGGTCCCGAGCACATCTTCTCCATCCTGGAAAGCGCGCTCCCGGAGGTGCACCGTCTGCGCAAGGAGTACCCGGACGCCGTCGTGCTGCCGGCGGCCAGCGAACTGCCGCAGCCGATGCACCGAAGCAAGGCGATGAAACCCCCGGTGAACCCCTTCTCCATCGGATATCGCTTGTCCCGCGGGATCTTTCACAACATCACCAAGGCCGACCCGTCGGCCCACCTGCGCCCGGAGTACAACGTGCCCACCCAGGACGCGCGCTGGTTCCGGTTGTGCACCGTCGACGGGGTGACCGTGACGACCGCCGACGGATGCGGGGTGGTCTACCGGCAGCGCGACCGCGGCAAGATGATCTCGCTGCTGCTCAAGTCGCTGCGGCGGCAGCGCCTGCTGCTGAGCCGGTTCGACGAGATGCGCCGGGTGTACCGGGAGGCGCTGCCGGTGCTGTCGAGCAAGCAGAAGTGGGAAGCGGCGTTGTTGCCTGCGGGCGGCCACGAGCCCGACAAAAGACCCGCGCATGGCTGAAACGGCCGCTCCGCGCGGCGAAGTGGCCGCGCTGGTGGCCGTCCAGTCGGCACTGGCCGATCGCCCCGGCGTGCTGACCGTGGCGCGCGGGCTGTCGCATTTCGGGGAGCACAGCATCGGCTGGCTGGCCGTCGCGGTGCTCGGCGCGGTGCTGATGCCGGCTCGGCGCCGCGATTGGCTGATGGTGGGGGCCGGTGCGTTCGCCGCGCACGCCGCCGCCGTTGTGGTCAAGCGGTTGGTGCGGCGCCAACGGCCGCATGATCCGGCGGTTTCGGTCAACGTCGGCACGCCCAGCCGGCTGAGCTTCCCCTCCGCGCACGCCACCTCCACCACCGCCGCGGCCATCCTGATGGGCCGGGTCACCGGGCTGCCGCTGCCGGTGGTCCTGGTACCGCCGATGGCGCTGTCGCGGATACTGCTGGGCGTGCACTATCCCAGCGACGTGGCTTTCGGCGTCGCCCTGGGTGCCGCCGTCGCGGGGATCGCGGGCCGAGCGCGAGAGGTGTGTGCCGAATGAGCGAAGACGTGGTGATCGGACCGCCGTCGAACCTGATCGTCGGGGTGGTCAAGGCGATCCGCCCCCGGCAGTGGGTGAAGAACGTGCTGGTCCTCGCCGCGCCGCTGAGCGCGGCGGGCCGGGGCCATCGCTACGACTACGGCCAACTGGGGATTCAGGTGGCGGTGGCCTTCGTGGTGTTCAGCCTGGCCGCCTCGTCGATATACCTGATCAACGACGTTCGCGACGTCGAGGCCGACCGCGAGCATCCGACCAAACGGTTCCGCCCGATCGCCGCCGGCGTGGTGCCCGAGTGGCTGGCCTACAGCCTGGCCGTGGTGCTGGCGGTGGTGTCGCTCGGCCTGGCCTGGTGGCTGACGCCGAACCTGGCGCTGGTGATGGCGGTCTACATCGCCATGCAGCTGGCGTACTGCTTCGGCCTCAAGCACCAGGCGGTGATGGACATCTGCATCGTGTCGTCGGCGTATCTGCTGCGGGCGATCGCCGGGGGCGCGGCCACCGATACCCATCTGTCGCAATGGTTCCTGCTGATGGCGGCGTTCGCCTCGCTGTTCATGGTGGCCGGCAAGCGCTACGCCGAGCTGCAGCTGGCCGAGCGCACCGGCGCGGCGATCCGCAAGTCGCTGGAAAGCTACACGAGCACCTACCTGCGGTTCGTCTGGACGATGTCGGCCACCGCGGTGGTGCTGTGCTACGGGCTGTGGGCGTTCGAGCGCGAACACGGCGAGGCGGGCTGGTTCGTGGTGTCGATGGTCCCGTTCACCATCGCGGTCCTGCGCTACGCGGTCGACGTCGACGGCGGGCTGGCCGGCGAGCCCGAGGACATTGCGTTGCGTGACCGGGTGTTGCAGCTGCTGGCGCTGGCCTGGATCGCGACAGTTGGGGCCGCCGTTGCCTTCGGCTAGCCCCCACCTAGAAGGTCTGAAGGCGCTGAAGGGCACTGCGCTGCGCCGCCGCCCGGTGATCAGGCGGGCCGGCCGGCCGCTGTTCCCCTACGTCACCATGGTGCGGGTCAGCCTGTGGATCAGCGTGGCGGTGGTTGCCGTCCTGTTCGGGTGGGGCGCCTGGCAGCGACGCTGGATCGCCGATGACGGGCTCATCGTGCTGCGCACCGTGCGCAACTTGCTGGCCGGCAACGGGCCGGTCTTCAACGCCGGCGAACGGGTCGAGGCGAACACCTCCACCGCGTGGACCTACCTGATGTATGTCGGCAGCTGGGTGGGCGGGCCGATGCGCATGGAGTACGTGGCGCTGGCGCTGGCCCTGACCCTTTCGGTGCTGGGTGTGGCGTTGCTGATGCTGGGCGCCGGCCGCCTGTACGCCCCGAGCCTGCGGGGCCGGCGGGCGATCATGCTGCCCGCCGGGGCCTTGGTGTACATCGCGTTGCCGCCGGCGCGTGACTTTGCCACCTCCGGCCTGGAGAGCGGCCTGACGCTGGCCTATCTCGGGCTGCTGTGGTGGATGATGGTGTGCTGGGCGCAGCCGGTGCGCGGGCGTCCGGGCGGCCCGGTGTTCATCGAAGCGCTGGCCTTCGTCGCGGGGTTCAGCGTCCTGGTTCGGCCCGATCTGGCGTTGATGGGCGGGCTGGCGCTGATCATGCTGCTGGTCGCCGCCCGCAACTGGCGCCGCCGCGCGCTGATCGTGGCGGCCGGCGGGTTCCTCCCGGTGGCCTACGAGATCTTCCGGATGGGCTACTACGGGCTGCTGGTTCCCGGCACGGCGTTGGCCAAGGACGCGGCCGGCGACAAGTGGTCGCAGGGAATGATCTACCTGTCGAACTTCAACTCGCCCTATGCGGTGTGGGTGCCGGTGGTCCTGCTGGTGGGGCTCGGGGCCCTGTTGGTGGCCGCGCGCCGCCGACCCTCGTTCCTTCGCCCCGTGCTCGCGCCCGACTACGGCCGCGCGGCGCGGGCGGTGCAGAGCCCGGCGGCGGTCGTCGCCTTCGTCGTCGTCAGCGGCCTGCTGCAGGGCTTCTACTGGATCCGGCAGGGCGGCGATTTCATGCACGCCAGGGTGCTGCTGGCGCCCCTGTTTTGTTTGCTGGCCCCGGTGGCGGTCATTCCGGTGCCGATCCCCGACGGCGCGGACTATTCACGGGAGACCGGCAATTGGGTGGCCGGCGCCGCCGCCGCGCTGTGGCTCGGCATCGCCGGCTGGTCGCTGTGGGCAGCAAACTCCTCCGGGATGGGCGACGACGCCACCCACGTCACCTACTCGGGAATCGTCGACGAGCGCCGCTTCTACGCGCAGGCCACCGGGCACGCGCACCCGCTGACCGCGGCGGACTACCTGGACTACCCGAGGATGGCCGCCGTGCTGACGGCCCTGGACAACACCCCGGACGGGGCGTTGTTGCTGCCCTCCGGCAACTACATCCAGTGGGACCTGGTGCCGATGGCGCAGCCTGCGCCCGGGGACGCCAAGGCGCCGCAAAAGCCGGAGCACGCGGTGTTTTTCACCAACCTGGGCATGCTCGGCATGAACGTCGGGCTCGACGTCCGGGTGATCGACCAGATCGGTCTGGCAAACCCACTCGCCCAGCACACCGAGCGGCTCAAGCACGGCCGGATCGGGCACGACAAGAACCTGTTTCCGGACTGGGTGATCGCCGACGGCCCCTGGGTCAAGATGTATCCGGGCATTCCGGGTTATCTGGATGCGAATTGGGTTGCCCAGGCCGTGGCGGCGCTGAAATGTCCGGAGACCCAGGCGGTCCTCGCCTCGGTGCGCGCCCCAATGACCTTGCACCGCTTCGTCTCCAACGTCGTGCACTCGTTCGAGTTCACCACGTACCGAATCGACCGTGTTCCGCTCTACGAGCTCGCGCGGTGTGGGCTGCCGGTGCCGGAGGCAATCCCCCCTCCTCCACACGAGTAGAGGCGGGTGACCGGAAATTTTTTCCTGTGAATGCCGAATTCGGCTCCGCCGGTGCGTCTCCAGACATTGCCAGCAATCTCACATCTGTGCTCTCACCAGTGCGCACCCAGGGCCAGGCACATGCGGAAACGCAATTCTCCACGCCAATGTTTGGCCCCAAAATCGTTGGGTAGGAGCGCCAAATCGGGGTTTGCCCCAGCGGCTCGATGAGAGGGGATGCCCCGACGTGTGGTTGACTACACGAGCACTGCTGCGCCCGACGCGTATGCAGTCGGACCCAATTCGGGGATGCGTCCAATCGGAGAAAATGCGCCGAAAGGCCGAAAGAAGGATGAGGAAGCAAGGATGACGCTTGTGGACAGGTTTCGCGGCGCCGTGGCTCGGATGCCACGACGGCTCGTGGTGGGGGCCGTTGGCGCGGCCCTGCTCTCGGGTCTGATTGGCGCCGTGGGGGGCTCGGCGACCGCCGGGGCGTTCTCGCGCCCGGGTCTGCCGGTGGAGTACCTGCAGGTTCCCTCGGCCGCGATGGGCCGCGACATCAAGGTTCAGTTCCAGAGTGGCGGCGCCAACGCGCCCGCGCTCTACCTGCTCGACGGCATGCGCGCGCAGGACGACTACAACGGCTGGGACATCAACACCCCGGCGTTCGAGTGGTACAACCAGTCGGGCATCGCCGTGGTCATGCCGGTCGGCGGGCAGTCCAGCTTCTACTCCGACTGGTACAAGCCGGCCTGCGGTAAGGCGGGCTGCACCACCTACAAGTGGGAGACCTTCCTGACCAGCGAGCTGCCGGGTTACCTGCAGGCCAACAAGCAGGTCAAGCCGACCGGCAGCGCCGCCGTCGGTCTGTCGATGGCCGGTTCGTCGGCGCTGATCCTGGCCGCCTACCACCCGAACCAGTTCGTCTACGCCGGCTCGCTGTCGGCGCTGCTCGACCCGTCGCAGGGCATGGGGCCGTCGCTGATCGGCCTGGCCATGGGCGACGCCGGCGGCTACAAGAAGGACGACATGTGGGGGCCGTCGAGCGACCCGGCCTGGCAGCGCAACGACCCGTCGCTGCAGGTGGGCAAGCTCGTCGCCAACAACACCCGCATCTGGATCTACTGCGGTAACGGCAAGCCGTCCGACCTCGGTGGCGACAACCTGCCCGCCAAGTTCCTCGAGGGCTTCGTGCGGACCAGCAACCTGAAGTTCCAGGACGCCTACAACCAGGCCGGTGGCCACAACGCGGTGTTCAACTTCGACGCCAACGGCACCCACGACTGGCCGTACTGGGGCGCGCAGCTGCACGCGATGCTGCCTGACCTGCAGTCCACGTTGGGCGCCACGCCCGGCGCCGGTCCGGCTACCGCCGCGGCCGCCGGCAACCAGGGCACCGGCACCTAAACACCACAGCACTGCGACTAGCGGCGGGCACCCTTCGGGGTTCCCGCCGCTAGTTGTTCGCGGCCTGTGTGATCTGTTTCACTACCCGCAGGACCGGCGGCTTGCGTCGCTGGCTAATGTGCAGACAGCGACTAGACGATGGAGGGTGGACATGAGGGTCGTGCGGGGTCTGTCAACGTTGCTGCTGGGCGTGGTTCTGGCCCTGGGGATGTGGGGTCCCCTCGGGAAGGCGCGCGCAGCCGGTTTCGAGAGCCTGATGGTTCCGTCCGCGGCGATGGGCCGTGAGATCCCGGTGGCCTTCCTGGCGGGCGGTCCGCACATGGTCGTGCTGCTGGATGCGTTCGACGCCGCACCCGACGTCAGCAACTGGGTCACCGCCGGCAACGCGATGAACACCCTGGCCGGCAAGGGCATTTCGGTCGCGGCGCCCGCGGGCGGCGCGTACAGCATGTACACCAACTGGGAAAACGACGGCAGCAAGCAGTGGGACACCTTCCTGTCCAGCGAGCTGCCCAACTGGCTGGCCGCCAACAAGGGCCTGGCGCCGGGCGGGCACGCCGCCGTCGGCGCCTCCCAGGGCGGCTACGCCGCGATGGCGCTGGCCGCCTTCCACCCCGACCGCTACGGCTTCGCCGGCTCGCTGTCCGGGTTCCTGTACCCGTCGAACACCACCACCAACGGTTCGATCCTGGCCGGCCTGCAGCAATTCGGCGGCGTCGACGGCAACGGCATGTGGGGAGCCCCGCAGCTGGGCCGGTGGAAGTGGCACGACCCGTACGTGCACGCCTCGTTGCTGGCGCAGAACAACACCCGCGTGTGGGTTTGGAGTCCGACCACCGACGCGGCCAGCGATCCCGCCGCCATGATCGGCCAGGCCGGCGAGGCGATGGGCAACAGCCGGATGTTCTACCAGCAGTACCGCAGCAACGGCGGGCACAACGGCCACTTCGACTTCCCCGGCGGCGGTGACAACGGCTGGGGCTCGTGGTCGGGGCAGCTGGGCGCCATGTCGGGCGACATCGTGGGGGCGATCCGCTAGCCCGGACGCCGGTACCGTGTAGGGAGCGCAGCAGAGGGCGGCACGCCCGCTTCCCCGTATGGAGCTGCGATCGACCGACCCTGCCAGCAGGAGAACATGACGACGAGCGCGCGGCGTAAACGCCACCGGACCCTCGCCTGGATCGCCGCCCTTGCCGTGGCAGGCGTCGTGTTGCTGGTCATCGTGGCCGTGGTGCTGCTGCTGCGCGGCCCGAAGTCACCGCCCAGCGCGGTGCCGCCCGGCATCCTGCCGCCGACCTCCACCACGACGCACCCGCACAAGCCGCGGCCCGCTTCGCAGGACGCGTCGTGCCCCGATGTGCAACTGATCAACGTGCCGGGTACCTGGGAGTCCGCCCCGCAGGACGATCCGCTCAACCCGGCGCAGTTCCCGAATGCGTTGCTGCACAAGGTGACCGCGGACATCTCTCAGCAGTTCCCGTCCTCGCGAGTGCAGACGTACACCACTCCCTACACCGCGCAGTTTCACAACCCGCTGAGCGGTGACACGCAGATGTCCTACAACGAGAGCCGGGCCGAGGGCACCCGCGCGACCGTGCAGGCGCTCACCGACATGAACAACAAATGCCCGCTGACCAGCTACGTGCTGATGGGGTTCTCCCAGGGTGCGGTGATCATCGGTGACATCGCCAGCGACATCGGCAACGGGCGCGGGCCCGTCGACGACGACCTGGTGCTTGGTGTGACGTTGATCGCAGACGGTCGCCGCCAGGACGGGGTCGGCAACGACATCGGGCCCAACCCGCCCGGCGAGGGCGCCGAGATCACCCTGCACGAGGTGCCGGTGCTGTCCGGCCTCGGCCTGACCATGACCGGGGCACGGCCGGGCGGCTTCGGCGCGCTGAACAGCAAAACCAACGAGATCTGCGCGCCCGGTGACCTGATCTGCGCCGCGCCGAACGAGGCGTTCAGCGTGGCCAAGCTGCCCGACACGCTGAACACCCTCGCCGGTGGCGCCGGCCAACCGGTGCATGCGCTGTACGCCACGACCGAGTTCTGGAACCTGGATGGGGCGCCGGCGACCGATTGGACGCTGAATTGGGCCCGCGGGCTGATCGAAAACGCGCCGCACCCCAAGCATGGGTGACATGCCGCGACGTAGGCGAATCCGTGACGCGATCGGCGGTACCTTGTGATTTGGTCTGCCGCGAGGCGACCCTTAACATTAAGAGAAAATTAAGAGCAACGAGAACTTCGTTGGCCGCAGGGACCGGCGCTCCCGGGCGCGGGCCGTTCAAAGCCGGCTCGTGTATAGAGGACCCGTCGGCGCGGCCGGCACCGGAGCGGTCGGCCGACCGACAAGGTTGTAACAGGAGAGGGCGGCATGGCGTACCACAACCCGTTCATCGTGAATGGAAAAATCAGGTTCCCGGAAAACACGGACCTGGTTCGTCACGTTGAGAAATGGGCGAAGGTCCGCGGCGACAAGCTGGCCTATCGATTCGTCGACTTCTCCACCGAGCGGGACGGTGAATACCGCGACATCTCGTGGGCCGACTTCAGCGCCCGCAACCGCGCCGTCGGCGCCCGCCTGCAACAGGTCACCCAGCCCGGCGACCGCATCGCCATCCTGTGCCCACAGAACCTGAACTACCTGATCGCGTTCTTCGGGGCGCTGTATTCCGGCAGGATCGCCGTCCCGTTGTTCGACCCGAGCGAGCCGGGTCACGTCGGCCGGCTGCACGCCGTGCTGGATGACTGCACGCCCTCGACGATCCTGACCACCACGGAGGCGGCCGAAGGCGTCCGCAAGTTCATCCGCGCCCGCTCGGCCAAGGAGCGGCCCCGCGTCATCGCCGTCGACGCGGTGCCCAACGAGGTCGCCTCCACCTGGCAAGCGCCCGAGGCCGACGAGAACACCATCGCCTACCTGCAGTACACCTCCGGCTCCACCCGCACGCCCACCGGCGTGGAGATCACCCACCTGAACCTGCCCACCAACGTGCTGCAGGTGCTCAACGGGCTGGAGGGCAAGGAGGGCGACCGCGGGCTGTCCTGGCTGCCGTTCTTCCACGACATGGGCCTGATCACCGCGCTGCTGTCGCCGGTCCTCGGCCACAACTTCACCTTCATGACCCCGGCCGCGTTCGTGCGCCGCCCCGGCCGCTGGATCCGGGAGATGGCGCGCAAGCCCGACGACGACCCGGACTGCGAGGTCTTCACCGTGGCGCCGAACTTCGCCTTCGAGCATGCCGCCGTGCGCGGCGTGCCCAAGGAGGGCGAGCCGCCGCTGGACCTGAGCAACGTCAAGGGCATCCTCAACGGCAGCGAGCCGGTGTCCCCGGCGTCGATGCGCAAGTTCTACGAGGCGTTCGCGCCCTACGGCCTGCGCGAGACCGCGATCAAGCCGTCCTACGGTTTGGCCGAGGCGACGCTGTTCGTCTCCACCACCCCGATGGACGAGGCGCCCCGGGTCATCTACGTCGACCGCGACGAGATGAACAACCAGCGCTTCGTGGAGGTCCCGCCCGACTCGCCCAAGGCGGTCGCGCAGGTGTCCGCGGGCGTCGTCGGCGTCGACGAATGGGCCGTCATCGTCGATCCGGACACGGCCAGCGAGCTGGCCGACGGCCAGGTCGGCGAGATCTGGCTGCACGGCAACAACCTCGGCATCGGCTACTGGGGCAAGGAAGAGGAGACCGCCCACACCTTCCGCAACATCCTGAAGTCCCGCATCAGCGAGTCGCACGCCGAGGGCGCCCCCGACGACGGCATGTGGGTCCGCACCGGCGACTACGGCACCTACCACGACGGCCACCTCTATATCGTCGGGCGCATCAAGGACCTGGTCATCATCGACGGTCGCAACCACTACCCGCAGGACCTCGAGTACTCGGCGCAGGAGGCCAGCCGCGCGCTGCGGACCGGCTACGTGGCCGCCTTCTCCGTCCCGGCCAACCAGCTGCCCCAGGAGGTGTTCGACAACCCGCACGCCGGGCTCAAGCACGACGCCGAGGACAGCTCCGAGCAGCTGGTGATCGTCGCCGAGCGCGCCGCCGGCACGCACAAGCTCGACTACCAGCCCATCGCCGACGACATCCGCGCGGCCATCGCCGTGCGGCACGGTGTCACCGTGCGCGACCTGCTGCTGGTGCAGGCCGGCACCATTCCGCGTACCTCCAGCGGCAAGATCGGGCGCCGCGCCTGCCGCGCCGCCTACCTCGACGGAAGCCTGCGCAGCGGCATCGGTTCCCCGACCGCCTTCGCCGGCGCTAACGACTGAACCCAGGAACCATGGCTGATACAGACGACCCCCAGGACCAGCAGGAAAACCTGCCCGCCAAGAAGACCGCAGACATCACGGTCCCCGAGATGCGCCAGTGGCTGCGCAACTACGTGGCCAAGGCGACCGGGCAGGCACCCGATTCGATCGACGAGTCGGTGCCGATGGTCGAGCTGGGCCTGTCGTCGCGCGACGCCGTGGCGATGGCCGCCGACATCGAGGACATGACCGGTGTCACCCTGTCGGTCGCGGTGGCGTTCCAGCATCCGACCATCGAATCGCTGGCCACCCGGATCATCGAGGGCGAACCCGAACCGGACCTGTCGGGCGACGACGTCGTCGACTGGTCGCGCAACGGGCCCGCGGAGCGCGTCGACATCGCGGTCGTGGGCCTGTCCACCCGGCTGCCCGGCGACATGAACAGCCCCGAGGAAACCTGGCAGGCGCTGATCGAGGGCCGCGACGCCATCACCGACCTGCCCGAGGGCCGCTGGGAGGAATTCCTGGAAGAGCCGCGGCTGGCCGAGCGGGTCGCCAAGGCCCGCACCCGCGGCGGCTACCTGAAGGACATCAAGGGCTTCGACTCCGAGTTTTTCGCGATCGCCAAGACCGAGGCCGACAACATCGACCCGCAGCAGCGGATGGCGCTGGAGCTGACCTGGGAGGCGCTCGAGCACGCGCGCATCCCGGCGTCGAGCCTGCGCGGCGAGGCGGTCGGCGTGTTCGTCGGCGTCTCCAACCATGACTACGGCTTCCTGGCCATCTCCGACCCGACCGTCGCGCACCCGTACGCGATCACCGGCAACTCGCCGTCGATCATCGCGAACCGGGTGTCCTACTTCTACGACTTCCGCGGGCCTTCGGTCGCGGTCGACACGGCGTGCTCGAGCTCGCTGGTGGCGATCCACCAGGCCGTGCAGGCGCTGCGCAACGGTGAAGCCGACGTCGCCGTCGCCGGCGGCGTCAACGCGCTGATCACGCCCGCGGTGACGCTGGGCTTCGACGAGATCGGCGCGGTGCTGGCCCCCGACGGCCGGATCAAGTCGTTCTCTTCCGACGCCGACGGCTACACCCGCTCGGAGGGCGCCGGCATGCTGGTGCTCAAGCGGGTCGACGACGCGCGCCGCGACGGCGACCAGATCCTGGCCGTGATCGCCGGCACCGCGGTCAACCACGACGGCCGGTCCAACGGCCTGATCGCACCGAACCAGGACGCGCAGGCCGACGTGCTGCGCCGGGCCTACAAGGACGCCGGCATCGATCCGCGGAACGTCGACTACATCGAGGCGCACGGCACGGGTACCGTCCTCGGTGACCCGATCGAGGCCGAGGCGCTGGGCCGGGTCATCGGCAGGGGCCGTCCGGCCGACCGTCCGGCGCTGCTGGGCGCGGTGAAAACCAATGTGGGGCACATGGAGTCGGCCGCCGGTGCGGCCAGCATGGCCAAGGTGGTGCTGGCGCTGCAGCACGACAAGTTGCCGCCGTCGATCAACTTCGCCGGGCCGAGCCCGTACATCGACTTCGACGCGATGCGCCTGAAAGTCATTGACACGGCGACCGATTGGCCGCGCTACGGCGGCTACGCGCTGGCCGGAGTGTCGAGCTTTGGCTTCGGCGGCGCCAACGCGCACGTGGTGGTGCGCGAGGTTCTGCCGCGCGACGTGGTCGAAAAAGAGCCCGACCCCAAACCCGAGGTGAAGGCCGCGCCCGAGGCGGCCGAAGCGCCCACGCTCGAGGCGCACTCGCTGCGGTTCGACGACTTTGGCAACATCATCCCCGACGCCTCCGCGGCGGTCGAGGAGGCAGAGCCCGACCTTCCGGACGTCACCGAAGAGGCGCTGAGCCTCAAGGAGGCCGCGCTGGAAGAGCTTGCGGCGCAAGAGCTTCCGCCGCCGGTTATCCCGCTCGTCGTCTCGGCGTTCCTGACGTCGCGGAAGAAGGCCGCGGCCGCCGAGCTCGCCGACTGGATGGAAAGCCCCGAGGGCCAGGCGTCGTCGCTGGAATCGATCGGGCGGTCGCTGTCTCGCCGCAACCATGGTCGCTCGCGCGCGGTGGTGCTGGCACACGACCACGAGGAGGCCATCAAGGGCCTGCGCGCGATCGCCGAGGGCAAGCAACGGCCGAACGTGTACAGCGTCGACGGGCCGGTGAGCAACGGCCCGGTGTGGGTGCTGGCCGGTTTCGGTGCGCAGCATCGCAAGATGGGCAAGAGCCTGTATCTGCGCAACGACGTCTTCGCGCAGTGGATCGAGAAGGTCGACGCGCTGGTCCAGGACGAGCTGGGCTACTCGGTGCTCGAGCTGATCCTGGACGACTCGCAGGACTACGGCATCGAGACCACCCAGGTCACCATCTTCGCGATCCAGATCGCCCTGGGCGAGCTGCTCAAGCATCACGGCGCCAAGCCCGCCGCGGTGGTCGGCCAGTCGCTGGGCGAGGCCGCGTCGGCGTACTTCGCCGGCGGCCTGTC
Source organism: Mycobacterium interjectum (assembly GCA_002102225.1). Lineage (GTDB taxonomy): Bacteria > Actinomycetota > Actinomycetes > Mycobacteriales > Mycobacteriaceae > Mycobacterium > Mycobacterium interjectum_B. The sequence continues at coordinate 48,738 of LQPB01000053.1, forward strand.
GCTGCGCGACGCCACCCGGGCCATCTGCTCCCGCTCCCATCTGATGGGCGAGGGCGAGGCGATGCTGTTCGGCGAGTACATCCGGCTGATGGCGCTGGTGGAGTACTCCGCCGAGGAGATCAAGACGGTGTTCTCCGACTTCCCCGACCTGGAGGTGTGCGTCTACGCCGCGCCCACCCAGACCGTCATCGGCGGCCCGCCCGAGCAGGTGGACGCGATCATCGCCCGCGCGGAATCCGAGGGCAAGTTCGCCCGCAAGTTCCAGACCAAGGGCGCCAGCCACACCTCGCAGATGGACCCGCTGCTGGGCGAGCTCGCCGCGGAACTGCAGGGCATCAAGCCGATGAGCCCGAGGTGCGGGATCTACTCGACCGTGCACGAGGGCAGCTACATCAAGCCCGGCGCTGAGCCGATCCACGACGTCGACTACTGGAAGAAGGGGCTGCGCCACAGCGTCTACTTCACCCACGGCATCCGCAACGCCGTCGACAGCGGACACACCACCTTCGTCGAGCTGGCCCCCAACCCGGTGGCGCTGATGCAGGTGGGCCTGACGACGGCCGACGCCGGCCTGCACGATGCCCAGTTGATCCCAACGCTGGCCCGCAAGCAGGACGAGGTCGAGTCGATCGTCTCGACCCTGGCGCAGCTGTACGTCTATGGGCATGACCTGGATCCCCGGACGCTGTTCACCCGCGCGGCGGGGCCCCGGGATTACGCGAACATCCCGCCGACCCGGTTCAAGCGCAAGGAGCACTGGCTGGACGTGCACGTCGCCACCAGCAGCGGCTCGGTGCTCATGCCCGGCAACCATGTCGCGCTGCCGGACGGCCGCCACGTCTGGGAGTACGCGCCCAAGGGCTTGACGGACCTGGCGGCGCTGGTGAAATCCGCTGCGGCCGAAGTGTTTCCGGACGCGCAGCTGACCGCCGCGGAGGAGCGGGCCAAGCCGGGGGAGGGCTCCCGGCTGGTGACCACGCTGACCCGGCATCCCGGCGGCGCGTCGGTCCAGGTGCACGCCCGCATCGACGAGTCCTTCACGCTGGTGTACGACGCGCTGGTGACCCGGGGCGGCGCCGAGTCGGTGCTGCCGGCGGCGGTGGGCGCCGGCACCGCGATCGCGGCTCCCAGCAATGGGGCCGTCGCGGAGGCTCCCTCCGACCGCCCGGAGGAGGAGGCGCTCGGCGACAGCCTGACCAACCGGTACATGCCGGCCGGCTTCACCAAGTGGTCACCGGACTCGGGTGAGACCATCGCCGACCGGCTGGGCGCGATCGTCGGCGCCGCAATGGGTTACGAACCCGAGGACCTGCCGTGGGAGGTGCCGCTGATCGAGCTGGGCCTCGACTCGCTGATGGCGGTGCGGATCAAGAACCGGGTCGAATACGACTTCGACCTGCCGCCCATTCAGTTGACGGCCGTGCGCGACGCCAACCTCTACGCCGTCGAGAAGCTGATCGAGTACGCGGTCGAGCACCGCGACGAGGTCGAGCAGCTGCACGAGCACCAGAAGACCCAGACGGCCGAGGAAATCGCGCGGGCGCAGGCCGAGTTGATCAGCGGCGCGACGCCGGCCTCGGTGGTGGCGTCGGCTCCCGACCCGCAAGCCGAGCCGGAAACGCAGCCGCCGCCGGCCTCCGACGTCCCGATCCCGCCGCCGCCGACCGACCCCGCTGGGCCCGGCGTCAACGGGGGACAGCCGAAGGTGTCCGGGGTGGCCGAGGCGCTCAACCAGGAGGCGGTCGCCAAGGCGCTGAACTCCGACGTGCCGCCGCGCGACGCCGCCGAGCGGGTCACCTTCGCCACGTGGGCGATCGTGACCGGCAAGTCGCCGGGCGGCATCTTCAACCCGCTGCCCAAGCTCGACGCCGACACCGCCGCCAAGATGGCGGAACGGTTGTCGGAGCGCGCCGAAGGTCCGATAACGGCCGAGGACGTGCTGACGTCGGACAACATCGAGGCGCTGGCCGAAAAGGTGCGCGAGTACCTGGAGGCCGGGGTGGTCGACGGGTTCGTCCGTACGCTGCGGGCCCGGCCAGAGGGCAGCACGAAACCGCCGGTTTTCGTGTTCCACCCGGCCGGCGGCTCGACGGTGGTCTACGAGCCGCTGCTCAACCGGTTGCCGGCCGACACCCCGATGTACGGCCTGGAACGGGTCGAGGGGACGATCGAAGAGCGTGCGGCGCAATACGTTCCGAAGCTGATCGAGATGCAGGGCGACGGGCCGTACATTCTGGCCGGCTGGTCGCTGGGCGGCGCGCTGGCCTACGCCTGCGCGATCGGCCTCAAGCGGATGGGCAAGGACGTCGAGTTCGTCGGCCTCATCGACGCGGTGCGGCCGGGCGAGGAGATCCCGCAGACCAAGGAGGAGATCCGCAAGCGCTGGGATCGCTACGCGCGGTTCGCCGAGAAGACCTTCAACGTCACCATCGACGAGATCCCCTACGAACAGCTTGAGGAGCTCGACGACGCGGGGCAGGTCCAGCTGGTGCTCGAGGCGGTCAAGGCGAGCGGGGTGCAGATCCCGGGCGGGATCATCGAACACCAGCGCACGTCGTACCTGGACCAGCGGGCCATCGACACCGCCGAGATCCAGCCGTACGACGGGCACGTCACGCTCTACATGGCCGATCGCTACCATGACGACGCGATCATGTTCGAACCGCGCTACGCCACCCGCAAGCCGGACGGCGGGTGGGGCGAGCACGTCACAGACCTCGAGGTGGTGCCCGTCGGTGGCGAGCACATCCAGGTCATCGACGAGCCGATCATCGCCAAGGTGGGGGCGCACATGACCCAGGCGTTGAACGCGATCGCGGCAAAGCATCAGCCGGACGCGTCCGAAACAGTTAGGTAGGCAAGCAGTGACGGAGACCCTCCCCGCTTCAGGGCAAGCTCCCGTTCAGCACACCACCGCCGAAAAGCTGGCCGAGCTGCACGCTCGCCTCGAGCTGGCCAAGGAGCCCGGCGGGGAGAAGGCCGCCGCCAAGCGCGACAAGAAGGGCATTCCGAGCGCCCGCGCTCGCGTGCACGCGCTGGTCGATCCGGGCACCTTCTTCGAGATCGGGGCGCTGGCCAAGACGCCGAACGACCCGAACGCGCTCTACGGCGACGGGTGCGTCACCGGTCACGCCATGATCGACGGCCGGCCGGTCGGGGTGTTCTCGCACGACCAGACGGTGTTCCAGGGCACCGTCGGGGAGATGTTCGGCCGCAAGGTCGCGCGGCTGATGGAGTGGTGCGCGATGGTCGGGTGCCCGATCGTCGGCATCCAGGACTCCGGCGGGGCCCGGATCCAGGACGCGGTGACCTCGCTGGCGTGGTACGCCGAGCTGGGCCGCCGGCACGAGGCGCTGTCCGGGCTGGTGCCGCAGATCTCGCTCATCTTCGGCAAATGCGCTGGGGGAGCGGTGTATTCGCCGATCCAGGACGATCTCCTGGTCTCGGTCCGCGACCAGGGCTACTTCTTCGTCACCGGGCCCGACGTGATTCGGGAGGTCACCGGCGAGGAGGTCACCCTCGACGAGCTCGGTGGCTCCGACGCCCAGGCCCGCTACGGCAACATCCATCAGGTGGTCGACTCGGAGGCGGAGGCGTTCCAGTACGTCCGCGACTACCTGTCGTTTCTGCCGTCGAACTGCTTCGACAAGCCGCCGATCGTCAACCCCGGGCTGGAGCCCGAGATCACCCCGACCGACCTGGAGCTCGACGCCATCGTGCCGGACTCCGACAACGCGGCCTACGACATGCACGAGATCCTGCTGCGCATCTTCGACGACGGCGACTTCCTCGACGTCGCCGCGCAGCACGGGCCCGCCATCATCACCGGGTACGCCCGCGTCGACGGCCACCCGGTCGGCGTCATCGCCAACCAGCCCATGCACATGTCGGGGGCGATCGACAACGAGGCGTCCGACAAGGCGGCGCGGTTCATCCGGTTCTGCGACGCGTTCAACATCCCGCTGGTCTTCGTCGTGGACACGCCCGGGTTCCTGCCGGGTGCCGAGGAGGAGAAGCGGGGGATCATCAAGCGCGGCGGGCGGTTCCTCTACTCGGTGGTGGAGGCCGACGTGCCGAAGGTGACCATCACCGTGCGCAAGTCCTACGGCGGCGCGTACGCCGTGATGGGCTCGCGGCAGCTGACCGCGGACTTCAACTTCGCCTGGCCGACCGCCCGCATCGCGGTGATCGGCGCCGAGGGCGCCGCCCAGCTGCTGATGAAGCGGTTCCCCGACCCGACCACGCCCGAGGCGCAGCAGATCAAGAAGGACTTCATCGAGGGCTACAACCTCAACATGGCGATCCCGTGGACCGCCGCCGAGCGCGGCTTCATCGACGCGGTCATCGACCCGCACCAGACCCGGCTGCTGCTGCGCAAGTCGATGCACCTGTTGCGGGACAAGCAGCTGTGGTTCCGCGTCGCCCGCAAGCACGGGCTGATCCCGGTCTAGTCGCTCGCGACGGACTAGAGCCGCAACGCCCCGTCCACCAGCTCGTCGAACCGCTCCAACGCCTCGTCGGAGTCGGCGTCGATGCCGCGCAGCGGACCCCGATCGGCGAGGTAGCGCTGCGCGTAGAGCCGCGCGACGAGCGCCTTGCGCTCCCCCCCGCGCGTCTCCCGTTCCCACGCGGCCTGCTCGGTGAGCAGCGCACCCGCGTAGACGTCTCCCATGAACTGCGTCAGCGGAAACAGCCGCGCCTCGGCCACCTCCCCCTCGAGCTTGCCCCACGCGGTGATCGCCGCGTCGAGGTCCTCGACGCGGTGCGCGACCAGACGAGTGGTCTCGTCGTCGTCGGAGACCGAGACGGCGTCGCGCAGCCGCGCCAGCAGCGCCTCGTGCGCGGCGGCCCGCTCGATGCCGCGCCGCACATCGAGGCACAGGATGTTGTCCGGGCCCTCCCAGATGGTGTTCACCTGCGCGTCGCGCAGCAGCCGGGCCACCGGCCACGTCTCGATATAGCCGTTGCCGCCGTGGATTTCGATCGCGTCCGACGCCGCCGAGATCCCGAGCCGGCACACCTTCAGCTTGGTCACGGGGACCGCGATGCGCTGCCGCACGCCGCGGGGCTGGCGGTGGTTGGCCGCGCCGGTGCCGTCGAAGACCAGCGCGAGTGCCGCCTCGACGTCGACGATCATCTCGGCGAGCTTGCGCCGCATCAGCGGCTTGTCGATGAGCGCCCCGCCGAACGCGTGCCGGTGCCGGGCGTAGCACAGCGACTCCACCAGGGCGCGGCGGGCGTTGGCGAGCCCGAACTGGGCGATGCCGAGCCGCGCGGCGTTGGTCAGCTCCATCATGCGGCCGAGTCCCTTGCCGTCGGACGGGCCCGCGTCCGCGCCGGGTTCCCCGGACAGCAGGAAGGCCTCGGCGTCGACGAACTCGACCTCGCCGGAGGCCACCGAGCGGGTGCCGAGCTTGTCCTTGAGCCGGCGCACCCGCACCCCGTTGCGCGAACCGTCCCGCCGGTTGCGCAGCACGAGGAAGTTGGCGACGCCGCGCGACGAGTCCGGCGCCCCTTCGGGCTTGGCCAGCACGACGAACGCCTCGCCGGCGCAGTTGGACGCGAACCACTTGAACCCGTTGAGCAGCCACGCGTCCCCGGACCGGGTGGCCGTCGTCTCCAGCGCGCCCAGGTCGGAGCCACCGGTGCGTTCGGTCAGCAGCTGCGCCGTCTCGCCCGCCCATTCGCCGGAGGCGAACTTGGCCAGCACGTACTCGGCCACGTCCGGCGGCGCGTACGCGGACACCAGCGACTGCACCATCCCGCCGCCCGTGCCCAGCGCGCAGCCCATCCCGATGTCGGCCTGGTTGAGCAGATAGTTCGACGCGAACAGCGCCAGCCCCGAGCTCACCTCGGCGCCCCGCGCCGCGTCGCGCAGGGCCTGCTGTGCGTCCAGCACCGCGCGCTTGGACTGCGTGAACGACGCCGGCATGACGACGCGGCTGACGTCGTGTCCCCACCGGTCGTATCGTTCCAGCCGGGGCGGGTTGCGGTCGGTCTCCTCGGCCCAGCGCGCCACCGGGCCGCCCATCAGGTCACCGATGCGGGCCAGATGGGGCTCTAGGACGGCCAATTCGTCGGGCCGCAGGTAATAGGCCATGGTGAACTGCAGGGTGGGATCGGTCAGATACCAGTTCAGCCCCACGGCTCCGCGGTAGTTGTCCGTCCGGTAGCGCTGCGACTTTTCTTCGGTGGAGAACGGCAGCCTGTCCACCGCCTCTGAGGTGTAGTCGCTCATGCCGCGACCGTATTACAGGCGCGACGCCGAGTGAAGCAAGCTTGGGCCGATTCTCATGCGGTGGCGCGCAGCGGTCGCCGCCGATAGACGCCCAGGGCGGCACCCGCGGCCGCACGACGGGCGAGCGCATCGACGTCGGTGATCAGAACGCTCTTGCCTTGCAACGTGATCCAGCCGCTGGATGCGAAATCGCGCAGTGCCTTGTTAACCGACACGCGGTCGGCGCCGACGAGTTGAGCCATCTCGTCCTGGCTCAGCTCGTGCGCGACCCGCAGCCCATCGCGCTCGCGGGTGCCAAAGCGGCGGGCCAACAGCAACAGCTGGTGCGCCACGCGGGTGGCCACATCGCTGGAGATCAGCTCGATGAGTTGGTCCTCGGTATGTTGTAGCCGCTGGTTCAGTGCCTGCAGCAGCTGCTCGGCGATCACCGGCCGGTGGGCCATCCAGGCGCGCAACGTGGCACGGTCCACCCACACCGCGCGAACGTCGGTAATGGCCGCCGCGGTGCAGGAGCGGGGACCGGGATCGAACACCGCCAGCTCGCCGAAGACGTCCGCCGGGCCCATGATCGCCCGGAGATTCTCGCGGCCGCCGGGGCCCCTCAGGGTGATTTTGACCTTGCCCGCGACGATGATGTACACCCGATCACCCGGGTCCCCCTGGGAGAAAATCGTCTGCCCCGCCGTGAATGCGGTGGTATGCAGTTGCTTGATCATCGCCGCCGCGGTCTCGGGTTCGACGTGGCGCAATATTCCGGCCTCGCCGAGAAGCTGAATCAGGATCCGATCCACGTCGCTCACGAAAGCCCTCCTCGTCGTGTCAACCGGTCGCCGGCCCGGTGAGGAAAACCAGACGGAAATTGCCGATCTGAATCTCGTCGCCGTTGGCCAGCACCGCCGAATCGACGGGTTCGCGGTTGAGATAGGTGCTGTTCAGGCTGCCGAGGTCAACGACGCGGAATTGGCCGTTCTCCCTTCGGAATTCGGCGTGCCTGCGGCTGACCGTGATGTCATCGAGGAAGATGTCGCTGCCCGGATGCCTGCCCGCCGACATGATGGGCTGCTGCAAGAAAAACTGCGATCCGGCATTGGGGCCCCGCTTCACGATGAGCATGCCCGACCCCCTGCCCATTGTCGCCATATCCTCGACCGCCGCGTCGGCGACGGCCGTGGACGTGTCGAACTTGTCGCCCAGGTTTCGCAGGGCGGGGCCGATATCGGCGGTGCTTTCGTCGGGGTTTGGCGTTGACACCGTCGTGGTCACGCCGCCCGGGGAAGATCGGGGGCCGCGGTCGCCGCGTGCGATGCCGGCCGGCGGGGCGCCGGGGCCCACCCGATGTAGGTCAGATACAGCCCGACCAGGGCGAAGACGATGCAGAGCGAAACCCACCAGCCCTGCGCGCCGATCATGCTGTTGGCCACCGCGACGAAAGCCTTGGGAAAGGCCACCAGGAGCAGCCCGCGCAGCACGATGAGCCAGCCCAGCGACGAAACGATGATCGCCGCGGCGCCGTTCCAGTACTGATGAGCGGCGACCATGATCAGCCCGAACAGCAGGATGAAGGCGCCGCTGACAAACGCCCACATCGAATTTGCTTCGAACTGCGACAGCAGCGTCTGCATGTCCGAAGCGCGCGCCACCGCCGTGACGTCGACAATGACGAGGAAAGGACCGAGGGCGCGCGCGAAAAAGCGCGTCCTGGCCTGAGACTCTGCTGAAGCATTCATCGGCGTGCCTTCCATCCGGCGTCGTTCGACACTTGTATAGGACCATTTCGCCGAGGGGTGGAAATAGGGACCGAAGTCCCGTTCGCCCGGGGCGTTCGTCCTCGCACGCCAACGGTGACCTATGGCCCTCCCTGGCCTGTCGCGCCGCGGCGCATGATCGGCATATCAGTCAACGAGGGAGTCGATGATGAAGGCCGACGTAGGTGACTGGCTCGTGGTCAAGGGGACGACGACCGAGCTACCGGATCAGCGTGGGGTGATCACCGAGGTGCGCGGCGCCGACGGCGCGCCACCCTATGTGGTGCGCTGGCTCGCCAGCGGTCATGTCGCCACGGTGTTTCCGGGATCGGACGCGCTTGTGGTCCCCGCGGCCGCGCCGTGACCTTCGCCCAAGCGGGCTATACCGGGACCAGGAATTCGGACGTGTAGTACTCGGCGGGGTTTTGCGAGTTAGGGTTTGCGCGCTCGACAATCACCCAGACACCCGTCGTGCCTTGCCCAATGCTGTCCTGAACGGTCACCGTAGCGTTGCCGGCCCCGTCGGTATCCATTCCGGTAAAGGCGGTGCCGGGCGCCCCGGGCCCACATGTCGCCGACGAGGGACGAGGTTCCTCGATGAGGCCGACGTCGTAATGGGTGCCCGGCTCGTTGGGGATGGCCACGTGCACCTGCGCGACGGCCCTCGATCCGGAGATGCTGATGAGCGCCGAACCGGTTCCCTCGAGCGGCCGCGGAATCCACGCCGCCTCGGCCACCCTGCTGAAATCGCAGCGCCGCTGGTCACTGTCCAGCACGACGGTGGTGCCTCCCTGTGCGGCGGCGGCGGCGATTTCGAGGGTCGCCGCCGGGGAGATCAGCACGGCGACGGCCGCGGCAGAGGTACCTAAACGTGTCAGCATGTGCATCGGGGCCACCTTTTAACGCGAGTGTTAGTTACCCCACCGGGGAAATAAGTATTGACCCGCGGTTTGAAGAATTAAACATTCGAACACCTAATTACCCGACCGTTAATTTCGACGGCTATTCGACGAATGACTAATTAACCGGTGGCGAATTTAAATACAAGTGTTTCGGGTTAGCTAGGGCTTGATTCGAATCTCGCCGGGTGACCACAACCCGCTGCGGGTCGCGGTGCCCAGATCGAGCTGCGCGGGTTGGGCATCGGCGATCGTCTCGAACTTGCGCAGCGAGCCCCAGTCGCGGCCCCAGTCGCGGGACAGGTAGGTGGACATCACGTGGGCGCGCAGCAGCAGGTCGGTGATGCCCAGCAGGCCGCCGTTGACGCCGTCCTCCCAGGTGTCGGTGTCCTGCTTCTTGGCGTTGTAGTCCGGCGTGATGCGGAACTTCGGGATCTCGGTGACGCCGTCGGCGTGCAGCATCGGCTTCTGGCACGGGAACGCCAGCCCGACCGCCCAGTCCAGCAGCACCGGCGCCGACGAGCCGACGTACTCCTGCAGCGAGCGCAGTTCCGGCACCCGTGGCGGGGTCACCGCGATCCAGTCGTCCGGCGTCAGGGACAGGTCCTCGGCCACCACCCGGACCGCGACGGCGTCCGCGGGCATCTGCGAGCGGGCGTAGCGCAGGTTGCGCCACGCCTTGGGCTGCTCCCCGTTCAGGTCGTAGGGCACCAACCGGCCGGCGGGCAGCACGTCGCCACCGGGACCCGGCCGGCCGTACTCGAGCACGACGGTCTGTCCGCTGGTGTGCCCGTGCAGCACGCTGTTGCCGGCGATCGTGCCCGCGGCGGTGACCACCAGCAGGGGATGCCCGGCGTCAGGCTTGGGCAGCTGGTACCAGGCGGAGGTGAGCCGGCTCTGCTGCTGGGCGCCGGTGGTGAAGCTGCCGGCCAGCGGGACCTGGTCGGGGTTCAGGCCGTAGGGCAGCGGCACCAGGGATCCGTTGATGCCCGGCGCCTTGAGCTTGGTCGGTGCGCGCCAGTCGTAGGCGTACCAGTCGTAGTCGGTGCCGGGCTGTGGCACCGACGTCTCCTGAACCGCCTCGGCGACGGTGTGGTCCGGCACGCCGTTGGGGTTGAACCCGACCGGGTTGGCGCCCCCCAACGGGCCCAACGGGCCGTAATCGCCGGGCAGGGGCGCCATGAAGCCGGCGTTGCTGTCGGGTTCGACGAGCACGTCGTCGGCCAGCGCGCAGCCCCCGGCGAATTCGCGCAAGTTGGCCCAGCCGTTGGAGTAGGTGGGGTACTGCCGCACGATTCCCGCGACCATCGACGCGACGAACACCAGCGCCATGAAGCCGGCGGCGATGGGTACCGGCGCGGCGGTGACCGCGCGCGCCAGCCGTCCCTCGCCGCGGGTTCGCGACGCGAAATGCAACCAGAACGCCCAGACCGCGGCGATCGCGAACAGCGCGAAAAACACCGTGCTGACGCTGATTCCGGCGAACCGCGGCATGACGTTGTTGAACGGGACGCCGTAACTGGAGACATACCACCAGCCGTTGGTGGTGGCGAAGCACAGCGCCAACACGAACAACACCGCCGCCGCGAACGCCATCCGGTTGCGCGACCAGCGCAGCACCTCGTGCGACACCAGCACGGTGGTCAGCGCCGCCATCGCCGCGCCCACCGCGGCGAACAGCCCGAAGTGGTGCACCCACTTGGTGGGGGTGAACATCAGGAAGAACATGGTCCCGAAGATGACGCCCATCAGCCGCCACGCCGGGCCGCGGGCCACGCCGGGAATTCGCTTGCGCCGCAACATGATGAACACCGCGGTGAACAGGCACAGCGCGGTGATCAGGAAGCCGAAGCGGCGCGACAGCGAACCGTCGACGGTGGGCAGGATGAGGTAGTAGTAGCGCAGGTTCTCGGTGTACCAGGCCTGGCTGGGTCCGATCGCGGTGCGAATCCTGGTGGCCTCCAACACCGTTGACAGGGTCTGGTCGGCGAACACCACGGTGAGGATGACGGTCCCGGCGGCCAGCATGGGGGCGACCAGCGGCCAGGTGCCGACCAGGCGATGCCGGCGCACCAGGATCCGCAGGATCGGGCGGCCACCGGCGACCAGGGCGGCCACCGCGATCAGGCCGGTGGGCTGCACCCCCAATGTGAAGGCCGCGGTGATCACCGCCAGCGCCGCGGGCGTCAGGCGCGACGCGCACATGGAGCGCTCGATCAGCACGTAGGTGATCAGCGCGCCCGCCGCGATGATCGGCTCGGGACGCAGGCCGTTGTTGAACGGCATCCACGCGGTGAGCAGGACCATGCCGGCGGCCCAGTTGGCGGCCGTGCTGCCGGTCACCGCCGGGCCCAGCCGCGGCAACACCTCACGCGACAGCAGCAGCCAGCAGACCAGCCCGGCGACCAGGTCGGGCAGTCGCATCCACAGGCTGCCGTCGCTGACGTGGGTCATCAGCGCCAGCAGGTTGTAGTACCAGCCGAACGGGTCCTCGGGGCTGCCGAACCAGCGGAAGTAGTTGGACATGTAGCCGGCGTGGTCGGCGACCCGGGCCATGCCGAGGATGTAGCCGTCGTCGGAGGAGTTCGCGCCGATCAGATGCCACAGCAAAAAGCCGAATATCACGGTGGCGTCGACGAGGGTGAACTTGCGCCAGCGCGTCGGAATCAACCGGTGCATGCGGCGGCCGTCCAGCTGGTCGAGGCGCCACAGCGCGACCAGCGCGACGATGGTGGACACGATGGCCAGCACCATCGCGGCCAATTTCAGCGTCGTCGGGGTCGTGGAGAACCGGGTGTCGATGGTCGCCGAGAGGCGCAGTCCGTCCGGCGCCGGACCGGTCAGGTCGGTGAAGACCCCGACGATCTGCGGGCGCAGGTTGGGATCGGGGAAACCGCCGCGCTGCGGTTTGCCCGCCGGATCGGTCAATCCGACGAAGGTCGCGAAGGTCCCGGCGCTGGTGGAGGTGATCTCGATGCGTTGACATTGCGGCGACATCGCCTGGTCCCGGGGGACGCTGGCGATGACGACGTTGCGGTCGGTGACGTCGACGCGCTGGCTGCTGGCGACGACGAACAACGCGTTGAGCGCGGCGTCCTTGCCCTTCTTGGGCGCCGTGCTCAACACCACCCCGCCGTCGGGCGGCAGCTGGCGCACCACCGAGCACGGCACCGTCGCCGTCACGTCGACGGGCGTCAGCGAAATCAACGGCGCCGTAACGCTGTTCAGCTGCCCGTTCTGTGGCCAGTTCAGCGTCGCGGTGGTCTGCACGACCGGCAGCAGCGGCGTGGCGACCGACAGGACGAAACCGATCAGCCCGGCGATCGTCGCGACCCAGCGAGTCACCCGCACGTCGCCACGGGTGTCGTTGACGCTCATGGCAGCGCCCTGATCGGTCCCGGCCGGGCCCAGCCGCGCACCGTGGTCACACCCTGCACGACGGTGGCCTCCGGCGCCTGATCCGTCGGCACCAACGGGTAATACTGCTCGACCGATCCCCAGTCCCGATACCAGTCACCGCTCAGGTAGGTCGAGACCGTCGAGGTGCGCAACATCGCCTGGGTGATCAGGAACGGTCCCCCGGTCTCGCTGGCCTCCCACCCGTTCGACGACGACGCCGTCTGCTTGTGGTCGGGCAGGATGCGGTAATGCGGAAGTTCGGCCACGCCAAGGTGTTCGGAGAACGGCCGCTGGCACGGGAAGTTCGCGGCGGTCGCGATGTCCATCAGCACCGGGGCCCGCGACCCGATCAGCGCTTGCAAACTCTGTAGCACCGGCACTCGCGGCGGCGTGAACGCGAACCACTGCTCGGAACTCAGATTCGGGTCATAGGCGACGATGCGAGCCACGTTAGCCTCCGGCGGCGCCCAGGCCAGTGGGAAGCGCAGGTTGCGCCACGCCGGCTCCGGACCGATGTCGATCGGCTGCACCTCCGCGAGCGGCTGGGTGGTGCCGTCGGGGCGTGCGACCCCCCACTGCAGTTTCAGCGACTGCCCGTAGGTGAAGGTGCCGTCCTCTTTGTACGACCAGATCGCACCGGCGGCGGAGACCACGACCAGCGGCCGGTCGCCGGTACGAGGCGGCAGCTGATACCAGGCCGAGGTGGCGGTGGCGGCCAGGGAGTTCTCGCCGTAGCTGCCCATCACTGGCGTGCGCGCGGGGTCGAGGCCGAACGGCAGCGCCGCGTGCGACCCGTTCACGCCGACGGGGCCCTTGCCGCCCGCGGTGCCCGCGGAGTCGCTCATGGCGGCATTGGGCTTGTTCGGCGACGCGTCGGAATTCACCACCCCCGGTTTGGTGACCACCGGGTTCGACCTCAGGTCGTCGCCCACCCCCTCGGGTTTGAAGCCGATGGGATTGATTCCCCCGAGCGCGCCGGCGGGTCCGAACGCCTGCCCCGGAACCGGTTGCAGCAGACCGGCGTTGGGATCGGGTTCGGCCAGCACGTCGTCGGCCATGGCGCAGCTGGTCGGCGACAGTCCCGATTCGAGCGCCGCGAGGTTGGCCTTGGCCGTCGTGTACAGCGGATAGCGCACGACGGCGGCCTTGGCCAACGAGCCGACCTCGCCGAGCACCATGATCGTCGCGACCACCAGCAACGGGGTGGACGCCAGCACGCGGTTACGCCGGTTGTCCTTGACCTCGGTGTGCCCGGCGTAGTCCATCCGGAAGTGCTGCCAGGCGGCCAGCAGCCCGGTCAGGATCGACAACGTCAGGAACATCGACGTCACCGGATGGCTCGCGATCACGGGCTGGATATCCCACCAGGGGACCCCGTAGTTGCCGACGTAGAACCAGCCGTTGACCCCGGACGTCGCCCACGCCAGCACGAACAGCAGCGCGGTCACATACAGCGTCAGGTTGCGGCGGCTGTGCAGGCCGATCCGGGCGAAGGTGAACGCAGTGACCGCGCCCAGCGCGCCGGCCAGCCCGGCGAACGCGCCGAACTGCACGGCCCACTTGGTCGGGGTGAACGTCAGCAGCAGCAGGCCGACCGCGGTGGTGCCGATCAACCGCCACGCGGGCCCGCTGGCCAGCCCCGGCACCCCGCCGCGCCGCAGCAGCACCACCAGCATGCCGAACAGGCACAGGAACAGCACCAGCACCGCGAACCGCCGGGACATGGATCCGTCCGGGTTCGACTCCACCGTGAGGAAGTAGTAGCGCAGCCAATCCTGGTACCACGCGATCGTCGGGCCGACCTTGTACTTGATGCGCGCCGACTCGGCGACGGTGGCCAGCGTTTCGCTGCGGAACACCACCACCGTGATCAGCGACAGAGCGGCGGCCAGCACCAGCAGCGGGGCGAGCAGCCCGTCGGTGTCCCGGCGCCGCCGGATCACCCGCGCGATGGCCCGCGAGCCCGTCAGCAGCGCGGCGACGGCGATCAGTCCCTGGGGCGCCAGCGTGGCCGTCAGCATCGCGACGATGATCGCGACCGCCGCAGGGGCCAGCCGTCCCAGCGCGATGGCGCGTTCCACCAGCACCCAGGTCGCCATCACGCCCAGCGCGATCAGCGGCTCGGGCCGCAGCCCGTTGTTGAACGGCAGCCACGCGGCCAGGAACACCGCGCCCGCGGTGAACACCGCCACCCGGTTGGCCGCCAGGCCGCCCCGCCCCGGTCCCAACCGCCGCAGCACCCAATGGCCGATGATCAGCCAGCAGGCGATTCCGGCGAGCGTCGCCGGCAGCCGCATCCACACGCCGGCGGTGCTGACCGAGGCGAGCTTGGCCAGCACCGCGAGATACCAGTCGAAGGGCGCGTCGGTCGTCCCGAAGTAGCGGTAGTAGTTGGCCACGTATCCGGCCTTGGGGGCGACGCGGGCGATGGTCAGGTTGTAGCCGTCGTCGGACGAGGTCGCACCGATGACGTGCCAGAGCAGCAGCGTTCCGATGACGCCGACGTCGGCGAGCCACGTCGCGGCGCCGACGCGCCGCAGCCGCGTGAGCAGGGAACGCCAGTTGATCCGGAGGGTGCCGCCGCGGCTGCGCCGATCCAGCACCGCCATCCCGGCGATGGCCACCAGGACCGCCAGGGTGCCCACGGCCATCACCAGCGTCTTCAGCGCGGTGGGCGACGTGATGAACCGGGTGTCGACGTCGACGCGGGCCGAAAGTCCCGGCTGCGCGGGCACTTTCAGGTCGGTGAAGATCCCGCCGACCTGGGGCTTCTTCTCCGACGGCAGGGTTCCCGAGGCGCCGGGCATGCCGACGAAGTCCGCGCCGGCGGCACCGGCGTCGGCCCAGAGGTGCAGGACGCTGCAGGCGCCCGCCGCGACTGCCGAGCGCTTGGCCACCGCGGCGACGGTGTCGCGGAACGCGACGACGATCACGTCCTTGTCGGCGCGCACGAACAGGCCGTTCTTGCCGGTGTCCACCCCGCCCGCGGGCAGGGTCGACACCACGAGGCCGCCGGCCGGGGGCAAGGTGGCCATCGCCGGGCAGGGGATGGAGATGTCCAGCGCGCGCGGCGCCCCGGACACCAGCGGGGCGGTGACCTGGGTGACGTGGCCGTCCGTGCTGCCCTGCGGCCAGAGCACGGTCGCGGTCGTCTGCTTCACCGGAAGCAAGGGAACGGTGACGCACAACAGCACGCCGACGAGTCCCGCGACGACGGCGATCGACCGTGGGATGCGCAGCGATCGCTCATTACGGTCGTGGGGCACGAGGCTCGATGGTAAGGGACGCGGCTTAGTGCGGTGAGGACGCAGGGCCGCGCCGGCGGCCCGAGGACGAGCCGGACAATCGGCTCAGTGACTTGAGGACGCGGGGCCGCCGCCACGGCCCGGTGATTTGCCGCGGCCCTTCCGCGAAATAAACTCTCGTGTCAAGAACGGCCCCGATGACCCAGAAGGCTGGCGGCGCGATGACGAATGCAGGTCTCGGGTTCGGCGTCTTGGGGCCGTTGCTGATGACCAGCCACGGGGTGCGGGTCCCGGTCGGCGCGCCGAAGCAGCGGGCGGTGCTGGCCATGCTGCTGATCAACCGCAACCGGCCGGTGTCCGTCGACTCCCTGATCAACGCGGTGTGGGACGAGGACCCGGTGCCCGCCGCGCGCACCAGCATCCAGGCCCACGTGTCCAACCTGCGCCGGCTGCTGCGCAGCGCCGGCGTCGACCCGTACCAGGTGCTGGCGAGCGCGCCGCCCGGGTATCAACTCAGCGTCGCCGACGCCGACTGCGACCTGGGGCGCTTCAACGCCGCGAAGGTCGCGGGAAACCAGGCCGCCGCCGCCGGACGCTTCGACGAGGCCAGCCGGCACTTCTCGTTGGCGCTGGGCGAATGGCGCGGTCCGGTGCTCGACGACCTGCGCGACTACGCCTTCGTCGACGCCTTCGCCACCGTCCTGATGGAGGAAAAGGTGGCCGCCCACACCGCGCGCGCCGAGGCCGAGATCGCGTGCGGCCGCGCCGGGGAGGTGATCGGCGAGCTCGAGGCGCTCACGGCCGAGCACCCGTACCGCGAACCGCTGTGGGCGCAACTGATCACCGCCTACTACGTCACCGAGCGCCAGTCCGACGCGCTCGGCGCCTATCGGCGGCTCAAGACGGCCCTGGCCGAGGGGCTCGGCATCGACCCGGGCCGCACCGTCAGCGCCCTGCACGAGCGGATCCTGCGCCAGGAACCGTTGGGCCTGAAACGGGCCGACCTGACCACGCACAAGCGCGGCGTCTACCGGCAGGAGTCGACGACGGCGGGGATTCAGCTGGCCCCGTCGGCGATCGCCGGGCTGCGCGACCAGACGGGACGGCTCCACCCGCTCACGGGCGCGATCACCCGCATCGGGCGCTTCACCGACAACGACGTCGTCCTGGACGACACCGACGTCAGTCGCCACCACGCCGTCATCACCGACACCGGAACCGGCTTCATGATGACCGACCTGCGGTCCACCAACGGGGTGGAGGTGCAGGGCCAGCGGATCCGCGCCAGCGCCCCCCTGTCCGACGGCGACCGTATCCGCATCGGCGGCCACGAGTTCACCTTCGAAGTCCGTAGGGGCTGAGGCTATTTCGCCAGCCGCTTGGCCAGGGTCGGCAGGCCCGGCCCGTCGAGGTCCGCCAGCGCCGCCGGCCGGCCCGCCATCGCCATCAGCAGTGCCTCGCCCGGGCCGGTGACCTCGGGCCCGCGGCCGTGCTCCCAGTCGATGTCGTTGGCGCGCAGGCGAAGTCCCCTGATCCGGCGACCGGCGCCGAGCCGGGGGTTGCCGGGCACCAGGCCCAGCACCCGCCGCAGCCGGTCCTCGGGAACCGCGCGCGGCCGGCCGAGCGAGCGGCGGATGTCCTGATGGTGGATGGTGCCGTCGACGAGCGCGATCATGCCGCCGAAGCCCGCGGTCAGCCCCTTCGGCGTGAGGTGGTCGCGCAGAAAGTCCAGCAGCTGCTGCGGGCTCAGCGCGGCGAACTCGTCGACGCCCACCTGGTTGGCCCGCACCACCCGGCCCTTCGCGAACCGCCTCAGCAGCCCGGCGGCGCCGAGCTCCTCGTAGCTGATCACATGCGCCACAACGTCTTTGACCGTCCACTCGGAGCACAGGGTGGGTGCCGCCCAGTCCTGCGGCGCGCAGGTGGCGAGGAAGTCGGCGAGGTCGGCCCGCTCGGCGTGCGCCATCGTCATCAGGGTGGCGGTCATGGGTGCGCCTCGACGCTGAGCAGGCGCGCGTAGCGGTCGAGATACAGCGGCCAGCCGGCGTCCCCGTCGACGCCGTGGGCGACCGACTCCCAGCCCGGGCCGTGCCGGTCCAGGTGGCGGTGTTCCAGCTCCACCCGGGTGCGGTCGCCGGACTGGGCGGTGAAGCGGACCTCGACCTCGCTGGCCTTGGACTGATCGGCCTCCACCTGCCAGGTCGGGCCGATGTCCCAGGTGAACATCACGCGGTGCGGCGGCTCGTAGACCAACACCCGCGCCCAACGGCATTCGCTGCCGTCGACGCCGCGGTCGTAGATGTGACCGCCCACCCGCGGCTCGAACACCGTCTCGGCGATGGGAACGGCGAGCAGGTTGTGCTCGCGCGGCTTGAAGTCGCCGAAGCGCTCGGTGAAGACGGCGAACGCCCGCTCGATCGGGGCGTTGACGACGACGTGATGCGCGACGTTCGGTGTGCGCGTCATGACAGTTCTCCCTCCATCTCCTCGACGGTTTTCGCGTAGGCGGCCAGCGCCTGGCCCCAGAACCGGTCGAGCTCGGCGCGCAACGCCTCCAGGCCGGTCGGGTCGAGCTGATAGACGCGCCGTGTGCCGGCGGCGCGGTCGCGGACCAGGCGGGCGGACTTGAGGACCTTGAGGTGCTGCGAGACGGCCGGCCTGCTGACGGGCAGGTCGCGGGCCAGCTCACCCACCGCGGCCGGGCCGTGGGACAGACGTTCGACGATCGAACGCCGGGTCCCGTCGGCCAGCGCCAGCCATGCGTCGCCGGCTGGTTGGTAAGTGGTCACGAACCGTAAGTCTAAGCTTACCAATGAGTCCGATCAAGAGCCCCTCGCGCCGCAAGAATTTCGCAATCGACGCGCGTCACACTTCCCCTGTCCTCAACCGCCGAGGCAGAGGAGGAAACGGATGAGCGTCCCGCGCTCCCTGAAGCGCATCCTTGCCGGTGCCCTTATGACGGGCATCGTCGCGGCGGCCGGGTGCGGCCTGGCCGCCGGCACCGCGCAGGCCAAGCCCCGAGGCCCGTACCAATGGTGTCCCGGCCAGCACCTGCCGGAGACCGACGTGGTGTGGGACATGAACGTCTGTCACACCTGGTACTGGGTCGACTATGGGTTCCAGGCCAACCGCGGTCATTTCGTCTACGAGGGCGACACCCCTCCGCCGGACCTGGGCTGCATCCCTGGGCTCTGCCTGCCCGGGCTCTGACAACCACGAAAGAACAGCCATGACGACTGTGACGCGGATGATCGCAGGGGCGGTGCTGTCGACCGGCGTGGCGATGGCCGGGACGGCGCTGATCCGCCCGCGCCGATCCGAAAGCCGCCGGGAAACTGTGGCCTGTTCTGGTGTCCTGAGCCACCGGGCAGCTGACGGACCGCGACGCTAGGTACGGCGCAGCGGCCCCGGGTTCCACAGGCCGCTGCGGGTCGCGATCCCCAGCTGCAGATCGGCGGGCTTGGCGTTGGGGTAGTACGGCGTCAGGCGTTGCAGCGAGCCCCAATCGCGGGACCAGTCGTCCTTCAGGTACGTGGCCAGGGTGGCCGCCTTGACCAGGAGCTCCGTGACGCCCAGCGGGCCGCCCCCGTTGTTGTCCATCACCGGCGAGTTTGCCTCGGCGCCGAATCGGTCCGGCAGGATGCGCCACTTCGGTGTCTCGTCGACGCCGTTTTGGTGGCCGAACGGCCGCTGGCAGGGGAAGGCCAGCCCGACGAGCCAGTCCAGGAACACCGGGTCTTGGGACCCCACCACGTCCTGCAGCGTGCGCAGCTGCGGAATCCGCGGGGGCGTCAGCGCGATCCAGTGCTGCGGCGCCAGGTCTTCGTCGTCGGCGACCAGGCGGATCTGGGTGGCGGTGCTGGGGATGGCGGACAGCGCCAGTCGCAGGTTGCGCCAGGCGGGGGACGCGCCGACGTCGGCCAGTTGGAACGACCCGCCGGGGTGTCCGCCGGCCGCTTGGTCGTCGGTGGCCCACTGCACCTGGACCTCGCGCGGGTCGAAGCGGCCGGCCGCGCTGACCACCAGCAGCGGGCCCGCCTTGTCACGGGCGGGCAGTCGATACCAGCCCGACCGCAGATGGGCGGGCAGCTGGATGCCCGAGCGCCAGCTGCCGAGCACCGGCGTGCGCGCCGGGTCGAGGTTGTAGGGCAATTGGGCCACCGAGCCGTTGATTCCCGGGGCGGGCGTGGTGCCGCCCTCGGTGCCGGCCTCCGCACCGGTGATCAGCTTGTCTTCGCCGACGAAGCTGCGGTCGCCGGGACGTTCCATCACCGGGTCGGCGCGGACGTCGGCGGGAATGCCGTTGGGGGTGAACGCTTCCGACAGGCCGGCGCCCAGGGCGTCGGCCACCGTGGCGCTCACGGGCGCCAGCATGCCGGCGTTGGGGTCCTGCTCCACCAGCACGTCCTCGGCCAGGCCGCAGGACTTGCCGGCCAGCGCCTCGAGGTTGGAGCGGCCCACCGTCCACGCGGGGTACTGGTCGATCATCGCCAGCGTCAGCGACGCGACCTCGAAAACCACCAGGATCCACGTCGCAATTGCCAACGGGGACTGGACAATTCCGGCGACCCGCGCGCCGAGGCGGGTCTTGGGTGCGCCGTTGTCAGGATCGACGAAATGGAACCACGCCGCCAGCAACAGCATCAGCAGGGTCAGCCCCAGCAGCACGGTGGCGAAGGCGTAATGCCAGGCCGGGAACGAATTCGACCAGGGCACACCGAAATTGGAGACATACCACCAGCCGTTGACGCTGGCGAACGACAACGCCACCAGGAACAGCACCACGGCGGCGAACACGGTGCGGTTGCGCCGCGACCGCATCGCCGCGGCCGTCACCGCGACCGCGGCGAGCGCACCCAGCGGTCCCGCCAGCCCGGCGAACACCCCGAAGTGGTGGGTCCATTTGGTCGGTGTGAACATCATCGCGACGAACGAGATGATGGTGATGCCGACGATGCGCCGGCTCGGCCCGGCGGCGGTGCCCGGAATCTTGCCCTTGCGCAACGACATTGCCACGGTGATCCCGAGCGCCAGCACCAACGCCAGCACCGCGAAGCGGCGGGCGACGGACCCGTCGGGGCTGGCCATGAACAGCCGCTCGTAGCGGAGGTGTTCGTCGAACCAGCTCAGGCTGGGCCCGACGGCGCGCTTGAGGGCGGTGGCCTGGATCTCGCCGGCCAGCGTCTGGTCGCGGAAGATCAGGATCCCGGTGACGGTGACCGCGGCCAGCAGCGGCGCCACCAGGGGTAGCGCACCGAACAGTTTGGACCTGCGGTGCAGGATCGTGCGCAGCGGTCCGATCGCGACCAGCAGCGCGCCGATCGAGGCGATGCCCGTCGGCCCGGAGAACAGGGTCAGCGCGCCGATGATGCAGGCGATGGCCACCGGCAGCAGCCGGCTGGTGGCCACCGCGCGTTCGACCGAGCACCAGGTCAACAGGATGCCCAGGGCGATGATCGGCTCGGGGCGCAGGCCGTTGTCCAGCGGCAGCCAGACGGCCAGGAACATGCCCGCCGCCGTCCACGCCGCCGCCCGGTTCCGCTTGACCGCGTCGCCCAGCCGCGGCATCACTTCGCGGCTGATCACCCACCAGCACGTCAGCGCCATCGCCAGGGTGGGCAGCCGCATCCAGATGCTGGTCGTGCTGACGTGGGCCCACACCGCCAGCAGGTCGTAGTACCAGCCGAACGGGGCCTCGGGGGTGCCGAACCAGCGGTAGTAGTTGGCCATGTAGCCGGCGTGCTCGGAGACCCGGGCCATGGTGAGGATGTAGCCGTCGTCGGACGTGTTGGCGCCGACGAAATGCCACCACGCCAGCACGGCGATGACGAGGGCGTCCAGGCCACCGACGGACCACCAGCGCGCGGGCAGGAAGCGGCGGTGCCGGGTCCCGTCGGCGGTGTCCAGGACGTGCAGGGCGACCAGGGCGGCGGCCGTCAGCACCACCCCGAGGATCATCGCCGCCATCTTCAACGTGGTGGGGCTGCTGCTGTAGCGGGTGTCGACGGTCGCCGAAAAGCTCAGGCCCGGCGGCGCCGGCCCACTCAGGTCGGTGAAGACGCCGACGATCTGCGGCCGGAAGTCGTAGCCGCTTTTCTCGCCGCGCAGCGGCGCGCCGGGATGCTCGGCGTTGGGTCCCTGCGTCAGGCCGACGAATTCGGCGGTGACCTTCTCGGCGTGCGCGGTGAAGGTCAACCGCTGGCAGGCCGGGCTGAGCACCTCGCTCAACGGCGCGGTGACCACAGCGACGTTGCGCACCACGAGCACCAGGTAGTCGTTGGCCCGCTGGATGAGCAGGCCGCGGTCGACGGCCTTGGGGGCCTGCTTGGGCACCGTGGACAACAGCACCGTCTTGCCCGAGTTCTGCGGTCCGGCCAGCCCGGCGGCGGCCTGACACGGCACGCTGACGTTCAAATCGGTGGCGACGTAGCCGATCAGCGGGGCATCGACGCTGTTGAAGGTGCCGTTCTGCGGCCAGTTGAGTTGGGCGGTGGTCTGGTTGACGGGAAGCAGCGGCGTGGCGATCGCCAGCAGGGCGCCGAGCAGACCGGCGACGATAGCAACCACCCGAGCGATCCGGTGGTTACCTTCCGCGTCGTCCACGGGGGTAGATGCTAGTTCCAGTCGCTACGCCGTCGGCTTGCGGATGGCCAGCACGAACGGGCCGACACTGTCGACGACGAACTGGGGATCGGCGAACAGGGCCGCCGCCAGATCGACGGTGTACCGACGGACGTTGGGCTGGTTGGGGTACACGTCCTGCGCCAGCCGCAACGTGTAGGTGCTGTTCGCCCCCCGGCGCATGAGGAAAACCGTCGGCGGCGGCCACGGCGACGTGTCGAGCGCATGGATGAACTGGTCGGCGGTTTTGAGCTTGGACCACTTCTCGATCTGGGCGGCCCGCAGGTCGAACTGCGCCAGCGGGTTGGCGTAGTGCGACGTCAGCCCCTGGAATCCCCAGTAGGGGTAGTAGGACAGGAAGCTGTAGTCGGCCGTCACCACGACGATCTGGTCGCGCGGCTTGCCGGTCACCTTGAGGATGGCGGTGTCGATGACCGGGTAGAACTTCTCGGAACTCGGCGGCCGCCGGTCACCGCGCTGGCCGTGGCCGTCGGTGTCCGTATAGGCGATGGTCAGATCCGGGCGCAGCACGTCGGGGATGTCCTGGCTGAACGCGATCGCCCCGGCCAGCCCGATCGCGGCGGCAACCGGCACGATCGCACGGCTGCGCGGGGCGAGGGCCGTGACGGCCTCCACGAAGCCGAACACCCCAGCGGCGACCAGCAGCACGCTGAGCGTCGGCTGCAGCCGGAAGGACAGCAGCGTGGTGCGCGCCAGCGTGGTCAGCATCGACAGCAGCGACCACAGGTACACGGCGAGCACGCCGATGGCCAGGGCGCCCGCCCGCACCGAGGTGCCCGCCCGCACCACCAGCCACAGCGTGCCCAGCATGCAGATCGCCCCCAGCAGCGAGAACTGCAGCATCGGGAAGGTCAGTTCGGCGCCGTCGGCCGGCAGGTAGTGGAAGGCGCTGCCGCTGTTGCTGACCGGGCTGTGGGCCGCACGCAGAATGAACGGCAGCCAGGTGGTGCTCGCGATCACCGCCGCGATGGCGGCGATGACACCCAGCCGGCGCAGCGGGTCGAACGCCGCCACGACGCCGTCGCGGCCCTTGTTTTGAAGCCAGCGCGCGCCGGCCAGCAGCAGCGCCATCAGCACCACCGCGAACGCGCTGAAGGCGAGCAGCAGCGAGTACCAGGTGGCGGCCCAGCCGAGGAACAGCCCGGCGCCGACCACCGCGGCCCACCCGCCGCGTGCCCCGGCCCGCAGGCCCGACCACGTCAGCACCAGCGCCGGCGGCAACAACACCGTGATCATCGCGGCGTAGGGCTCCGGCGAGCTGTAGGCCAGCGTCACCGCCGCGGTCGCGGTCGTGACGATCAGCGCGTATTCGAAGCGGATCATCCGCCACCACAGCACCAGCGCGATGGCGACCGCGATGGTGATCGAGGTGATCGCCCACGGCTTGTACATCTCCCAGGCCGGCGTGCCGGTCAGCGCCGCGACGCGACCGCCGATCCAGAACCAGCCCGGCGGGTAGAAGGTCGGCAGCCCGAGGTAGGTCATGTCGTGCAGGGCGGGGCTGTCCGCGAGGCGGGTCAGGTATTCGGTGCGGAACTGCTGGTCGACGGAGATGCCGAACAGGTACAGCTTGGTGGCGCCCAGTGGCATGCCCAGCGTGACGACGGTGAGCGCGGACAGGAACACCAGCCCGCCCAGCCGGGCCAGGACGCGGCGCCCCCGGCGCCACAGCCAACCGGCCGCGACGAGCCCGGCCAGGCAGCCGACCTGCCCGACGGTGGTCAGCGCGTGCAGCTGGTTCGACGACGGGAAGGCCGGCCATTGCACGCCGGCGATCGCGATCAGCGACGGCACCGCCACGATCACGGCTACCGCCGACCCGGCGGCCATCTGGCCCAGGGTGGCCAGCGCGTTGCGCATGCTCAGATTGGCAGCTTGCGGAAGATGCTCCGCGGGATGTGTCGCAACACCATCATCACGTAACGGAATGCTGCTGGCGCCCAAACCAATTCCTTACCTTGTGCCGCCGCGGTCACCGCGAGGTTGGCGACGTACTCCTTGTCGACGGTGAGCGGGGCCTCTTTGACGTGCGCGCTCATCCGGGTGCGCACCTGGCCCGGCCGGATCACCAGGACTCGAACCCCGAACTCGCGCAACGCCTCTGCCAGTCCGAGGTAGAAGCCGTCCAGGCCGGCCTTGGTGGAGCCGTAGACGAAGTTGGACCGCCGCACCCGCTCGCCGGCCGCCGAACTCATCGCGATGATCTGGCCGAAGCCCTGGGCGCGCATCTTCTCGCCCAGCAGGACGCCCACGGAAACCGCTGCGGTGTAATTGATCTCGGCGGCCAGCACGGCCTTGCGCTGGTTCTGCCATAGCTCTTCGGCGTCCCCGAGGATGCCGAACGCGACGATCGCGACGTCGACATCGCCGTCGGCGAAGGCCGCCTCGATCATCTTCGGGTGGCTGTCGGGGTCGGTGGCCTCGAAGTCGACCAGCTGCACCGAGCGCGCGCCCGCGGCCTTCATCTGGGCTACCGCGTCGTCGCGCCCCGGGTCATTCGGCATGGCCGCCAAGATGATTCGGGCGTGCGCGTTTTGCAGGTACCGCTCGCAGATGGCCAGCCCGATCTCGGAGGTTCCCCCGAGCAACAGGATGGTCTGCGGATTTCCCACGGCGTCAAGCACCATCTAGAGCAACTCCAAGCGTCGGGCCATGTCGGAGGCGAAGACCCCCGTCGGATCTACCTTGCGGCGCACGGCGATCCACTCGTCGATGCGCGGGTACATGGCGTGGAAGGTTTCGGCGGTGGTGCGCGAATCCTTGGCGGTGTACACCCGGCCGCCGAATTCCAGCACGCGGCGGTCGAGTTCGTTGAGAAACTCGTTGAGCCCTGGCTTGATGGGAAAGTCGACGCACACGTTCCAGCCCGGAATGGGGAAGCTCAGCGGGGCCTGGTTGCCGGGGCCGAACAGCTTGAACACGTTGAGAAACGAGTAGTGCCCCGACTTTTGGATGTCGCGGATGATGCCCTTGAACTCTTCCACCGCGGTGGTGGGCACGACGAACTGGTACTGACCGAAACCGGCGGGGCCATAGGCGCGGTTCCATTCGCCGAACATGTCCAGGGGATGGTAGAACTGCGTCAGGTTTTGAATCTTGCCGCGGTAGGTGCCGGACTTGCGGTACCACACCTCGCCGATGGGCCCGAAGGTGTACTTGTTGGCCAACCCGTTGGGAAAGACGTCGGGAAACGTAAGCAGTTGCGGCGCATCGAATTTCAGCGGATTGCGGCGTAGTTTCGGCGGCAACTGGTCGAGCTTGGCGAGCGAGCCGCGCGAGATCGCCGCGCGGCCGAGTTTCGGCGGCGCGCTGATCGCGTCGAACCACGCGCTGGAATAGGTGTAGTCGGCCTCGCTGCCGTCGCTGTGAAATGCGATGGTTTCGTCCAGGCTGGCGGTGACGTCACCGTCGGCGATGAAGTAGGCGGTCTCCGTCGGCGTCATCTCGACGGTGGCCCGCAGGATGATCCCGGTGAGGCCGTTGCCCCCGACCGTGGCCCAGAACAGCTCGGAGTCCGCACCGGTCGGAGTGAGATGGCGGACCTGGCCGTCGGCGGTCAGCAGGTCCATGCCGCGCACGTGGTTGCCGAAGCTGCCGGCGCTGTGATGGTTCTTGCCGTGGATGTCGCAGGCGATCGCGCCGCCGATGGTGACCTGCCGGGTGCCGGGCAGCACCGGGACCCACAGGCCGAACGGCAGCGCGGCCTTCATCAGCTGGTCGAGGTTGACCCCGGCATCGAGGTCGGCCAGCTTGGTGTCGGCGTTGACGGAGTGAATGGTGTTCAGCTCGGTCATGTCGATCACCAGGCCGCCGCCGTTTTGCGCGTTGTCGCCGTAGGAACGGCCCAGCCCGCGGGCGATCACTCCGCGTCCGCCCGAGTCGGCCGTGTCGGCCACGGCCTTGGCGATTTCCTCGGGGTCCGGCGTGGAAAGCACCGTCGCCGCCGACGGCGCGGTACGCCCCCAGCCCGCGAGCCGCTTGGTGGTGAACATCGTCAAAGAGGGTACCGCTTGGCCAGGTCGGTCAGCGGATGCGGAAGATAACGGCTCGCTGCACGATGAAGTTGATCACCGTCGCGGTGCCCTGTGCGATCACGAACGAGATGACGGGCGCCCACCCCCGGTAGTGCAGAAGCACGAGGCAGAGGTGGTTGAGCCCGACCTGCACCGAGAAAGTGATGCCGTAGAGCACCATGACCGCGACGAACCGGGCGGTGCTGGCCGCCGCCTGAAACGTCCATCGGCGATTGATCAGGTAGGCGGTGATGGTGCCGACGATGAAGCTGGTGGCCTTGGACAGGTCAACCTGCAGGCCCACCACCTTCCAGAGCACCAGGTAGAGGCTGAAGTCGACGATCCCGGCCAGACCGCCGGTGACGACGAAACGCATCACCTGCGTCTTCAGACCCAGGTGTGGGCGCGCGGGAGCGGCGCCGGGTTCTGGGGGGATCATTGCGGCGAGTCTATCGGGACCGTCGCCGACGGCATGGGCGAGTTAGCGGGGCAGCTTCATCGAGATGAGCTCGACCTGGTTTTCCCCCTGCGGCGTCGTGTAGGTCACCGTGTCGCCGGCCTTACGCCCGGCCAGGGCCTGCCCCAACGGGCTGCGCGCGGTCAACGTCTCGGCCTCGCGGCCGATGGGGGTCTCCTCGACGATCGAGATCACGTGCATTGTGACGACCTCCCCGTCGGGGAATCGCAGCGTCACCTCGGTCCCGCCGGGCAGCGTTTCCGAGTCGTCCGAGGGGGACGGGCCGCTGCGCAGGCGCCGGTCCAGCTCGTTGATCCGGTCCGCGAGGACCACGAGCTCGTCCGCGCGTTGTATCGCCTCGGCCGCGTCGCCATGGTCACCGACCATGCCGCGGTCGTTTTTGACCTCGACCTCGAGGCGATCGCGCCGCTGCTTGAGCCGATCCAGCTCCGCGGCGAGGTTTTCCCGCGCCACGTCCACCGCCGACTTGGCCTTTTTGCTCACGTCAGTCGACCGATCCAATCTGCCGTCACACTGCTGACCTGTAGCGCTACAGTGTTGCACCACCACCAGGCAGCCGCCACCTTACGCGAACGCAAACTTCGGTGTTCTACACATACCCAGTAGGGGGGCGGCGAATCCACCCCCGGTGGCTATGCCCAGCCGCCGGCCGTCACCGGTCCCGCGGTGAGGGTGACCACGTTGTTGCGGCTTTCCCGCGCCTCGATCCGAGACACCCATACCCGGCCGCCGGTCGCCAGCGCGACGATGCGCTCGACGGTCTCGAACGCCCAGGCCGCCGAGCCCTCCATACCGGTGTTCTCCATGATCCGCAGGTCGATGACACCGCGCTCGGCCAGCAGTTCGAACAGGTCGCGCTGCGGGTCGTCCTCGGCGATCAGCGTGGTGTGGTCGAACTGGTAGCGCAGCGCGGAGCGGATCTCGCCGACGGCGCCGCTGTCCACCACCAGCCCGGTGCCGAGTTCGGTTTCGGCGCAGGCGAACTCGACCTCGAACGCGCGTTCGCAGCCGTGTAGGAAGAACCGCTTCCCCGGATTGGCCCATGAGCGATGGCAGCAGGGGAGTTCGTCGAAGAGCTTGCGCATGTGGAAGCGCGCGGTGCGGCCGCTCGGTGCGTCGGCCCGGTGCATGGTTGCGACGTACACGTCGTCGTCGAAAGCGATGTGACTCATGGGTGCAGCGTCGGGTCGGCGTCTTGACGGATCCTTGATAGATCCTTGGGACCGCTAGAACGGCGGCGGCTCGTAGCTGGCGGCGATACGCTCGGCCCGTCGCGCCGCCTGGGCGGCCATGCGGGCTTCGTTCGCGCCGCGCTCCCACCCGATTCGCGCCGCTCGCTCCTGGGCCCGGGTTCGCCGACGTGCCGGCATCATGAGTCCACAGCTTTCCCGCGGCGAGTGTGCGTCGGCGGGGAGCACCAGCGCTCCGGTCGGGATGGCCAACGCTGGAAAGAGCAGGCTCCCGCCGGGTTTGGTGACGTACTCATGCCCCGTCGGAGAGATCCACGCCACGGTGCCGTCGGGCTCCTGCCGATCCCGCCATTGGGTGTAGAAGGTCTTGAGCAGGTGGTGGTAGCGGCAGAGCAGTTTGAGGTTGGACGGGTGCGTGGGACCCAGCGGAAACGGCACCGTGTGGTCGATGTCGCAGATCTCGGCCGGCGCGTCGCAACCGGGGAAGCGGCAGGTCAAATCCCGAAAGCGGACGAACTCGGCCAGCGCGGCCGACGGCCGATACCCCGACTCCGCCTTGGCCGGCGGGATCCGGAGCGGCTTGATCTTGGCGCGCCCGGCCACCTCCCGGAGCAGCTCCGCCGGCAGCGGCCCGAAACCGGACAGATACCCAGGAGCCTGCGACTCGCCATCGACCGCACCCTGCTCGGCGAGCACGTGAACGACGACATTCGTGCCACCACCGCGTTGCGGCGCAGCGCAAGCCGGTCCACCGCACAGGCAGCCCAGTACCTCTGCCCCGGCGGCTAACGCACCCAGAGCGTCGGCCCGGCGCTGGGCTTTGGTGCGCGGATCCTCGTGGCACACCGACGCGGCCAGTGCGTCGAGCCTCTGCTCGAGGGCGGCCCCGTCGGTGGCGTGCAGCTGCGCCCACACGCCGGCCAGCCCCGCGTCGGTGGCCGCGATATCGACGTAGCGATTTTCGTTGCGCGGCCCGGGCACCCGCACCCCGGCGGGATCGAAGCGCGCCACCCACATGTCGATGCGCTCGGCGGCCCTGGGCCCGGACAGCCGCATCCACTTCGGCGCATGGCGGGCCACCGCGGCGTCGATCTTGGCGATCAACTCCGCATCCTCGACCACCTCGGTGCGCGTCACCAACGCCGCTACCAGCCGGAAATCGATCTCGCCCCGCGCAAACACCTCCGCCACCCGGGGCAGCCGCTCACGCAGGGCGATCGCATGCCGCAACCGCCCCCGGGCGCGGCCACGGCTGATCCGCAACGCCGCGGCGACCTCGGCGACCACGTTCTCGTGCCCGTCGACGGCCCAGCTGAACCGCTCGCAATCGTCGTCGGGCGCCCGTCGCGCGTACAACTCCCCGATGGCCGCCAATTCCCGGGCGCAGGCCACGTTCTGTGCGCGCCCGGCATCGGAGATGGCATCCACCACTCCGGCGTCGCCCACGTCGTCGAACATACGTTCGAGTGTACGTGGGACCGCCGACACAACCGCGGGACCACCGACGCCGGTTAGGGGCCCGGATCCCCCTCGATGATCTCCGGAGCGACCTGCCGGTTCGCCCCGCCGTTGCTCACCCAGGGCTGGGAATGCGGGCTCATGATGCCGATCATGAAGTGGTGGCACACGCCCATGTCCCAGTTCGGCGTCCCGCCGCTGGGCTGCGGGAAAGGCATTCCGGGACACCAGATATAGCTGCAGGCGTGGTAGTTGCACGTCGCTGTCGGATAGGTGAAGGCGTGGGCCGTCCCCGCGGCAAGCCCGAGGGCGGCGAGCGCGGTGCCGCCCGACACCAGCGTGCCGGCGAGGGCCCGCGTGATGAGGTGAGTTTTGGTGTTCATGCTCCGATTCCTATCGTGCTGCCGGGCCTACCGATCCCAACAGAGCCTTCGCTGGGTAGCGATATTTAACCGCTCAGCAGGCTGAATGGCAGCAGGATTTCGGAGTTGGCGACCGGCGAAGCAGTTTGCTACCGCCCACCGCGGCCGGGGCTAGACCCAGTAGGGCACGCGGGCGCGGTATTGCCGCATCGCGAAGGCGGCGAGCAGCCAGCCGACGGCCGTGAGCACCAACACCACCACCCAGTGCCGCAGTTCCTGATGGGCGCCCAGCAGCGGGGACCGAACGATGTCGAGGTAGTGCAGCAGCGGGTTGAGCTCGACGATGCTCGACCAGCGCCCCGCGCCCTGCGCCCGCAGCGTGTCGTCGTTCCAGATGATCGGCGTCATGAAGAACAGCAACTGCACGACCGAGAACAGCAGGGGGCCGATGTCGCGGTAGCGGGTGGCCAGGATCCCGAAACACAGTGACACCCAGATCGAATTCAGCACGATCAGCGCCAGCGCCGGGATGACCGAGAGGTCGGCCCACGACCACGGCTTGGGAAAGATGATCGCGACGACGACGTAGATGGCGATGTTGTGCGCGAAGAGGATCATCTGTCGCCACACCAGCCGGTAGACGTGCACGCTCAGCGGCGTCGGCAGCTGCTTGATCAGTCCCTCGTTGGCGACGAACACGTCGGCGCCCTCCAGGATGGCGGCGTTGATCATGTTCCAGATGATCAGCCCGAGCGTGACGTAGGGCAGGTGCACCGACAGGTCCAGGTGAAACAGCTTGGAATACAACCCGCCCATGGCGACGGCCGTGGTGCCGGTGGCGATGGTGATCCAGAACGGGCCCAGCACTGAGCGGCGGTAGCGCTGCTTGATGTCCTGCCAGCCCAGGTGCAGCCACAGCTCGTGGCGGCGGAAGCCGTCGAGCAGGTCACTGCGGGCGCGGCCAAATGTCCGCGACTGTGCCGCCGCGTCGATGAATGTCATGGCGACCCTCCCGGCTTCCCGAAGCGCTCGTGACGCCCCAAGCGGCGCAACCGAATCCACTCAACCAGGCCCTTGGGGTCGCGGCGGGTCACCAGGAAGTACCAGCCGAAGCGGACCCACTCCTGTAACAGGAGCTTGCGCAGGCCGGGCTGCGCCATCAGGTAGCCGCGGTTGCGGTAGGTGAAGAACCGCTTGGCGGCGTCGTCGGGGTACTGGGTGTGCATCCGGCCGCCCAGGATCGGCTTGAACTCGTCGGATCCGCACGGGTGCAGGTAGACCGCGTCCAGGCAGGTGCCGAACGGCAGGCCGGACCGAACCAGCCGGCGGTGCATCTCCACCTCGTCGCCGCGAATGAACAGCCGCAGGTCCGGAACGCCGATCGCTTCCAGCGTCGACGCCCGGAACAGCGCGCCGTTGAACAACGACGCGATGCCGCGCAGCAGCTCCTGGCCCGCCTCGGTGCGCAATTCGCTTGTGCGCCTGCGCCATACGAGACCGCGACGCAGCGGAAACGCGAGCCGCTGCGGGTCGTCGGAGTTGCACACCATCGGCGACACCTCGGCCAGGCCGTACTTCTCGGCGCAGCCCAGCAGCGTCGCCAGCACGCGAGAGTCCTGCGGGCGCCCGTCGTCGTCGGCGAGCCAGACCCAGTCGGCGCCCTGCGCCAGCGCGTGCAACATGCCGAGGGCGAAACCCCCCGCGCCGCCGAGGTTTCGCCGCGAGCCGAGGTAGGTCGTCGGAATCGGTTGGCCGGCAACCAGATCCCGGACCCGGTCGTCACCGTCGTTGTCGACGACGATCAGGTGATCGGGCAACCGGGTCTGCGTGCTGAGCACGTCCAGCGACTTGGCCAGCTCGTCGGCGCGCCGGTGGGTGACCACGACGGCGTAGACGGTGTCGCTCACGGCTGTCCGGCGGTCTCGGCCAGCACCTCGCGCACGTGCCGCGCGGCGTCCTCGCCCTCGTAGGCGCGCACCACGTCCTCGATGCCGCCGGACATGCGGATGACGCCGTGGTCGATCCACATCGCGGTCTTGCACAACCGGGCGAGGAATTCGTTGGAATGGCTGGCGAACACCAGGATTCCGGAGCGCTCGACCAGCTTCTGCAACCGGGTCTGCGCCTTCTTCAGAAAGTCGGCGTCCACCGCACCGATGCCCTCGTCGAGTAGCAGGATCTCGGGGTCGATGCTGGTGACCACGCCCATCGCCAGCCGGACCCGCATCCCGGTGGAGTAGGTGCGCAGCGGCATCGACAGGTAGTCGCCCAACTCGGTGAACTCGGCGATCTCGTCGACCTTGGACATCATCTGCTTTCGCGTCTGCCCGAGAAACAGGCCGCGGATGATGATGTTCTCGTAACCGGAGATCTCGGGGTCCATGCCGACCCCGAGGTCGAAGACCGGCGCGACCCGGCCGGTGACCTTCGCCCAGCCGCGGGTGGGCTCGTAGATGCCCGAAAGTAGCCGCAGCAGAGTCGATTTCCCGGCCCCGTTATGGCCGACGAGACCGACCCGGTCGCCCAGCTCGAGCTTCATGGTGATGTCGCGCAACGCCTCGACCACGACGACGTTGGAGCTGTTGCGGCCGATCGTGCCGCCCGCCTTGCCCAGGAACGCCTTCTTCAACGATCGCGACTTGGCGTCGAAGATGGGAAATTCCACCCACGCGTCGCGCGTCTCGATGTGAGGCCCGGGCACCGTCGGCTACTTAAAGGTATTGACCGTGTCCGGAGGCGCCGCCCTGTTTGCCCAGGCCGGGGGGCAGGGCGCCCTGGCGCATCTGCTCGAGCTGCGCGCGGGCGGCCATCTGCTGTGCGAACAACGCGGTCTGAATGCCGTGGAACAGCCCTTCCAGCCAGCCGACCAGCTGCGCCTGGGCGATGCGCAACTCGGCGTCCGACGGCGCGACGTCCTCGCTGAACGGCAGGGTGAGCCGATCGAGCTCCTCACGCAGTTCCGGTGCCAGGCCCTCTTCGAGCTCACGGATGCTCGTGGCGTGGATGTCGCGCAGCCGGTTGCGGCTGGCCTCGTCCAGCGGCGCGGCGCGCACCTCCTCGAGCAGCTGCTTGATCATGGTGCCGATGCGCATCACCTTGGCCGGCTGCTCGACCAGGTCGGTCAGGGAGCGTTCGTCGGAGTCGTCCTCCGCGTCACGGATCGCCATGATCCGCGGGTCGACGCCGCCGATGACCTCGATGCCGTCGGCGTCCGGTCCATCGTTGCCGTTAGTCAATCCGTTCACCATCCTCTTCGGGGACTTTAAGGGTGCGGGGCGGCCGCGTCTGGGCGCCACTCGTAGATTCGAGCCCCACCGTTGTCGTAGATCATCGTCCACGACGTCGATTTATCCAGAGACATTAGCCCGTCGGGAGTGGCAAACCCTCTGACGTTGGGTGCGCTGGTCAAGATGTACCTGATATTGAGCGCTTTAACCGCCTCGACCACCTTCGGGTCCGCTTCGCCTTTGCGCGCCGAGGTCCAGAAGATGTAGCGGTAGTAGCCGGGGCCGGTCTGCTGCGGGAAGTCGTAGTGCGTCCACAACGGGTGCAGGTCGGCCACCGCGTACATCCACGTGGTGCCGTCGACGTTGGAGTCGCCGATCAGGGTGTCGTGGGCGCCGGGCAGCGTGGCCAGGTAGGCCATCGCCATGAGGTCGCGCTGGTCGATCATCACCGAGTCGTACTTGTCGCCGAACAGGACGATGTGCCGGTAGAGATAGTGCCGGGCGGTGAGCACGGTGGCCAGCAGAAGAAGGACCGCCGTGGCGGCGGTCCAGACCGGGGAACGTACCTGTTTGAAGCGGCCGGTGACGTACCTGGCCGCCCCCACCGCAACCGCGACGATCGCGAACAGGGCGATGGCCGCCATCGGCGTCACCAGCATCGTCACCACCGCCGCCAGGCGCCGCGGATCGTTGTAGAAGAACTGGCTGAACTCCTCGATGGCGCGGCCGACGGGATTGCGAAACGGCGCCCCCGAGTAGATCGTCGCCACGGTCAGCACCAGCCAGACGGCCGGTGGCCACCAGATCCGCTTGTACAGCAGGATCGCCATGCCGAGGTAGATCAGCACCAGCAAGCCGTATTGGGTGGGGAAGTCGTTGAGGTGGCGGGTGTGCAGGAGCAGCGCGTCGATGACGCCCTGCTTCGCGCTCTTGAAGCTGGGGAACGCGTGCCCGGCGATGATGTCGGCCTGCCGGAGCACCCCGAGGAACTGCGGCGCCAGCACCAGGCCCGTCGGCACGGCCACGGCGGCCAGGGTCAGCGCGTCGGCGAGGCGGCCCCGCACCGGATGCCACACGGCGTCCAGCAGCCACCAGGCCAACAGGAACAGGATGACGATGAACCCGCCGGTTAGGTGCATCGACAGCACACCCACCAGCGCGAGCGCGGCCGCCGGAATGCGGTCGCGGTGCCGCAACGTCGAGGCGATCAGGACAAACGTCGGGATCGCGACCCCGTAGGCGGCCAGGTTGGGCATCGCGGCGACGCCGAACTCGACGTAGGGGACCGAGGTGAACGACGCCGACAGTGCCGCGGCGGTGGCCGAGACGGCGGCCGTGCGCCATTGGGTGCTGATCGGGCGCAGCAAGAACCAGGTGAGCGTGGCGGCGCTGGAGGGAAACAGCCACACCGACGCGGCCAGCGACGTCAGGGTGTAGCCGGTGGTCGGTGCCGCGCCGGTGAGCTGGCAGTAAATCGCGGTCAGGGCGTGAAAGACCGACGGGTAGTACAGCGGTTGGTGGGTCTCGACGTTGCGCAGCTCGCCCATATGGGTGGAGGACGCCTGGCCGGTGTCGAGGATGTAGCGCACCTCGTTGGCATGCCAGGCCGCGTCCCAGGTGCTGGGGATCGACTGCCAGTGCGTGAGCCCCCGGTAGCCCGCCCACATGATGAGCGCGGCGCCCAGCAGCACGCCGGCGGCCACCAGCGCCGCCGGCCACGCCCCGATTCCGCGGGCCTCGGCGTCGCCGCGCTGGTAGCGGGCCAACAGCAGCTGCAAACCCGTCGCCGCCAGGCACACCATCGCGAGCGTGGCCAGCGCAGTCCAACCGTTCCAAGGGATTCCGAGCGCACCGAAGGGGATAATCGCCAGCGCCACAACGCCATAGGTCAGCGCCGGGCCAACCGCAATGGCGACCGGCCAGGTTTGCTGGGTGATGCGCGCGACTATCACACCCGGTGCGATCAGCAAGAACAGCGCGATCAGCGTTCCGGTCCATAGGCCCACTCGACTAGTATGGCTGCCCGGGTGGCCCGGCTTGCCAATGCCCAAGGGGCACCCGCTACCGTCACAATTTTCGCGGAATTGCGAAGCTCTAAGGTGGCTGGCATGGCTTACGACGTCGCCCGGGTGCGCGGACTGCATCCCTCGCTGGGTGACGGATGGGTGCACTTCGACGCGCCGGCCGGCATGCTCATCCCGGATTCCGTTGCGACCACGGTGTCCACGGCGTTTCGCCGGTCGAGCGCCACCACGGTGGGAGCGCACCCGTCGGCCCGGCGCAGCGCCGCGGTGCTCGACGCGGCGCGGGCCGCGGTGGCCGACCTGTTCAACGCCGACCCGGCGGGCGTCGTGCTGGGCGCCGACCGGGCCATCCTGTTGTCATCGCTGGCCGAGGCGTCGTCCTCGCGCGCCGGCCTCGGCTACGAGGTCATCGTCAGCCGGCTCGACGACGAGGCCAACATCGCCCCGTGGCTGCGGGCCGCCCACCGCTACGGCGCCAAGGTGAAGTGGGCCGAGATCGACATCGAGACCGGCGAGCTGCCGACATGGCAGTGGGAAAGCCTGATCGGGAAGTCGACCCGGCTCGTCGCCGTCACGACGGCGTCGGCGACGCTCGGCACGGTCACCGACCTGCGGGCGATGACCAAGCTGGTGCACGACGTCGGCGGCCTGGTGGTGGTCGACCACTCCGCCGCCGCCCCGTACCGGCTGCTCGACGTCAGGGAAACCGACGCCGACGTGGTGGCGGTCAACGCCCTCGCGTGGGGCGGACCGCCGGTCGGGGCGCTGGTGTTCCGCGACCCGGGGATGATCGGCACGTTCGGCACCGTCGCGACCGACCCCAACGCCACCGGCCCGGCGCGCCTGGAGCTGGGCGCCCACCAGTTCGGTCTGCTGGCCGGCGTGGTCGCCAGCATCGAGTACCTGGCGGCGCTCGACGAGTCGGCCCGCGGCGGCCGCCGCGAACGCCTGTCGGTCTCCACGCAGTCCGCCACCGCGTACCTCAACCGGGTGTTCGACTACCTGATGGTCTCGCTGCGGTCCCTGCCGCTGGTGATGCTCATCGGCCGTCCCGAGGCGCGGATACCGGTCGTCAGCTTCGCCCTGCAGGACGTCCCGGCCGAGCGTGTCGTGCAGCGCTTGGCGGACAACGGAATCCTGGCGATCACCAACGAGAGTTCGCGCGCGCTCGACGTGCTGGGCGTCAACGACGTGGGCGGTGCCGTCACCGTC
Organism: Mycobacterium interjectum; assembly: GCA_002102225.1. Taxonomy (GTDB): domain Bacteria; phylum Actinomycetota; class Actinomycetes; order Mycobacteriales; family Mycobacteriaceae; genus Mycobacterium; species Mycobacterium interjectum_B. The sequence continues at coordinate 84,870 of LQPB01000053.1, forward strand.
GGGCTGGCGCATTACTCGACGACGGCCGAAGTCGACCAGCTGGTGCGCGCGCTGGCGTCGCTCGGCTGAGCGCGCCGCTAGACGGTCAGCACGATCTTTCCGGTCACCTTGCCGCCCACCAGCTGTTGGTGCGCCTCACCGGCCTGCCGGATGGGCAGGCGCGCGCCGATGATCGGCCGCACCCGGCCCTCGGCGATCATCGGCCACACCGATGTCCGCACCGCCTGCACGATCTCGGTCTTGCTGTTCGGCCCGGTCACCGGGCGCGCCCGCAGCGTGGTGCCGATCACCCGCGCCCGCTTGGCCAGCAGCTTGCCGATGTTCAGCTCGCCCTTCAGGCCGCCCTGCATGCCGATGATGACCAGCTGCCCGTGGGTGGCCAGGGCGTCGATGTTGCGGTCCAGGTAGGAGGCGCCCATGATGTCGAGGATCACGTCGGCGCCCTCGGTCTCTTGGTGCAGGCGCGCGACGAAGTCCTCGTCGCGGTAGTTGATGGTGATCTCGGCGCCCAGCTCGCGGCAGAATTCCAGCTTCTCCGCCGACCCGGCGGTGACGGCCACCCGCGCGCCGAGCGCCCGCGCGACCTGGATCGCGTGGCTGCCGATGCCGCTGCCCCCGCCGTGCACCAGCAACACCTGGCCCTTACCCAGGTGGGCGACCATCACCAGGTTCGACCACACCGTGCACGCCACCTCCGGCAACCCGGCGGCGTCCACGAGGTCCACGCCGTCGGGAACGGGCAGCACCTGGCCGGCGGGCACGGCGACGTATTCGGCGTAGCCGCCGCCGGCCAGCAACGCGCAAACCTGTTGTCCGGCAGCCCAATCCGTGACGCCTTCGCCTGCGTCGGCGATGACACCCGACACCTCCATGCCGATGATGTCACTGGCTCCCGGCGGCGGCGGATACTTGCCGGCGGCCTGCAGCACGTCTGCGCGGTTGACGCCGGCCGCGGCGACCTCGATCAGTACCTCGCCGGGGCCCGCCGCGGCGTCGGGCACTTCTTGCCAGGACAGCTGGTCGGAGGATTCGGCGACGATGGCGCGCATGGGGGCAACGCTACCGAGCCCCGTTACCCTTATCAGCGGTGGCGTGGCAGAGCGGCCTAATGCACTCGCCTTGAAAGCGAGAGACGGCTAAAACCGTCCGGGGGTTCAAATCCCTCCGCCACCGCGGCAAGTGGGTTGTCCCGCCCTTCGGCGGACAAACACTAGTAGCTTCGATCGCCCTCGCTGTCGTCGAAGAAATGCCATTCGCCGTCCTGCTCGACTTCCATGCGCCAGCCCAGTTCGTTGCCCTCGACCGCGTCGTCGGCGAACCACGCGTGGGCCTTGTCGGCGCTGTCGATCTCCTTGGTGGCGACGACCTCGCCCTTGGGATTGAGCACTCGATAGGTAGCCATTTCGGCAGTGTTCCCACCGCCGGGACGGCTCAACCGGTCGGAATCTCGGCGGCGATCGTGTCCATCAGGGCGGTGTAGCGGCGGATTTCGGGATCCCGGCCGGGCTTGCCACTGCTGATCACGCCGGCGGCCAGACTGCGCTCGGGGTCGGCCCAGATCGCGATATTGGCCAGGCCGAGATTGCCGAACGCCTTCGGCGCATTGCGCCCGAAGGGTCCGAAGCGTTTTGTGCCCAGCATGTACCCGGTGCCCCAGCGGGCCGGCTGCAGGCCGACGGCGAAATCCGGCCGCAGCCGCCGGCACTCCTGCACCGCGCCGTACATCCGCTCCGGGCTGATGATCCGCACCCCGTCGAGTTCGCCACCGCGACGCCACATTTCGGCGAAGCGCGACAGTTCGTTGGCGGTCGAGATGGTGTTGGACGAGGGCACCACGGTGGACAGGAACGCAGGGGTGTTGGTGTACGGGATGATCTCGTGCACGGTTCCGCCGATCGCCTTGCGGAAGATCGCCGCGATCACGGGCGGCAGGGGTTTCCCGGTGGCGTGGCTGGGCGCCACCAGCGGGATGTCCTCCTTGGCAACGCCGAAGTTGGTCCAGCGGAAGCCCAGCGGGTCGAGGATCTCGGTGGCCAGGATTTCGCGGATGTCCTTTCCCGTGGCGGCGTAGACGATTTCGCGCATCAGCGGGCCCCAGGTGAGCGCGTGGTAGATGTGCACCAGCCCCGGCCGGTACAGCGGCCGCAGCTTGCCGAGCTGTTCCTGCGCGTACTCGTGGTCGTCCGCCCGGCGCAGATCCGGCTTGGGTCCGGTGGGGAACGGGACACCCGCGCTGTGGGTCAGCACGTGGCGAATCGTGGTGCGGTGCTTGCCGTGGCTGGTGTAGCTGGGGATGTACTCGCAGACTCGATCGTCGAGCGAGAAGTGCCCCTGTTCGACGAGCATGTGCACGACCGTCGCGGTGATGCCCTTGGCCGCCGAGTACACGCAATACGGGGTGTCGGTGGTGACGGGCTCCTTCTCCGCGTCGGGCGGATCGGTGGGCGCGTTGCCCCAGCCGTGGCCGATGGCGCGGTTCAGCACGACGCGCCCGCGATGCCGGATGGCCACCTGGATGGCGGGGTGGAGGCCGGCCTGATACCAGTGCCGGGCGGCCCGCCAGATGCGCTCGACGGCCGCGCCGTCGATTTCGGAGTGGTCCTCGTCGCCGATCGCCGTCACGGCGTCCAGGTCGGCCGGGACGCGGATTCTGCCGTCGGGAGTCACTTCAGCGAGAGTAGCCGAGGGCTGGTCACTCCCCGGTGAACTGCGGCGGGCGCTTGGCGAACGTCGCCGAGATGCCCTCGGTCAGGTCCTTCGACGGCAGGAACGCCGCGTTCCAGGCCGCGACGTAGCGCAGGCTGTCCGCCACCGCCGCATTGCGCTGCTGGTCGAGGACGTCCTTGATGCCGTTGACTGTCAGCGGCGGATTGGCCGCGATCTCGGCGGCGGTGGCGTGGGCGGCGGCCAGTGTGGCGTCGGCGTCGGGGTAGACGTCGTTGACCAGACCGATCTTCTCGGCGCGGGCCGCGTCGATGTCCTTGCCGGTCAGCGCCAACTCCCGCAGGTGTCCGTCGTTCACGATCAGCGGCAGGCGGGCGAGGCTGCCGACGTCGGCGACGATGGCGAGCTTGACCTCCCGCACGGAAAACTTGGCGTCGGCGCTGGCGTAGCGGATGTCCACCGCGGAGATCAGGTCGACGCCGCCGCCGATGCACCAGCCGTGCACCGCCGCGATGGTCGGCGTCCGGCAGTCGGCGATGGCCGTGATCGCGCCCTGCATGCGCTTGACCTCGCGGTGGAAATCGGCCCGCGGGCCGGCCAGCGCGTCACCGGACAGCAGCGGGGTGAACGACCCGCCCATCGCGGGCACGTCCAGGCCGTAGCTGAAGTTCTTGCCCGACCCGGTGATGACGATCGCCCGCACGTCGCGGTCGGCGTCCAGCGCCGCGAACACCTCCGGCATCTCCGACCAGAACGCGGGCCCCATCGCGTTGCCCTTGCCCGGCCCGATCAACGTCACCTGCGCAACCTGGTCCTTGGTTTCGATGGTGACGGATTCGTATGTTTCGCCCATCAGCAGAACGTAGCGTGGCAAACATGGCTCCCGATCTGCGACCCGGACCTCATGCCCCGCCCACCGACGAGCTGCACAGCGCCGAGGACACGCTCGCGGTGCTGCAGCGGGTCTTGCACCCGATCGCCGCCGACGACCTGACCCGGCAGACGCCGTGCCGCGAGTTCGATGTCACGGGGCTGACCGCGCACCTGCTGAAGTCGATCGCCGGCCTCGGCGGCATGGTGGGCGCGGAAATGCCGGAGCGCGACGAGGGCGATTCGGTGGAGCGGCAGGTCATCGCCGCGGCCCGGCCGGCCCTGGACGCGTGGCATCGCCGCGGTCTGGACGGCACCGTGCCGTTCGGCAAGGGCGAGATGCCGGCGAAGACCGCGTGCGGTGTCTTCTCGATCGAATTCCTGGTCCACGCTTGGGATTACGCCGCCGCGGTGGGACACGACGTGCACGCCCCCGAACCGCTGTCCGAGTACGTGCTGGGGCTGGCGCGCCAGGTCATCAGGCCGGAGCTGCGTGGCAGCATCGGTTTCAGCGACCCGGTCGACGTGCCCGCCGGCGCCGGCGCGCTCGAGCAGCTGATCGCGTTCACCGGCCGCAACCCGGCCCGCTAGCGTCCTTCGCCGAGCGTGTTCTCAGGGCGAGATTCCTTGCGGATCTTCGCCGTCACGTCACGCTCTGCGCCCGCGACGGTCCCTACACCCGCTCGAGGTAGAAGTAGTAGTACCGGCCGTCGTCCAGGACGCCCTTGCCGTTCATGATGCCCATCACGGCGTCGTCGTCGATCTTCTTGAAGTGGTCGTGCACCGGCTGGCCGTCATAGACCATCGTCGCGGTGACCTCGCCGCGGAATTCCTCCAGCCACAGGCTGGCCTCGCCCTTGCCCATCGCCTTGTTGGAGAACTTGTTTCCGTCGGCGTCCAGGCAGACCAGCGGCTGCACGTCCGCGGCCGAGGCGAAGGTCTTGCCGAACCAGCCCGCCTTTTCCAGCTGGCCGTTCATCTTGTGGCCGGTGCGGAACTCGCCGCCCTTCCACTCGCCGATCATGCCGTCGATGGTCGCGGGCTCCAGCGTCGCCCAGAAGTCGTCCAACTCGGCGTCGGCGATGGCGTCGCCGCGTTCCTTGAACTCGGTGAACTTCTTGCGGGCCAGGCTCATTGGTTCTCCTTGATCCAGTCGCGGGCAAATCCCAGCAGCGCGTCGTTCTCCTCGGGCGCCCCGATGGTGATCCGGACGCCGTCCGGTGCGAACGGGCGCACCACGATGCGCGCGTCGGTGGCCCGCGTCACGAAGTCCAGCGTCTGCGCGCCCAGCGGCAGCCACACGAAGTTGGCCTGCGACGGCGGGACGGCGTACCCGGCCTCGCGCAAACCGCCGGAGACCCGGCAGCGCTCGGCGACCACGGCGTCGGTGCGCGCCAGCAGCTCGTCGGCGGCGTCCAGTGAGGCGAGTGCGGCGGCCTGCGAGATGCTCGTCACCACGAACGGCACGTAGACCTGTTCCAGCGCCGTGATCACGTCGGGATGGCCGACGGCATACCCGACGCGCAGGCCCGCCAGCCCGTATGCCTTCGAAAAGGTGCGCAGCACAACGACATTGCTGCGGTCGCGGGCCAGCTTCAGGCTGTGGGGCGCCATGCCGTCGCGGATGTACTCGACGTAGGCCTCGTCGATGGCGATCAGGATGTGCGGCGGCACGGCCTCGACGAACCGGGCCAGGGCGTCGGGGTCGACGACCGTGGACGTCGGATTGTTCGGGTTGCAGACGAAGATCAACCGCGTGCGGTCGCTGACCGCGGCCAGCATCGCGTAGAGGTCGAAGGTGTGGTCGGTCAGGGGCACCTTGACCGCGACCGCACCGGCGATCTGCACCATGGGCGGATACAGCTCGAAGCTGTGCCACCCCATCACCACCTCGTCGCCGGCCGAGGCGGTGATCTGGATGAGCTGCTGGCACAAACTCACCGACCCGCAACTCACCGCGACGTGCTCGGGCGCGAAGTCCGAACCGAGGTGTTTCGCCAGCGCCGCCTTGAGTTGCACGTTGGCGCTGTCGGGGTAGCGGTGCACCGTGTCGGTGGCCCGTTCGATCGCCGCGCGGACGCTGGGCAACGGACCGTGCACCGTCTCGTTGCTGGCCAGCTTGATCGAACCCGGCACCGTCTTACCGGGAACGTAGACCGGCAGACCTGCCAACTCGGGTCGCAGGCGGGCGGTCACTTCGACAGCATATGTCGGCGCTGTGTACGCTATGCCTCCGGCGGTTCGGGGACACCCGAAGGGGTTCGGGTACCCTCAGAAAGTTCGATGGAGGCGTGCCAGAGCGGCCGAATGGGGCTCACTGCTAATGAGTTGTCCCCCTCAAAGGGGACCGGAGGTTCAAATCCTCTCGCCTCCGCCACGCGCGACAACTGAAGACAGGCGCCCGTAGCTCAACGGATAGAGCATCTGACTACGGATCAGAAGGTTGGGGGTTCGAATCCCTTCGGGCGCGCTCACTACCAGGAAAAACGGCTCCGGTTGGCCACGCGACACGCCGAAAATCTGACACTTTCCTGATACTTTCAGACGCTGCTCGTCCGCCACTGTCACCGGTCAGGAGTAGGGTGTTGCCCGCACACTTTGCGCGAAATGCGCGAAATGACGGCGTTTAGTGACATACTGGTGGTTGCTGGCTGAGCCGGTCGCATGGCCGGGGTAGGTCAGCCGTCAAGGGAGGTGCCGAGAGGCGCCTCCCCTTCACTTTGCTACGGCCACTTGTAGATTCCGTCGCCGCGCGTGCTGACAGCTTTCATCTGAATCTGATCCAGACGCTCCCACATCGTCCTGTCGCAGATACGAGTTGTCTTGCCAGACGCGGGAACTGCATGGCGCGACGCGGCGTACGAGACAAGATCCGCGAGCTGGATGAAGTACGAATGCTGAGAGTTGCGGGGTACCGGATCTTCAACAAGGAGCCTCGCCGAACCGAACTGAGCACCTTGCCAATTGGCGCGCCGGAACCGTCTTAGGTGCTTACGCACCCGATCTTCATCCCCCTGATCGTGGATGAGCAGGATTGGTTGCTGCCGATCTTCGGTCCGCTTCCGAAGTCGGGTGAGCAAGTACTCCCAGGCCGTCGCAAAGACGTCGATGTCTGGCCTCTTGATTTCCGATTTATGCACCACGATGGCCCCGACACCGCTGCAGGATTGCACGCAAGCGTCTATGTGCCGCCGGTAAATGTCTCGGACCTGGCCGTCGCCAAGTCCAAGGTCGCGGTACACACTCTTCACGCCGACCAGGTGGTTGGCCTTGACCTCTTGCGACATCTTCAGGCCGTAGGTCGATTTCAGGTTGCGCCGAAGGTTCACGAAGTAGTCCAGCGAATCGGTCCACCGAAGCATCGGGATCAACACGCAGCCCAACGTGTAGGTCTGCGACCCGCCGTTCGAAACGCTCCCGATGTCCCCAGTTTCGTCGACGTAGGCAAATTCAGGACCTACAGGCCGCTCTTGCACCGCGGTCACCGGCGTCCGGGCCTTCCACTGCCCTGATTGGCGAATTGGTCCAGCACTCCTCGTACATCCGGCCCATGGGTCCGCCGCTGCAGGTAATGGGCCTCCGTGGTCGCCAGCTTGGCGTGGGAAAGCTGCTGCTGCGCCAACTCCGCCCCCATCGCGTCCCTGACGACACTGGCGACCGTGCGCCGGAACGCGTGCGGGGTCACCCAGGAAAGGTCGTCGGGGAGCGCAGCCCGCAGCGCGCGCCGCATATTCGCCAATGACATCCAACCGCCCTCGCGGTTTGCGAACACGGGCCCGTCCATTCCCGATTCACCGACCACCGATGCCAACGCGTCGACACCGAACCGAGGGAGAACCACCGTGTGCGGCGGGGCATCGCCCTTGCGAGAATCCTGCCGATGCAGAGGTTTACCAGCGATACGCCCATGGTCGACCAGGGTCCCGGTGATCGTCACCGTGGGTGGCTCGCCAAGGAGGTCCACATCTGCCCACTGCAACGCCAAGAGCTCGTTCGGCCGGGCGCCGGTCGCCGCCAGCAGGTCCACGAATGCGGGCAGCAGCCGCGCCGGCCGCGGACCTGGACCTTGCTTCTCGACGTAGGCCCGCGCCGCCGCGCGGACCCGCGCAAACTCGGCCGGCGTCGCAGCCCTAGCCGCCTTTCGTACTGTCTTGACAGTGCGAGCCTCGCGAATCGGGTTCACCGACAACACGTCGTAGCGCACCGCCAACCCACACATTCCCGACAAAATCATCCGAAGGCGCTTCGCCTGAGTCGTCGACCCCATCGCCTGCAGACGGGCATTTGCGCGGCTGGCCGGCAACTCAGTTATGCGCAGCGCACCCAGCTGCGCCGCCCCGTGAACCTTCCAAACCGCCCGATAGGCATCTGCCGTCTGCCGGCTGACTCCGTCCTCGGCCACCTTCGCCTCAATCCACAGATCGAACAACTCGGCCAGCGTCGTCCGATCGGTCACGACCTGACTCGTCAACGGCGACCGGCGCTGCACCAGGTGCCGCTGCAGCAACCGGCGCGCGTCCTCGACAGACCTGGCGCTGGACCGCTCCACACGACGCCGCCTACCATCCGCATCACGCACATACGTCGAAGCGAAAAACCTTCCACCACTAGCCTTCTCGGTAATTCGACCATGCTCCCCAGGTCGCATACGCTGCCTAGGCATCGTTGATGACACCGCCCGCCTCGTGGATCTCGGCGTTGAGCCGGCTAATCCGGGCAGCGACCTCGGTCCGGCGGCTTTCCAACGATGCCTTGAGCGCAGCGTCATAGCCGTACAGGCCAGCATTCACGTGCAAATGGGCCAGCTCCGCCATCAGGTCCGAGCGCTCGCGTACAGCGGCAATCAAACGCTCGCCGGCGGTCGGCGCGGCAGCAGGACTCGTTAGTGACGGGCCGATGCCGGTTGCCCACAAGTAGGCCACCCAGCTTGTACCGATGCGGCCAGGGATGATCTCAACCTGACCGGCTGGCAAATCCGGGTAGAGCAACACCATCGGCGGAACATCAAGCGCCGCAGCAAGAATCAGCAACTCGGCGATGTCCAAATTCTTCTTCCGGCCGCTTTCATAGTTTGCAATTTGCGCCCGACTGATCGGATAGCCGAGTTCCGCAGTCTTGTCCGCGAGCCATTGGGCGGAACGGCCGGCGCCCCGATGTTTCTTGATTGCGGCAGCGATCCGCGCATGCAGGTCCGCATCCCATTGGCTCATAACGACACAGATTATCAGGTACTTGTGCGGATTCAACACGACGTGTAAGAATCTCTCATTAGGACACAAAACTGTCCCAATCGAGTGTCAAATCTACACAGGAGGGTTCCTGATGACCGAGATCCAAACCAGAACGCCGCCGACGCTGCACCCGGTCGAGTCTGTTATGGCCCGGCTGCACTTGGGCCGCTCGAAGGTTTTCGAATTGCTTGCCAGCGGGGAGCTTCGAAGCGTCAAAGTTGGTCGGCGACGGCTTGTTTCGGAGTCTGCGCTGTGCGAATTCATCGACAAGCTGGACGGCACAATCGGCGGGGATGCAGCCTGATGACCACTCCGCAAAAGACAGCGGCCCCCGCATGTCCAGGTGTTGGAGCACCTGGCGGAGGCCGCTGCAACCCATCCACTTACACCAGACAGGAAACCAACATCATGCCACACGTCAACGACGTCCCGCTCCCCGAAGGCGCATCGCCAGGCAACGAAGGCTGTGCAGCGTGGGACGGCGCGTTCCGGGTGATCTACGGCATCGAGCGCAAGATCATCGATAGCGACTCCTGGGTGCAGACATCAGCCGTCCAGCTGCCAGACGGCACCCTCGACAGCGCGGAGGGGCCATCACGCTCCGATCCCGGCATCAGCGTCAACTCATCCTGGGAGAACTACCTCACCGGCTCGCAGGCCCGTCAACTCGCAGCCGCGATCATCGCCTCAGCCGACGAACTTGATACCTGGACGCGTGAGCGCCACGGGTGCCCGTTTTCCTGGTGCACCACCAGGCCGCGCCACACCGATGACCAGGATCACTGGTCGGGAATCACCTACACGACTGCATCACTTCGCCACGGCGACCCTTACCACCTGGAGGGGGACAGGTCGCCGCTGACGGTTGGAGCAGGCGTCGCATATGTCGAGGGCCAAATGCCCGCGGTGGTAGTGCATCTCGACGGCGGCCAGTACGACTACGACCACGACGCTTTCCTCCGCCTCGACGAGGCCTACGAACTCCGGCGCGCACTCGACCAAGCAATCGACCACGCCACCGAGGCGTTCAGCCACATGTGCGACGAAATCGTCTCCGGCGCGCACACCCTGGGCGGTGACAAGTGAGCAGCCGGTCGCGCCAGCGCCGCCCGCGGCTGCGTCCTTGTGACCGCTGTGGTCGCCGGGGCCGCAGCCTCGCGGCAATGGCCGACTGGAATGTCATCGTCGAGTACGGGCTCATCACAGGCCTGCTGTGCCCGGCCTGCCAAACCCCAGAAGAAAACGTCGAGGCCGCGGTCAACGAAGCCACCCTCGACTACACGATGATCGGCGACCGGCTGGCCGGCAGACCCAAGGGGCTCTGCTAATGGCGCAGTACGACATCGAATCCCGGTCGGTCGACTGGTACTCGGTCCACCTATTCGTGATTCCGGTGCTCGACGAGGCGGGGAGCTGGCCACTGGCCGGCTCCCCAGCCTGGCGCCAGCTCCCCGATGGCCATCCAGCCAAGCTCGCTGCCGTGCTCGACGGCGGCCGGCACTGGGCCCTACACGTCGATGTCGCTCAGGAGGCATTAGCCCAAGCCTCCCGAGCCATTTCAGCGGCCGCGGACTGGGCCGAGATCTCGCGCGACATCCGCCGCCGCAACGCGATCTACATTCCGAGGAGGTCGGCGTGACCGGCATTGAGTTCGAAGAGTTCTGGACGGCCTGGCCAATCCTGGCGCATATCCGTCAGTTCGCTCAGTCCCGGCGCCGCTGTCCGTGGGCGGTCCTCGGCGTGTCCATGGTCCGCGCCGCCGGCCTCATTCCGCCGGGGACCGCGCTGCCACCCCACGCCGGCGGCCGCGCCAGCCTCAACCTCTTCGTGGCGTTAACCGGCCCGAGCGGTGCGGGCAAAGGCACCAGCGAGGCTGCAGCGCGAGACGCGATCGCGTTGCGCTGGCACCACGGCGCAGTAGTCGACCTGCCCGAATTCCCAATCGGCTCCGGCGAGGGCATCGCCCGGACGTTCATGCCGCCCCCCATGGACAAAGACGGCCTGCCCGAGCGCGAACAGATCACCACCGCCATCTTCTCGGTGCCCGAAATCGACACCGCCGCGGGCCTCTTCTCCCGCTCGGGCAGCACGTTGGAGTCCGAGCTGCGCAAGGTCTTCAGCGGAGAGCAGCTGGGATTCACCAACGCCCAGGCCCACACCCGAACACGGGTGCCGGCACACACGTACCGCTGCGGACTCGTCGTCGGTGTGCAGCCTGGCCGGGCCGGCGCGCTGCTTGACGGCGCGGACGGTGGGACACCTCAGCGGTTCGTCTGGCTGCCCGTGCTGGATGCCGACATGCCCGACGAGCGTCCCGCCGAGCCCGCCCCCGTCGTGATCACTCAGCCGCGCTTCGCCGGCGACCTCACGGTGCCGAAGGTCGCGCGCGACGCCATCGACGCCCACCAACTCGCAATGCACCGCGGCACCGTCGACCCCCTCGACGGCCACAAGCTGCTGGTGCGGCTCAAGGTGGCGGCGGCGCTGATGGTCCTCGACGGCCGCGACGAGAAACCGGCCATCAACGATGAGGACTGGAACCTGGCCGGGGTGGTGATGGCGGTCTCCGATCACACCCGCGCGTGGGTCCAGCACGAGCGCACCAAGGCCGCCCAGCAAAACAACCGAGGCCGCGCGCTCGCCACGGCCGAACGCGACGAGGTGATCTCAGATCGCAAACTCCAGCGGGCCAAGGAAGCCGTGCTGCGGTGGCTGGCAAGACAAGCCTCTGGTGAGACATTCGGCGCGGACCTTCGTAGGAAGCTGAAGGCCGACCTGCGCGACAACTTCTCAGCAGCCGTATCAGAGTTAGCTGATGAGGGCCGCATCATCGTTATCGAGACCGACAAGGGAAGCCGCTACCGTCTGGCGGCTGAAAGTACACCGTGTACCGAAAGTACACCCCTATATCCGCAGGTCAATGGCGGTGTACCCAAAGTACACGGTGTACCCCCTGTTGCCGCCACAGCCGCCGATTCTCCCAGCTCGCCGCGATCCGACGCCTCAGCCCAGTCCGACAGCCCGACCGGCGAGCCCACCCTCACAACCGCGGAGGAACCAATGAATCAACCCCGCCCAAAGGTTTGCCAGCGCTGCAACGTCGAGCTGCCGTTGGCCGCGGCCGGACCGTTCTGCGACGACTGCGACGGCCCACCGGCCCGGCCACCAGCCGCCCGGAAAGCACCAGAAACCACCCTCCGGGTCGTGCATAACGGCACCAACGATCGCGGCCTCCCGCGCGCACCGAGCAAAAGACCAGACGCTACCCGGGACGTGGGAACGTGACCCTCGACAACCTGCTCTCGGTCATCGGCGGCGCACCCGCACTACCCGGCGCACGCTGCCGCGGCCGGCATCACCTCTTCGATGACGCCGGGCCCGGTGAG
>LQPB01000054.1 GCA_002102225.1 Mycobacterium interjectum
ACACACGGCCTACAACCGGAACAACCCGGTCCCATGCTCATGGCAAACCAGAGGTCCCATCACCCTGGCAGGCGACAGCGCAGCCGCGTGGGTGCCTGATGATGATCCGGTGCGCCCCTGGGATGAGGCCGCCGATCTCGCGGCCGATTGGCTGTGGCAACAGGCCGAGTCGGAGGGTGTGGCTCCGATCCTTGTGACTAACGTGCAGAAAAACTATTGGGGCATATCGGCTCTCGATGAAATCGCTCGCGCTGGCGGCCATACGACACCGCGAAGCCGCATGCGATTTGACCACGCTCCTGTGTTTGCTTATGTGCCAAGCGCGGCGTCCCTGCGACTGGCCATCAACCTTGCACGCGGCTTTTCGCTTGTCGCAGTTGAGGGTTCGACGTTTTCGCTCGCGGAGTGGGCGGCCGGTGCCGACGCGATCAACCTGCTGACCAATGCCGTGTCCAGCACGAGCATCCCGGAAGACGTTCGCCGCGATCTCGATTCTGTGGTTTTCTTCGGAGGCCGCAACGGTTGGACAGGTCCCGACGAAAAAGAACATGCGCGACGTTATTTGTCTGAACATGTGCGCGCGAAAAGGCTTGATCCCGAACAGGCTTCGAGCTACGTCATGGCACAGGGGGCTTCCGACCGGGGCGCCAAACGTCTGCGCGAAATACTTGACCGGGAGGCTCGCCACCGCGGATTCTGACCCGCGGAACTGTCCCCCTCTACCTCGGATACGTCTGGGACGGGAGACGCCCGGCTTGTTCGCCGCAGTGGCTACCATGCGGTCGGCATCGGTGATTTCGGCGGAGCCCGCAGCACTGATCATTGATCGAGCAGAGAATAGGGGCTATTCGGAGACGTTGAAGTCGATAACGGAGTATCCCTGCTTGCGGAGCTGGTCTGCGGCCGTTTCTGGGTTTCGACGTACGGCGGCTCGCAGCTGCTTCTCGTGAAACCCCAAGCGGCTTTCCTCAAGCACGCTCTGCCAATTTGGTTGCGGTTCGGTGAGTTTCTCGCGCACCAGGAACTCGACGAGATCTTCCAGGGTGGGGCGAAACCGTCGCCCACCCACGGGGAGGTGAAGCCGCTCCAATAGGCGCTTACTGCCGTCGAGGCGCTTTCCGGCGTTTTCCCAGGCCTTGGAATTGGCGCAGATCTGCAAGTGGGCTTCGGGGTAGTCGTCGGCCTTGTTGCGTTCGTAGTCGTAGTGCAGCAGCACATTTGAGTCGTTGCCGACGTCAGGGTTGTTCGCCAGGATCATCACTGATTGTGTGACCATCAAATGTTCGGTATAGCTGTCTGGCGCCAGATGCACCGATAGGCCGAGGTAGAAGTTGGCCGGGCTTCGGCCAATGGTCACAGGGATGCCATCGGTCAAGTCTTGATTGTGCTTGCTGATCTGGTATCCGACGACGGTACGGTCGCGGGAATAGGTCGAAACCACGGAGGTAAGGCGGATGCCCGTGCAGATTGTCCCGTTCAGAAGCCCGGATAGGTGGTCCCCGAACTTGCGGGATTCTTGCTCGAGGTCAAACCTCCGAGTCAAGGTCTACCTGGTAGAGATCACCAATCGCGACCCAGGCCAGCCGGGCCCGCATTGAGGTGAATCTTCCGGTGCGGGCCTGCTCGGCGAGCTCGTCAAAAGTGCGGCAGCCGGCGCGTCGTAGCGCGTTAGCCACCGCGGCCTTCAAATCGTCTCGGGTGGCCACCTCTACGTCAGTGCTCTGGTCTGCCACCTTTAGGGCCGCCGTCACCGCCCTCACCTCCGAACTCCTTCGATACCCGTCAATCTAACGATTGAACAGACGGGGTACGACAGGTATGCCCAACTTCGCATGGATTGATTCACCACCGTAACAAAGCCGCAGGTAAAAGCTATTGATGGAGGCAGCGGGATCGACGTTCGAAGGTCGGCTCCTCGCTTGTAGCCAGCAAACTGCGCTTGGCTATCATTTCGGCCACTCGTTGAGGTCGGATCCAGCCTCCAGTCCCTTGGGCCCGGGAGGCTCTGTGAGCCTACCCGGGCCCAAGGATGCCACCAGGCCATCCGACGGCGTGTCGTCGCCGAGATTCGGCCCCAGCACGCCCGTCGCTAGCCGGTCGGCCGCGGCGTCGGACACCGCTGAGGCTGGCCTGCCGAACAGATGGCCGGCTCATAGACCTGGCGGATTAACGCGCTAAGTCGAAGCCTCCCGCGACCGCGGCTCGTCGGAGCGCGCGCCGAATAGGCCGCCGCGAAGGGCTATCGGGCGCCCATGAAGAACTGCGTTATCCATGGGACAATCGGCGCGGTCGTTGAGCGCCCGGTTCCCCCGCCGTGCCACGGAAGGCAAGATGAAACGACTATGACCAACCCTCCGCAGCGCCTCACCTGTATCGCCACGCAGACTGTGACTGCCGCGCAGCTGCTCGAGATGCACCAACATCTCCCGATTCCGCTGTTCGTCTCCGACGGCGACGTGAGGCCGGATCCACGCTTCAGCGCCCCGTCGACCCTTGCGCACCAGATATCCAGCATGTCTATTCATGGTGGATCATCGATCGGCGGCCGCGAGCAGATCACGCTCGAATTCGCCGACGGCATGCCAGGACGCGTATTCGACTTTGACGACAAAGTCGACGTGCACTTCATCATGCCTGGCATTGACGCACCTGGGCGGCCTCCACACTGATGTCCGCACTTGGAGATTGGGCGAGTACGGGAAGCGCCGTAGTCGCAGCGGGGTCCGCGATCGCCTCATACGTGAAGTATCGCCAGGCCAAGTCGGTCACAGCGTTGGCCACTGAACAAGCCAATCGGTCCGTAGCGGCTGCTGAGCGGTTGGCCGACGCGACAGAGCGCCTGGCGGCCGAATCGCCAGCCCCCGCGATGGTTGAGTTCGGTGTGAACGACAGAACAGATGCCCCCTGGGTGCTGGTCCCAATTCCCGGGAGCGACAACGTGCGGCTGCGCAATGAGACGTCTTCGATGCTGTACGCGATCAACATAGACGGCTTCAAGGTTCGCAGCCCGAAGGCCGTCGGAATCGTGCATCCCTTCGCGGGTGTCGAGCTGACAGTTCTGCGAGTCTGGCATCCCGACAACACGGTCCGTGTCACCTGGCATCGGGAAGCTGACCAGTCAGATCCAAAGCTGAGTTGGGAAGACGAGCTCCCGCCGAGGATCTAGTCGGCCGGGGCCGGATCGGCTGGCGCTTGGTCGAATACGGTGAATGTCTCCGTTGCTGCGGATGTCGCTGAGGCGCCGTCGTATTTGGTGGCATTGACGGTGACGGTCGCGTGGTAGGAGTGCCCTTCGGTCAGGACGTTCCTGTCCAACGCGAGCGTTACATTCCCGGCTTGATCGATACTCGGTGTCGGGGTGACCTGCGTTGCGGTGTTCGTGGTCTCATCGGTCAGATTGACGACATATGCGAACGGCCCGTTGCAGCTGGTGGGCTGCGCCATGACGATACTCGCGGATAGGCCGGCTTCGGCTGTCGCGTCGGGCGGCACGGTTGCCGCTGTCCATAGCAATTCGCAGTTTCCGGTGAAGGTATTCACGAAATCTGTTGCGCTTCCTGCCTGTCCCACTCCGATGCCGTAGACAATGGCCCGTGTTATGGGGCCTACCGTCCATGCGTTCGCGGCTTCGTCGTAGGTGGCGTCGGTGACAAGGATCCAATCCCCCGGCCACGCATGCTGATCCGGCAGCGATGGTTGGGTGATAGTGACCTGTAGCAGGTGGGGGACGTTCAGCCCGGACACGGTTTTGAGTTGCGCGTCCAATCCGGCTGCCATCATGGCGTTTTGGAGTGAGTATGCGATGCTGGCGTTCTCGGTTGATACCTGGAAGGCGCGCTGCTGTTGGGGGTTGATCCGCGTGACCTGTAATACGCCCATTCGGTAGTCCATTCGGTAGTCCTTCTAAAGTGGGATGGCTGTGATTCGGCGGTGTTGGAAAGACGCGTTCCCCGACGATGCACGGTATTTCGCTTTGACCGTTGTCGCGCCCTGGCTCAATCCTGTGAGTAGACATGCCAATTCAATCGCTCCGCCCAGGTTCACTGCACCGCTGATCTGAGAGGTGCTGGCGGAGTAAGAGTCGGTAGCCGACTGAGTGTTCGCCCCCGATAGGGCGAAACCTATGTAGGCTCCCTGTGATGCGGCGTTGTTCGCGGCGAAGCAACTCAGAAACACTATCGCCATCCCACTCGGCCCGATGGTGATGGTGACCTGGTCAGTCGTTGTCGGGAGGTCGGTGTAGGTGGCCGAGGTGGTGGACTCGTTGGTGTCTACGAGCGCCGTCGCGGGGCCAGCACTGGGGCCGCTGTCATAGAACGCCCACGACGCCATTGAACCCGGAATGGTGGTATCGATACCGGCGAACCAGACGCCGCCGCCCGTACCGTTGTTGTGTCCCGGCGTCGTGAGGCCGCCCTCCCCGGCTGAAATCGAGGAGTATAGGTAGTTATTCCATGTCTCATAGCCGGTAGGGGTGGCGGCGCCCCCAAGGCCGCCCGCAGCGGTTATGCCCGCCCACCCTGTGGCTGACACGGTTGTGTCGGCGCCGTTTCCTTCGGGAGAAACCCCGCCGGACCCTGCTGTGATCGTGAAGTTTCCGGTGAAGTCGGCGCCCAACGTTAGAGTCGCGGCAGCGAATGCCCCATGTCCGCCCTGTGGAGGGCTGATGCCGTTGCTAGCGCCGCCGCCTCCGACTGCGACAACGTCAAATTTCGAGCCGGCGACAGCCCAGGCGGGTAGCGTATACGTACCCGATGTGGTGACGAGTGTTGCGCCTTTTCCGGTTCCGTCGGTGCCGAATCCGCCGTAACGATAGCTGCCGCCAACCTGCGACACCTGCGAGGAGTCGGTGCAGGAGGCGTTCAACCCGTTCGGGCCGGTAACCGAGAGCACATAATCGGTTGCCTCAAATGTGTACGCCGCGTTCGCAACTAAGTTCCCGCTGGAAGGGAGGGCGAAGGTGGACAGGACGTGACTTACCCCGGCGACCACGCATCCGATCTCGCAGTTGGCGGCCCCGAATGGCGAGTTGTTCTGTATTTTGGCGTAAGTGTAGGTAGTGAACGTCGAATTACCCCGCAGGAACAGGTATTTTGCGTACTGGTCGGCGACAGACCAAATGCCACTCACTGTCTGCGAATCAGTAACCGCCGCAGTGTTGTATTTCGCGGACGCACCGGCGATTGTCGAAACAGTGGCGAAAGTTCCCGGCAATGGCCCCGAGAACGCGACCTGCGCATCCAAACCAGCGGTACCTGAGCCGCCGTAGAAGTGCGGCAACTGCGCTTGAATAGCCGCTGTCTGCGCGGCTTGCGCCGCCTGCTGGGCGGCCGCCTGCGACGCCGCGTCCTGCAAACTCGTCGGCACTCCCGCGCCCCCCGACACTGCGGCCGCCGCCGCCGTCGACTGACCGGTCCATGCTCCAAAGATTGCTCCGAAACCGGCAGCCAGCGCCTGCCCAAACGCGGTCCCTGCGGCCGCCGCTCCACCGATAGCGTTCTCTGCGGCATCGACCAGCGAAGCCGCGGAGCTCGAGACTGCGGATCCCAGCGCGTTGGCGTCTGCGACTGCGGCGGTGGTGATCATGTCGGATACTTGCCCGACGGCGCTCCCCGCATCGTTCGCCGCTGTCTGGATCAGGGTTCCGAGTGCGTCGTAGGCGCCGGCTTCGGTGTTATTCAGAATCGACTGAAGATCAGTGCCCGCCGCGAGGGCATTGTCCTGCGCGGTCTTCACCAACGCGCCCAGGTCGGAGGGGGTGGAGACCACCGCGGCGGTGAGCATGTCGCCGATCTCCGTCAGGGCGCTGCCCGCGTTGCTGAGCGCGGTGGCGATGTCACCGCCCAACGCGACGACGTCGCCCGCACCCGCGGCGGTCAGCAGGTCTTGGAAGAACCCGAACAACGCCGCGAGGTCGTCCTCGAGTTCGGCGATGAACCCCTTCTGTAGGAGGTTGGTGCGGCGAATGTTGGTGTCGTCGAACCAGACCTGGCCGACGGTGGCGCCCGATCCGACGAACAGGCGCAGCCGGATCGATGTGACCCCGGCCGGCACCGTGTAGGAGCCGGACAGGTGAGTCCACGTTCCCGTGGCGCCCGGCGATGTCACCGATGCGATCGGAACATTCGTGCCGTCGTTCGTCTGGATGTGCAGCGCCAACGCACCGCTCGATGCAGTCAAGCCTGTCCAGGAGACGTAGGCGTCGAAGTCGAACGTGTGCCCTTCGTCGACGTAGGTCACGTTGCCGAGCAGGCCGTGATCGACGCCGTTGGCGTGCACGGTGGCCGACCCGTCCGCGGTGCGCCCGATCAGGTCCCACACCCAGTCGCCGTCGGTGATGGGCGGGTCGAGGTTTTCCCGGGTCCAGTTCTTGCCGTCAGCGAGATCGCCGAGGTCGTTGGAGTCGTCGAATCCGGGGTTGATTTGCAGGTTCGGTTGGACGATGCTCAGGTTGCCCAACGGCAGCAGCAGCTGCCCCAGCCACGACTGCACCGCGGTGACGGGGTTGAACGATTCGATGCCGAACTGGATGTTGCCCAGGAAGCGGATCAGGTTTTTGAACGGCACAATCAGTTGCGGCAGTGGATCATTCACCACGTCGCCGGGGAACGCCAGGACGGCGAGGACCTCGTTCAAAAAGTTGATCAGCGCGGTGAGTTTGACGATCCACGGGTCGATCGCGGCGGTGATGAACTCGATCGCGTTCCCGAAGTTCTTCAGATCGATGCCGGAGAACAGTTTGATGACCGGCGCCAGCACCGCGCCGAGCGGTCCGAGGTTCGCCCCGGCCGGCCCGCTGCCCCCGGCGAGGCCAAGCGCGCTGAAGAATTCGTTGAGGTTTGGTAGCAGGTTGCCGACTTCCCCGAACAGCTGGCCGAACGCGGTGACGAGCGCTTTGGTGTCCTTGATGAATTTCGGGTCGATCCCGAACAAGCCCATCCAGGCGCCGATGATGTTGTTGATCACGTCGGTGAACTGCTTCGTCGGCACCACGTAGCCGAGGAACAGCCGCTCCGCCGCCGCGAACAGGTCGAGCGGGAAGGGTCCGTCGCCGATCCCGAACAAGGCGCCCAGGACGGGGAGAATGTATTGGAGGTCGCCGAAATCTATTGCGCCCTCAGCAAGTTCACCGCCCCCGAGCAGGATGATGAAGTCGGACACGAACTGCTGAATCTGCTGGATCGGATTTTGGGTGGCGTCGTTGACGCCCTTTTGCAGCTTGAAGATCTGGGTCGCTACGTTTTTGAGCTCGTAGTCGTGGCGTTGCACGATCGCGGCGAACTTATCCGGCGCCGCGTAGTCTTCGGCGCCCGGGTTCGGCGACTCGGTGATGTCGGTGAGCACACGGGTGTCCGGCGGCGTATAGCCTTGCCCGCCGAACCCTGCAGTCATGACCGAATCACCGCAGCGGCTCTGGGCCGAACAAGCCGCGCACAGTCGGAGCCGCCTCCTACGCTCGGGTCACCAATCAGCGAAGGAGAAGCACCATGGCCGACGGCGGCAGCCCGGGAATCCGGGCCCTGATGAACCAGATCCCGCACACCATGGAGGCCAGCCTCGTAGTCCTCAATCAGCTGGCGACCACAAGCGGCGCCGCCGGCGCCGACCAGCAGCTGACGTTGGAGAACCTGAACGAAGTCGTTGTGAACCTCAAGGCGCTGTTGGCAGATTGCGTCATCACACTCGACAACAAGATCGAACAACTTGCTGGACGCCCCGGGATATCCGACGAGTTGGTGCCGGCCATCCTGTTGGAGTTCCATATCTAGGCAAGCCATTTAACGGCCATCCATGAGCGCTTCGAGCTCGCGATCGACATCCGCCGCAATCTCGGCGCAGAGTCGATCCAGCTCTTCATCTCCGACCAGGGTCAGCCCGCGGCGGTTGCACAACACGATCAGCTCTCGCAGCTCTGCCTTCGAAATCAGCAGCCAGCCGCAGCGGCCAGCCAACGCGACCAACGCCTTCTTGATCATCTACCCACCGCCCGCGGATTGACCTGTCCCGGACAGCGCCTCCCTGCGGATCCTGATCGCGGCCGCGATCGTCTCGTTGGAGAATCTCAACCCACGGGCACGTAGAGCCTTGCGTGCCGTCGGAGCGCCTGTGCGCAGCGGAAGATCGAGGTCATCGAGGATATGAGCGCAGGCGCTAGCGTTGATCTCGTCCTGGGGGTTCACGCACTCGTCGGCGCCGGCGGCCCGCTCATCACATGGGCTTTCCACGGGCGCATCAAGGGCTGCAGGAGCGGCAGGCGCGAGAAGCTGGGAGGCCTGAGCCTTCGGCTCGTCATTGTGGTCGATCGCCTCGTCTTCGCTGACCACTACTGTGGGAATTTCGGTGATCAGGCCGTCGGCGAGCCATTGGGTCCGCAACGCGTCCGGCAGCCACTCGATGAGTTCCCCCTCGTACTTATGTTGAACGCCTCCCTTCGGGAGCGGAGCCAGGACACAGAATCCGACGACGCGATATGGCACGACGGACAGCCCCCTCAGGTGTCCGACGCCGGCACGTCGGTTACGGCGCCTCCGCGGCCGAAGTTTTCATCAATGACCGGCGGCCCGACGACTCCGGATGGCGCGTCCGGCTTGACTGTTTCCCAGTGGCCGGTCCCGTCGCCATGCTCGACAAGCTGGTATCGCGACATCGAGGCGGATTGGACCCCGGAGACGAACTGTTCGGCAGGTTTATCGATGTCCAGAGCGCCGCATTGGCCCAAGCCGCGCCACAGGGATTCGTGATATTGGCGGTCCGCGCGGAGCTCGGCGTCCATCTGTTCGCGTCCAACGACGCCGGATTGTTCGAACGGGTCCGCCGTGATCCGAGCGTGAACCCGCGCCATCTCGTCGTCGGCGGTAGGCTTCCTGTCCGCAGCCGGAGGGCGTTGCGGCGAAAACCTCGAGGTAAGCGAGTCGAGGACCTTCCTGGTATCGACGGGGTTCGCCTTGAAAGCCTTGAGCCAGTAGGCGCGATTTTCCACCAGAATCTTGCCGCTGTTGATTGCCGCATTGACCTCGGCTTCCGCCGCCTTCGCGATCGCGTTGTCGAGCGCCTCGATGCACGCCGCGTCGTCGCTGTCCGCCGGGAGATCGAACTTCCGAATCAGTATCTCTCGGAACTTTTCGTCATCTATCGCCATTGGTCATCGCTCCCTTTTACGTTGGTTCGCCAGGTACAGATCGATGGATGCTGGATCGATCCACCAGCGGCCGGCCTTCTTCGTCGCCGCGAGGCGCTCGTTGTTGCATAGCCATCGGACTCCGTCTCCGGTGATGTTGAGTTTCTTGGCGGCCGTCTCGGTATCGATCAGATCGCGTGGGTCCAACGCTAAAACGTCAGCGGCGGAATCTACTTCGGCACTCGTGCCGAACTGAGTGGTTACGCGAGTGATGCAACGGATGAGGTCGTTTCGTAGGACGACAAGCCGCTGGGAAAGGACCTGCGGGGCACAGCGAAGCGCCAAAGCGTCAATGGCCGCCACCACGTCGGCGGCAGCGGCACAGCTGATCGTCACCCCGTGCGTCGCCTGCACTTCACTACGCCGCCCCGCCGCTTCACCCGCGGACAGCTGGCACATCCCCCCGGCAGACGAAGAAACCGGCCGGCCATCCCCCGTCAGGCCCGACCCAGCTCCAAAATTTGCTAGCACGCCCGACTCCGGCCGCTAAAACCGCGCATTACACCCACACCTGCAGCGCTGAAATAGCCTGCTATGCAACGCATTTCGTCAGAAATGACCACACGAAAACCGTTGGCCCGCAACAAGTTTGCTAGCCGCGAAAATTTCCGCGCGGGAGAAAAAAACTCGTGACGTTCGTCGCGCGAGTCGTTGGGGGGGTGGCCGGATATTTTTGCCGGGGTGGTATGCCGTTGCGTCACAATGGTTTTCGCGCATCGCGTGTACGTGAATGTCGTTGTGTTGCAACGTATTTGTTCGTGATGATTCATTGGATCTGCCCTTGGTGCAGGGTGTCCGCTGCTTCGACGAGTTGGCATGCGAATGCGATCGCCTCATCGGCTGTCGCTGTAAAGCGGTGGACTCCGATGCGAATTTGCACGCGGTTGCCGCGGGGCCATGCGTTGGCTGCGATGTCGTTCGCGGCGTTGGCCCTCATGACGGGCTCCCCTTGATGCCTAGGGTGTCCATGACCACGGACACCCTGGTGGTTTGCTTCTTGATCAGGCTTGGGTGGCTGACCCATTGGCGGTGTTGGCCGGCGAGGACGCCGTAGGCTTCGTTGTGCTTCAGCGTGTCGGCCCAGTCGGCGCATGGTTGTCGCGCGGGGCAGCGTGCACACAGCTCTGCTGCTTGGCGTGCGCTGTCATCGTCGCGGGCGTCGAACAGCTCGGGGCGGCGTCGGCATAGGGCTCCGGGCAACCTTGGGACGCCGGTCAGGATGGCAGCGATTGCGGCGGCCCATGGTTCGTTGCTCATGCCTGTCTTCCGATCGGATCGTTTCTGGTGAATGGGCTTGAGCTGCGGGTATGCGCGGCTGGGCACGCTGGGCACGCATCTCCGGTATGACCGGATGGCGCGCGCGCGTGAGAACGAACCTGTAATTGCGTGCCCAGCGTGCCCGGTGCGAGGTCACTCATCGCCGCCAGCTATCTCGACTTGCAGGGCGATCCCCTTACGCCAACGCTTGCCGTGGACGGGCGCGCCGGCCGGGTATCCGCGTTTGTCGAGCGTGAGCCCGAATGCGCGCAGGCTCATCGGTTCGCATCCGTCTTGGGTTTGCCAGAGGGTGAATGCTTCGTGGAGCTGGGCCGTGGTGGCCCGCATCAGTTCTCCGGTGACGCAGCGATCGGCGATGAAGCGGCCCAGGGCGTCGCTGTTTCGGTGCCATGTATCGGTGGCTTCGCGTACGCTCGCCGGCTCGTCGAGTCCACGGGTGCAGTAGTCGCGATACCCGGCGACTGCCCAGGCGAGGATGCCGTCGGCTTCGAGTTGCAGTCGGGCGTCGAGCTCGCGGTCCTGTTGGTCTTCGGGAATGACAACTTCGAAGGGGATGACTCGAAGCCGCCGCCAGACTGCGCCGTCGTCTCCGGACACTTTCGGCAGGTGGTTGGTGATCAGCAGAGGGGTGTGGGATGGCGTGAATTCGACGAAGTCTTGGCGCATTCGGCGGGCGCGGATGGTGTCGCCGCCGGTGAGTCGTTTCATGGTGGCTTCGGCGAGTCGGCGGTCTTTGTCTGATTCCGAGACGGCTACCCAGCGGACACCTCGCAGGTCCATCTCACCGGTGGGATGTGCGCCCTCGCGGTGCATGAAGAGGTCAGGTTCGGCGGTGCACGCATAGTCGCCGAGGGAGTAGCGGATGGCCTTGTCGAGGACGGATTTTCCGTTGGCGCCGACTCCGGTCAAGATGGCCAGGACGTGCTCGCAGACCGCGCCGACCAAACCCACGCCCGCCAGGCGTTGCAGGAATCCTCGCACCTCTTCATCGGGCAGCACTTGGGCCAAGAACGACGTCCAGAGTTGCGATCGCGCGTCGGCGCGGTATGCGCCGCGACTGACTTTTGTGATTCGGTCGGCCGGGTCGTGTGGGCGGAGCTCGAGCGTGCGCAGGTCCAGTGTCCCGTTGGCGACGTTGAGCAGGTATGCGTCGCCGTCCAGATCGGCTACGGCAGCGGCGAAGGGTGTGAGCGCGGCGGCCAGGTCGAGAACTCCGGCTACGCCGGCGGCGGACTCGCACTTGCGGACGTCGGCGCGCAACTCTTTGTCGTCGAGGCTCTCGGCTAATGCCTGGCGTAGCTCGGCGAGGACCGCGCGTTTGGCGGCTCCGCGGTCGTCGAAGGCCCAATGCGTGCCGGCCCACTTGTGCCACCCGAGTCCGGTGACGTGTAGGAGTTGTCCCGCGTAGCGGTCGGCAAGTCGGTATGCCATCCGCGCTTGCCCGCGATGGACTTGCTTCGGATCAGCGACGGCGTGGCCGTTCGATTCCGCGCGATGACGCTCGACGGCGGCTATAGCGCGGGCTTGAATGTCAGGATCGCCCGTCACGCAACTAGGCCGCCTGTCTCCGCCCAGACGCGCTCGGCGAGCTCGCGATCGGCGCCGCCGTTGCGATGCAGACGCTGCAGGACCTCGATGGGGACAACGGGCGGACCGATAGGCAGCGTGCGTTCGATAGCCGCGCGCCACGCGGCGACGGCGTTCTGAGTGAGTGGCGGCTGCGGCGTCGAGCAGCGGCAGGACAGTGGATCTTGTGCGCCGCAGGTGCCGCACAGTGCAGGCATGCGGTTTGCGGCCGCGCGGCGGGCCCGAAGTTGGGCTGCGACATCGGTTGGGCAGACCCGCGGCAGCGGTTTGGGTGTTGCCGGTCGACTGAAGACGCGACGCTCATTCGCCGCTACAGCGGTGGGACGGCTAGAATCGGTGCAGCTGGTGGGTTGTGATAGCCCTTCGACGGTGTTGGCCGGGTCCTGGTGGTGCAGGGCCCGGCCTTCTTTTTTGTCGGGAGGTCCGCTCTGGTGTGTCGTCACGCTGCGCCGCCTCGCGCATCGTCGGTGCGCTGGCAGCGGTTCCGCTCGAGATACGCCTCGAGATCACTGCGGACGTACAGCACCTTTTTTCCGTGCTTCAGGAAGGGCACGCCGCGTCCGAGGTAGCGGTCCTGGGCGAGAGCGTTGGTGGTGGTTCGCATGAATTGAGCCAGCTCCGCGGGAGTAATGAGGTCCGGCAGGGCATCGAGCGTGAACATCAAACGTGCTCCATCTTTGATCGCAAGCCGGCGATGGTTGATCGCTTGAATTACATCTTTATCATTTGCGGTCCATGCGGTCAATAGATGAGCAAGAGTGATCAATGAAGCTATTGAGCATTCATCTTTGATCGCATAGAGTGGCGCACGTGGCAGGCAAGAAATCCGACCTGGGGCCGACCGGCATGAGCCTCACGGAAAACGTGAGACGCCTTCGTGAGGATCGCGGGATCTCTTACGCCGAGCTGAGTCGACGGCTGGCTGACATGGGTCGCGAGATCCCGCCGCTGGGTCTGCGGCGTATCGAATCCGGTGACCGCCGCGTGGATGCCGACGATCTGGTGGCTTTAGCTGTGGCACTTGGTGTTTCGCCGATATCGCTACTGATGCCAGCCAGCGAAACCGGCGCGGGCATCGTGGAAGCTACCGGCGTGGACGGCGGTGTCGAATGTCGCCGGCTGTGGCGTTGGCTGAAGGCAGAGGCCACGTTGCTCGACGAGAAGCCGGATGCCTACTTCGCGTTTGTCGTGCGGGCTCTCCCGTCGTGGCGACTGGACGAGGTCACCCTTGTCGAGTCGGGCATCGAGCCGCACGTGACCAGGTTTGTGCGCGAACCCGATCCAGACGAAGAACCGGCCGGCAGACAGGACACATCTGATGGCGACGATAAGTAAGTACCAAACCGCAAGCGGTGTAACACTTTATCGAGTTCGTTATCGCGCGCCCGACCGCGGCGAGACGCAGAAGCGAGGTTTCAGGACCAAGCGGGACGCCGAGCAGTGGGCCAACAGCGTCGAGGTCGACAAGCTGACGGGCCAATATGTCAAGCCGTCGCTGGGTCGGATCACCGTTGGGGAGTTATCCGCCGATTGGCTCGCGCGAAAGAAAGAGGCGACCGCGCCATCGCACTATCGAATGTTGGAGTCGGCCTACCGGGTGCACGTGAAACCTGAGTGGGGATCGGTGAGTGTGGCTGACGTCGACACGCTCGGCGTTGAGGCGTGGATCGCCGCGATGGCCCGCGATGGCGGCGGGGCGACGACAGTGCTACGCGCGCAGGGCGTCCTGTCCGGGATTCTGGCCGATGCGGTGAAGGCGAAGCGGTTGGCGGTCAATCCCTGCAAGGGCATCGAGAATCGGCCGCGCAAGGTCGCGCGCCGCCATGTGTACCTGTCCGCCGCGGACGTGCAGCGGCTCGCCGATGAATCCGGCGATCATCGCGCGCTGATTTTCGTGTTGGCCTACTGCGGTTTGCGGTGGGGCGAGGCGATCGGGCTGCGCGTCGCCGACGTGGAGTTCCTGCGGCGCCGGCTGACGGTGTCGGAGAACGCGGTGCAGCTCGGCACGAAGCATGCCGTGGGGCCGACGAAAGGCCGCCAGGCGCGCTCGGTTCCGGTGCCTGAGTTCGTGCTCAACGAGCTGTCCGGGCAGTGTGAGGGGAAGGCGCCCGGCGATCTCGTCTTCGCGGGCCGCGATGGCGGCTATCTGCAGCGGCCGAAGTCGTCGACGGGCTGGTTTCAGGCGGCCGTGAAGCGAGCGAAGGTGCAGAAGGTCACTCCACACGATCTGCGGCATACGTGCGCGTCGCTGGCGGTGTCGGCGGGGGTGAATGTGCTTGCGCTGCAACGGATGCTCGGCCACAAGTCCGCGAAGATCACCCTGGACACCTACGCCGACTTGTTCGATGACGATCTCGATGCGGTCGCGGTCACCTTGCACGCGCGGTACTCCACGGGAGATAACTGTGCCTCGCCGAAGTTACTCGCAAGTTGTGGCCAAAATGCGGCCACGGAGCGGCCGGAGGGGTAGCTGGCAAACATGAAAACCACTGTCTACCAGCGCGGACACTTCTACCGCATCGGTGCGGGCGGAGGGACTCGAACCCTCACGCTCTTTCGAGCACCGGCACCTAAAGCCGGCGCGTATGCCATTTCGCCACGCCCGCAAGACTTCGCGATCCTATCGCTTTGCGGTGACGACGACCCGTCGGCGGTGCGGCCCGGCGTGGCCCACAACCGTGCGGGGGCTTCGAAGTTCCCGCGGTCGCGCGGCTCGGCGAATTCGTCGGGCCCGAATCGTGAGCGGTACCGTCAAGGGGTGCCGACTACCCGCCGCCGCAGGCCCGCGCTGATCGCCTTGGTGATCGTCGCGGCCTGCGGCTGCCTGGCGCTGGGCTGGTGGCAGTGGACCAGGTTCCAATCGGTCTCGGGCACCTTCCAGAACCTGGGTTATGCGCTGCAGTGGCCGCTGTTCGCGTGGTTCTGCGTGTACGCGTACCGCAAGTTCGTCCGCTACGAGGAGGCACCACCCCAGCCGCACAAGAGCGGCGAGATGACCGAGATACCCGCCGGCCTGCTGCCCGAGCGGCCGGGGTCGGCGCAGCCGCCCCCCGACGATCCCGCGCTGCGGGAGTACAACGCCTATCTGGCCGAGCTCGCCCAAGAAGATGCCGAGAAGCAGAACAGGACCACCGCATGACGACACCCGAGACACCCGGCGCGCCGGCGCCCGCCTTCCCCGTCGAGAAGATCCGCACCGCGTTGCTCGGCTACCGGATCATGGCGTGGACGACGGGGCTGTGGCTCGTCGCGCTGTGCTACGAGATCGTCTCGCACCTCGTCTTCCACCACGAGATCCGGTGGATCGAGGTCGTGCACGGCTGGGTGTATTTCGTCTACGTGCTGGCGGCGTTCAACCTCGCGATCAAGGTCCGCTGGCCGATCGGCAAGACCATCGGGGTGCTGCTGTCCGGCACGATCCCGTTGCTGGGCATCATCGTCGAGCACTTCCAGACCAAGGACGTCAAGGCGCGCTTCGGGCTGTAAGGGATCGAGTGTGCGGCTGGCCGCACGCTCGAGGCCGGGTGTGCGCCCAGCTTCACGTTCGTGGTGCCGCCAAGTCCCGCAGCGCGGGCACCAACAGCGCCAGCGCGCGCCCGCGGTGCGACACCGCATCCTTCTCCACCGGGCTGAGCTGCGCCGCGGTGCGGCCTTCCCCGCGGGGAATGAACACCGGGTCGTAGCCGAACCCGCCGTCGCCCCGGGCCTGCCGCGCGATGGTGCCGGGCCATTCGCCGCGGACCACGACCTCGCCGGACGGCGACACCAGCGCGCAGGCCGACACGAACGCCGCGCCACGCCGTTCGTCGGGAACGTCACGCAGCTGGGCCAGCAGCAGCGCGGTGTTGGCGGCGTCGTCGCCGTGGTTACCAGACCAGCGCGCCGACAGCACGCCGGGCATCCCGTTCAACGCCGCCACCTCCAGACCCGAGTCGTCGGCCACACAAGCCAGACCCGTCGCGGCGAACCCGTCCCGCGCCTTGGCCAGCGCGTTGTCCTCGAACGTCGCGCCGGTTTCGGGGGCTTCGTCGAACGGCGCGACGTCGTCCAGCGAGACCAGCGTCAGCCCCGACAGACCGGCGCCGTCGAGCACCCGGCGCAGCTCGGCCAGCTTCTTGGGGTTGCGGCTGGCGACCAGCAGCTTGTCACCAGCGCCGCTCCTCATCGCTTCGCTCTGCATCGGCGCCGGCGCGCTCAGGTGCCGAACGCCTTCGGCGGCTGGGGTCCGTCCGGCAGCACGCCCGGGTAGGGCCGCTCGAGTGCCTCGCGCTGGGCGGCGAACAATTCGTCGCACGCGGCCAGCGCCACGTCGAGCAACTTGTCCAGCGTCGAGCGAGGGAACGTCGCGCCCTCCCCCGTGCCCTGAACCTCCACCAGGGTTCCGGTGTCGGTGGCGACGACGTTCATGTCGACCTCGGCGCGCGAGTCCTCTTCGTAGGGCAGGTCCACCCGGATCCTGCCGTCCACGACGCCGACGCTGACCGCCGCGATGGCGCACGACAGCGGGCGCGGGTCCGACAGCTTGCCGGCCGCCGACAGATAGGTCACCGCATCGGCCAGCGCGACGTAGGCGCCGGTGATCGCGGCGGTACGGGTGCCGCCGTCGGCCTGCAACACGTCGCAGTCGACGGCAATCGTGTTCTCCCCCAAGGCCCTCAGGTCGATGCAGGCCCGCAGCGACCGGCCGATCAGCCGGCTGATCTCCTGCGTGCGTCCGCTCAGCCGGCCCTTCACCGACTCGCGGTCGGAGCGGGAATGGGTGGCGGACGGCAGCATTGCGTATTCGGCGGTCAGCCACCCCAGGCCCGATCCCTTGCGCCAGCGCGGCACCCCCTCGGTGACGCTGGCGGTGCACATGACCTTGGTGTGGCCGAATTCGATCAGCACCGAACCCGCCGGGTGG
This sequence comes from Mycobacterium interjectum, assembly GCA_002102225.1. Taxonomy (GTDB): domain Bacteria; phylum Actinomycetota; class Actinomycetes; order Mycobacteriales; family Mycobacteriaceae; genus Mycobacterium; species Mycobacterium interjectum_B. The sequence continues at coordinate 16,947 of LQPB01000054.1, forward strand.
TCGGTGAATCCGCGGGTGATGACTACGGGGCGAAGCTCGTCGTCGAGGCGGCCGTCTTCTCGTTTGGACACCCAGTAACCCTAGCCAACGCCGGGTGCTCAGACCCTTTCGGAGCGGCGGACATCGAACGTCTCACCGCATACCACCGCGTGCACCGGACCATCGAATTCGGCCTTGGCCTCGCTGATCACGTCCTCGCGCGACGTCCACGGCGGGATGTGGGTCAGCAGCAGCTCGTGCACACCGGCCTGCCTGGCAACCCTGCCGGCCTCCGTGCCGGACATGTGCAGCGCGGGCGGGCGATCCGGCGCGTGCGTCCAGGAGGCCTCGCAGAGGAAGACGTCGGCGCCCCGGGCCAGTTCGATCAGTTGATCGCAGACGCCGCTGTCGCCGCTGTAGACGAACGACGCGCCGCTGGGGTCGGTGATGCGCAAGCCATACGACTCGGTGGGATGCGCCACCACCCGGGGCGTCACCGTGAGCGCCCCGAACGTCACCGGCTCGCCCTCCACCCAGTGCCGGACGTCGAATATGTCCGAGCAATCGTCGATCTCGCCGCCGTAGGGCGACGACGCGGCCCCCAGCCGCGACCAGGTGTCGCCGGGGCCGTACAACAACGCCTTCCCGTGCGGCTTCGACGGGTGATAGCGGCGCCACACGAACAGGCCCGGCACGTCCAAACAGTGGTCGGCGTGCAGGTGTGTCAGCAGCACGTGGACCGAGCCGGGGTCGGCGTAGCGCTGCAGCGCGCCCAGCACACCGCCGCCGAAGTCGAGAACCAGCGGCGGGGTATCCGGCGCCCGAAGCAGATAACCCGATGCCGGCGAATCCGGACCGACCACGCTGCCCGAGCAGCCGAGCACGGTTATTCGCACGGACACTACTGTGCCATGCCCGATCGCACGATGGAGAAAACATCGCCGCTTTGATGTGACCAGAATCTCCCCACCGCGCTAGCGGGCACGGGTTTGCTGCACCGGCTGAACACCCGTCACCGCGGGGCCCAGGAATCGCGCCGCCAGTTTGGTGAACGCCTCGGGGTCGCCCGTCGCCTCGAACACGCGGGTGGCCGGCGGCGCGTCATGAGCCCGCAGCAGGTCGTGCTCGGTGAGCACCCGAAGCACTTCCTTGGCGGTCTCCTCGGCGCTGGAAACCAGCGTCACGTTCTCGCCCATCGCCAGCTGGATCAGCCCGGACAGCAGCGGATAGTGCGTGCACCCCAGCACCAGCGTGTCGACCTGGGCGCGCTGCAGCGGCTCCAGATAGCCCTCGGCCAGCCCGAGCACCTGACGGCCGCTGGTCACCCCGCGCTCGACGAAGTCGACGAACCGCGGGCAGGCCACCGCGGTGATCTCCGTGTCGCGGGCGGCGGCGAACGCGTCCTGATACGCGTGCGAGTTGATGGTCGCGCGGGTGCCGATGACGCCGATCCGGCCGTTGCGGGTGGTGGCCACCGCGCGGCGCACCGCGGGCAGGATCACCTCGACGACGGGCACGTCGTAGCGCTCGCGGGCGTCGCGCAGGCAGGCCGCCGACGCCGTGTTGCAGGCGATCACCAGCGCCTTGACACCCCGCTCGACGAGGTCGTCACCGATGGCCAGCGCGTGGGCGCGGACCTCGGAAATGGTGAGCGGACCGTAGGGGCCGTTGGCGGTGTCGCCGACATAGATGATGTCCTCGTCGGGCAGCTGGTCGATGATCGCCCGCGCGACGGTCAGCCCCCCGACGCCGGAGTCGAAGACCCCGACGGGCGCCAACGGCGAGCTCATGTCCTGGGGCGCCGTGCGCCGGCTTTCTTCGATGTGCGCGCCTTGCGCTCCGGGCCGGACAGGACATAGGCGGCAAGGACACCCGCCAGCGCGCCACACAGGTGGCCCTGCCACGAGACGCCGCCGCACTTGTCCAGGACGGGCACGGCGCTGACCAGGATGCCGCCGTAGGCGAACAACACCACCAGGCCCGTGATGATGTCCCAGAACCTGCGCACGAATATCCCGAACACCAGCAGGAACGTCAGCCAGCCGAAGATCAGGCCGGAAGCCCCGATGTGATCTGACTCGAAGCGGCAGCCACCCCAGTTGCCGATGAGCCAGGTGCCGAAGCCGCCGACGATCCACACGATCGCGGTGGCCCACACGAACCGGGACATGCCGGCCAACGTCATCAGGAACCCCAGCACCAGGGCGGGCACGGTGTTGGCCAGCAGATGCGTCCAGCTCGCGTGCAGGAAGGGCGCCCAGAGGATCCCCCACAGCCCGTCGGCTTCCAGCGGCCTGATGCCGTTGCGGTCGAGCGAATGGTTCATCAGCTGATCGATCAGCTCGATGAGGTACAGCAACGCGACGAAGGTGAGGATCGTGGCGCCGCCCACCGCCCAGTGCGGCCGCTTCTTCGACTGGGTCGCTGGCGCCCGCGGATGTCCCTGGGTCATAGCTGCCCTTCTCACGCTTTCCCGGCATCGTCCAGGCTACCGGCGAAGTTCCCTTCGTCAGCCGAACGCCCCGGGCAACACGTCGCGGTAGGTCGGAATTCCGGCCACCGACTCGGCGGCGAACACCGCGACCAGCACCGCGCGGGCCAGGCAATCGGCCGCGGCCATCCCCACCTCGGCGATCAGCGCCGTCTCGGGGGAGAACGCGGCGGGCAGCGGTTTGGAATCGACGGCCGGGGCCACCTCGACCGCCCCGGTCGCCAGCGCGAACACCGTGTCGCCGTCCAGCGGCGTGTGCGCCGGGCGGATGGTGCGCGCCAGGCCGTCGTGGGCGGCGATCGCCACGCGCCGGCACGCGGCCGCGCTCAGCGCGGCGTCGGTCGCGACGACGGCGATGGTGGTGTTCAGCGGGTTCAGCGCCGACGGCAGCTCCGCGTACGCGGCGATCTGCGCGGCCGGCGGTGGCCTCAGCCCGAACTCCTCGCTCAGGCTCGGCATCCAGGGCAGGCCGGTCGCGCGGTCGGCGACGTCGCCGGCGGAGTTCACAGCGACCACGGCGCCGACGGTGACGCCAGGAGCGGCAGGCGTCGTCAAAGTCACGGAGGCCGTCCCGAGCCCGCCTTTGAGGACCCCGGCGCGCGCCCCCACCCCGGCCCCGACGGTCCCGACGGCCGTCGGCCCCGCGTCGGCGGCTTCGCACGCCGCGTAGCCGAACTCGGCCGTCGGCCGGCAGCCCCAGCCGCCGACCGGCAGGTCGAAGATCACCGCGCCCGGCACGATGGGCACCACGCCACCGTCCAGGCTCACGCCGCGTTCGTGTTCTTCCAGCCAACGCATCACGCCGTCGGCGGCCGCCAGGCCGTAGGCGCTGCCGCCGGCGAGCAACACCGCGTCGACGAAGCGCACGGTGTTGGCCGGGTCCAGCAGGTCGGTCTCGCGGGTGCCCGGCGCGCCGCCGCGGCAATCGACCCCGCAGACCGTGCCGGGCGGGGTGAGCACGACCGTGACGCCGCAGGCCCAGCCCGCCCCCAGCGACGCGTCGGGGTCGAGTCGCTGGTGGTGACCGACGCGGATGCCCCCGACGTCGGTGATGGAGTTCATCCGGCCGGCTTCCCCATCAGCGCGAGCACCAGGTACTCCTGCAGGACGGTCAGCCACTGGTAAACGTCGAAGTGCACGGCCAGCGGATGGTCGGCGGGGAGTCGCTCCGGACCGTCCGGCCCGATCTCGAGCATGACACCCAACGTCAACCGGATGTCGTTGACGGCCGCGATCCAGGCATTCGCTTCTTCCTCGGTCAGCTCGAAGCGGCCGCCGTTCTCCGGAACGGTGTCCAGAAGCTTTTGCGCGGCAACGCGTTTGGCATCGATGATCTCCGGCTCGTGCAGGCTGCGCAGCGCCGCGTTGAGGCTGTCGGGGGTGTCCTCGGCCGGCGCCGCATCGCCGGCGTCACCCTTGGTGTCGTCCGGTTTGTAGAAATCCGGGAGCAGCCGACGCAGCGTCGGGTCGCGGGGCGGTTCGGCGTTCCCGGTCTTGATGCCGGTGATCTCCTCGAGTTCGTCTGTGGGCGCCGAGGATTCGCGCTCGTCGAGCAGGCCGATCATCGCGGTGACGAGGTTCTTGAGCAGGGCGGCCTCGTGCGAGGCCAAGCCGGACCGAAAACGGGGACCGTTGGCGGTCGCGACGCGCTTCCATTTGCGCACAAGGAATCCCGGCCGGCCTCGAGCCTCACCGACCCTGCTGCATCGTCGCCCACAAACCGGCGGCGTGCAGCTTGGACACGTCAACTTCCATGGATTCCCGGCTGCCCGCCGTGACGACCGCCTTCCCCTCGTTGTGCACCTGCAGCATCAGCTTGGTGGCGTGCGGCTCGCTGTAGCCGAACAACTTCTGAAAGACATACGTCACGTAGGTCATCAGGTTGACCGGGTCATCCCACACGATGGTGACCCATGGGCTGGCCGTGACGTCTACCGGAGCCGACTCGCGTTGCCCGGTAGTGCCGGGCTTCGTGGGCGCTGACGCAACAACCATGGCCTCTACGATACCGAGACACACACCGGCCGCCGCCAGCCGTTACCGTTGCGGAATGAACGAGCCGGTCCTGGCCGGGCTGCTGACCGACAGGTACGAGTTGACCATGCTGGCCGCGGCGCTTCGCGACGGCACCGCGAACCGGCGGACCACGTTCGAACTGTTCGCCCGCCGCCTGCCCGACGGCCGCCGCTACGGCGTCGTCGCCGGAACCGGCCGGCTGCTGGAAACGTTGCCGCAGTTCAGGTTCGACGACGACGCCTGCGGTTTGCTGGCGCGGTTCCTTGACCCCGAGACGGTGGGCTACCTCCGCGATTTCCGGTTCGGCGGCGATATCGACGGCTACGCCGAGGGCGAGCTGTACTTCCCCGGCTCGCCGGTGCTTTCCGTGACCGGCAGCTTCGCCGAATGCGTGCTTCTCGAGACGCTGGCGTTATCGATCTTCAACCACGACACCGCGATCGCGTCGGCGGCGGCGCGCATGGTCAGCGCCGCCGAGGGCCGCCCCCTGATCGAGATGGGCTCGCGCCGCACCCACGAACGGGCCGCGATCGCCGCGGCCCGCGCCGCCTACATCGCCGGCTTCGCCGCGACCTCCAACCTCGGCGCGCAGCGCCGCTACGGGATACCCACCGAGGGCACCGCCGCGCACGCGTTCACGATGCTGCACACCCATCGAGACGGCCCGGACGAGCTGGCCGCGTTTCGCGCACAGGTGGACGCGCTGGGCGCGGGCACCACGCTGCTGGTGGACACCTACGACGTGACGACCGGCGTGGCCAACGCGGTGGCCGCGGCCGGCACCGACCTGGGCGCCGTGCGCATCGACTCCGGCGAACTCGCGGTGCTCGCCCGTCAGGTGCGCGAACAGCTCGACGGGCTGGGCGCGACGCGGACCCGCATCGTGGTGTCCGGCGACCTCGACGAGTTCAGCATCGCCGCCCTGCGCGCCGAGCCGGTGGACAGCTTCGGTGTCGGCACGTCGCTGGTGACCGGCTCCGGCGCGCCGACCGCCAGCATGGTCTACAAGCTGGTGGAGGTGGACGGCATGCCCGTGCAAAAGCGGAGCAGCCACAAGGAATCTCAGGGCGGGCGCAAGGAGGCGCTGCGGCTGGCGCGCCCGACGGGAACCATCACCGAGGAAGTGGTGCACCCGGCCGGCCGCCCACCGGAGACCGCCGAACCGTGCCGAGTGCTGACGACGCCGCTGGTCCGCGGCGGTGAGGTGGTGTCGCGCCCGGACCTGTCGGCGGCGCGTGAGCTGGTGGCCTCCGGGCTGCGCAGCCTGCCGTGGGAAGGTCTGCACCTGTCGCACGGCGAGCCCGCGATCCCCACGACACACATCCTCACGTGAGCTCAAGGGAATGACCACGCCCGACGTGTCCATGTCCGTGCCCGAGTTGCTCGCCATCGCCGTGGCCGCGCTCGGTGGTAGCGAGCGCCCGGGCCAGCTGCAGATGGCGAGCGCGGTCGAGCGGGCCTTCGAGACCGGCGAGCACCTCGTCGTGCAGGCCGGCACCGGCACCGGCAAGTCGCTGGCATACCTGGTGCCCGCGATCGTCCGCGCGGTCGGCGACGAGGGGCCCGTCGTGGTGTCGACGGCCACCATCGCGCTGCAGCGCCAGCTCGTCGACCGCGACCTGCCCCGGCTGGCCGATTCGCTCGCCGGGGCGCTGCCGCGGCGGCCGCGCTTCGCATTGCTGAAGGGCCGGCGAAACTACTTGTGCCTGAACAAGGTTCACAACGGTGGCGCCGCCGACGACCCGGATGACGAGCGGCCGCAGGAGGAGCTCTTCGATCCGGTGGCGGTCAGCGCGCTGGGCCGCGACGTGCAACGGCTCACCGCCTGGGCATCGACGACCGATTCGGGCGACCGCGACGACCTGAAACCCGGGGTGCCGGACCGATCCTGGTCGCAGGTCAGCGTCTCGGCGCGGGAATGCCTGGGGGTGGCGCGGTGTCCGTTCGGCTCCGAGTGCTTCTCCGAACGGGCACGCGGCGAGGCCGGCCGGGCCGACGTCGTCGTGACCAACCATGCGCTGCTGGCCATCGACGCCGTCGCGGACTCGGCGGTGCTGCCCGAGCACGCGCTGCTGGTGGTCGACGAGGCGCACGAGCTGGTCGACCGGGTCACGTCGGTGGCCACCGCCGAGCTGACGTCGGCCGCGCTCGGCGTCGTCGCGCGGCGCATCACCCGGTTGGTGGAGCCCGAGCTGACCCAGCGGCTGGAGGCGACCACCGCGAACTTCGCCGCGGCCATCCACGACGGCACGCCGGGCCGCATCGATCGCCTCGACGAGGAGATGGCGACCTACCTGACGGCGCTGCGCGACACGGCCACCGCGGCACGCTCGGCGATCGACACCAGAAACGACACCAAAGGCGATCCCAGGGCGGCGGCGGCGCGCGCCGAGGCCGTCGCGGCGCTGAGCGAGGTATCCGACACCGCATCACGGATCCTGGCGTCGTTCGCCCCGGCCATCCCGGACCGCAGTGACGTGGTCTGGCTCGACCACGAGGACAACCGGGGGTCGGTGCGTCCGGTGTTGCGGGTGGCGCCGCTGTCGGTCGCCGGCCTGCTGCGCGGCGCGGTGTTCTCGCGCGCGACGACGGTGTTGACCTCGGCGACCCTCGCGATCGGCGGGTCCTTCGACGCGATGGCCGGGGCGAACGACGCCAGGATCCGTGATGCGGTGTCGGATAC
>LQPB01000055.1 GCA_002102225.1 Mycobacterium interjectum
GAATTCGAAGCAATCATGGCCACACCGGCCCATCAGGCCGCGTAACCGAAACTGTCACCTATCCGTGCAGCAGACCCGGACCGACTGCAATCAGCGGCCTACGAACTCGTCGTCGAAGGCGAGTCCTACCGGCAACGCCAGAAGCCAGGAAACCGAAAGCCGGCCTCTCCGACTGCGTCGGATTGACCGGCAACCACCCCTTCCGCCACTATCAACACACGGCCTACAACCGGAACAACCCGGTCCCATGCTCATGGCAAACCAGAGGTCCCATCACCCTGGCAGGCGACAACAACCTCAGCGTCCCATGGTTTCCGGCCGAAATCACGATGAGAACGCCATACTCATAACTCAGCCAATCGATGATGCGCGCCCAGGACGACACGACGGTGTCGAATGGTGAGGCCGGGTCGCCCACCGAGATGTTGACAATGGCGACGGTCGGGGCTGCGGCGGGTTGGTCTGGTGTGCCGTCGAATAGTTCACGGAAGACGCGCCACATCAGATCCGGTGCTAATTCGTTGGGGGGAAGCTCCTCGGTCCGATCGCTCGTCTCATCAGAGGGCACCAATACCGGACGAACCAAAACCGGCCGCGCGGCTGGTGGCTGATTCGAACCACGATCTCCCCACACAGCTACCGAGGCCGTCCAGGTCCCGTGACGTCGTTCGTCAACAGTCACCGAACGGGCGAGATCGTCAGGATCAGAAACGATTACGCGATCCCGCAGTAGAACATGGTTCGCCATGGGCACGCCATCAAGCAGGCACAGTACTGGATCCCCACCGGGTAGCGGATCCTCGATGTCGCCTTGAATCTCTGTCGAGGGGCCCGCGATCGGTAGCGACTGCCCTGTAACCCGCAGGTACATCACGTTGGCGGAACGGACGACCTGAACACCGTCGAAATCGCCAGCCGCAAGGCGGCGAAGCAGTTCGGTCGGTACCTCGCACTTAAGCCCGTGATATCCGATCTGATCAATGATCCGCACCGTGGTGACGCGGCCTCCGGCCTGTTCGACCAGAGCAGTGACTTCGTGTTGACTCTTGTCGCGCACCGAAGGGGTTCGGCGATACCAGAGTTCGATTTCGACCGAGTGCGGACGATCGTCGATTCGCCCCTCGAAATAGTCGGCCCAATCTATCGTGCGGAGCCGGTCTTGCGGTCCCCAGGGGCGAACATCCCGAAGGTGGGCGAACAGGTTGCGCAGCGGCGAATAGCCGCGCGGCAGTTGCTGCGTGTCTTTCCAGGCGCGCCACAGCGACAGCAGATTGTCCAGCGCTGCCTGATTCACGCACAGCGCGTGCAGGCACGACGAAACGAAGGCATTCCTGGGCTTCTCGCTCATGAGGCGAACGCCGTCGGATGGCAGAACGGCATCCTCGACTTCAATCAGGATCTCGATGCCCAATCTCTCCGCGACGTTGCTGAGGTCGATCTGCTCATCAAGCGCCTCGAACACCAGGACAAGCTGTGGATCGGCGGCTTGGATCGATTCCGCGATAAGTATTTGATCACCGATGGCGGCCAGCGCCTCATCGAATCGCGCATCGATCCGACGAGCCCGCGCGGCCGGATCGGTGAACTGAGCTCGGCCACCTCCGCCACGTCGAGGTGCGATCGGACGAGGCGCAGCGATCCGTCCCAAGATCACCGGCCGGCTCGCGCCGACCTCACCGTCGGGCGGCATTAATCTGCGTCATCGCCATCGCCAGCGCGGGCGGCCCACTGCTTGAGCACCTGCTGGGTGACAGCCGCGCCATCAGGCTCGGGCCCAGACAGGATCGAACGGCGCTGCACGTCGAGCGCGAATTCCTCGAGTTCGGCGAAGCTGACCCGAACGAGCCGGTCCGCAATGGTCCGCGGGCTTAGTCCCAACTCGATTCCGGTCTTGGCCGACCACCCCTGCAGCCATTCGATTTTCCCAGCCCTCGTGGGGTGCGGAAGCTCCAGCCGCAGCTGCATCCGGCGCCAGACAGCCCTGTCAAGCAGCTCCGCATGGTTGGTCGCAGCAATCACGACAACGTGGCTCGGTAGACGGTCGACTTGCAGCAGCAACGAACTGACCACCCGCTTGATCTCGCCCGTCTCATGGGTGTCACCGCGTTCCTTGGCCACCACATCGAACTCGTCGAAAAACAAAACACATGGCCGAACGCGCACCGCGTCGAACAGCGCCTCCATCCGTGACGCCGTCTCGCCGAGAAAGCTTCCGATCAGACCCTCGTATCGAACGCTGAGCAGCGAGACCGCAAGCTCTGTAGCAATCGCCTCCGCCAGCGACGTTTTGCCACCACCGGGGGGACCCACAAGCAGGATGCGATGACGCGGCTCGACACCGTGGCTACGCAACAGATCGCGTCGATAATGCTCTTCAACAAGTTGCGCCACGGACTGGCGCGCTTCCGCAGGCAAAACCAAATCCGCTATACGGCGCTCGGGCTCCTGCTCATGGAACAACCCACGGGTGGCCTCGTTGCGACTCAACGCCGTCACGCTGGTCGCATTGACGGACCTTTTTCGGCGAAGCGCCTCGGTGAGCTGCGAGGCCAGCACGTTATGCTTCTTGTTCTCTTCTTCTGCGATCAACGCCTCCGCGGCTCGACGAAAAGCCAAGTCGTCACCACCAGCGCCGGACTGAACGAGCGCCAAGAGGAGATCCGCACGGGCCATGGTCTCGTTCCCCTCATCCCACTAGGCACTCAACCGTGCAACACATGCTACCGAGCGCCCACCAAGCAGGGCGAAGCCGCGCCGACCTGCGCAGCGTAAACCCGGCACTGCCTTGGACGAAACGCCAACGTTGGCGGTTCCGCTGTTGCCGGTTGCCACTCGCCGCGTCGAGTTGGTCAGCGCGTGGACTGCAGGCTTACGACGACGCGGCCGCGACGGAGCACATCGATGGTTTCGCCGGCCGCTACGCGGTCCAGATATCTGCTGGCACCGGCGCGCAGTTGGCCGATACCGACACGGATCGGTTCAGGCGAAGCACTGTCGGGAGATGTCGCGCGAAAGCAATTCAAAATGCAGCTCACAATGAGCAGTCCGTGGTCGCGGGCCAAGGCTTGATCGCTGGATTGTGCGATTTGAAAGGACAATTCAGTCAAGACGCCGCGCATAGTTGCCGTGAGGATGGCCGACGCGTACTCATCCTGTCCGGCGGGTGCGAGCATGTCGACAAATGCTCGTACCAGGTCGGCGTAGCAATGCGCGACGCGTTCTCGCCAGCGTTCCCAGCCCATAGCCGCGGGGCCTTCCTTGAGCACAACGGTCTGGTATGCGGGTTGGGTGCATGCGTCTAAGAATGCAGCGACGCCGGCGCGTGCTTGTTCCCGCGGGTCTTGGTGCTGGTCGATGGCTTCGCTTATCTGGACGGACGCGTCGTGTTGGAGGCTTTCGAATACGGCAACAAATAGACCCAGCTTGCTACCGAACTGATGTTGCAGGACTCCACGGGTGACGCTCGCTTCGTAGCATATTTGTGTAATTGTGGCCTCGGAATAGGCTTGCTGGGAAAAGATTTCGCGTCCTGCTGCCAGGATGTCGCGTCGGGTGGCCTCTGCGATGCGGGCGCGGCGGGTGCTGCGTGTGGCCATACGTGCCTCTCTCCCTCGGGATCGCGTGATGATGAAGAAGTCAAGGGGAATAACCAACGGAGGTCACATATTGCATACATCCGACCGCGCACGCGGCTTCTCAGAGAACTCAAGAGCGCAGCCGAACGCGCGTAGGCACACCTCGGTGAGGTCTGCCCGCGAAATCTTCTGTAACTGAACCCATTTCACGCAGGCCGCACGAACGAACGCCAACCAACCCTCTACGGCGACCTCGGTGACATCGCGCAGACGTCCCTCCGCGACGAGTTCGTCGATCAGGCGTTGGCCGACCGCGTTCAGCTCTTCGGTGACGATCGCCTGGATTGACGGGTCATCCGACAATGCGCCGCGGTTGATCGCGATCGCTTCAAACGGGTGATCGACAAAATATTGGATGTAGGCCTCAAGTCCGCTAGCAAGCTGTTCTGCGAGCGGTAACCGCGGATCAGGGCTGGCGCGTGTCAGCAACCGGTTACCAGCTCGCTTGAATATCGCTATGTAGAAGTCGCGCTTGTTCGGGTAGTAGCGATACAGCGTTCCCCTCGACACACCTGCGTGGAGAGCGACATCCTCCATCATCACATCTTCATATGACTTCTCCGCGAACAGCGCAGCTCCGGCATCAAGCAGCTGTTCGCGTCGATGCTGCGGCTCTAGCCGCTGTGGAGTCATGCCTTAACGGTTTTCAGGTCGGGGAAGGTGTCATCTAGGTCGCGGGCAATCGGAAGGCACAATGCACGGACGATTTCCGCCGCCCTCCAATAATCGCAACTGGCGTCGATCTGACGTGGGCTGCACGGTACCCGAAACAGGCTCGGAATCTGGTGCGGCTTGGAACAATTCAATAAAGCCGTTCCATGACTTCCGCGGCCAGCAACGTAACGATTCTGACTGCGGCGCTGATCACTGCCTATGCTGCGGCGAGCTGGCGAACACGCAGGACGGATAGCAAATTTCAACGCGAAATTACCCGCGAGTAGGGCTCCCGGCCCCGAAACACACTGCCGCACAACCAACTTCGATGGGTAAACAACGTGGACCGTCCGCGGCCCGCGGGGACGAAACGGCGTTTGCAGGATGGCATACGTTGGAAATAGTTTCAGTTTTAAATACCATGGAGTGCGACCAGGCCACTCGAAAACCATCCGGTTGCCTCCCGGTCCCGCGTGCCGCCGGCGCGCGATCGAGCTGACGCCCACTGACCACGGCACGGCCCCCATGACGCATCACCGAGGCCCGATACGAACGGCTGGCAGCTCAGACCCGCCTGAAGCCGCCAGGTGCCGCGGGATGGCATCGGTTCGGTGACAAGTTGGGCTCGCTATCCCCGACAGCACGCGCCGCAATTGTGGCCAAAAACGCTGGTAGGACCCGGGCCGGCCCGGTGAAATGCGCCCCGCTCCGCGCGGGTGAGCCTCGTTACATCCACCCGCTGAATTGGGGGGATCACAGCAAGCTCACGCATACTTGACGGCATGCTGCAAGCGACATCACCGCAAACCGCCGTTGCGGTGATGGGTGGTGCGCTGGTGAAAGCGCGAGGACTTTGATGGCACCCTCCGGCGGTGCCTATCATCGCCACCGCGCCGCCGCCCCGCCGTCGCGCCTTCGCAGGGGACTGGCGCGGGGCTTGATGGCGCTGGTGTCGGTGGGGGCCGTGCTGATGACCGGGGCCGGGTACTACGTGGCCCACGGCGCGCTCGGCGGCATCACGGTCTCCGACGCGCTGTCCCCGGAGGACCCGCGCTCCAGCGGGGACAACATGAACATCTTGCTCATCGGGCTCGACTCGCGCAAAGACCAGGACGGCAACGACCTGCCGTGGTCGATCCTCAAGCACTTGCACGCCGGCGATTCCGACGACGGCGGCTACAACACCAACACGCTGATCCTGGTGCACATCGGCGCCGACAACAAGGTCGTCGCCTTCTCCATTCCCCGCGACGACTGGGTGGCGTTCAGCGGGGTCCCCGGATACAACCACATCAAAATCAAAGAGGCGTACGGACTTACCAAGCAATACGTCGCCAACAAGCTCGCCAATCAGGGCACCTACAGCCAGAAGGAACTCGAGACGAAGGGCCGGGAGGCGGGCCGGGCGGCGACCCTGCGCGCGGTGCGCAGCCTCACCGGCGTTCCGATCGACTATTTCGCCGAGGTCAACTTGGCCGGTTTCTACGACTTGGCCCAATCGCTGGGCGGCGTGGACGTCTGCCTGAATCACGCTGTCTACGACTCGTATTCGGGCGCCGACTTCCCGGCCGGGCGGCAGAGACTGGATGCCTCCCAAGCGCTTTCGTTCGTTCGGCAGCGGCACGGCCTGGAAAACGGGGACCTGGACCGCACCCACCGGCAGCAGGCGTTCATCTCGTCGGTCATGCAGGAGCTGCAGGCCTCGGGCACCTTCACCAACATCGACAAGCTCAAGAGCCTGATGGCGGTGGCGCGCAAGGATGTGGTCCTGTCGTCCGGCTGGGACGAGGAACTGATTCAGCGCCTGGGCACGCTGTTCTCCAGCGGCAACGTCGAATTCCGGACGCTGCCCGTCGTGCGCTACGACAACATCGACGGCCAGGACGTGAACATCATCGACCCGGCGGCGATCAAGGCCGAGGTGGCCGAGGCGATCGGCGCGCCACAGGCATCGACCACGGCCGCCACCACCGCCGCCAAACCCAACCCGTCAACCGTCGTCGACGTGATTAATGCCGGCAGCATGAGCGGGCTCGCCACCGAGGTGTCCCGCGCCCTGAAGAAGCGCGGCTACACCGCGGGTCAAGTGCGCGACCGCAATTCGGGTGAACCGACCGCCACCACCATCGCGTACGGCGCCGGCGCGGAGACCGACGCGCGTAACGTGGCAACCCTGCTCGGGCTCGATGCGCCCAAGCAGCCCAACGCCGCCGTGCAGCCCGGGCACATCCGCGTGACCGTGGACACCAACTTCTCGATGCCCGTCCAGGACGACACCACGATGGACGACACGACGACCAGCAAGTCGAACACGTACTACTACAACGGCGCCGCCACTACCTACCCGACGCCCGATCAGGGGAAACCGATCGACGGCGGCGGGGTACCGTGCGTCAACTAGGCGTTGAGCCTCGGCAAAGCCGGCGACGCGCCTAAGGCTTCCGTTACTCCCGCAGGGATCTCAACTCATGGACGGAGCGGGTTCGATGCGCAGAATCCGAATATCACCGGCAGTCTCGCCGGTCGTCCAGACAACCATCCAACTCGCCCCTTCGCCGACGTCCACGGTGCGCGCCCAGGTAGTCGGCGTTGTCCGGAACTGGCTGGCCCCGACTCGGTGCAACTCAGGATGCGCATCGAGATCTTCCAGAATCGGGGTAATGGCCGCGCGAACCGCTCGTTCGTAGTGGTGCGTGCTGCCGGCCAGGGACCGCCAGCGGTCCGCTGCAACCGGTGCGAAGGAAAGAGGCAAGGAGGGCGCCTTTCGATGCCGAATGACCCCTCAGCCTAACACCCGATTTCCCCGATACCCCGACACCCATTTTACCCATTGGACCGATAGGGTGTTGGAAACCTATAGTGGAGCTGCAGCGGATGAAAATCGCGGGAATGAACCCGCGTCAAGGGAGCGAACCCATGGAGCTAATCGAAGTTGACAGCCGTCGGCGAATCACACTCCCTAAGGCCGCGCAACATAGCGTCTATCTGGTCACCACCAGCCCGGATGGCACTGTCACCCTCACTCCGGCCGTCGTGCGTACTGCCCTAGAGGACGCGCTCAGGAACCAGCCGGGCTACATCGAAGAACTCGAGCGCGACGCCGCCGATCCGAGTGGCGACATCCGCTTCGCCGACTGGCGAAATCCCAACCCGACATAGCCTGCACAAGCGGAACCGTCCCGGCCCGCTTTTCTCGCCGTGCCACGTGAGGCCCGCAGCGAGTCGACTCAGGCGTGCGTGCCGCCGTCGATGCGGATTTCGGTGCCGGTGATCCAGGCGCCGTCTTCGGACACCAGCATGGCGATGACGCCGGCGATCGCACTGGGCTCGGCCATTCCCGCCCCGCTGGATTCGACAGTGGTGGGCAGGATGGGCATGAGCCTGGGGAACAGTGACCAGTCAGCGTCTTCGGGAATGTATCCCCCGGTGGCATCGGTGATTCCGGACTTGATGCTGCCCGGCGCCACGCACGCCGCGCGCAGTCCCTGTTTGGCGTATTCGAGTGCCAACGAATGCGTGAAGGCCTGGATTCCGCCCTTGCTCGCCGCGTAGGCCGCCATGTATGGATGGGCGAACGACGCCGACGTCGAGCTGAAGTTCACGATCGCGCTGCGCGGATTCGCCAGCAGGGCACCGAGCGCCTCGCGGACCACGAGGAAGGTCCCGGTCAGGTTGATGCCGACGATCCGATTCCACAGTTCGAGGCTGGTCTCGTGCGTGTGCGCGGCGCGCAGGATACCGGCCGCGTTGACCAGCGAATCCAGGCCGCCGAGGATCTGGACGGCCCGGCGGACGCCGTCGATCACCGACTCCTCGTCGGCCACGTCCATCGCCATGGTGGTGAGGCGGTCGGCGGTCGCGGCCTCATCCGCCAGCGCCTTGGTCCGGGCCAGGCCGTCCTCGGCGACGTCGGAGGCCACCACGGCGGCGCCCTCGTCGAGCAACCGCAGCGCGGTCGCCTGGCCGATCCCCGACGCGGCGCCGGTCACCAGGATCCGCCTGCCCTCGAGTCGCTTCATAGAAGGCAGAGTGTATGGCATGGACATCGGATTCATCGGCCTGGGAAATATGGGCCAGGGCATGGCCGCGAACCTGATGAAAGCGGGTCACCGCGTCACCGTGTACAACCGCTCCCCCGACAAGGCGCAGGCCCTCGTGCAGCGCGGCGCGACCGCGGCGCGCACCGTGGCGCAGGCGTGCCGGGCCGAGGTGGTGTTCACCATGCTGGCCGACGACCGGGCCGTGGAGGCCGTCGCGCTCGGCCCGGACGGGATCGCGGCCTCGCTGCCCGCGGGGGCCACGCACCTGTCGTCGAGCACCATCAGCGTCGCGCTGTCGCAGCGCCTTGCCGCGGCGCACGCCGAAGCCGGCCAACGCTACGCCGCCGCGCCGGTGTTCGGCAGGCCCGAAGCAGCCACTGCCGCAAAGCTTTTCGTGATCGCGGCGGGCGCCCCGGAGGTGCTGCAGCCGTTGTCGCAACTGTTCGACGAGATCGGCCAGCGCACCTTTGTGGTGTCGGAGCAGCCGCACACCGCCAACCTGGTGAAGCTGAGCGGCAACTTCCTGCTCGCGTCGGCGATCGAAACGATCGCCGAGGCCGTGGCGCTGGTGTCCAAGGCCGGTGTCGACAGGCAGCAGTACGTCGACATCCTCACGTCGACGTTGTTCGCCGCGCCGGCCTATCAGACCTACGGCGGGCTGATCGCGCGCCAGGAGTTCGAGCCGGCCGGCTTCGCGGCGAGCCTGGGCCTCAAGGACGTCCGGCTGGTGCTCGCGGCCGGCGAGCAGCTTCAGGTGCCGCTGCCGGTGGCCAGCCTGCTGCGCGACCGCTTCCTCACCCTGGTGGCGACCGGCGGCGGGCACCTGGACTGGTCGGCCCTCGCCACCCTCTCCGCCCGGGACGCCGGAAGCTCAGACCACTCCGCGTAATCCCTCGGCGCCGAACACCGGTTCCAGCATCGCCGAGAAGTCCGGGCCGCGGCGCAGGATGTGGCCGCCGTCGACGTTGATGCACTGCCCGGTGATCCAGCTAGCCGCGTCGGACAGCAAGAACATCGCCAGGTTGGCGACGTCCTCGACCTCGCCCACCCGCGGCAGCGGCGTGCACTGCCGGTAGTCCGCGCTCAGCTCGGGTGACTGCGTGATGGGCACGACCAGATCCGTGCGGATCAGGCCCGGACGGATGCTGTTGACCCGGACCCAGGAGGGGCCGAGTTCGTCGGCGGCGAGCTGCATCATGTGGTCGACGGCCGACTTGGTGACGCCGTAGGCGCCGAACCACCGGTGGGTGTTGCTGGCCGCGATCGAGGAGATCCCGACGAACGATCCGCCGCCGCCGCGCACCAGCTCGCGGGCGGCGTGCTTGAGCACGTACATGGTGCCGTTGACGTTGAGATCGACCGTGCGACGCCAGGCTTCCGAGTCGATCTGGGTGATCGGGCCGATGGTCTCCGACCCACCCGCGCAATGCACAACGCCGTGGAGTCGGCCGTGCCAGGCGGTGGCCGCGTCGACCGCGCGGGCGGCCTCCTCCTCGTTGGTGATGTCGGCGGGCTCGTACCGGATCGAGCCGTCTGCCTTGAGCAGCTCGATGTCCCGGACGCCGGCCCCCAGCCGGTCCGGGTTGCGACCGACGATCATGACGGACGCCCCGGACTCCACCAGCCCGGCCGCGACCCCCTTACCGATCCCGCTGCCACCACCGGTGACCAGGTACGTCCGGTTGTCGAAAGAAAGCTGCACGCCGCGTCCCTTCACGCCAAAACTGAAACGGGTTCCAGCATAAGCGAGCCGTCATCTGCCGTGGCCGGTCGCGGGTTGTGCGACGCGGCGGGCAGCCTCGACCAACTTCAAGGCCGCTCGGCTGGCCTTTTTGCGATCGTCCGTGGTCACCGGTTGGTGGGAGTATGCGACTTTGGACTTCAGGTTCAGCAGGGTTTGGAGGTGCCTTGCTACGTCACGCTCCGCCTTTTCCAATAAGGTGATCGCCTCATTGTGACTCTCGCCGGCGGAGTACACGCCCAGTCGACAACAACATATGGCGTCAGCAGGAGCGATACCGGCGTCAACGAATAGATCTACCGCCGCGTTCGGCGCGTCATCTTCGATGAGCACAGCGGCATCGTGGAACTCTGTCGCCTTCTTCAGCCGGCCCACCCGGACGGCTTCGGAGCACTGCCTCGCGCGCCTGGTCATCATGCTCGATCTTTCTTCGGAACCGCTCGGAGTTGCCTAATTAACCACGCTCGCGAACCGGCCACGGTAAGGCCATGTTCTACGACATCGCGGACCATGGGCTCGGCGCCCAAACGACGCAGCTCGTCGATCGTGAACTCGACAACGCGCGCATCGTTGCCGGTCCATCCAGTCACCGCGGTCCTGAGCTCGCCGACACGGCATGACCAAATGCTCTCTGCCGCATCCCTACCACGTACCAAGAAGATGTCGACGTCGCTGTGCAGCGTCATCCGGCCCGCCGCCGCGGATCCAAAAACCGCCGCATACGCCAGCGGTTGATCCCAGCCGTCGAGGTGTTGCTCAAGGCGAGAAAAAAATGTGCTTGTCAGCCGCGCTAGTGCTTTGATCGGCTCGGCCGCAAGATGCTCGGAGTTGAGTCGATAGACAAACGCGTTACCCACTCGATCGGCCAGAACCACGCCCTGGAGAACGAGCCTCGCGAGGACCTTGCGTATCCCTTCCTCGGAGAAGCCGTCCAGGATTCGATGGATTTGGCCAGTGGTGAACGCGGCGTCGTGCGTCGCCAAGATTGTCAACACATCGCCATCGAGCGTCGGGGTCACTGTGGCGAAAGGTCGGTTCAACTGCATCGGAGCCTCCACGCGATACCTACAGCTAAGCGCATTATAGTTGGCTTAAGCGTACTTTAGTTGGTATAACCGTACTATAGTCGGATACACCGTGGAGGCTGGGAGGTCAGCGCAACACACCGGCTCATGCCTGGGGCGGGGCTAAGTCCAGGCACGTCGCTAAGCGAACGAGTCAAAGGGCACATGGGGAAATCCGACGGGGGAGTTCGATGATCGCGAGTGCTGAATCATCGGCGCTTTGAAAGAACGACGCCCTCGATTGGCCCGCTTCGACGAAACGACATCCGGGGCTCATCTGTCATTGCAGGCCTGAATTGACGGATTTCCTTCCAAAGGCTATGGCCGCCAACGTAATTCAACGACTAACCTACGATCGCCCCGCAATGAGGTAGTGGGTCAGTTTGAATCGGGACTGCGTAAGAGGGGCGCAGTCAGTCAAATGACTCGGTAGCTACCAGTCGGCAGGCTTGTAGTACTGATCGACCGGATTTGGCATCTGGTTCAGGTAGTAGTCCTGGTCGGACAGTCTCCGCCACCAGTGTCCGCCTGGGCCTTCGTTCTTATCGCCTTTGAGCGCTCCTGCTAGCGGTTTGATGCCTGGGTTTACGGTTCCCACGGGCACGAAGGTGCGAGCTAGGGATAGGGGTAGGGCCAGGTCGGAATCATTGGAAATGACGATCGCGGCGTTGATGTGGCCCCAAAATATGTCGGCGAGCAAGTGTGTCGCCACGTTTACATCAGAGCCCTTCTCTTCGCGATTGCGGACGGTAGCTAGGAACATGTCACCGTGTGGGTTGGGACTGGATAGACCTGCGGTGTGCGTGGTGATCGGAAGTCCGGTCCAAGTCTCCGTACCCGTTGGCACAATGACTTCGGCTTTCCCCGAAGGCAATTCGTTTGCGAGGGGCAGTTTTTTCGGCCACGCAACGTAGGTGCCGAGCTGTAGAATGTCGATTGACCCATGTTGGCGAAGCGCCTTTATGTATACGGATTGATCCGCATGAGCCGCTCGACTTTCGATCGCGTCAACGTAAGCGGTGCAGTAGACAATCCGTTCGATGATCGAGCCCTGCCATTGGGCAAGTCCTGTGGCCAGAGCGCGGATATCGAGCCAGCGCCAGCCAGAAGTGCCGCGACCGCAGTTGTCTCGCATGCCGTAGTACAGGTTGAACGCGTCGACGTAGACGCCTACTTTCACCCGTGCGACCTTAGCCTGATCAGGCCAAAAAAAGACCCAGCCCTGCGATAAGGGCTGGGTGAGTAAGTCCGAATGTAGACACGCCGACAGACAGTGTCAACCACCGGAAACGGCGTGGGGGCATAGTGTTGAGACCTATCGCGACCTGCATGAACAGCCCTAGAATCCCCCCAAAGCCGGCTTATCGACACATGGCGGGAAATCTCCCTCCCCGGGTTCTTTTCGGGCCTCTGCGTGTTCCTGGGGGCCAGGAACGGGCGCGTTATAGCGCGTGCATAAGCACATATCGGACCATCAAGCAATTATTGTGATGTAAGTCACATTGATTGAGTACCGTAGGGCGCAGCGCGTCGCTGCTTCAGTCGAGCAGGGCGGCAATGTCGCGGTAGGTCCACACATGGTTGGTGACGCCGGCGGCCATCGCGGGCGTTGTCTTACGGCCGTCGGTGGCCCGGGTGAGGGTTTGGTGGGGCCGCGCGAAGTTGTAGTCCATGTAGTGCAGCGACACCGCGTACGCCAGGTTCTCCACCTTCTTGGAGAAGGCGTTGGTCAGGCGGGTGAAACGGCGCATCCCCATCCGCATGGTGAGGTTCTGGCGCTCCACATATGACGTGCTGGCCTTGGCCAGGTCGGGGCTGCCGTTGACCTTGCGGATGTCGATTCCGGTACAGACAGCGGGACTGTATCGGCGCTCGTTGCCTTCCGCGGCAGGGGCGTTGTAGAGCTTGTGCAACATCGCGTAGTCGATGTCTCCATGGAACGCGGACTCGACGGCATTCACGTACAGGCGTAGACCGTCGGTGGCGATTTGGACCCGGTTAGCGAGCCGGGACGCCAAGTCCCGTATGAACACTTCAGCATCTTCTGCGGTGCGCTCGCCCACCAGCCACGAGGGCACCAACTTGGTGTCGGCGCACAGCGCGGTCCAGGTCCACACGTCGCCATAGCCGTACTCGCCACGGTGTTCCTCGGGGATGTTCTTCTGCTTGCTGTAGCAGAACGACCAGATCTCATCGCACTGAATGTTCTTGCAGGGCAAGTCGAAAAGCGCCGCAGCCTGATATTCGGCGCACGCGCCGCCCAGCTCCACCAACAATTTGGTGACCGTGTTCTTCGCGGCCCCAGTCATCCGCACCGTCGCGCGGATGCTCAACCCCTCGCACAAGCAGGCAACGATCTGCGCCCGCTGATCGGTGGAGAGCCGGTTAACCATACTGACCATTATGCTTGAGAGGACCGAACCAACGCAACCACTTTGAACTGCGAATATGTCGCTGTATATGTCATTTACAGATACTCACACGCTTGGGATACGCGAATCGCAGGGGCAGGTGGTAGGGTGATTTGCATGTCAAACGGAGACGATGCGATGCAGGCCCTAGCCGGACCGGTAAGACGATTCGAGCGAGACATCTTGGCCACAGAGCTCCGGCTCGAACAAGACATCGCGGATAAACAGCGGCAGCTTGCGGAGCTCCGCGCGATGCGGGCGAACATCCAACCGTTCATTGCACGGTATGCAGCGCCTACTCGCGCTGGCGAAGATGCCGGTCAACCCGAGGAAACACGGCCCACGTCGATTACAGATGTGGTGCTCAACGTATTTGAGGAACATCGGGGCCAAGTGCTCGACGTGGATGACATCCACCTCTTTGCCCGTGAAAACGGTAGCGGCGCTTCGCGATCGGCAGTACGCAACGCGATTAACTATGTGGTGCGGTTAGGCAAGGTCGATAAAGACGAACACCGACGTGGTCACTACATCCTCAGAGACACCTCAACCCCGGCTGGCACCGGGGTTGAGGTTACAGAGGAGTCGGCAAACGGCTCCCTCCGAGAGATAGGAGGTGGTCGAGATGAACCCTCGACCCCGCCTCACGATCAAGGCGATGGTGCGAATCTCGCACCGGACCCTCTTGATCGTGTTGGTGTTCGAGCCCCCATAGGGGGTTGACACCGCCCGTGGCCTCGTCGAAAGGCGAGGTCACGGGCCTCTCACACTGGGCGGTGCACGGTGCCGGGCGGGAGTCTGGAAAACCTTTGCCCGAGGGGTTCGAGTCCCCTACCGTCCACCATTTAGTTGTTACGACTGCTCTAGTGCAATGCAGTCCGATTGTATACGAGAATCCCTCGGTAACTGAGGGATTGTCGCCGCTAGCCGATAACCTCGTTATCGGGTCTATGCCAACGGTCCTGGGCGGCTTTTCTCGCTATGGCGCTGCGTTCTTTGGGGCTGAGCTTCGCGGCCCTGGCCGCGCCGCCCTTCAAGCCGCCTTTGCGGCCCAGTGCGATCGCCGCTGGGTCCTTGCCCGCGTCAACGTTCTGCACCAGACGTTCAATGCCGGCGAGTGCTTTCGCCTTGTCTGGGTCCAGCCACGACAACGATGGCAGCTCGGCGCATAACCCGACCCACTCGCTGTCTTCAGCCGACCATTCAACCCGGTAGGTGTACTGGTCCGGCGCCTCGTCGGTAGCATCAGCCACGATGGATGCAGCCAGCGCGTTCAGGTCCCGCGGGCGCTTACGTGAGCGGTCAGGCATGCCATCCATCATCCCACTAGGATCGCGCGACCTGACGAATTACATCGCTTCAAACTGACCCACTACCCGCAATGACGCCAACGACCACGGCTCCGTCAGGCAAGGTCGCGTTGCGGAAAGCCAGATCCACCGCGACGACCGACCACCGGCCTTGGCGCAGCCTCGTCCGCCCCCGAGCGGTGCTGGTTTAGAACTAGTTCAAATTTGACTGTGATGGCAGCGCACTCGACTTGTACACTCCGGCAGGTGGACCGCCGAGCCGTGAAGGGGTGTCGTGTGTTTGCCAATCTACGTGTGATCTCCGCGCTGGGCGCGCTGGCCACGGCGTTGGCCGTGGGCTGGCAGTGCGCGCCGCCGGGGCCGAGCGAGGGTGGGCCCGTCGAGCTGCGGTCCACCGCCCAGCCGATGGAGACCACCATGAAGAGCCCCATCGTGGCGACGACCGACCCCCGCCCCTTCGACGCGTGCGAGGACATTCCCTTCGACGCCCTACAGCGCCTCGGGCTGGCGTTCACGCCGCCCGAACACGAGGACGGGCTGCGCTGCCACTTCGACGCGGGCAACTATCAGATGGCCGTCGAGCCCATCATCTGGCGCACCTACGAGCAATCCCTGGCCCCCGACGCCGTGGAAACCACGATCGCCGGCCACCGGGCCGCGCAGTACTGGGTGATGAAACCGACCTACCACAACAGCTTCTGGTACTACTCCTGCATGGTCGCGTTCAAGACCAGCTACGGCGTACTGCAGCAGGCACTGTACTTTTCGACGGTCTACTCCAACCCCGAGGTGGACTGCATGTCCACCAATCTGCAGCGCGCCAACGACCTCGCGCCGTATTACAAGTTCTAGTCCCCACACGGCGGGGCTCTCCCAATGCCGCGGTATCTCCCGCTCGACTGCTTCACGGCCTTCACACAGGGCATATCCGAGGCTGGCGAGGTAGCCACAAATGGGGGCACCCAGCTGATCGGTGGTGATCTCCACCGCCTCGACCACGGTCGTAAATATCGAGACCGCGCTAATTCGACATCTGGTCGAGTATGTCTCCGAGCTGCATCCCGTTCAGCAATCCTTCGCGGGATCCAGGAAACGAGTCACCGAATCGTGCTTTGTTGCACCGGCCAACTGCCGAGCGTCGGGTCCGCTACACACCGGCAAGCTCCGCCAGTTCGGTGGAATGATAACGCGGGCAGAATAATTGGGGTCCCTCGACCTGGCGGCAGCTATCCCAAGGTCACCGACGAATCTGGATCGGCGCCGGCGACGGCCGCGGATGCCGCGCAGCCGGCAAGCAGCCGACCGGCGGCGAGCAACTCATTTCACATGGACATTGACGAGGACGAAACGGACGGCTCGACGCGAGACCCGTTGCTGGCCAACGTGGCATCAGCGATGTCGTAGCGCGCCCACCCGGCATTGGCTCCCAGCCCGCCTGTCCCAATTCCGGCCGCCTTCAACCCGGTAATCGGCGTGAGCGGGCCGGGAGCAAGCCATCCCCCCGCCCCCGGGGTTGGCGTCGGCACCAGTTGGCCATTACTCGATGGGAGGTCGCCGCTATCGCCCGAGCAAAGCATGCCGTCAGGGAGTTGTTCTGTGGGACTGTGATCCCCGATGGCTTGCGGCACGAGCGATTCCGAGCAGCCCGGACAGCGACCCCAGTAGATGACTTCCGCCCCGTCGAGTTGAAAGCCGTTGGTGTCGGCAACGGACAGGCAGGGCGCGGCACCCATGACACAGTCGACGTCCGCGATGGCCCCGCAACTCCGGCAGACCATGTGATGGTGATTGTCGCCCACGCGAGTTTCGTAGCGCGCAACCGAGCCCGGGGGCTGAACCCGTCGCAACAGACCGACATCGGTCAGCGCGTGCAGGATGTCGTACACCGCCTGCCGGGACACCTTGGACAGGGCGGCACGCACGGCTTCGATGATCGTTTCCGTGTCGGCGTGCGGATTCAGCTGCACCGAATGCAGCACCGCGATCCGCGAGCGCGTCACCCGCAGATCGGCCGACCGAAGACGCTCGGCATAACACGCCACCGAGGGCGCCTGCGCCATGCGGAGGTCTTTGCTGGAATTGATCAAGCCTCCGACCCTCTCATCGACCGTGAAACCCGCTGGCGTTGTGGCGCACTTCAGGACGTTCTGCAACGACGATCGCAACCAAGTTTGACGCGCGCTGAACAGTAGCCGAGGCATTACCGAAAATCGCTGCCGCTTGGAACGATTCACGAAAGCTATTCAAAGCCATCCGCGTTGGCAACGCATTGCCTACTACCAAGACAATGGTCACGGTCCTTATCCTGGCAACTCTGGCGAACACGCAGAGCAAGACACGAACTTCAAGTCGAAACTAGCCGCCGGTGGCCGGGAAGGCCCTGTCTTTCGTCCACGAAACTCCCGGCCGCGCAACCAGTCATAGGCATCACGCGCGCTGGTACGCATGCCCGCTGCTCGGTCCGGAGCGCACCGATCCGCCGGCACCCCAACGCGTGCCGGGGTTGAGGGTTGGCCTGCGACACAGTTAAGGCGGGACTTAGTTAGGTTAGGCAAGCCTATTGTTTCTCGCGCTGCCCTCAGGTAGCGTCCGTCGCGCCCTTCGTGGCGCATCTTGAAGGCTGAGTACCTTAAGGAGACGCTGTGCAGCTTTCCCCTCGTCCCGATTCGACCGGCGAGCTCTTGCGGGCCACGCCGCGCAAATTGTTGCTCGCTGGCGCCGCCCTGGTCGGCGCCAGCGTGATCGCCGCGAACCCGGTAGCCCCCAGCCTGGTCGCGACGCACACTCTGGCCCAGGCCCAGCACCGGGCGGTCCAGCTCACCAGCGGGCTCGGTGATGTGCTCGGCGACTACGAAGACGTCGCCAGTCAGGCGGTTATCAATCTGCAGACCCTGGGCGGCGGGGCCGAGGTCGCAATTCCCGGCCTGCTGGCGCAGACGGGAACCAACTTATCCGGTTACGGAGGCCTGCTGAGCGCCGCGCTCTCGGGAGCCCAAACCGGTTTGCAGAACACGTTT
The DNA here is from genome assembly GCA_002102225.1 of Mycobacterium interjectum. Taxonomy (GTDB): domain Bacteria; phylum Actinomycetota; class Actinomycetes; order Mycobacteriales; family Mycobacteriaceae; genus Mycobacterium; species Mycobacterium interjectum_B. The sequence goes on from LQPB01000055.1 coordinate 17,873, forward strand.
TACGGCGGCTGGTACGGCGGCGATGACGGATTTGTCTTCGGGCTGTTCGGAGGGTCCGTCACGCACGCCGGCGTCACGGAATCGGGCAGCACGCTGCAACAGATCCTGGCCGCCCTGGGGCAGGGCGACCTCTTCGGCGCTTTCGGCTACTACGACGAATGGGCGTTGGAGGCGCTGGATCACACGATGAAGCCCCTGCTGAGCCCATTCCTTAGCACCGCCAAGGCCGGGGCGCCGCCGACGCCGACGATCCCGGGCCAGATGTTGCAAACGCTGACGAACGTGACCGAGACGTTTATGACCTACCCGAACCTGAAATCCCTCAGCGATGCCCTACTGTCTCCCGAAATCGGCGTCACCTTCGGGCTTTTGGCCGATCTCGGCAAGATTGGGGGCGACGTCTCTTCCGCGAACTTCGGTGCGGCGTTGACGGACGTCCTCAAGGTTCCCGCCGACCTGGCCGGCGACCTTCTCAATGGCTACGTCTATCCGAGCGCCCTGTACAACCCCACTGGCGAACCATTTACCGGCCTGCTCAATAACGGCAGCCTGCTTCAGCAACTGCTGGTCACCTGGCCCACACAACTCACCCACGCGCTCAGTGAGCCGACGACGCCAGGAGCGGCCGCCTTCGCGGGATCCGCGGTCGTGGAGCTCACCGCATTGCTGGGCGGCGACGGCATTACCGGTCTACTGAGTGGCCTGGGTGGCAATCTGGCTCGGATGATTCCCAGCGCGTTGATGAGGATCGCCAGCGCAGTCCTCCGCGCTTTCTGAACGGCAGGCTGGCAGCGCACGATGACCAGCTCGGTATTTCAATACGCAAACAATTGCAGCGCTAGCGGCCCTGTTCCTCGAATCCCGTTGGGCACCTTCCGTGCAGCAAGGCGGTACGCTCAAATCGCGAATTCGTCGACAGTGGAACGTGTTCTGACTTAAGCTGCCGAGCGTGAAGCCCCACACCCGCGCGTTGGACAACGACGATGACGACGACGTTGATGACGACGACGACATCGACGAACCGGATGAAAACAGGAACCTGAAACGGGCATTGGGCGCTGCGACCCTGGTGGCCGTTCTAGCGATCATCCTGGCAGCTGTGTTGTTCTTCGATAGCGGTAATTCGGAAAACAATTCGTCGTCCGCTCAGTCGGGAGCGAGTACCAGCCAGGAAGCTGCTGCGGTCGCCAGCGCGCACGACGTCGGGCCCGCCACCATCATCACCGATGATCCCAGCTGCGCGGGGTGGACCCAGATCAACAATTCGCTGGCCAATGACGGGCAGGGGATTTGGAACGATCGAGACCGATCGGTCCCAGCATCGGCATGGGACGACAAGCTGCGCATGCAATTTATGGCGGCAGCGCAGTCGATGCGAAATGCGGCTGCTGAAACCGTTGGCCTGGTGAGGTTGACACCTCATCGCATCGTCCGCGAACTGTACGAGCAATTTATTGCTTACTCGTTCGCCTATGCCATGCATATCCAGAAATACACACCGGCCGATGACAATTTCGCGGGCACGGCAAACAGCGCGGCCTCGGCGCTCGGGGCGATCTGCACCGCGATCACCGATGGGTCGGCGGCGGCTCGCGGACCGATGGTGCCGCCCGAGGCGGCACCATCACAGATCCCGCCCGTGGGAAATACGGCAAACCCCCAGCCCTTTCTGATCAGACCTAATCCCGTTTGTGCACAATGGAAGTCAGCGCTGGACCAGTTCGGGCAGCAAACTGCGGCATGGCAGAACATCAACCCGAGCATCCCCTCCATCCTCTGGAACGAGGAGCAAAGAGCGACCAATTACGCCGCCGCCCAGGTGATGAACACATTCGCCGCCAGCCTTGACCAACTGGGCCGCAGTAGCGGCAATCCCGTCTGGCAGGACTTCGCCGGCCTATCGGCCGAATACCGCCGCGCTTTCGCCCTCGCTGTGCCGACGTATTCGCCGCCCGACAATCATTTGGCAAATGCGGCCAATTACCTCTCCACCACGGTCCTGGGTGCCTGTGCTGCGGCGCAAGGCAGGTAATCCCGTTTTTTCGAAAGAACGAAAGCGCTCGGTGATCGAAGACGACACTTCGCCCCGATTTGCAAAACAACAACGGAGGAATGGTGGCGGTGCCGACTAACCAAGAGCGACGAGCGGCAGCCAAGCTCAAACTGCGACAAAGCCTGGACCGGCGGACCCGGCTGGACCGCCGCCGCCGAACCCTGACCGCCGTCGGTTCGACCGTCGCGGCGATATCCGCCATTGCCGCAGTTGTGGTCAGCATCATTCTCGCCAACCGTGACGACCACCATCAGGCCGAGGCAGCCGCGAGTAGCTCCAGGCCCGCTCGCGCCACGTCGGTCGGAGCGGCCTCTATGCCGTCGTTTACACCGTCCGTCGATGCGGGTGCGAACTGTGAATACGCGCCGTCACCCATGCCGGCCGGCAAACCGGTAGACCCGCCGCAGTCGGGCAAGGTACCGACCGATCCCGCACAAATAAAAGTCAGCATACTGACCGACCGGGGTCCCATCGGGCTGACGCTGGCCAACAACGAATCACCATGTACGGTGAATAGCTTCACCAGCCTGGCAAAACAGAAGTTCTTCGACGACACCCACTGCCACCGCCTGACCACATCACCGAAGCTCGGCGTGCTGCAGTGCGGCGACCCTAAGGGCGATGGCACCGGTGGCCCGGGCTATCAGTTTGGGAACGAGTACCCCACCGACCAGTTCAAGTCGGACGATCCCAAGGCGCATCAGCCCGTGATTTACGCCCGAGGCACCGTGGCCATGGCCAACACCGGGCAAGGCACCAACGGCAGTCAGTTCTTCCTGGTTTACAAGGACTCCCAGCTACCGCCGGACTACACCGTGTTCGGCACGATTGATGCAGAGGGCCTGGCTACGCTCAACAGCATCGCCAAAGGAGGCGTCACAGGCGGTGGCGACGACGGACCCCCAGCCACCAACGTGACGATCAAATCAGTGCAGATCGGCTGACCGGCGCCGAGGCCCTGGTGGTCGTAGGGCTCCAAACATTTTTCGGTTACGTTTTCGGCCCTCGCAGCGGGCCCGGATGCCGGGCCCGACGAGTCGAGAAATGGACAAGGTTGGCTGCGGCCTCAGACTCTTTGAGCGCCTCGGCAATCCGATGGCACCTGTCTTCCATGGCGCTGATCTGCGCGTGCGACATCTGGCCGAGGAAGATCTTTCGGACTTCCCTGGCGTAGGTGACCATCGCCTGTTCCCCCAGCGCGCGACCTCGATCAGTGATGGTGGCTATCACGCCGCGCCGGTCAACGGGGCTAACACCACGATGTACCAGTTCTTGGCCTTCAAGGCGACGCACTTTCCGGGTCACATGCGTTGGCGGAGACGGGAGCGCGGCAGCTAGGTCACCCATGCGGGCGCTACCGGCGGGCGAGTTGCTCAAGACCTGCAGCAAATTCACGTCTCCGAGCGTCAACCCGTGTGCCTCAACCAGTCGCCCGTTCAAGACGGCATACACGTGTATGGCTGCCGCGAGGAAATTCTCCCAAGACTTCTGCTCGGCTATATCCAATCCGGGTATGTCGCTGGCGGTCCGGCCGCCGATGAGGCCGTTCATGAATCCGGATAGTAAGCGACACATCATGCAATGAGAAGCGAAATCGACCACGCCGCTGGCACGGGCGCGACCGGTCCGGTCGGTCGGCTAACGGATGAATACCGTTGCGGGATAACCGAACTTCGCCCTTACGACTCGTCGTCTTGTTACCGGCAGGTATTGTCACGTTGAAGCAATCTAGCCCTGGTAAACATTTGCTGATAGCACGAACCAAGCCGATTGATCAGTCGGCTTGGTTCGCCAAGGCGTTGCCCGGTGCGGTAGATGCGAACCAGGCTTGGGTCTTTGATCCCGAACAGCACATTCCGACAGGACGTCTTCGATACTGTGCGGTCACGCGGCTGGTTATGCGATCCGGGAGACGTCAGAGGAGATGGAAATGCGGTTAGCGCTTAGGCGCCCGGGCATCCGGGGGATGGCCGTCGCAAGCCTGAGCCTCCTCGGGGTCGCCGTGTTCGCGAAGGGTCTTGAAGCGTCTGGATGTGCGCTGCTCAGCTCCCGGCTGACCAGCATTCCCGAGATACGGACATTGCTGTCACTGCGTTGGATAACAACATGAAAAAAGGTTCCGATCTCAGCTTTTTCAGACGCGGAAGCCAACTGGCGGCCACGAGGGCGGCTTGCCTGCCCAGCACCGCCCGAACGGAATCCGTGAGGTGTCGGCAGCAGGCCGCAATGGGTCGAAATGTTACCGGACCAGAAGACGCCAGATGTGAGATGACCAATCCGGCATAGCAATTGGATGGTATCCACCAAGCAAGGAGCTCGGTGGTCGTGTTGAAGGAGGTGGGGCGTGTCCTTTGTGATCACGCGACCAGAATTGTTGACCGCTGCGGCAGGGAATCTGTCGACGATTGGCGCGTCCATGGTGTCGGCGAGCGCGGCGGTGGAAGGTCCGACGACGCAGGTGGCGGCGCCGGCGGCCGACCAGGTGTCGGCGTTGGTGGCCACACAGTTCGCTGTCCATGGGCTGGCGTATCAAACGGTTGCGACGATGGCCAGTCAGATTCATGACGCATTTGTCGGCGCCATGGCCACCGGTGGTACGTCATACGCGGTGACCGAGGCGGCGAATACGGCTGCGGCCGGTTAAGAAGGACGGTCGCCGTGTTTTTCGCGTTTTTTCCGCCGGAGGTCAATTCGGCGTTGATGTACGCCGGGCCGGGGTCGGGGCCGTTGGTGGCGGCTGCCGCGGCTTGGGATGGGTTGGCTACCGATTTGTATGCCACGGCGAGCTCCTATCAGTCGGTGATTGCGAATTTGAGCAGTGGGTGGTCGGGTCCGTCTGCGATGGCCATGGCCGGTGCAGCCGCCCCGTATGTGTCGTGGATGGGCGCCACGGCGGCGGCGGCGGCGCAGGCCAGTGCCCAGGCGAGCGCGGCGGTCTCCGCGTACGAGACGGCGTTTGCGATGACGGTGCCCCCGGCGGTGGTCGCGACGAATCGGGCATTGTTGGCGGCGTTGGTGGCCACCAATATCTTCGGTCAAAATAGTCCGGCAATCGCGGCGACTGAAGCCCAGTACATGGAAATGTGGGCCCAGGACGTGGCTGCGATGAATGAGTATGCGGCCTCGGCGAGCGGCGCGGTGCAGGTGCCGGCGCTAAGTGTCCCGCCGTCGATGACGAACGCGGCGGCTGCGACACCGGCGCTGGGTCTCACCGATGGGGCCAGTGTGTTGGCGGCGTTGACGACTCTGGGCACCCAGACGCAGGTGGCGCTGAGTTCGCTGTCGGCGGCGCCCCCGGTGGCCTGGATGTTGAACACCACCGGTCTGAGTACGTTGTTGAATGGCGGCGGATTCAGCCAATCGTCGCTATATTCCCTGGAGGCTGCGTACTACATGGTGAGCATGGGTCAGCAGCCCATTTCGTTGCTCACAAACATGGGCAACGCGACCGCCAACTCCACGGGGGCGACGGGCCTGACGGGTAGCGAGGAGCTCCTCACCAGCATTGGTCAGCTCGTGGACGGCAAGATGCAATTGGTGGTCGGCGGGGTGACCAATCAACTCAAGTCGTGGGGAACGACCATCTCCGGGGAGTTGGCGCATGCGGCGAAAATCGGTGGGCTGTCGATTCCGCCGGGTTGGTCGACGGCCGCTCAGGGGATGACCCGCGCCGCCCCGGTGCTGCCTCCGACCAGCGTGGCCACACCACCGATGGCACAAGCATCGGCCATGCCATCCAGCCCCTTCGCCCAGGCGCTGATGGGAGCCCTGAGCGGCCGCGGTATGGGCAGCATCGCCGGCAAAGTGCCGGGCGCAAAAGTCATCCCCCATTCGCCAGCCGGCGGCTGATCAAATACATTGTTGACCATTTTCCTTCGCTTGCGCCCAGCTTCCAAGGTGAAGGCATCGACGCTCACGGATAAAGGTTTAACCGGCAGTCTCAATTGGGCCTGGTGCGGAGCCCGAAGAGCCGCCGTCTCGCTCACTTTAATTATTTGCTGTTTTCCACTGCCCATCAAACCGACTGGAGGAGAGATGACGGAGCGGTTCACACCTTGCAGGAGTCGTTACCCGCTTCCGGACTGCGTGACCATTCGGTCAATCGATTATTGCGCGCGCCTCGACGTTCATCCGAACAAAAGAGCTAATAGTTCAGATGCCAGCCGCGCTGCAGTAAGCTATCGAAGGCGTTCTAGGGCTACGCACGGGATGCCTGTTAAAGGAAATACTTCGACATGTTGATTTCGCATGTCGCTGAACTGAGCTCTATCCTCACACTGGCCCGCCAGGAGATGGTCGCGGCGGGTGACAGTTCCCTCCGGATCAGCTACCCGCCGAAGAAGATCAACTTGCCGTGAGCAACAGCGAGTCTCTGACGCACCACTACCTTGAGGTGTGCTGAGCGGTGGACCGAGCCGTCGTCATGACGAATTCTCGGAGCCGACAATTTGCGATAGTTTGAAGCTCGCTCCGCCTGTACGCTGGATGTGGTCTCGACTCGCTACTAACGGCCGAGATGCCGTCGCCGACAACAAGTCAGCTAGGCGGATCGCTGTGACATTACCTTTAGGGTTTCCTCGATGGCACCGAGGATGTTAACGACCTCCAAGTGCGACGCGATGAGCAAACCGAGCATCTGCCGGTGGGCATTGATCTGCTCGTCGAGGGAAGTGGAACTTTGGTCGACCTGGCTCTGAACAATCAGGAAGTCCTTGAGGGCCTGACTGCTGCCCATCCCCTCGGGAACTCTCATACTCCGCAGCCCGGCGATGGCATTGGGGTCCGTCACGATGCTTCTCCTGCCGCTTAGGTGTGATGCCACGAGCATAATCGACGGCCTATGCGCCCGGGATGCGACCGGCGGATTGTTCACCGATGTACATAGTCGTTCGATGACCGCACAGATTGGTTGCACTTTGCAACAGTTGGCTCAATTTGGCAGTTTCCCGTTACTCGTTCAGTCTCGACAGGCCAGCGAAATCGCGCAGGCTCTGCGGATGTCATCAGCCGACCCCCGCCCACCATGTTGAAGGATTCATGTGACGGTCAGCGGAATTTGCTAGCCGCCGCCAGGCGACTGCCAGTTGTTATCACATGCAGTCGCGGTCACGTGCGATCAGTTACCATATGGAATAAGTCCAGGGCGATATCTCTGGTAACGCCCACACAAAGTGAACCTGAGCCAGGAGACGCCGCATGGCATCAATGCATTTCATCTCGGGTCTGCCGCGGTCAGGCTCGACTTTGTTGGCGGCTTTGTTGCGGCAGAACCCGCGCTTTGAGGCCGGCATGTCAGGTCCGTTGGCTGGGCTGTTTGGCGCGCTGCTGGGTCAGATGAGTGCGCGCAATGAGTTTTCGGTGTTTATCGATGACGCTACGCGTGAGCGCATCCTGCATGGGCTGTTCGACAACTTCTATGCCGAAAGGCCCGCCGAGGTGATCTTCGATACCAACCGTGCGTGGTGCGCGTGGATGCCGGCCATAGCGCGGCTATTTCCCGAATCGAAGGTCATTGCCTGTGTGCGCGAGTTGCCGTGGGTGATCGACAGCATCGAGCGGTTGGTGCAACGCAACGTGTTCAGCCCGTCGTCGATTTTCAACTTCGAACCCGGCGGCACCGTCTATACCCGCGCTATGGGTGTTGTGGGGCCCGATGGGATGGTCGGTGGCCCTTACGACGCGCTGAAGCAGGCGTGTTACGGAGCGCAAACGGATCGGCTGCTCCTTGTCCAGTATGAAACCTTGAGCACCGACCCGGCCAAGGTTATGCACGCGATCTATGCGTTTATCGGTGAGCCACTGTATGAACACGATTTCGGACATGTCGATTACGACGTCACCGAGTTCGACGAGCGTGCCGGTACGCCGGGGCTGCACACCGTGCGCGGCACGGTCAAAGCCGAGCCGCGCACCACGTTGCTGCCGCCCGACCTCTTCAACCGCTTTGTCAACGACGCGTTCTGGCGCAATCCGCGGGATATGCCCGAGGGCCTGCAGGTCGTGTGAGCGCTCGGAACATTTAGATGTTCCGAGCATTCGCATCGCGGACCCGGCGACACGCTCTCGATCGAGCGCCCCACGCTGCGCAGTTCCTATTCCGTGATTTACCTGACTGGCTCGACGGTCGTGCCGAAATGCCTGGATAACATCGCTTTTGGCCGAAGTACAGCTGACCAGAGCCATTCGGGAAGTCGCTCCGGACGGCCTGCCGGCCGTTCCATCCGTGTTGGCCGGGTCGAACCGGTTCGAAATCGCCTCGCTCATTTGCGCCACCGCAGCGCCCTACCTTGATCCCGGACTCCGCTCGCTGGACGCGATACACCTGGCCGCTTGCCCAAACTGCCGAATCCACTGCGCCATTGACCGCACTGATGACTTACCACAGTCGCCTCCGCGAGGGCACGGACGCACTGGGGTTGACTGTGGTCGCGCCCGGCAAAACGCCATGACCGTCATCGGGGACGTGCTAGGACGAGGTAGGGCGCACAGCCCACGCCGCAATTGGCGTAACAAACCAAGCCGGCACGCCTATCGGCGGCCAGACGATTTTCCGTGGACGCCATTCTCGAATAGGTCGCCCCAGTAGTTGGCTGGCCGGCCGAAGTGAGCCAAGAAGCGCAGGTTATCGTCGCGAATCTGGGCAATCGTTTCGCGGCGCAAATTCTCGCTCCAAACCAGATCCAACGGTATGCCGCCGCGCCCCAGCCGCGCCATGCGCATGGCCGCGTCCTCGCGGCTGTTTACCCGTTCCCTATCCAAATTCGGCTCGAATTGATCATCGATCTCCAGAAACCGGCAGACTTTCTGAAAGATGGTTTTCCGGTCGGCAATATACTCCTCAAACCACACGATTTTGATCCGTTCCTCACCGAAGGCCCGCCGGTAGGCATCGAAGACCTCCCAGTAGCGGCTCGAGTCGATGATCATCGGCTGTCGGCGGATAATGTCGTTGATCGACGTAAAGGGCATTTCGTCGCCGGTGCACATGTGCTCGACGTACGCGGATTCCATGCGTTCTATAGGGTGCCGCACCATATAAATGATCTTTGCATCGGGCACGTGCCGCTTGATGCGCTCGATCACCTGCGGGTGATAACGGATGCGGGAATAGGATGTCGAAGCATCGCCAACCGCTTTCTCGTCGGAGACGTGACTAAACAGCGTCAGATACAGGCGCCAGCCTTCGGCATAACGATAATCGTAGGAGAAGAAATGAGGCTCCTTGAACCGCACGATAGCGGCCTGCGGGTGCGTCTCAAGCAGAGAACTGAGGGATGTAGTCGCCGCTTTCGCCGCGCCGACGATGAAAAAATTGGGGCCGATCTGCCTCACTTCATCGATCCTCCAAGTTGATCGGAAATTGAACTTGACGTGGTCCGGCCCTGCAGTGGCAACCTTCGCCCAAAATTATTCGCGGCGGCGGCGTTGGCGACCATGTCGATGTCACACTCGGGCGACCACTCGTCGCCTTGCGGAGTGCATGATTGGACCTCGCAGCACAGGGGTGAATTGTTGAACGGAACCGTTGGTGCCGGCAGGGACGGGACGCAGGATATATTTGGCCATCACCAGATCATGCACCACCGCATCGGCGTCGGACGAGGACTCTGGTCGCCCGACATCACGGCCCATCTCGGGCTTGCCGCAGGTCGGGTTCGACACTGTTCGCTGCGTTGGCCGTGGCAGAACCCGCGGTTTGAGTCGGGTACGCGGAGTGCCCCGCCGAGGTGATCTTCGATACGAGCCGGGCTTGGCGGGAGTGGACGCCGGCCGCCCCTAAACTCCTCCGGCGAGCAACCGCGCCGGCAGAGGCCGCCGCGGCGTCAGGGTGCGAACGCATGGACCTCGGCAAGGATGACACGCGGAGCCGCGACCGGCTCGACAACGTTTCGTTATTGCCGGGAAGAACCCTCTTGGGACATCCCGATCTGGCCGTTCAACCCGAGCTGGAGGTCGCATCGCCAATCCGTCACCTGCAGGATCCCGCGGCCCCGCTGATGACCCGTAAATGGCCGCCCTGACAGTGCAGCCGGCAATATCCTCCGATCGGGCGCGAAAGTGGCGATCGACCAGATAATGCGCGCCAATGGCGAGATCTTCACCTATCCCAGCCACAGAAGCCGTGGGTCAGCCCAGGTGTGGACCAGAAAACCCCGGTGCCATTCCTCAGCGAGGTTCAGCATTGCCGGTCGGGTGTCTGCTTTTGAAACCTGATGGGCATCCGCTCTAATGGGCGGCGACGATCCAACCCAGAGCCGCCCTAGCAATATGATCAAATAGACGACTACCGTCCCGACCTGCGGTAAAACACGTTTCACAAGTTAATCTGCAACCACAGCACCATGCGTTCACGGCTCCGAGGCGCAATTGTAGGGTAGTTGCGCATTGAAGCATAGACGATGGCCAATGAGTTTGCCATAAGATGCACGCATATCTACTTAACAGCCCAATCTCTATCTAATATGTTTGCCTAGCGCATGAGGGGTGGGGCGGGTTGCAGTTTGTTCCCGAAATCGCCTGCTCTTAGTCTGCTCTCAGCTAGTCTACGAACAGCCAGACCACAGACAGCAAAGGAACAGTGCGCATGCTTCAGCTAGCAAACTTCCGGCCATACGTCACCGCGGGTGCCGCGGTAGTAGGTGCCAGCCTGATCGCCGTGACCCCGACCGTTGCCAACGACGTCGAGTCCGCTTTCCAACAGCGCGCTGCCACCATCGAGCACCGCGCTGTGGAGCTCATCGCCAGTGACTACATCGCCAACCCGCTGCAGACGTGGATCGACATACCCATCACGGCAATACAAAACCTGCAGCCGAATATCGACCTCTGGGGGCAGGCGCCCTTCGTCATCGGGCAACAGGTCGCCGCTAACTGGGTACAGTTCGCGAGCCAATACGTTGGCGCCTTCCAGCAGGCCGCGCAGGGCGCAGTCAACTTCTACACCGGTTCTGCGGCCAAGGATTTTGTGCCCCTTATGAACACCGCGTGGGGCGAGATCATGGCGGGCAACATCAGTCAGGCCTTCAGTGGACCGCTGTATCAGGCGCTGTTTGGCGGGACGTTGATCCCCATCCTTAGTCCGCTCGAAGGTATTCCGGGTATCGCTGCAACGGCCGTGACGGATCTCGGGAAGGGACTCACTTACGCGACAAGCACCGGTCTGATACAAGTCGGGCTTGCCTACATCGAGGTGCTGCCTTTCGCGTTTTTCAACTCGCTTGGAAACGGTCTGCAAGCTACCTACAATTCATTGAGCGCCGGCGATCTCTTGGGGGCGGTGTTGAACGCGATCAACATCCCCGGCGAGGTCGTGTATGGACAGGTAGACCCCCTTACTAGCCAGAGCCTCTACCTCACGCTCAGCACGATACTGCCGAACATCGCGAAGGCGATGGCCGCTCCCCACGCGCAGAACATCGCCGCGGGCGGTAACCTCCCGTTCGCTATCGAGAGTTTCCTCAACCAGCTGGTCACCGGTTGGCCGTCGTGGTCAACGATCGTCAGTAACCTGCAGACCCTGTGGGGTATTTATGGTCCCGCCGGTGCCGCGAGCGCGGCCGCCGTTAGCGGTGCTGCCGGCCTCGCGTCGCCGGCAGCCTTCAGCACCGCGGCCAACCTCGCTGCCATCGCGCCGTCGGTCGGCTCGGTGTCAGCCGATGTCGCGAGGGCCATCAGCGCGGCCGGCGTCGGCGGCCTGGCAGGCCTACCGGCCGACATCGCCGGCCTGATGGGCGGTGTGGGCGCCAACCTGGCATCGACGATCCCCGGAATGATCCTGAGTCTGCTCCGCCTCTGAGCCGCGCCCGAGGAAATCACGCAATGCGCCCGACTGGGTTAACCCAGTCGGGCGCATTGCGCTGCGGGTGCATGTTGCGGTGGCGCTGGTTCGGCTGCGCCAGCGGTCGGGCCGGTGGCCGCAACGCGACAATAAGCCATGAATGGCGATCGGGAATTGGGTCTCCTGCGAACCCCACCTCCGCTCGCCACCGCTGCCGGCATGCGACGATGGCCAGATGGCGGTCAGCGACATCGACCTCGATTCGAACCTCCTCACGCACACCGCGCGGCGCCCCGCCCTGACACTGCCCGCCGTAACCCGCAATGACATCGGTTTCGGCCAGACCCGTCACCCCCTACCACTACTTCGGCAACGTGTCCCGCTTTACGAGGGTCACTCGAATTCCCTGGAAATCCGCACCGGCAGTTCACGAGCAGCTGGTAACCCACCGCTTGCCCCAGACAGTTCGGCGAGGACACCAACAGAGCTTGCTTTGCTGGTCGATGGTGACGCGGCGCGTCCGCGATGACCAGGAATTGGCTACTCGATCGTTTATCCGCTGCGCGTCAGGGGCATAGTAGTACCGGCCCCGATTATGGCGCTTCCGGCGTAGCTCGTGGAAAGACGACCCTCGATGCCGCCAGGCCCAGCTCCTCGGCGATACCGACTCCCCGCGCTAGCTGCGACAGCCTGATTTGGCCCCAGGGCGGTTCGGAATAGGCTCCATCAGTGTGGTCGCGGGTATTGGGGTGTCGGTCTGATGTGGCCCCACTTGTCCGACTCGCCTGGGAATTGCTGGCCTCCGCGCAATGAAACCGAACGAACCGCCTCCTGCCGTCCCACTGTTTCGAGTTCTTCAACCCCTTGCCAGTAGCCCCAGGCTCAAGGCCGACGGGACCGATCATGGATGGAAATGACTCAAAACGAGCCAATGGAGCGCGATCCCGGCAAAGCGTCATGGCCGCCGCTTGACGTGCAGCGGCCATGACGCTCGTCGGGGCACTAGTTGCTAGGGGTTGACCGGGGTGCCGTTTGCGCCAGCCACGCCGTTTTGGCCGAGCAACCCACCGAATCCGGCGGCACCGCCCTGACCATTGGCCTGCTGGAAGAAGTAACCGGAGCCGCCTTGACCGCCGTTGGCCCCGTTGCCTGTGAGGAACCCGCCGACACCGCCGGCGCCTCCGGCCCCCGGAAAACCGGAGTAGGTGCTGCCGGTGAGGAAACCACCGCCGTTCCCGGCGGCGCCACCCTTGCCCCCTTGGCCGAATAGCGCGCCGCCGTTGCCGCCGGTGCCGCCGGCGCCGCCGGCGCCGCCGATGGAGCTGCCGCCGACGAAGGTGCTGCCGTAACCGCCGGCGCCACCGGGGCCGCCTCGACCGAACAGCAGGCCGGCCCCACCGCCGGCACCGCCGGCACCGCCGTACCCGCCGACGCTGCTGCTGGGGGCGCCGAGGGCGCCCGCGCCACCGGCGCCACCCGGGCCGCCGTCGCCGATCAGCAGGCCGGCATTGCCGCCGGCGCCCCCTGCGCCGCCGAGGACGAAGCTGCCGGATCCACTGAGACCGCCGATGCCGCCAGTACCGCCATTGCCCATCAGGAAGCCACCGGCACCACCGGCACCACCGGCACCACCGGCCTGACCGGCGACGCCCGCCGCCGCACCGGCTCCGCCCGCGCCGCCGTTGCCGATCAAGCCCCCGGCACCGCCGGCCAAACCGGCCGCCCCGGGGGTGGCGCCGGCCGCGCCGGCCCCACCGTCGCCGAACAAGAACCCGCCATCATGGAGGCTGCCGAACAATCCGGTTTGGCCGAGCAAAGAGGTGTTCGGACCGGTGGCCCCGTTGACGCCATTGCCGATCAGATCGCGCCCAAACACGGCAACGAACGGAGCGTTGACCGGCCCGTCCACTGCCTGACCGATCGGGCTGGCTATCCACGCCTCGCCGGCGGTGTGGATCCCGTTGTAGAAACCGGTCGTGGCTGAATAACCTATCTGATTGAAGATGGCAACGGGACCCTGATTAGTGACGGCCGCGCTCACGTTGCCGATATTCGCGGCGGCGGCACTCGTGTTGATGCTGTTAGTTATGCCTTGGAGGGCGGCCGAATGAAGCCCTTCCAGCGTGACCGCACCCCCACTAATGCTATTGGCTGCAGCCGCGTTGAGCCCACCCAGATTGAGAGCGGCAGTGCTGGCATTGATGCTGTTAGTGATGCTTTGCAGGGCAGCCGAATGAAGCCCTTCCAGCGTGACCGCACCCCCACTAACGCTATTGGCTGCAGCCGCGTTGAGCCCACCCAGATTGAGAGCGGCAGTGCTGGCATTGATGCTGCTGGTGATGCTTTGCAGGGCAGCCGAATGAAGGCCACCGAGGGCGGCCGTACCCGCGGAAATGCCACCGATAGCGGCCGCGCCCGCGTTGATGCCCTGGGCAGCCCCGTTATTGATGGCCCCCATGATGGGGCCGATAACCGGATTGATAATCATGTCGAGCACGCCGGCATGGGCTGAAGGCGCGGCGATGACCGGGGCCATCGCCGCGGTGAGAAAAGCGCCGGCGGCGGTGCCGAGGCCGACTGCACGGCCGCGGCGATCCGCCTTCGCGTTGCGGCGATTCCGCCTCATGCTGTGCTGCTTACGCTTCATCTGTGCGCCTTCCTGTCACGACAACTATGACGATGAATGAGAAACCTACCTGAGAAGAATCTAAGTAATGCGGGTTTCAGTGGGCAGCCGCGGATCCGGGTTGGGATCACCAAGGCCCGCAATGCTGACAACGACGAAAATGGCTGGCATTCCCGTGGCACTCGGCATTTCAGCAAATGCACTGTGGTGTCAGAGTCTTTCAATGCGAAATTACAGTCTTGGACGCAATCGGAACGCCTCGGCCCGGACCGGTAGTTAGCTATGAGGTGACTACGCGGCTGGTCCAGGCGTGCTGGCGGCGGCAATCGTGGTGTCGCTGTCAAGGCCGCTTGCGGACCGCGTGCCTTACACCCATTGCCGCAGCACGTCGATCGTCATCGAACCGGTGCATCGTTGATTCACCCGATATCGCCGCGCGGCCGTCTGCCGCCTCCGAACTTTCGACCGCTCGCCAGACGATGCTCGTCCAAGGCGCTTCGGTTCGACGGCTTCGCTGCAACAACTCGAGCGGTTCTTTCGTGATCTGCGCCTTCGTGACGACGCCGATATACGGGCGGTGATTGCCGCTGGTTGTTCGCTATTCTCTTGGTGACAGAACATGCCGAAGAGTGCTCAACGAGCACGGCCCGCGTCGGTTGACTCAACACTTTCCCGACCAGAGCCGCGCAGCCATACCCAGAAAGGGGATTGGGAAGCGGCGTCGCCACACGGATACCGCACCCGAACTACCAATGCCCGATGCAGAGTCCGACAACACGTCGTCCGATAGCGAGCCGCACGAGGCATCGGGCCACACCGATAGCGATTCCCTCGAACTGTCGGGCGACAGTGACAGTGAGGCGCCAGACGTGTCGGAAGACGCCGACGGCGAATCGAACGCCGGCGATCGCGAACCGCTCGAACTAGCGGGCGACACCGATAGTGAATCGTCCGAAGAACCGCCCGCCGCCGACGCAATATCCAGACGGTCGCGCGGCAGGATGGTCTCGGTCTACGGCATCGTGTCGGCCCTCCTCGGAGCGTTGCTGATTGCCGCGGTCGTCGGATGCTCGATCCTTTGGTCGTCGCATCGCAGCGACGTCGACGAGCACCACTATCAGATCCGGGCCAAGAAGGCCGCCGCCGAGTGGGCGCTGGTGCTGATGAACATGAACAACGACAACCTCGACGCGAGCCTGCGGCGCCTACGCGACGGAACGGCCGGTCAACTCAAGGCCGGTTTCGACGCCACGATGCAGCCATACCGGGAAGCGGTGCAGCGGTTGCCCTCGTATCGGTCCACCCAGCTCGAGTCGGTGGTGATCCAATCCGTGCACCACGATTTGGGCGACATCGGCGGGTTTCCCACCGCGGCGCCCGAGCCCGCGGCCGCCGAAGTCGGCAGCCGCACCGACACCATCCAGGTAGCGGCCACATCGGTCAGCGGGAGCCCCGGCAGTAAGCCGCAAGCGCTGTACTGGAACCTGGCGGTTGACGTCTCCGATGTCGACGACAACTTGCTGATCTCGGGGTTGAGGGTCCTGCGATGAGAAAGTTGACAAGCTTGGTCGACCCGAAGTCCCTGAGACTCCTAGGGAACCGGACGTTCTTGATAAGCCTCTGGCGAGTGCTCGCCTTCGACGTCGCCGCTCCCCTGGCCACGATCGCCGCGCTGCTGATGATCGGCGTCGCTCTTCGCTGGCCGCTGTGGTGGGTCTCCACCTGCTCGGTCCTTGCGCTCTTGATCACCGCGGGCGTGGTCGTCAACCTTGTGCTGCTACGCCGCAATTCGGTCACCTTCGGCACCAACGACAACGGCCCCGGGCTGCGGCTGGCCGTGATGGCCGTGGCTGCGACGGCCGCGCTGGCGGCCTTTGGGGTTGGCTATACCCGGTGGACGGTGCCGGACCGTGATCTCAAACGCGCCTCGTCCGAGGTGATGCACGTCGCCACCGCCATGGCCGAGAACGCATCGACGTTCTCGCCACAGAACCCGACAGGGTCGCTCGACCGCGCCACCGCGATGATGGTGCCCGACCGCGTTATCGCGTTCACAGAGCTGTACAACAAGTCCACCTCCGCGCTGGCGCAAGGCCTGATCACGGCAGAGGCGAGGACGCTTTCGGCCGGCGTGGAAGCCCTCACGCCGTCAGCGGCGAGCGTCGTGGTAATTATGCGCGGCACCCGGACTAGGGCGGATGCTCCACCCGTATATGAGGTGATCGCCTTCCGCGTGGAACTAACAAAAGAAAGCGGCCGGTGGTTGGTCCTCGACTTGGCGCCGATTCATCGTTGATGCATAGGCAGCGGTGAACATCCGGGGTTCTTCTTCGCCGTGGCTTCGCGTCGCGGCCGGCGGTGGTCCGTCGCAGCGCCATGCCGCCGTCGGCTTATCAAAGCCTTGCGGAGCATTCGCGTTGGGTAGGTTGGCTTTCATGTTGAGAGTGGTCTTCGTGATCGCATCCATGTGCGCGCTCGCCGGCTGCTCTTCGGGTGTCAATGCCTCTTCGTCGAAGGCAGACATCAGCAAGGTGACCGAAGTCAAGTCGACTTTTGGAGTCGAGTTCACAATCAACGACATTGCAAAACGCGCTCTCGACCCCAAGTTTCTCTCTGCGAACAAGCTGCCGACGGGTCTCGTATTCGATCCCCCCGAATGCGCAAAAGTAGCGATCGGGCCCGAGATGCCGACGGGCTTGAAAGGCACCATGGCCGGTGTTTCCGCCGACGGCAACGGCAACCGACTCCTCGTTATCGCGATGGAGACCTCCCCGCCGCTGCCGTCCAACGAAACCGGACATCACTGCAGCACGGTGGCCTTCACCGGGCCGCACATGAAGGGAGGCCTCGAGGCGGTCGACGCACCCAAGATCGAAGGGACAAAGACGCTCGGGGAGAGGCGTGTGATGCAGGCCGACGCACCCGAGGGCGGCGTTCATTCTATCGAGGCCTACCGCTATTCGGCTCAATTCGGCGACTACGAGGTGCTCGTGATCGCCAGTCCGACAACGAGTCCCGACCAGCCGGCCGCGCCCGTCGACACCCAACGGGCCCGTGACCTGCTCGTCAAGGCCGTGGCCGCGATCCGAAGTTGACCTGGGGCGGTCTGGCCTAGCGAAGGAGGTCAGCTACCCGGTGGTTGCCGGATCGCGCTCGAACCGTGGCTCCGAAGGCCGTTGATCGGGGAGCCGGGCGGCCATGGCCTTGCGGCGGCGGGTCGAGGTGGTGGTGTCTTGGCCCGGGCCCAAGTTTCGGCCCAATCCCAAACCGGCGTCAACGCCGACCCAAGCTGGGCGCCTGCGACGGTCAGCTCCCACCTTTGAGTCGAGTTCTTGATGATTAGGCCTGCAGCCGACAATTGCCGAAGCCGCTCGGAAAGCACGCTTGCGTTTCGTCAAGTAATTTGGCCCCACCGTCGTCATGAATTTCGGCCCCACCGTCGTCAGTCGGCGCGGTGAGCTCGGGTGACAGTTTTGCTGGTGCGTAGCCGGTAGGACTTAGTGCCGGTCTCGAGGATGTGGGCGTTGAAGGTGACGCGGTCGACGATGGCGGCGACTAGGCGTGGGTCGGGGAAGACGGTGCCCCATTCGCTGAAGGGCAGGTTAGTGGCGATGTGGCCACGGAGGCGCGTTCTTCGCGTTCGGTGATGATCTGGAAGAGCAATTCTGCTCCGCGAGGGTCAATTTGGACGTATCCGAGTTCATCGAGGCAGAGCAGATCGAGGCGTCCGTAGCGGGCCACGACGCGGGAGAGGACACGTTCGTCTGCGGCTTCGACGAGTTCGTTGACCAGTTGGGCGGTGGTGATGTAGCGGACTCGGCGGCCCTGTTCGCAGGCGGCGATCCCCAGCCCGATGAGCAGATGGGACTTGCCGGTTCCGGAAGTGAAGGCGACAGACTGCAACAGTTGCGTGCTGTCTTGCCGTGCGAGGTGCGGGTGGTGGCCCAGACGCATCCGTTGTTTGGTCGGCTGCTGGCGGCGAAGTCGTTCAAGCGGTGGAACGGTGTCTTGTTGTTGGTGATCGATTTGCCCGACGGCTCGCCGGGAACGATCCGCTGCGATGCCACCGACGTGCTGGGTGTCATCGAGCCGGGTCCGCGGTCGGTGCTGGATGCGGCGGGGATTCGAGCGCTGCACGGGTTGGTGGTGCAGCTGGCGACGCGCGCGGAAGTGGGCGTGTCAGGGGTAGACGCGCAAGTAGGTTCGCCTCGTCCCTGATCGCGGTCACGACTACAGGAGAGTGAACCCACTTGCGCACTTTGAGAGTAGCTGTTCCACGCCAGCTTGCCCTTGGGCTGGCCGATTTACCCCTGCCGGCCTGTCGTTGGCAGGCGCTTCCCGAGGAAACCCGAACCCAGGTGCTGGGGTTGTTGGCCCGGCTGATCGCCCGTGGGGCCTTGGCCGACGACGCGGCGCTCGGGGGCGGTGAGCGATGAGCAGTCAGACGGCGGCGGGTGCATCGGTGCCCTCGCTGCTGTTGTCGTCCGACAAGGTCACCGCGTCACACCGTTCGCGGGATGCGTATGTGTATGTGCGCCAATCGACGCCCTCGCAGATGGTTCATCACACCGAATCCCTTGCTCGCCAATACGAATTGCGTGAGCGGGCGGTGATGCTGGGATGGCCTGCCCATCAGGTCGTGGTGATAGACGCGGATCTGGGCCGCTCTGGGGCGCAGACCGCGGGACGTACCGGGTTTAAGGAGTTGGTCGCCGATGTCGGCCTGGGCAAGGTCGGGATCGTGTTGGGCATCGAGGTGTCGCGGCTGGCCCGAAACAACGCCGACTGGTATCAACTGTTGGACCTGTGTGCGATCACCGACACGCTGATCGCCGATGCCGACGGCGTGTATCACCCGGCCGATTTCAACGACCGCCTCGTGCTGGGCCTGAAGGGGACGATGTCGGAGGCCGAGCTGCATCTGATCCGCTCACGGCTGACCGCGGGACTCAAACACAAGGCAGCCAAAGGTGAGTTGCGCCAGGGTCTTCCGGTCGGGCTGGACTATGACGAGGACGACTCAGTAGTGCTGTGCGCCGACGAGGCGGTGCGTGAGGCGATCACCACGGTGTTCCGCCGGTTCGAGGAACTCGGCTCGGCGCGGCAGGTGTTGATCCGGTTGCGTGAAGACGGTCTGCTGCTCCCGCGTCGGCGCAACGGCTCCAAGCGGATCACCTGGGCCCAGGCCACATACCCCGCAGTGCACGACTTGTTGACCAATCCGGCCTATGCCGGAGCGTTCGTATTCGGTCGGACGCGCACCGAGAAGCGGGTCGACCCGGCCACCGGAGTCGTCTGTGCCCGCGACCGGCTGGTACCCCGCGAGCAGTGGGAGGTCCTAATTCCTGACCACCATCAGGGGTTCATCACCTGGGAGGACTTCGAAGCCAATACCGCGCGGCTGCGCGGCAATTGGCGCCGTCCCCGGGAACTGGCCGGCGGCGCAGTGAGGGAGGGCCGGGCGCTGCTGCAGGGACTGCTGCGCTGCGGACGGTGTGGGCGGATCATGCAGACCAGCTATTCGGGTACCAAGGGCAACTGCCCACGTTACGTATGTGCCCGCGCCAAACAGCTCTACGCCGGTGAGCACGTGTGCCAGAGCATCGGCGGTGTCCGGTTGGAGAATACCGTCCTTGATGAGATGTTCACCGTTTTGGAACCGGCGGCGCTGACTGCGACCGCCCAGGCATTGGCCGAGGCCGACAGCCACCACCGGCGTGACCTGGCGGTGTTCGAATTGGCCACCGAACGCGCCCGCTACGAAGCCGACCGCGCACAACGTCAGTTTGACAACGTCGAACCAGAGAACCGCTTGGTGGCAAGGACATTGGAAAGCACGTTGGAAACCAAGCTCGCCGCTGTCCGCGCCGCGGAGAACAACCTGGCTGCTGCACGCGCCCGGCGCCCGGTGGCGCTGACCGAACAGGAACTGGCCTGGATCACCACCGCCGGCGCCGACGTGCGTGCGGTGTTCAACGCACCCACCACCACACTGAGGGAACGCAAACAACTCATCCGCGCGGTGATCAACGAGATCGCCATCACGGTGCGCGCCGACGAACGCATCGCCGAGCTGCGGGTCCTGTGGCAAGGCGGCGCCACCACCGACTTGTCGATGCCGATGACCAAACCCGGCCAGCATCTGCGCGTCACTGACGAAGCCACCGTGGCCTTGGTGCGCCGCCTGGCCAAGCACTACGACGACCGCACTATCGCGGCGATCCTGGCCAAGCAGAAGCGCCGCACCGCCACCGGCCTGCCCTTCACCCGAGCGCGGGTGGCCATCCTGCGCGCCGGGCACGACATCGCCGTCTACCAGCCACCGATACCCGATGTCGGACCCGAGTGCGACGATGTCGCCGTGGTCACCATCACCGCCGCCGAACAAATCCTCGGCGTCGCCAGGGCCACGCTCTACCGTTGGATCCGCGACGGATTCATCACCGCCGAACAAATCACCCCTGGCGCACCCTGGCGCATCCGTATCGACCAGGCACTGCGCGATCGGATTCGACCCGAGGTTCCCGACGGCTGGCTCGGCCTCAACGAGGCCGCCAAAGTACTTGGCGTTGCCCGACAAACCGTGTTGCACAAGGTCCAACGCGGCGAACTGCAAGCCGTCCACGTCAACCGCGGACGCCGCAAAGGGCTCCGTATCCAGGTCAAACCCGACCAGCATGGACTATTCGACACACCCTGATAGAAGGAGAGCGCAGTGTTAACCAGCCTCGGAGTCCCCGAGTAGCACGACCGGCTCGCCGGCATCCATGTAGTGCCCGGCGGCCAGGTGCCCCAGCAGCGCCGGTGTGATGCTGGGTACGGCGTCAATGTTGAATTCCGCCAACCGTTTTAGTCTGGGGAACTTGGCATCGTTGATGCGTCTGGCGCGGCGCCGTTCGGTGCGGTCGTCGACCTCGGCAGCCAGGACTTCGGCGAGGTAGCGCAGATGGGTGTGGCGTTGCCGGTTAGCGATCTCGGCCAGGCGAGCGGATTCGGTGCGCACCGTGGGCAGGTGCAGCTCGCGGGCGGCCGCACCGATGGAGGCTTGCGCGGCGGCGTCAGCGGATGTCGGCGTTGTGGTGGTGGTCATGAATCACTTCCGGTCAGCAGGTCGTCGTAGTCGACCAGCGAGGGTGCTGGCCGGTCGTAGCGGGCCAGGGCGCCGATCGCGGCGACGGGGGCCAACGGGCTGGTATCGCGGCGGGCATCGATGATTACCGCTTCGGGGTCCAGGCATCCGGTGGTGACCGCGCGGTCCATCGCGGTGATCAGCGCGGCGGCCGGCAGGCTGCGGTGTGCCAGCAGGACGGTGATCAGGGCGCGGGTCCCCTTGGCGTCGCCGCGAGCGGTTCGGGCGGCATCCCAGTAGGACTGGTGGCTGCCGGTGAACACACCGCGAGCCTTGGCTTGTGCCAGGGCGGTCGCCCCGGGTAGCGCCCCGGGTTTGGTCGCCAGAACTTCCAGATAGTGATCCAGGCACAAGACCTCCACGTAGCGTCCGGCGGCCCGTTCGTGGCGTGTAACGAGCCGGGGCCCGTCATAGATCTCGACGGTCCGGGCGGCCAGACGCACCGGTAGACGTCGCCCGGCGTAGCGGGCCGGAACGGAGTAGAAGCATTGCCGCACAGACACTCTGGACCGATTGTCAACCCGTGCGTGCAGCAGCCTCGCGCAGTCGAACCCCTCGGCCGGTAACTCCATCAAGGCGCTGACTTCGGCGGCGAACGCCGCCCCGACGGTGATCGGGCGGCCGGTGATCACCCGGTCGTCGTCGAGCCGGTCGGCGGCAGCGATCAGCTCGTTGAGCTCAGCCAAGGAGCCGACCTTGGGGACTGGAACGAGGTGGCGGCGCCGGAAACGGCCGATCTCACCCTCCACACCGCCCTTCTCATGCGCCCCGTCGACCCCGGGGCGGCAGAAGAACGAGTCGAACCCGTAATGGCTGCGCAGCGCGGTGAACCGTTCAGACTCCGTGCGGTCACGACCCTTGAGGACCCGGATGACGGCGGGTTTGAGGTTGTCGTAGCGGATCCGGGCCGGCACACCACCGAAGTACTCGAAAGCCAGGACGTGACCCTCCAGGAACGCCTCCTGGGCCTGGGTGGCGAACGCGACGTGAAACGCTTTGCCCGAATGCGACAGTCGCATCACGAACATCCAGCACTTCACCACCAGCCCGGCGATCGTGGCGTAGAACTCCCCGAAGTCCACCTCGGCCTCGGCACCAGCCTCGTGGACCTGCGGGACCGACACCTCCTGGTGGCCGAGCCCCAGCTCGATCCGACGACGCGCGACGTAACGCGACACCGTCACCTCCGAGCACGTAGCCCCATGTTCGGCGACCAGACGCTGCCAGATCCGCCGGGCGGTGTGACGCTGCTTGCGCGGAGCCTGCCTATCGGCGATCAGCCAGGCGTCGATCACCGTCGTCCACTCATCGATCGCCGGCCGGGGCCGCGCCGGATAAACCTTGCGCGGAGGAGGCACCGCATCGGCAAGTGCTTGACGCACCGTCCGACGATGGGTGCCATGCCGATCCGCCAACTCACGGATCGACAGGCCCTCCAGCCGCCGGTCCCTCCTGATCTTCTCGAACAGTTCCACGCGTGACCGCATCCTGACCGACCTCCCTGACGACCGCCCAGGGACGACGGTGCGACAGGAAGGATCTGAACGAGGGTGGGGCCAAAATTCGTGACGACACACCGCCCCACCCAGCCGGAAGCGATCACCAACCCACCGGGGCCAAAATTGGTGAAGAACACCGACCAAGGTGGGGCCAAGTCAGGTGACCACACTCACACGCTCGATGAGCAGTTATCCATGCGGTGGCGCAACTCCAAGAATCGCAGTGGACCGGGCTCGAGGTCCCATACCACCCGCAGCATCCAGCGCTGGCCCAATAACTCCATCGCCGCGCGCACCTGCCCGGTTGACGGAATAGGATTCCGGCGAGAGCGCCATTCGATCTGGTTATAGGCGTGTACCGCGACGCTGACATCAAAGCTGCGCGTCAACGCCCACCTCCGATGATCCGCTGCAAGCCATTCGCGACCCTCGACATAGCATTCCTTTATCTAGTAGAGGTGGCTGCGTTCAATCAGTCCGCGGACCAACTCCTCGATGATGCAGTCGTCCGGGACCGTCGGCCAACACAACCTGCAGGTCTCGTGGCGGAAGAACTGCCGTTGGGCGCACGGAGCGCCCCTTCCAACAGCGTGACCGGTTCGAAGCACGAGACCTCGTGACAACGATATCTTTGAATCCCGCTTCGGCGTCGGGCTGCGCCGTGCGCACCGACTCAATGTCGAATCCTTCTGATCGGCTTGTGGTGGCATAGATGAAATGGGCGACTATCGAGACCGTGAGCCGAGTGGAGCGAGTGGCCTCGCTCCGTTGTGTCGAGCTGGCCATCCCATGCTTTCGCCAGCGGCGATCACCAAGGGGATCGACAACGACGGCGGTCGCGCTGGCTCCATAGGTCGTGAGCCTAGTGGTTAGGCATGCGTAACGTTGGCCGGTGCAGGGGCCAACGTTCGAAGCATTTCAATCCGAAAATAACTGCGGCTCCAGACAAATCGCCTTCATCAGCCAATTTCGGCGGAGGTCTCTATGCGTATCGCAACTAAATCGTCACTCGGCAGTGCCGCGGGCGACGACCTGGTCGGCGAGGCGGCAGCGACCCGAGGCCGAGCGCGAGCAGACGACCTCACGCACATTGCGTGATCGGAACGCATGCTCGATGTGGTCGGCTCCAGGCACGTGCTTGGCGATTCGTTCCGTTGCGGATCGTCGCTCGACCCCCCACCACCCGCTCCTATCTGGTTGTCCATGGGCTTGGCGGGCTCACACCCTAGAGCGGCTTGGACCGGTCCATTACCTGGGAGTTGTTCAGGGGCTGATTGATTCGTCGACAGGTGTCACCCATGGCGATCATCTGTTGCCGCGTCATTTGGTTTAGGTAGTGTTCGCGAATGTGCCCCGCGTAGGTTTTCGTGGCGGGTTGAAGCCGCAATCGGCCCTCGCGCGTGATGGTGGCAATAACTCCTCGCTTGTCTCTGGTGCTGCGACTGCGACGAACGAGACCCTCTGTTTCCATGCGGCGGATCTGCTGTGTCATTCGACTGGGCCCAACCGCCAAAGCTTCTGCAAGGTCACCCATCCGAGCTGAGCCGCCATTCGAGCGGGCAAGCATATCCAGCACCAGAAAGTCAAACAGCCCGAGCCGGTGCACCTTCATGAGTTGTCGGTCCAAAGTCTCGAGCAGGAGCGCCGACGATTCCAGAAACGCTTGCCAGCATCGCTGCTCCGTATCATCGAGTCCTGGAAGGCAATTGATCGGCGGTTCTGGACCCGTCTCTTC
Organism: Mycobacterium interjectum; assembly: GCA_002102225.1. Taxonomy (GTDB): domain Bacteria; phylum Actinomycetota; class Actinomycetes; order Mycobacteriales; family Mycobacteriaceae; genus Mycobacterium; species Mycobacterium interjectum_B. The sequence goes on from LQPB01000055.1 coordinate 42,693, forward strand.
CACGGCGGGGGACGGTATCCAACAAGAGCCTCGCGTAGGCGATGAAACGGCGTCAGCTCCAACGATTGTCATGGATCCACCAGACGAGAACGACTGCCGGCAACTCCGGAGGAGGCATTTTTACGCTGTTCATAGCCCTCCCGACCCCGCCCCAGAAAACTGTCAATTTGAAGCATCTGGTTCAAGGTGAAAATTACTTGTTGGTAGCTTTCTAGAACGCGTTCCACACGGCACCCCGTGTAGCCATCATCTAAACCATTTCAGGATAACTCGCTGTTCAACGGCAGTACAGAGGTAATTCTAAAATTAGCTCAATGCGCCAATGGTGCAACAAGCTCTAGCCGGTTCTGATCAACGCGCGGCCTGAGAACTTCTGTAGCGGTCTAATGTGTGAGACTTAGCTGCCTAAGACCTACCGCGACGCGTTCGGATTCTTCCGCAAACCGACAAAGTAGGCGCTCGGTATCCAAGGACGGGGCCTGGGGTCTCTAGGAGGGGACAATTATCAGCGCCCAGCGGGCAACGCCGAGCCGGCTACCGCATTCAAATTTCCACTGGCGAAAGAGGTTTCGCCTTGGCAATGACCCCAAGAGGTGTCCGTTAGCCGGCGGGCCGCTCTTGAGCATCTCATTTGATTGATGTTCCGATCGCCCAGCACGCACCAGACCGCAAGCCGTCCAATATAATTCCCAGCGACCGACCACGCCGCCAGGCTCGGAACTCCGAAAAATGAAAGTCCTTCGTCCGGCTCAATTTTGTGCCGTTCATCCCAATCGGTACGATCGCGATCGATTCGCTACGACAAAATCCGCTGCGGCGCAACGTAAACGCTGTACAATTGATGATGTTCGCCAAAGCGGGACTCGCCGTGGCGGATTTAGTCGCAGTGCTTTGCGCGACCGATATGAGATAGCCTCTTGAGCCCAGCATTGGCCGCTGCCAGGGGACGCAGAAGCGCCGATATCTTAGTTAGCTGGCCGAAACACGAGAGGCGTCGCTCGTAATCGGTGGAGGTATGCTACAAGCCAAAGATCGCTTGCTCCCAGCATTTGCTACCTCCCTGCAGCCGCACCTACCCGCGCCGACTGCGAACCGCCGCCGCGACCTGACGCGATGATGCGGGCCTACTGTGTGTCGAAGCTAACCCCTACCGGTTGGCCCGGGCGCATGGATCTCATTTTTCATGGCCGGTTCGTCGTCCGCAGCCGAAACGGCGAGCAATGGAAACGCGTGAAAGCTGGCATCCCGCAGGGGTTCTTGGCCCGTCTGTCCCGTCGTCCGTAAGACCAAGGGTGGCTCATAGCGCTCACAGGTTAGCGAACGAATCAACCGGATACTCGGCCCATCACGATGTCCGGGAATGCATTGCCGTTGGTCGGCCACCGCGGTGGTGCTGGATAGCCCGCAATCGTTAGTCGACGTCTGCCCCCGATTACCGGCAGCAATCGGTCGTGATTTCCAGCATGGGATTTCCTTCGCACTGGCACGGCTGCATTCAATCGGTTGGTCGACGAACTCGTCGATGGCGCACGCATCAGTACCTCGTCACACTCACGGTGCACACGAACAAGATCAACCCGAAGACCACGCCACCCACCACATCGGCAAGCTCAATGAAGAAGAGCTACCCCGTGCTCATCACGCCCAGAGACGGTCAACAGTCGGCCGCGTCGTCCAGACCGAGTCGACATCGAATTCTTCTGACTGTTGACCCGTGGTGACGATACATGCCAACTGGTCGGTCATGCAGATCCTGGCCTGGCCAACGCAGGTAATCGACACCGACACTCGGAGCCGGTCGCCTCCCACATCCGACGACGGTGACTCCCATGAGATCGACAACAGCGTTCACCCCATTGCGCGCATAACCGCCGAGACTAGTGGCTGAGCGTACGTACCGCCGGTCGATTTGGCCAGCAATTCCGGAGCGCTTCAATATGAAAATATCTGTGGCCGTAAGTAACTCGAATCGCGTAGGCCATTCTCGTCAAGCTGCTGAGCGTCCTGTGAAATTGGCGAATGCCGGCGCGGCTAGCTCTGGATAACAGCCAGTCTCGCGGGCGGGTCAGCCCCTTAAATCTGCCACAGACGCATCCCAGAATGGGGATTTCATCGACCGGCGCGCTGTGTCGATGCATCGCCGCCTAGAAAGGCTTAAACCTGTCCATCACCTGAGAGTCGTTCAGGGGGTGGTTGATTCGCCGGCAGCTGTCACCCATAGCAATCATCTTCTGGCGTGACATCTGATCAAGGTAATGCGCGCGAATATGTCTCGCATAGGTTCTGGTCGCGGGCTGGAGTCGCGCACGGCCCTCACGGGTGATCGTTGCGATCACTCCGCGCTTGTCTTTGGTGCTGCGGCTGCGATGGACGAGACCCTCCGATTCCAGGCGGCGAACCTGCTGGGTCATCCGGCTGGGCCCGACCGCAAGAGCCTCCGCCAAATCGCCCATCCGAGCCGAACCGCTGCCGTTCGCCCGGGCGAGCATCGAGAGCACCAGGAAGTCGAACAGCCTGAGCTTGTGAAGCTTTACAAGTACCCGGTCAAGCGTCTCCAGCAGGAGCGCCGACGATTCCAGGAACGCCTGCCAGCACCGCTGCTCCGTATCGTCGAGTCCCGGCAAACATATTGATGGCGGCCCAGAACCCGTTTCTTCCCCGGCGGGCGACGGTATCCAACAAGATAGCCGCGCTGTAGATGAAACGACCTCCGCTTCAACGATTGTCATGGATCCACCGTTGGCGGGCGAACGCCAGCAACTGAAGAGGGCGCAATTTCGCACTGTTCATAGGACTCCCCGACCCTGTCCAGAAAACTGTCAGTTTGAAGTATCTGGTTCATGGCGATAATTACTTGATCGTTAGTTTTTGGAACGCGTTCCACACGCTCTGCGTATAGCCACGTTCTGGTGCCTCCCAGCATAACCCCCTGATCACATGTAGTACAGGGGGTGTTCTAAAATTTGCTGGCCCCGGCGGTGGTGCAACACGATCTAGTGCGTTGTTTACGTTGCTTGAGTTCGTAGCTTTCGTCGCAACTGTAATTCGAGGGATTTAGCTAGCGCATGGATACAACCCGCCACCCTGGGACTGCTCATTCGAACAGGGCCCGCAAATATGACCGTCCCTGCGGATCGGTTTCATGGGACTTGCGGAGGCAATGCTCAGCTCCGCGGACCAGACGCGCTCAACCACCCTTGTCGGCAAAATAACTGTGGGGTAAGACGTTTCGCTCAGCCGATAGTATGGCGGCGTATGCCGACCAACAGAAGCACTATTAAACATCTGCGGAACACTGCCGTTTTCACCCTCACGCGGATTGCATTGCAGTACTTCGTCTCTGACCTGAACTCAGCCCTGTCGATCGCCGCGCCAGTTGAGAGCTCACACGCGCCTACGCGCGACAGCAAGTCAAGGAATTCCTTTCAGCTCCGCCGATTTGGGTCGTCGAGCCCAAACGATCAACATCATAGGCACGTTTATAGCGGAGTGAAATCTGTTCTGACACTGGCAAACAGCGTCATCCACCGATGGTCCGCGGCCAAACCCTCACTGGCCCTGGGTGTTTAAGGCTTTGCGTTGTTCGACCTCGCGGCACGCAACCGACGTTGACAGCACCAATCGCTGCGACGTCCGGCAGAGCATGCAGATTTTCGTTAGCTCGCAGAACGGCCAAGGTTGACGGTGGCGGCCCTTGCCGCGGCAAGCCGAACAAATGCTCACACGCTGTTTCAACATTTGCTGGCACCCTGCAGGGTGCCGCCGCGGGACCGATCGCGAACCGACTCAACCCTCGCGTAGCGCCAACCGTGCCCAATGGACAGCAGGAGTTAACGGGTGTCAAGCCAATGTACTTCGAGCGGTTGACCGGGGGTCGTCATCGCCCGAGCCCAGTAGAGCCGCCGATGGTTCGCCTGTCGGTACCCTGGCGGGCGGCATTCGCCAAGCGTTCGGCATCGGGGAATATGCGGTGGACAAGCGTCGCGGCAATGCCATCGCTCTCGCCGTCAATCTGCAAGCCTATGTGCAAGTTTAGACAATGCTGAGCATCAGCTGTGTCTGACCATCGTTTGTTGACCTACTAGTTGGTTGAAATGCAAAAACGAGCGACGCCAATCCGCCTTCGCTTACACCTCTTGGTGAAACCTGGCGCACACCGCGCAACAGCTGGGGTAGCGGCCAGCGACAGCGGCTCTTCGTGAAAGGCGTTGAGCCGCATCGTCGCTGATCGCGATGTGGCTGCCGCCGCCGAATCGCTTAGGGGTCAGCTATCTGGTAAGTTTGGACGGCGGAATGTTCGCTCAGCCCTCAGGGGCGGTGCTTCCGCGTAACCGGTCAGACGACGATATCTGGGCCCGCCGCTGGGAGTGGCGGGGCCTGGACGGTATTGCGGAGCCGTGGTGTCGGCGGCCAGGTCGACGGTACAGATAGGCCGCCCAATGACATCGCCTGGGCCATGTGCACCGCGACGGGTGATTCCCACGAGTGTTGCTGGCCGGCTACCACGCGAGTCGTCAGTTGTGCGGCACGTCGCTTTAGCGGACCGCAACGGTTGATCGGCGCACCGCGAGTATCGCTCAGCGCTGTAGCGTCCGCCTCGCAGATCTGAGACGCCTGCGCCAGTGTGCTGATCGGGTACATCGCTAAACGCTCCGCCGCGCTGGCGGTGCTGACCGCACCGGCGTGCTTGCTGTCTGGCCCAGTGCCCCATGAGACTGACCGGCTACGGTTTCCCAGTAGGGCGCCTGACGTGGTGAGCGAACTCAGTGCCCAGCGCATCTCGCTGCTTGAATCGGTAGGCGGCGACAGACGGCTTCCTGCAGCCGTCGCGGCCGTGGAATCCGTCGCGGCTGTCGCCTTGCCGTATGCCGACATTCTGACCACAGCGCGCCAGGCCGCCACGTACCCGTTCATCGTGGCTGCGCCCTGGGCCCACATCTCGAGGTAATGCGCCTCCGTTGCCGCCACGGCCGGCGAATCCTGGCCTAACAGATTCGTTGTCGCCAATTTCCTGAACCATGTACGATTGGCTTCAATCACCGGCGGTGGGACCGTCATTGCAAACGCCGACTCCAGTGCATCCGCTGCGGCCGCAGCCTTAGCAGCCACGTCTGCAACCTGCGCAGCAGCCGCGTTGAGCCACGACGCATATTGCGTCACGGCACCAGCGATCTCGAGCACCGACGGCCCCGGCCAATTAGCGATCAATGCAGAGATTGCCGGCAGAAGCGAATCAGCTGTCGAACACAAACCCGCCGCCAAGCTATCCCACGCGGACGCGGCGAGACTCAGCTGCCCCGAGCCGCGGGCGCTGTAGACCAGCTCCGTGTTGAACTCCGGGGGAAACAACGAGAAGCTCACAGCGCCCGACTTCTAATCAGCCGCGGCCGCGTTCGCGGACTCGGCCACTGCTACCAGGACAGCGCGACGAGCGGGCTGCCCAGCTTAGAGCAGCATGCGGTAGCCCCGATCCGTACCGTGCGATCGTCATGTCAGGCGCTCAATTCAATCCGATCCCTGTCAACACCTTATAGTCGTTGATACCGGGTCAGCCAGCCTCGGCGGCCTAAGCCAAACCGGCTCGCGGCCACAGCTGTTAGGCAGCTTTCCCGCTGTGCCGCGACACTGCGGGAAAGCTGCCGGGCACTGCCGCCAGCACCGAGCAAGGTACGCAAACCAGCAGCGCCCCTACGTCACCGGTCGGAGAGAAGGCTCCACCGGCAACGAAGCTTCTTTCCGCTTCTTGCGCAACGAATCGACGAGCAGGAACACCAGTGTCTCCACTTTGCCTCCACTGATGACTGCAGAACATCCATTGGCGCGTGTCGTATGGTACCGAAGGCGCACAAGAAAATTGACTCCCAGATGACCGATGTGATTAAGCGGCCCAGCGGTGTCCACGATCGGCAAACGCGTGTTGCCTGGATTTGCCATGCTAGAACGAGATCCGCCGTCGAGCAGCGAACTTTGCGGCAAGCGGTTGAGTTTCAAGGTGAAATTACCCTTCAGTAATCTCAGTATATTCGTGCGGCTGACAGCCTGCGGCACAGAAGGATTCGCGTGGAGCGCCCCGCAAGCCGATTGTGCTGGCGGCAGAGCCCAAGGCCCCGCAGCCAACTACTCGATCAGCGTTGGTTGGAACGCGTTTCAGCGCACGGTCGACCTTCCGCGGGCCACAGCGTGCGGCAATCGCGGTGCACTGTGGCCGAGCTCTGGTGCTGCCGACACCCACGCGGGCGGTATCGACAACGCTCCCAATGTAAGTGCCCGCGCCATCTGCGCCGAAATCTCCGCAACCCACGCCATCGGCTGGTCGCTCACCCTGTCCGCCCCCAACCCAGCGACGCAATCGAGGCGACCGAAACCGTTGAAGAGCCCGTTGCGTTTGGCGCTCAGCTCCGCAGCGCCGGTCGGAGACATCTGGGCCGCCTGGACCAGCATGCCGACGGGGTACATCGCCAACCGCTCCGAAGCGCTGGCCGCATCGCTCGGCCGGCCGCCCGGCGAACCCGGCGATGGGACGCCCCCAGGGGGCAACTGGCCGACGTTGCCGGGCAACCATCCCTCTGCCATCAGTGAACTTAGAGCCCAACGCGTCTCGGTCACTGGACTTTTAGTGATCGCCGACAGGCCGTCATGGGCCGCAGTAGCCGTCGGAGTCGTCGAGGCCGGAACCTGCGACGGGGAGTTCGACGATACCGATGCCTTGACCTCACTGTGGAACGCCGTTACGTACCCGTTCACCGTCACCGCATCCTGGGCCCACATTTCCAGGTAGTGAGCGTCGGTAGCGGCAATTGCCTGAGTGTTCTGCCCCAGCAGATTGTTCGTTGCCAGCGTCGCGAGCCAGGACCGATTGGCCGCGATCACTAGCGGTGGCACCGCCATGCCGAACACCGTCTTGAAGGTCTTTTCGGCGGCCTTGGCGTTGGCGCAGGCGCCGGCCGCCTGCACGGCCAACACGGTCATTCGCGACGCGTAATGCGCTGCTGCACCTGCCATCCAAATCCCCGCCGGACCGGGCCAGTTTGTCATCAGTCCCGCGAACGTCGCCTTGAACGAAACCGCTATCGAATGGAATCCCTTTGCAAAGCACTCCCACTCTGACGCTGCGATACCCAGCTTTTCCCAGCCAGGAGCGCTATAAATCAGCGCGGAATTGACTTCTGGCGGAAGAACCGACAAGTTCACCATTGCAGTGCTGCCACGCCGGCCGACTGAGGCGGTGCATCCAAGAGCACGTCCGCGCCAGGCCCACTTCGACCGGGTTGTAGCACCTGCGCCGCCGCCACGTGGTGGGCCGCGATCGAAAAGCAGATGCTGGACAAGTGTCGCCTGCCAGGGTGATGGGACCTCTGGTTTGCCATGAGCATGGGACCGGGTTGTTCCGGTTGTAGGCCGTGTGT
>LQPB01000056.1 GCA_002102225.1 Mycobacterium interjectum
CGCGGCTGCACCAAACCCGGCTGCGACGCCCCGGCCTACCACAGCCAGGTCCACCACATCCGCGGCTGGGCAACCACGCATCGCACCGACATCGACGACCTCACCTTGGCGTGCGGTCCCGACAACCGGCTCGCCGAAAACGGCTGGACCACCCGCACCAACGCCCGCGGCCAAACCGAATGGATACCCCCGCCGCACCTGGATCGCGGGCAACCCAGAACCAACACGTTCCATCACCCCGAAAAACTCCTCCACCCCGAAGGCGACGACGAGGAAGAGGCGTCATAGCAACGGGCCCGGGGAAAGTCACGCCTGGACTCGCGGCTGCGAGTACCCTCACAGCCACCGTATTCGCTCCGCAAAGAGGCGCCAGTGTCGTATGTCCTCGCAACGCCTGAGGTGTTGTCGAGCGCTGCTGAGGATTTGGCCCGGATAGGCTCCGCGGTCAACGCGGCGAACGCGACGGCTGCGAACTCCACCACGTCGCTGTTGGCCGCGGGCGCCGACGAGGTGTCGACACGCATCGCCGCATTGTTCGGCGCGCACGCCTCGGAATTCCAGGCGGCCACCGCACAGGTGGCGCAATTGCAGGGAAGATTCGCGCTCACCTTGACGGCGAACGCGAACACGTATCTGACCACCGAGATGGCGACGGCCCAGACGCTGTTGGGGCGCCAGCCAATCCCGGGGGCGGCGGCCGGGACGCGGATCACGGTTCCGGGCGCGGGACCGCTTTACTACCCGAACTTCCTCACCGAGCTGCCCTATCTGGGGCAGCTGGTATATGCGGGCAGCATCCCCGGACCGATCTCGGTGTCAATCCTGCAGGGGTATGACCTGCTGAACCACGCCATCGGGCAGAACTGGTTCCCCGGCACCACCCCCCAGGTGGTCAACTACCCGGCCAGCATCGGCATCGTGAGCGGCAGCCTGGCCGCTCCCGGCGTCAACGACGCCATCGCCATGGGACAGCGAGCGCTCAACGACCAGATCATGAATGCGTTCACCAACGGCAGCGGTCTACCGGTGCGCATCGCCGCGCTGTCGGAGGGAACCCTCGTCGTCAACCGCGAATTGGCTTACCTGGCGGCCGATCCGACCGCTCCACCGCATGGTGCCCTGCAGTTCGCCATGTTCAACGGTCCCGAGACCGGCTTGCTGCACACCTACTTGCCGAACGGCTTCACCGTGCCCGTGGTCAACTACACGGCGCAGGGCCTGCCCAACACCCAGTACGACGTCAGCGTGGTGTTCGGCCAGTACGACTTCTTCGGCAATCCCCCCGACCGGCCGTGGGATATCCCGGCGTGGGTGAACTCGCTGTTCGCCGGGATCTACAACCACAACACCACATCCCTGGTGTCGATGTCGGACGCCGTGCAGGTCTCCAGTTCGACGAGCTCCCTGGGCGGCACGGTCACCACCTACATGGTCCCGTCACCGACTCTGCCGATGTTGTACCCGCTTCAGCAGCTCGGCGTCCCACAGCCAATCGTCAACGGCCTCAACTCGTTTCTACAGCCGATCGTCAACGACGGCTATTCGTCCCTGACCCCCGGTGCCGGGCCGTACTTCTCACAAGGGTCGCTGATCGGCGTGCCCACCGCCGCCGATGTGGTGACCTCTTTGGAGCGTGGGCTTTTCGGGTCCGCCTGGACCGTCTGAGATCTGGAAGGGGTTCGCGAACCGTGGAAATTTCCGGCGCGGTTGCCGTCATCACCGGTGGTGCTTCCGGCATCGGCCGGGCCACGGCGCTTGCCCTGGCGCGGGCCGGCGCCGACGTGGTGGTCGGCGACATCCACCAGCAGCGGATGGACGAGACCGTGGCGGCCATCGGCGAGATCGGGCAACGGGCACTGGCGGTTCGCTGCGACGTGACCTCCGATGCCGATGTCGACGGCCTGGCGCGGGTGGTGCTCTCCGAATTCGGGAAAGTGGACGTCGTCATGAACAACGCCGGCGTGGCGCTACTCGGCCCGCCGGAACGAGTCCCGATGCAAGACTGGCAGCGGCTGTTCGACATCAACGTGTTCGGCGTTGTCCGGGGCATCCGCGCGTTCGTACCCATCCTGCTCGACCAGGGCCACGGCTGGATGATCAACACGGCGTCCATCGCGGGCCTGTACGCCCACGGCTATGACAACATCCCCTACATCGGCGCCAAGCACGCCGTGGTCGGCATCACCGAGGGCCTGTATCTCCACCTGCGGCCCAAAGGCATTGGAGTTTCGGTCCTGTGCCCGGAGTTGGTGGCGACCAACATCGGCGAGAGCGCGCGCATGATCGGGATCGACGACCCGCGATGGGTCAACTTTCCGCCCCACTTGTTGCGGCCGATCCAGCCCGATGCCGCCGCCGAGCGGGTCGTCGCCGCCATCCGGGAGGAACGTTTCCTCATCCTGACCCACCCGGAGAACGAGGACTGGGTGGTCAACCACGGCCGGGATATCGAGGGCTTCCTCGCCAGCTACCTGCCGATGCTCTACCAGGGGCGGGACGCCTCCGGCCTGCCGGTCGCCGAGCCCTAGCCCAACGCCGCCCGGATGCACACGGTGACGTACGGCAGCGCCAGCCCGTTCGAGTTCGCCAGCGCCGGATGGGTGGCCAGCAACTGGCGCACCTGGTCCAGCGTCTGGGTGCGGACCTCGGTCGGCGACGTGATGCAGTAGCTGCGGGACGCGACCAGGTCGATCAGGGCTTGCGGCGTAACGTAATTCGTCCACTCGACCTGATGGCGCTCCGGCTCGGTGAACGAATCCGACAGCGTCACGTCGAAGCGCCCCCGGTCGCCGTCCGAGCCGATGATCTCGCCCAGCTCGCGCACCCAGCCCAGCCGCTCGTCGCGGGTGTTCCATACCAGGCCGAGCCGCCCGCCCGGCCGCAGCACGCGGGCCACCTCGGGAATCGCGCGCTCGGGATCCACCCAGTGCCACGCCTGGGCGACCAGCACGGCGTCAACGCTGTTGTCCTCCAGCGGAATCTCTTCCGCCGTTCCCAGCAGGGCGCGGGTTTCCGGAAGCGAGCTGCGCAGCACCTCGAGCATGTCGGGAATCGGGTCGACGGCGACGACGTCCAGGCCACGTTCCACCAGCCGGGTGGTGAGCTTGCCGGTGCCCGCGCCGAGGTCGAGGACCTGGCGTGCGCCGCGCGGCAACAGCCAATCGATCGCATCCGGCGGATAGGAGGGGCGGCCACGCTCGTAGGCGGCAGCCGCCGAGCCAAACGACAGCGAGCGGTCCTGGCTGGAGCGGATCACCGCCGACCCCTATCAGCCGAGTCCGCCAAATCCAGTGTCTTGCGGATCAATTCGCCGACGGCCTCGGATTCCACCAGGAAGCCGTCGTGCCCGCAGACGGAGTCGACGACGTGCAGCTCGTTGCAGCCGGGCAGCAGCTCGGCCAGCTCCTCCTGCAGGCGCAGCGGGTAGAGCCGGTCGGAGGTGATGCCGCCGACCACCACGGGCACCGGGCACCCGCGCAGCGCGTTGTCCACCCCGCCGCGCCCACGGCCCACGTCGTGGCTACTGAGCGCCTCGGTCAGGATGACGTAGCTGCCGGCGTCGAAGCGGGCCAACAGCTTATCGCCCTGGTGCTCCAGGTAGCTCTGCACGGCGTAGCGGCCGCCGCCAAACGGGGGGGCCGGATCCTCCCCGCCCTGGGCGTGGTTGGCGAACCGGGTGTCGAGCTCCACCTCGCCACGGTAGGTCAGGTGCGCGAAGCGGCGGGCGATCGTCAGCCCGGCATCGGGATTGCGTCCGGTGCCGTGGTAGTCGCCGCCCTGCCAGTTCGGGTCGGCCTTGATCGCGGCGATCTGCGTGGCCTGGGTGCCGATCTGGTCGGCGGTCGCGCGCGCGCCCACGGCGAGCAGCAGGCCGGCCCGCACCCGGTCGGGATGGCCGACGATCCACTCCAAAGCCCTTGCACCGCCCATGGATCCGCCGACCACCGCGGCCACCCGGTCGATGCCCAACGCGGCCAGCGCGGCGACGTCGGCCTGCACCTGGTCGCGCACCGAGATCAACGGAAACCTCGAGCCCCACGGTTTCCCGTCCCGGGCGAGCGAGCTCGGGCCGGTGGACCCCCGGCAGCCGCCGAGCACGTTGGTGGCCACCGCGCACCAGCGGTTGGTGTCGATCGGCGCGCCCGGGCCGGCCACGCCGTCCCACCAGCCGGGAGTGGGATGCCCGGCGCCGGCGGGCCCGGTGATGTGCGAGTCGCCGGTCAGCGCGTGCAGCACCACCACCACGTTGTCGCGCGTGGGCGACAGCTCGCCCCAGCGCTGGACGGCGATGCAGACATCGTCGATCACCGCGCCGCTTTCGGTGATCAGCGAGCCGATGTGGACATACCCGACCTCGCCCTCGGCGGGCAGCGTCTGCGTCGGAACGTCGGAGATCGTCATGTCAGGGCCCTCAGAACGCCGCCACGGCCTGCGGGTCCGCGGCTCCATCGGCTCCGGCGCCGAACTTGCGGGCCGCCGCGAAGCCGAGTTCCAGGTCGGCCAGGATGTCGTCGATGCCCTCGATCCCGACCGCCAGCCGCACCAGCCCGGGGGTGACACCGGTCGCCAGCTGCTCCTCGGCCGAAAGCTGGGCGTGCGTGGTCGACGCCGGGTGAATCACCAGCGAGCGCACGTCGCCGATGTTGGCGACGTGGCTGTGCAGCTGCAGCGCGTTCACGAACGCCTTGCCGGCCTCGACGCCACCCGCCAGCTCGAACGCCAGCACGGCCCCGGTTCCCTTGGGCGCCAGCTGCTTTCCCCGCTCGTACCACGGAGAGCTGGGCAGCCCCGCGTAGTTCACGGACAGCACGCCCTCGTGGCCGGCCAAAAACTCGGCGACCCGCTGCGCGTTGGCGACGTGCCGCTCGACGCGCAGGCTGAGCGTCTCCAGGCCCTGGGCCACCAGGAACGCGTTGAACGGCGCGGCGGCCGAGCCCAGGTCGCGCAGCAATTGCACGCGGGCCTTGAGCGCGTATGCCGGCGGTCCCAGCTCGGCGAACACCACGCCGTGGTAGCTGGGGTCGGGGGTGGTGAATCCGGGGAACCGGCCTTGGGTCCAGTCGAAGGTGCCGCCGTCGACGATGACGCCGGCGATCGCGGAGCCGTGCCCACCCAGGTATTTGGTGGCCGAGTGCACCACGATGTCGGCGCCGTGCTTGAACGGCTGGATCAGGTAGGGCGTAGCGATGGTGTTGTCGACGATCAGCGGGACGCCGTTGGCGTGGGCGACCCCGGCGACCCCCGGGATGTCCAGGATGTCGATCTGCGGGTTGGAGATGGTCTCGCCGAAGAACGCCTTGGTGTTGGGCCGCACCGCCGCCTGCCACGAATCGAGGTCGTCGGGATCCTCGACGAAGCTGACCTCGATGCCGAGCTTCGGCAGCGAATAGTGGAACAAGTTGTACGTCCCGCCGTAGAGCCGCGGGCTGGAGACAATGTGATCTCCGGCACTTGCGAGGTTCAATATGGCGAATGTCTCAGCGGCCTGTCCGGAGGACAGGAACAGCGCGGCCACCCCGCCCTCGAGCGCGGCGATGCGTTGCTCGACGACGTCGGTGGTCGGGTTGCCAATCCGGGTGTAGATGTTGCCCGGCACCTCCAGCCCGAACAGGGCGGCGGCGTGCGCGGTGTCGTCGAAGACGTAGGACGTGGTCTGGTAAATCGGCAGGGCGCGGGCGTGGGTCGCGGGGTCGGGACTCTGACCCGCGTGGACCTGCTTCGTCTCGAACGACCAGTTTTCGAACGGCGGATGCGCGGTGGGATCGGCCTCGGGACTGGTCTCGTTGTTTTGGGAGCTCACGAGCGGTGTGCTTTCTTCTCAGAAGGGCATGAATTCGGTTCGGGAAGTGTGCGGTCGAACTAACGACGGCAGACAAAGCGACGCGAATGAGCTTGATTTATGCGCATCACGTTTCCCCTCTAGTCAGGGGTCCGGTATGGCGGACCCGCGCTTGCCGCGCAGCCTGTGGCTACTAGACCTGGTCTTTCACCCGGGGCACCCCACCGCGGTTGGAGGGTTGCCGGCCAGCAAGCCGGGGCTTAGCGCTGGCGCTCATGACCGATGTGAAGCCTATCTCATTGCGGCGAGTCGATGCCACCGGGCCGATCCGGGTGCGGGCGACGCCGCAGTTCAGCGCCCTGGCCTGCAGGTCGACAGGTGTCCAAACGCCCTTGATAACGTGGCAACCAGAACGCTGAGCCCCATCAAATAACTGACCAATGACGCCGGGAGATGGACCGTGTGCGCCGAACAGCCGACCGTCATCTACACGCTGACCGACGAAGCGCCGCTACTGGCGACTTACGCGTTCCTGCCGATCTTGCGAACCTTCGCCGAGCCGGCGGGCATCAAGGTCGAGGCGCGTGACATCTCGCTGGCCGCCCGGATCCTCGCCGAGTTTCCCGATCAGCTGACCGAGGAGCAGCGGGTGCCGGACGACCTGGCAGAACTGGGCCGGCTGACAGAGCTGGCCGACACCAACATCATCAAGCTGCCGAACATCAGCGCCTCGGTCCCCCAGCTAATCGCCGCCGTCAAGGAGCTGCAGGGCAAGGGATACAAGATCCCGGACTTTCCGCAGAGCCCAAAGACGGACGAGGACAAGAAAATCCGCGCGCGCTACGCCAAATGCCTCGGCAGCGCCGTCAACCCGGTACTGCGCCAAGGCAATTCGGACCGGCGCGCGCCCAAGGCCGTCAAGGAGTACGCCCGCAAGCACCCGCACAGCATGGCGGATTGGTCGCCGGCGTCGCGCACGCACGTCGCGACCATGCGGCACGGCGACTTCTACCACGGCGAGAAGTCGATGACGCTGGACCGCGCGCTCAACGTCAAGATGGTGCTGGAGACCAAGGGCGGGCAGACCCTCGAGCTGAAGCCCAAGGTCGAGCTGCGCGAGGGCGACGTCATCGATTCCATGTTCATGAGCAAAAAGGCCCTCGTCGAGTTCTACGAGGAGCAGATGCAGGACGCCTACGAGACCGGCGTGATGTTCTCGCTGCACGTCAAGGCGACCATGATGAAGGTCTCGCACCCCATCGTCTTCGGCCACGCGGTGAAGGTCTTCTACAAGGACGCCTTCGCCAAGCACCAGGAGCTGTTCGACGAGCTCGGCGTCGACGTCAACAACGGGTTGGTCGATCTCTACAACAAGATCGAGTCGCTACCCGCCTCGCTGCACGAGGAGGTCATCCGCGACCTGCACGCCTGCCACGAACACCGCCCCGAGCTGGCCATGGTCGATTCGGCCAAGGGCATCACCAACTTTCATTCGCCCAGCGACGTGATCGTGGATGCGTCCATGCCGGCGATGATCCGCGCGGGCGGCAAGATGTGGGGCGCCGACGGCCGGCAGAAGGACACCAAGGCCGTCAACCCGGAGTCCACCTTCTCCCGTATCTATCAAGAGATCATCAACTTCTGTAAGACCCACGGGCAGTTCGATCCGCGGACGATGGGCACGGTTCCCAACGTCGGGCTGATGGCGCAGCAGGCCGAGGAGTACGGCTCGCACGACAAGACGTTCGAGATCCCCGAGGACGGGGTCGCCAACATCGTCGACCTCGACACCGGGGAAGTCCTGCTCACCCAGAACGTGGAAGAAGGCGACATCTGGCGGATGCCCGTCGTCACCGACGAAGCGATCCGCGACTGGGTCAAGCTGGCGGTCACCCGGGCCCGCAACTCGGGGATGACCGTGGTGTTCTGGCTGGACACCGAACGGCCGCACGAGGTCGAGCTGCGCAAGAAGGTCAAGGCGTACCTGAAGGAGCACGACACCGAGGGCCTCGAAATCCAGATCATGCCGCAGGTGTGGGCCATGCGGTACACGCTGGAGCGCGCGATGCGCGGACAGGACACCATCGCCGCGACCGGAAACATCCTGCGCGACTACCTCACCGACCTGTTCCCGATCCTGGAGCTCGGCACCAGCGCCAAGATGCTGTCCATCGTGCCGCTGATGTCCGGCGGCGGAATGTACGAAACCGGGGCGGGCGGTTCGGCGCCCAAGCACGTGCATCAACTCGTCGAGGAAAACCATCTGCGCTGGGATTCCCTCGGTGAATTCCTGGCCCTGGGAGCGTGTTTCGAGGACATCGGTATCAAGACCGATAACGAGCGCGCCAAGATCCTGAGTAAGACGCTGGACGCGGCGATCGGCAAACTGCTGGAGAACAACAAGAGTCCGTCGCGCAGGACCGGCGAACTCGACAACCGCGGCAGCCAGTTCTATTTGGCGCTGTACTGGGCCGAGCAACTGGCCGCGCAATCCGACGACGAAGAGTTGCGCGAGCACTTCGCCGCGCTGGCCGAGGAGTTGAGCCGCAACGAGGAAGCCATCGTGGCCGAGCTCGCGGAGGCGCAGGGCGAGGCGGTCGACATCGGCGGCTACTATCGCCCGGACACAGAGAAGACGACTGCAGTGATGCGGCCGAGCAAAACGTTCAACGAAGCGCTGGCAGCTTCGCAGGGTTGAGCGCCGCGAGAGGAAAGTCGAGCTCGATATGACAGGCGAAGCCAAGATCAAGGTCAAGGGCCCGGTCGTCGAGCTCGACGGCGACGAGATGACCCGCGTCATCTGGAAGATGATCAAGGAAATGCTGATCCTTCCCCACCTCGACATCAACCTGGAGTACTACGACCTGGGCATCGAGCACCGCGATCGCACCGACGACCAGGTGACGATCGACGCGGCCTATGCGATCAAGAAGCACGGCGTGGGCGTCAAGTGCGCGACCATCACCCCCGACGAGGCGCGAGTCCACGAATTCAACCTGAAGAAGATGTGGCTGTCGCCCAACGGCACCATCCGGAACATCTTGGGCGGCACCATCTTCCGCGAGCCGATCGTGATCTCCAATGTGCCGCGCCTGGTCCCGGGCTGGACCAAGCCGATCGTCATCGGCCGTCACGCGTTCGGTGACCAGTACCGCGCGACGAACTTCAAGGTCGACAAGCCCGGCACCGTCACGCTGACGTTCACGCCGGCCGACGGCAGCGAGCCGATGGTGCACGAGGTGGTGTCCATCCCCGAGGACGGCGGCGTCGTGATGGGGATGTACAACTTCAAGGATTCCATCCGCGACTTCGCGCGCGCCTCGTTCGCCTACGGCCTCAACGCCAAGTGGCCGGTGTACCTGTCCACCAAGAACACCATCCTCAAGGCCTACGACGGCATGTTCAAAGACGAGTTCCAACGCATCTACGACGAGGAATTCAAGGAGCGGTTCGAAGCCGAGGGCCTGACCTACGAGCATCGGCTCATCGACGACATGGTGGCGGCCTGCCTCAAGTGGGAGGGCGGCTACGTCTGGGCCTGCAAGAACTACGACGGCGACGTGCAGTCCGACACCGTCGCGCAGGGCTACGGCTCGCTGGGGCTGATGACGTCCGTGCTGATGACGGCCGACGGCAAGACCGTCGAGGCCGAGGCGGCGCACGGCACCGTCACGCGCCACTTCCGGCAGTATCAGGCGGGCAAGCCGACCTCGACCAACCCGATCGCGTCGATCTTCGCCTGGACCCGGGGGCTGCAGCACCGCGGCAAGCTGGACGACACCCCCGAGGTGATCGAGTTCGCCCAGAAGCTGGAAGAGGTCGTCATCGCCACCGTCGAGGGCGGCAAGATGACCAAGGACCTCGCCATCCTCATCGGTCCCGACCAGGAGTGGCAGCAAAGCGAGGAGTTCCTGAACTCCATCGCCGAGAACCTGGAGAAGGCCCTAGCCGGCTGATTCCTCGCGGCCCGGGGCCGGGCTGCGCTCCTCGATGAAGTCGGTGATCACCCGGGTGATGCGCTCGGGCGCCTCGTACATCGGGATGTGCCCGACGCCGTCGAGCTTGGTGACCTGGTGGCTGTCCTTGGGCAGGTGGTCGGTGAAGTGCCGGCTGAACCTGGGCGCGGGCAGGATCCGGTCCTTCTCGCAGATCACCAGGTGGGCCGGAACGGCGTTCTGGGCGACCTCCCGCAGGCCGTGCAGCAGCGTGGCCTTGACCAGCAGCTGGAAGTAGGCGGGGCAGTGCGCGACGTCGTCGATGATGCCCGACAGCTGGCGATCGCTGACGCCGTCCGGCTTGGCGCTGATCGCGTAGGTGGCCAAGTGGCGGCTGAACGGCAGCTGCAGCACGCGCGGCCCGAACGCCCAGGCCGCCAGCAGTAGCGGGATGCCCAGGATGAACTTGGCGATCACCTCGAACTTCGCCGGGGTCCAGCGCGTCCAACCGCCGGCCGGGGCGATGCCGGTGACGCTGCGCGCCCGGCCGCGCCGCTCCAGCTCGAAGGCCACCCAGCCGCCCAGCGAGTTGCCGACGATGTGGGCGGTCTGCCAGCCCAGTTCGTCCATCTGGCGCTCGACGTGATCGGCGAGCACCTCGGATGACAGGAACCAGGTTCCGGCCTTGGGCCCGCCGTTGTGGCCGGCCATCGTCGGGGCGAAGACCTCGTAGCGCCCGGTGTCGGCCAGCCGCTGCGCCACATCCTCCCACACCGCCTGCGACAGCAGGAACGGATGCAGCAGCAGGATCGGTTCTCCGGAACCGAGGTGGATCGGCGGACGGGTCCCCACGTTGCTCCCCATGGATCCGACAGTAATGGCGGTACCGCCGGTACTGCAAACAACGGCCGGTCCGCGCGTGAAAAGATCGGGAAATCATGAGCACCGCTACCGGATCCCGCCGGCTCTTCTCCGGCGTGCAGCCCACCTCCGACTCGCTTCACCTGGGTAACGCGCTGGGCGCCATCACCCAGTGGGTGACGCTGCAGGACGACCACGACTCGTTCTTCTGCGTCGTCGACCTGCACGCCATCACCATCGCGCAGGACCCCGAGGCACTGCGGCGCCGGACGCTCCTCACCGCCGCCCAGTACCTGGCGCTGGGCATCGACCCGGACCGCAGCACCGTCTTCGTGCAGAGCCACGTGCCCGCCCACACGCAGCTGGCGTGGGTGCTCGGTTGCTTCACCGGTTTCGGGCAGGCGTCGCGGATGACGCAGTTCAAGGACAAGTCCACCCGCCAGGGCAGCGACTCGACCACCGTGGGCCTGTTCACCTACCCGGTGCTGCAGGCGGCCGACGTGCTCGCCTACGACTCCGACCTGGTGCCGGTGGGCGAGGATCAGCGCCAGCACCTCGAGCTGGCACGCGACGTCGCGCAGCGGTTCAACAGCCGCTTCCCCGACACCTTCGTGGTGCCCGACGTGCTCATCCCCAAGGTGACCGCCAAGATCTACGACCTGGCCGACCCGACGGCGAAGATGAGCAAATCGGCTTCCACCGACGCCGGGTTGATCAACCTGCTCGACGATCCGGCCCTGTCGGCCAAGAAGATTCGTTCGGCCGTGACCGACAGCGAGCGTGAGATCCGGTACGACACCGAGGCCAAACCGGGGGTGTCGAACCTGCTCACGATCCAGTCGGCGGTCACCGGGGTCGGCATCGACAAGCTCGTCGACGGCTATGCCGGGCGCGGTTATGGAGACCTGAAGAAGGAGACCGCGGAGGCCGTCGTCGAGTTCGTCGGCCCGATCAAGGCGCGCGTCGACGAATTGATGGCCGACCGCGCCGAATTGGAGTCGGTGCTCGCGGCCGGGGCGCAGCGCGCCGAGGAGGTGGCCGGGAAAACCGTTCGGCGGGTCTACGATCGGTTGGGGTTTCTTCCGGTACGGGAATAGGTTTCACCATGAGCGAGCCGGCCAAGCCAGGCATCCTGGATCGGCTGCGGGCGCGGTTTCGGTGGCTCGACCACGTCGTGCGCGCCTATCAGCGGTTCGACGAGCGCAACGGGGGCTTCTACGCCGCCGGCCTCACCTACTACACGATCTTCGCGTTATTCCCCTTGCTGATGGTCGGTTTCGCCGCGTTCGGGTTCGTGCTGTCGCGCCGGCCGCAGCTGCTGGCCACGATCGACGACCACATCCGGTCGTCGGTTTCCGGCGCCTTGGGGCAGCAGCTGATCGACCTGATGAACTCGGCGATCGACGCGCGCACCTCGGTCGGCGTCATCGGCCTGGCCACCGCCGCCTGGGCGGGTTTGGGGTGGATATCGCACCTGCGGGCCGCTTTGACCGAGATGTGGTGGGATCAGCGCATCGAGTCGCCGGGTTTTCTGCGCAACAAGCTTTCCGATTTGTTGGCGTTGCTGGGGACGTTCGGGGTGACCATGGCCACCATCGCCATCACCACTTTCGGTCATGAGGCGCCGCTGGCTGCCATGTTGAAATGGCTGGGGATACCGCAGTTTTCGGTGCTCGACTGGCTGTTCTGGCTGGTGTCGATATTGATCGCGGTATTGGTGTCGTGGCTGCTGTTCACCTGGATGATCGCCCGGCTGCCGCGCCAGGAAGTCAGCCTGGTCCACTCGGCGCGGGCCGGGCTGCTCGCGGCGATCGGCTTCGAGCTGTTCAAGCAGGTGGCCTCGATCTATCTGAAGGTGGTGCTGCGCAGCCCGGCGGGGGCCACCTTCGGGCCGGTGCTGGGATTGATGGTGTTCTCCTATATCACCGCCTACCTGGTGCTGTTCGCCGCCGCCTGGGCCGCCACCGCGTCCACCGATCCGCGGGCCAAGCCCGTCGATCCCCCGCCGCCGGCGATCATCGCCCCGCGAGTGCAGCTGGACGAGGGGCTGTCCACGCGTCAGACGCTGACCGCGATGGGCGTGGGAGCCGTTGGGGCGCTGGCATTTTCCCGGCTGACTCGCTGGCTTCGATAGGCGGATCCGGGGCCCGTTCAGTCGGCCAGGAACGCGACCGCCCTCGACGAAAAGTCCTCGTGGTACTGGAAGATGCCGCCATGGCCGGAGTTCGGGTAGATGATGAGTTGCGAGCCGGGGATTCTGCGGTGCATGTCGTCGGAGAGGGTGGTGGGCACCATCCGGTCGTGGTCGCCGTTGGCGATGAGGGTCGGTTGGGTGATCCTGGACAAGTCGGCCGGTGTCGAGCGCCCCCATCGTTTGATCGCTTTGAGTTGGCGCCGCAGCGCTTTGACCTTGATCGGGGTATCGCGGTTCTCGGTGCGTTCCTCGAGTCGTTCGACGAACTCGCGGCCCGCGCGGCGGCCGGTGGCGTCGCGATTGAAGAACAGAAACTCCTTGGGATCGACCCGCCGCAGAGTGGCGCGAACCATGTCGTAGTACGTAACCCCGGCCACCTTGTCGATCCCCTTACCGCCGGCGGGTCCGGTGCCGGTCAGGATCAGCTTGCGGACGAGCTCGGGGTGCTTGAGCACGAGCGCCTGGGCGACCATCCCCCCGAGGGAGAACGAGAAGATGTCGACCTTGCGATGGCCCAGCGCGGTGATGAACGTGTAGGCGTCGTCGGCCATTTCCTCCACGCTCAGCGGCACCTCGCCGCTGGAGGCGCCGACGCCACGGTTGTCGAAGGCGATGACGTGGTGATGCGCGGCGATGGCATCGATGATGCGGGGGTCCCAGTTGTCGAGGACCGCAGCGAGATGGACGAGGAACACCACGGGCACACCACCTTTGGGGCCCAGTTCGCGATAGGCGAAGTTCACACCTCCGGCGCTGAGCGAGCGCGCCGGGGCATCGTGGTAGGACAGGATCAGGTCATCTTTGTGGTGCGTATTGCTCATTGGACACTCCCTTTTCTTCGCTGATTGATTCGCCGCCGAGAAAGCGCAGCACATCGGCGACGAAGGTCTCATGGTGCTGGAACACCCCGCCGTGGCCCGAGCGGGGGTAAATCTTCAACTCCGCGTTGGGAATTCGGCGCGCGATGTCGTCGGACAGGCTGCTGTCGACCATCAGGTCACGGTCGCCGTTGGCGACGAGGACCGGTTGGGTGATCGCCGACAGGTCGTCGGGAGCACTCAGACCGGCCCGCCGAATCGCTCTGAGTTGTGCGACACGGGCTTGGATCGATATTGGCTTGTCGCGGTGGTGCGTGCGTTCCTTGAGGCGGCCGAGATAGTCGGACGCGGCGCGCCTGCCTTCCGGGGTCCGGGGGAAGAAGAGGAAGTTTCTGGGATCGCTGCGGGTGAGCGCGGCTTTGAGGTAGGCGATGACGAGGATCCTGGTGATCCGCTCGATGCCTCCTCCGCCGCGCGGCCCGGTGCCGGCCAGGATCATGCGTCGCACCAGGTCTGGCGCTTGGAGGGCGACCATTTGGGCGACGCCGCCGCCGAGTGAGAATCCCAGCAGATCGACCTTCGGCAGGCCCAGCGCCCGGATGAACGCGATTGCGTCCGCGCCCATCTGGTCAATGTTGCGGGGCACTTTGGAGCTCGTCGCGCCTACGCCACGATTGTCGAAGGCGATGACGCGGCGGTGCGCCGCGATGCCGTCGACGACCCGCGGATCCCAATCGTCGAGCACCGCGGTCAGGTGGTGCAGGAAGACCACGGGAACACCGGTGTCGGTTCCGAGTTCGCGGTAGGCGAAGTCCACACCGTCGGCGCGAATCCTGCGCGTCGGCGCGTCTTTCCAAGTGGTCATGTCATCCCCTTTGGCGTGGTGTCCGCGTATGACGTGGCGGGACGGACGTCGGGCGTGCGGTCAATCGCCGACCTTGAATCGTTTGGCTGTCGAGCATAATATTATGACTGTAAGCCAATAGGGTATGGTGGGTCAAGCGAGAGCTACTCGGCGGAGAGGACGACGGTGGCGAGATACGACAAGACGCACAAGGGCGAGACGCGCCGCCGGATCATCGACCGGGCCGGTCAACGGCTGAAGCGCGACGGAATCGACGGTGCCGGTATTGCGGCGCTGATGTCGGACGCCGGGCTCACCAACGGCGCCTTCTACGCTCACTTCGGATCGAAGAACGACCTGGTGGCCCGCGTGGTGGCTGACCAACTGGCAACCCAAGCGGCCACGATGGCGGCGCTCCCGCCCGGGCGGGAGTCCCTCGAGCAGTTCATCCGCGAATACCTCTCCCCGGATCACCGCGACCACCCCGCGACCGGTTGTCCGTCGGCGGCGCTGCTGGACGAAATCGGCCGCTGCGACCGACAGATCCGCGATTCCTACACCGAGGGCGCGCGGGCCATCATCGACGCGGTGGCGAGCCACCTGTCGCCGGACGACCCGGCGGCCGCACTGAGCAGGGCGACCGGGCTATTCACCGTTCTCGTCGGCACCCTGCAACTCGCGCGGGCCGTCACCGACCCGACACTGTCGAGCGACGTCCTCGCCGCGGGCATCAGCGCCGCGCTCGACCTCCTGAGCGTCAAAAGCCGGTCTTAGAGAGGACCGACCGCGAGATCCCCGTCGTCGTTCTCGAGCCGCGGTAGGCCCGGCTACCCGTTCACCACCCAGTCGCCGCGGACCATCACGGCGGCCACTTCCAAAGCGCCGTCCAGCACAACCAGATTCGCGTCGTGGCCCGCCCGCAGGCTGCCCACCCGGGCGAGGCCGAGCGCGCGCGCAGGCGTCGCCGCCGTCATCGCCACCGCGGCGGCCAGCCCCGCGTCGGCGGCCGCGGCGCGGAAGAGCCGATCCATGGTCGCGGTGCTGCCGGCGATCGTCGACGTGCCATGCACCCGCGCCACTCCCGATTCGACGTCGATGTACACCGCGCCGAGCCGAAACGGGCCGTCGGCGCAGCCGGCCGCGGCGAGCGCGTCGGTGACCAGGGCGACGCGGTCGGGTCCCGCGGCCGCGATGACCGCGCGCACCACCTCCGGGTGGACGTGCACGCCGTCGGCGATGAGTTCGACCGTCACCGCCGGGTCGCGCAGCAACGCCAGCGCGGGCCCCGGTTCGCGGTGGTGCAGCGGCGGCATCGCGTTGAACAGGTGGGTGCCGACCGTCGCGCCCGCGGCGATGGCCCGCTGGGTCTGCTCGTAGGTAGCGTCGGTATGGCCCACGGCCACAACGACATTCGCGTCCAGGAAGCGCCGGATCGCGTCGTCGGCCCCCGGCAGTTCGGGCGCCAGCGTCACCATCCGGATCGCGCCGCCGCCGGCGGCGAGCACGGCGTCGATCTCGGCGGGATCCGGGTCGCGCATCCGGGCGGGGTCGTGGGCGCCGCAACGCGCCCGGCTCAGCCACGGCCCCTCCAGGTGGATGCCCGCGATCGTTCCCCGCCGGGTGGCCGCGGCGAGCGCGCGCACGCCGCCGATCAGCTCCGCCGGGGAGGCGGTGACCAGGCTGGCCAGCGTGGTGGTGGTGCCGTGCCGAAGGTGGAACTCGGCGGCGGCGCCGATACGGTCGGCGTCGGCGTCGGTGTGGGCGTCGGTGTAGGAGGCGCCGCCGCCGCCGTGCACGTGCATGTCGACAAAGCCCGGCACCACAACGCAATCCGGGAAGTCCCGGTCGACCGGCCCGGGCGGGGGGCCGGCGCCGCACGCCCGGATCCGTCCGCCCGACGTCTCCAGCCATCCCGGCCGGCATACCTGCCCGTCGAGGACCATCGTCCCCGAACCGATCAGTCCCATCGACCGCCGTTTTCCCAGAAGTGCCTGATGTCCTCGAGTTGCCGCCCCTTGGTTTCCGGGGCGTACCGGTAGACGAAGACGAAGGCGATCAGCGTGAGGACCACGAACACCGCGAACGTCCCCGCGCCGCCCAGCGAATGCAGCAACGTCAGGAAGACGGCGGCGACGATCGCGTTGGCGATCAGGTTGGAGGTGAGCATCGTGCTGGAGCCGATGGACCGCAGCCGCGACGGGAAGCTTTCGCTGGCGTACACCCAGCCCAGGGAGCCGAAACCCGCGGTGTAGCCGAAGATGAACAGCACGACGCCGGCGAACCCGAACACCAGTCCGGCGCCGCCGAGACGGCCCTGGGCGAACACGGCCATCAGGGCGACATCGGCGGCGATCATCATGGCGATGCCGCACAACAGGATTGGGCGCCGGCCCACCCGGTCGACCAGAAGCAGCGATGTGCCCACGGCCGCCAACCCGGCGATCTGAACCAGCGCGGGCAGGGCCAGCAGGGCGAAATTGCCGGTGAAGCCCATCGCCTCGAATATCCGCGGGCTGTAATAGATGATTGCGTTGATGCCGGTGATCTGGATCAAAAACCCGAGCGTGATCACGAACGCGGTGGCCCGCGAGTACGGTCGCCGCAGCATTTCGGAGAAGCCGCCGCTCCCTTCGCCCAGGGCGCTCGCAATCTCGGCCAGCTCTTCGTCGGCGTTCGCGGTGGGCTCGGCGCGCAGCAGCGCGGCGCGGGCTTCGTCGATCCTGCCCTTGAGCACGTACCACCGGGCCGTGTCGGGCATCCGAATCAGCAAGGGCAGCAGCAGCATTGCCGGCAGGGCGGCCAGCCCCAGCATCCACCGCCAGGCGTGCGCGCCGGCCAGCAGGTAGGCGGTCAGGTAGCCGACGACGAGACCGCTGACGATCGCCAGTTGATAGGCCGTCAACAGCGAGCCCCGCACCGCCGCCGGGGCCGACTCCGCCACGTACACCGGCACCACCACCACCGTGACGCCGATCGTCAGGCCCAGCAGGAAGCGCGCCGCCAACAGCATCGGCAGCGATACCGAGAAGGCGCCGAGAAGCGCGAACGCCGCGTAGGCGACGAGGATCAGCGCCACCGATTTCTTCCGGCCAATCGCGTTGGCGAGCACGCCGGCGCCGAGCGCCCCGAAGATCTGGCCGATCACCACCATGGTCGTCAGCAGCTCTTGTTGCCGGGTCGTGAGCCCGAAATCCTCGGTGGCGAACAGCTGTACGCCGGCGATGATGGACAGGTCGTAGCCGTAGATGACGCCGACGCTGGCGGCGGTGAGCCCGAGCAGCAGGCCCCGCCGCGAGGCGGCGCTCAACGGTGTTGCGGTCGGCGGTTCATCGAGCGTGCGACCATGATCAAACTAAACACGATGATCGTTCCGATCACCGCGACGCCCACCCGCACCGGCAGCGCGTCCGCCGACGGCATGAACCCGGCGGCCTGGGCGCCGGCGCCCGGCCGGTCGGCGGCGGCGTCGTGGTGGGCCGGCAGCAGCGAGGGATCCGGCTCGATCAAGGTGCCCACCTGGGTGCCGCGCGGCGTGGAAAACCCGTAGTCCAGCAGGTGCGCCGCCTGTTCCCACGGCGCGATCGGCTGCCGGGTGCCGTGCAGCAGCACCGCCATCAGCCGGCGTCCGTCGTGGTTGGCCGCGCCCACGAAGGTCTGGCCGGCGTCGTCGGTGTAGCCGGTCTTGCCGCCCATCGCGCCCGGATACTTGTAGAGCAGCTGGTTGTCGTTTTCCAGCTCGTAGCCGGGGTGGTCGCCGTGGCCGGGGAAGTCGAACGTCCGCGTCGCGACGATGTCGGCGAAGGTGGGGTTCTGCCAGGCATAGCGGTAGAACAGGCCGATGTCGTAGGCCGACGTGCTCATGCCCGGTCCGTCCAGCCCCGACGGGGTCGCCACCCGGGTGTCCCGGCCGCCGAGCTTGGCGGCCAGCACGTTGATCTTGTCCAGCGCCTGCTGCATGCCGCCGAGTTGCATGGCCAGCGCATGGGCGGCGTCGTTGCCCGAGTGCATCAGCAGCCCGTGCAGCAGTTGGTTGACGGTGAACACGCCGCCCTCCTGCACGCCGACCTTGGTGCCCTCGGCCGCCGCGTCGTCGGCGGTGCCCTGGACGGACTTGTTGAGCGGCAACGCGTTGATCGACGCCATCGCGACCAGCACCTTGATGATGCTGGCAGGGCGGTGCCGCCCGTGCGGATCCTTGGCGGCGATGACGGCGCCGCTGTCCAGGTCGGCCACCAGCCACGCATCGGCGGACACGTCGCCCGGCACGGGGGCGGTATCGGGCGCGGCGACGATGCCGCAGCCGCTCAGCGCCTCACCGCCGACCGGCTTGGGCGGGACCGCCAGGGGCATCGGCGGATCGCCGGCGGCCGGGACCTCGGAGGAATCCACCGCGGGCGGGGTGTTCACCTGGTACGGGCAGTTTCCCGGACCGGCGTTGGGGCCCGGGGGCGGTTCGGCGAACGCGGCCGGCAGGCCCGGCGCGGCGGGCCCGGCGACCAGGAAAACGGCCGCTGCCAGGCACGACGCGGAGCGTACGAGAGCGATTGAGCGGGGCATTGTGTGTGCAGACTAGGCGATCGAGCGCCCGATTCCCGGGAGCCGCGCTGTGACTGGTGGGGCAGATGTTACAAATCCCCTGATAGAGCCGCGAACGTCGAGGCATTACGCTGTCATGCGGTCGGCTTGACTACCTCCACCGAAGGGTCTGCCCATTCAGAACAACGGATTTTGGTCTCGAACATTCTCCGGGCGGCGGCGCGACGGTGACGGTCCGCGATCGCTGGATCAACTGCTCAAGCAAGTCGAGAAGGGCACCCAGGTGCGGCACTCCGGGGGTGAGCGCGTGTTGGACGAGCTGAAGCTGCATCGCGACAGCGTCACCGACGCCGACCTGCGGTCCGCGCTCACCTGGCTCTGCAACGCGCAAACGCGGCTGCTGAGCAGCCCGAGCACCGCGCATTCGCGGGAGGTGCTGCTGGCCTCGTACGAGGTCAATCGGGTCCTCGCTACAGGCGCCGACTCTCCTCGCTGAGCACGCCGCGCAGGGTGGCCTCGATGGTGTCGAACTCGGGCTGCCCGCTGATCAGCGGCGGCGCCAGCTGGATGACGGAATCGCCGCGGTCGTCGGTGCGGCAATACAATCCGGCCTCGAACAGCGCCGAGGAGACGCGGCCGAGCAGCGGCCGCCGTTCGTCGTCGGTGAAGGTCTGCTTGCTCGCCTGGTCCTTGACCAGTTCCACGCCGTAGAAATAACCCTCGCCGCGCACGTCGCCGACGATCGGCAGGTCGTACAGCCTCTCCAGGGTGGCGCGGAACAGCGGGGCGTTGTGTTTGACGCGCTCGTTGAGCCCCTCGCGCTCGAAGATGTCGAGGTTGGCCAGCGCCACGGCGGCCGACACGGGGTGACCGCCGAACGTATAGCCGTGCGGGAACATGGTTTTGCCGTCGTTGAACGGCTCGAACAACCGCTCGCTGGCGATCATCGCGCCCAGCGGCGAGTAGCCGGACGTCATGCCTTTGGCGCAGGTGATCATGTCGGGCACGTAGCCGAAGTCGGCGCAGGCGAACATCGACCCGATCCGGCCGAAGGCGCAGATCACCTCGTCGGAGACCAGCAGCACGTCGTAGGAATCGCAGATCTGGCGCACCCGCTCGAAATAGCCTGGGGGAGGCGGGATCGAGCCACCCGCGTTCTGCACCGGCTCCAAGAAGACCGCGGCGACGGTGTCAGGGCCCTCGAACTCGATCGCCTCGGCGATGCGGTCGGCGGCCCAGCGCCCGAAGGCCTTGGCGTCGGAATCGAACGGTTCCGGCGCGCGGTAGAAGTTGGTGTTGGGCACCCGGAAGCCGCCCGGGGTCACCGGTTCGAACGGCGCCTTGTACCGCGGCAGCCCGGTGATCGCCAACGCGCCCTGCGTGGTGCCGTGGTAGGCGACCGACCGCGAAATCACTTTGTGCTTACCGGGTTTGCCGGTGAGCTTGAAGTATTGCTTGGCGACCTTCCACGCGGTCTCGACGGCCTCGGTGCCGCCGGTGGTGAAGAAGACCCGGTTCAGGTCGCCCGGCGCGTAGCCCGCCAGGCGCTCGGCCAGCTCGATCGCGGTCGGGGTGGCATACCCCCACAGCGGGAAGTAGGCCAGCGTGGCGGCCTGCCGGGCGGCGACCTCGGCGAGTTCGGCGCGGCCGTGGCCGACCTGCACCGTGAACAGCCCCGACAACCCGTCGAGGTAACTGCGGCCGCGGTCGTCGAAGATCCTGACGCCCTCGCCGCGCGTGATGACCGGCGGGACGATGTCGGGTCCGTGCCGGGCGAAGTGCAGCCACAGGTTGTCAGCCATCTTGTCCGCGAGCGTAGCCTCGCGATATGACCGCAGCGCAGCAGGTCAGCCAGTTCGAGTCCCTGCGACCGCATCTCATGTCCGTCGCCTACCGGCTGACCGGCACCGTGGCCGACGCGGAGGACATCGTTCAGGAGGCCTGGCTGCGCTGGCACGGGCAGAACCAGGCCATCTCGGACTTGCGGGCGTGGCTGACCACCGTGGTGAGCAGGCTGGGCCTGGACCGGTTGCGCTCGGCCGCGCATCGCCGCGAGACCTATACCGGCAACTGGCTGCCCGAGCCGGTGGTCACGGGCTTCGACCAGGGCGACCCGCTGTCCGCCGTGGTGGCCAGCGAGGACGCCCGGTTCGCGGCGATGGTGGTGCTGGAGCGCCTGTCGCCCGACCAGCGGGTCGCGTTCGTGCTGCACGACGGCTTCGCGGTGCCGTTCGCGGACGTGGCCGAGGTGCTGGGAACCAGCGAGGCAGCCGCGCGGCAGCTCGCGTCGCGGGCCCGCAAGGCCCTCAGCGCGCAGCCGCCGCCGGAACCCGATCCGTCGCACAACGAGGTCGTCGGCCGGCTGATGGCCGCCATGGCCACCGGCGACTTGGCGGCCGTGGTGGCGCTGCTGCATCCCGACGTGGACTTCACCGGCGATTCAAATGGCAAGGCGCCCACCGCGGTTCACGTCATTCACGGGGCGGACAAGGTGGCGCGTTTCATGTTCGGCCTGGCCCGCCGCTACGGGCCGGCGTTCTTCACGGCCAACCAACTGGCGCTGGTCAACGGCGAATTGGGCGCCTACACGGCGGGCAGCCCCGGCGACGACGGCCACTGGGCGATGCGGCCGCGGATCCTTGCGATGACGGTGCGCGACGGAAAGGTCTGCGCCCTATGGGATGTCGCCAACCCCGACAAGTTCACCGGCTCTCCCTTGGGCCGTCCCTAAAGCCAGCGCGAGGCCGATTATGCGCTCGCCCACGGGATGCGGCAGGCGTCACCGGAATTGAAGCCCTGCTCGGTGATGCCCAGCGCGGAGTTCACCCGCGCCCGCATGTTCTCCAGCCCGATCTGATAGGTCAGCTCGAACACGCCGGCGTCGCCGAAGCGGGCGCGCAGGTCGGCGACCTGCTCGTCGGTGACGGTGTGCGGGTCGGCGGTCATCGCGTCGGCGTAGGCGATGGCGGCGCGCTCGTCGTCGCTGAACAGGGGCGAGGTTGCGTAGTTGTCGATGTCCTCGAGCCGCTGAATGTCCAGGCCGTCGAGGCGCTGCAGCATGGACCCGAAGTCGACACACCACGCGCAGCCGATCGCGCGCGCGGTCCACAGCACCGCGAGTTCGCGCACGCCGACCGGGAGCGTCGTGGATGCCCGGTTGACCATCGTTTCGTGCACGGCGCCGGCGATCATCAGTTTGCGATGGTGTGCCGCCACGGCGAACGGCTCGGGAACCTGGCCGTAGCGTCGCCTGGCGACCCGATACATGGCCCGGGTCAGCGGCCCGGCGCGCTTGGGGGATAGGGGCTCGATGCGGGTTTTCTGTGTCATACCCCCCAGACGGGACCCGATGCGAAAGTGTGACGGGCTGACGCGATCGAGCCGTAGGATGCGCCTAGCCGCTGGAGGCGGTAGCGATGGGGAGCAATTGAGAGTCGACGATGACCGCGCTGTTTAGCCGTGGGGCCGATCAGTACGACTGGCTCTCCGGCTACCTCGCCTCGCGCGGCATCAGCGGCGCCACCCGGGCCGTGCTGGCGTTGATCTCCGCCTCGATGGTGTTGTGCCTTTTCGCGCTGCTGGCCGGCTCGGACGGTCCCCGCGGTCCGGTGCCGGTGACGATGACGTGGGTCGCCGTGGCCGGCGGGGTGGCGGGAATGTTGCTGTGGATATGGCGCTGGCCGACGCGCGCGCAGTCGCTGGTGTTCGCCATGACCTGCAACACCGCCGTCGCGCTGGCGTGCCTGGCGCACCCGAACCCGCTGGCCGCACTGATCGGGTGTGTCGCCTTCGCGACGTTCGGCGCCTACTTCGCGTTCTTTCACACCACCGGGTTCGTCCTGTACAACTTCGCGCTGGCCGCCGCCGTCGGCTCGTGGGAGGCCTTGTCGCTGGCGAGATCGGGCCACCCCAGCCTCGCGGGCGTGGATCTGTGGCTGGTCATCGAGGTCAACATCGCCCTGCCGCTGGCCATCCGAATCCTGGTGCGCGCCCTGTCGGGGGACCTGCTGCGCGCCGACCGTGACCCGCTGACGGGCCTGCTGAACAGGCGCGCCTTCCAGCACGAGGCGCTGGGCATGATCTTGGCCCGACGCGGCATCGATTCCCATCTGGTCGTGATGCTGATCGACCTGGACAACTTCAAGGCCCTCAACGACCGGTGTGGACACGCCGCGGGGGACCACGCGCTGGTCCAGGTCGCCCAGGCGCTGCTGGCCGCGGCCGACAACCAGGCGGTGGTGTCGCGAAGCGGTGGTGAGGAATTCCTCTTGGCCGGCACTTCGTCGGGCTGCAACGCCGAGTCGTTGGCCGCCCGAATGTGCCGGGCCATCGCCGACTCGGCCGCGGGGGTCACCGCCAGCATCGGCACCGCCTGCGCGCGTCTGGACGACACCGCACCGGAACCGCAGGCACTGCTGGGCGAGTTGATCAGCGCCTCCGATGCCGCGATGTACCAGGCCAAACGGTTGGGGGGCAACCGAAGTCACCATCACGAACTTTGCTGACCGGGCCCGCGAGATCGGGCGAGCCATCGGTCGGATCCGACGTGTTCGGCGCCCGGAGTTCGGGTACCCGGGTCTTACCCGCGCCGCCATCCGGTGCGGCAGGGTGGGAGAGGGTGAGGAGATAGTGATGACCTCTCACAATGATCAAGAATCGGACAACGGACGGCTGGAGCACTTCGACGATCCGCAGCTGGGCAGCGGCGCGCGTGACACCGGCCCGGACACCCCCGAGCAGGGCCGCGGGGACCGGCCCGCCGGGACCGTCGACGAGGACGCGAACCCGCCGGTGAGCGATCCGACCGCGTCGGACACTTACGGCGGCACCGGCGAGTTGCCGCCGCAGGACACGGGCAGTGCCGTCCCGCCGTACGAGGGACGCCAATAGGGCGAGCCGTCGACGACGCCCAGGGCGGCTCGGGTGGCGGCTACCGGGCGCGGCGCATCCAGGTCCTGAAACGTCTAGCGCGAGAACATGATCGCGCGCTTGACCTCCTGGATCGCCTTGGTGACCTCGATGCCGCGCGGGCAGGATTCGGTGCAGTTGAACGTGGTCCGGCATCGCCACACCCCGTCGACCTCATTGAGGATGTCCAGGCGCTGGGCGGCGGCCTCGTCGCGGCTGTCGAAGATGAAGCGGTGTGCGTTGACGATCGCCGCCGGCCCGTAGTAACTGCCTTCGTGCCAGAAGATCGGGCAGCTGGTGGTGCAGCACGCGCACAGGATGCACTTGGTGGTGTCGTCGTAGCGGGCGCGGTCGGTCGGGCTCTGGATGCGTTCCCGCGTCGGGGGATTGCCGCTGGTGATCAGGTACGGCTTCACGGCGCGGTAGGCGTCGAAGAACGGCTCCATGTCGACCACCAGGTCCTTCTCCACCGGTAGCCCGCGGATCGGTTCGACCGTGATGGTGAGGGACTTCCCCGGCTTCTTGGGCAGCAGGTCGCGCATCAGCACCTTGCAGGCCAGCCGGTTGACCCCGTTGATGCGCATGGCGTCCGAGCCGCACACCCCGTGGGCGCAGGACCGCCGGAACGTCAGCGTCCCGTCCAGGTAGCTCTTGATGTAGATCAGCAGGTTGAGCATTCGGTCGCTGGGCAGACATGGCACCCGGAAGCTTTGCCAGCCACCGGTTTTCGCGAACGCCTCGGGCTGGTCGGGATTGAACCGGGCGATCTTCACCGTCACCATCACCGCGCCCTCGGGGATCGGCGGCAGGGGAGGTTCGGGGGCGTGCTCGACGTCTGCGACCATCAGTACTTCCGTTCCTTGGGTTCGTAGCGGGTCTGCACGACGGGCTTGAAGTCCAGCGCGATGTCGCTCAGCAGATCGGTGCCCTGCTTATCGGCCCCAATTTCCTTGTAGGCCATGGTGTGGCGCATGTAGTTGACGTCGTCGCGGTCCGGGTAGTCCTCGCGGGCATGCCCGCCGCGGGACTCCTTGCGGTTCAGGGCGCCGACCACGGTGACCTCGGCCAGCTCCAGCAAAAAGCCCAGCTCGATGGCCTCCAGCAGGTCGCTGTTGAATCGCTTTCCCTTGTCGTGCACGGTGATTCGGGAATAGCGCTCCTTGAGCGCGTGGATGTCGGTGAGCGCCTGCTTCAGCGTCTCCTCGGTGCGGAACACCGCGGCGTTGTTGTCCATCGACTGCTGCAGTGCGTTGCGGATGTCGGCGACGCGCTCGTTGCCGTGCTCGGAGAGGATGTCGCCCACCCAGCCGATGACCATGGCGGCCGGCTCCGGCGGCATCTCGACGAAGTCGTGACCCCGGGCGTAGCTCGCCGCGGCGATGCCGGCCCGGCGGCCGAAGACGTTGATGTCCAGCAACGAGTTGGTGCCCAGCCGGTTGGCGCCGTGCACCGACACGCACGCGCACTCGCCCGCGGCGTACAGGCCCGGGACGGTGGAGGTGTTGTCCCGCAACACCTGTCCGGTCACGGTGGTCGGAATGCCGCCCATCACGTAGTGGCAGGTGGGATAGACCGGCACCAGCTCGTGCACCGGGTCCACGCCCAGATAGGTGCGGGCGAACTCGGTGATGTCGGGCAGCTTGGCCTCGAGCACGTCCTCGCCGAGGTGGCGGACGTCGATGTAGACGTAGTCCTTGTTGGGACCGGCGCCGCGGCCCCCCAGCACCTCGAGCACCATCGAGCGCGCGACGATGTCGCGCGGCGCCAAATCGACGATCGTCGGGGCATACCGCTCCATGAACCGCTCGCCCTCGGCATTGAGCAGCCGGCCGCCCTCGCCGCGCACCGCCTCGGAGATCAGGATGCCCAGGCCGGCTAGGCCGGTCGGGTGGAACTGATGAAACTCCATGTCCTCCAACGGAAGTCCCTTGCGAAACACGATGCCGATGCCGTCGCCGGTCAACGTGTGCGCGTTGGAGGTGGTCTTGTACATCCGGCCCGAGCCGCCGGTGGCGATGACGACGGCCTTGGCGTGGAACACGTGGATCTCGCCCGTCGCGAGCTCGTAGGCAACCACACCGGTGGCCACCGGCCCGCTTGGGGTCTGCGTGAGCACCAGGTCCAGCGCGTAGAACTCGTTGAAGAACTGCACGTCGTGCTTGACGCAGTTCTGGTACAGCGTCTGCAGGATCATGTGGCCGGTGCGGTCCGCGGCGTAGCAGGCCCGGCGCACCGGTGCCTTGCCGTGATCGCGGGTGTGACCGCCGAAGCGGCGCTGGTCGATGCGGCCCTCCGGGGTGCGGTTGAACGGCATCCCCATCTTCTCCAGGTCGAGCACCGCGTCGATGGCTTCCTTGCACATGATCTCGACGGCGTCCTGGTCCGCGAGGTAGTCGCCGCCCTTGACGGTGTCGAACGTGTGCCATTCCCAGTTGTCGTCCTCGACGTTGGCCAGCGCGGCGCACATGCCGCCCTGGGCGGCGCCGGTGTGGCTGCGGGTGGGGTAGAGCTTGGTCAGCACCGCGGTCCGCACCCGGGGCCCGGCCTCGACGGCGGCGCGCATCCCGGCGCCCCCGGCGCCGACGATCACCACGTCGTATCGGTGTTGGGAGATCACGGCTCGCCTTTCACGAGATGTTCGGATCGAAGGTCACCAGCACGTAGGTGCCCAGCACCAACGTGAACCCGATCGACAGCAGCAGCAGGCTGTTGAGCCAGAACCGGGTGGAGTTCTTGCGGCTGTAGTCGTCGATGATGGTGCGCAGCCCGTTGCCGCCGTGCAGCTCGGCCAGCCACAGCAGCGCCATGTCCCAGATCTGCCAGAACGGCGAGTGCCAGCGCTGCGCCACGTAGTTGAAGTCGATGCGATACACGCCGTCGTCCCACATCAGCATGACGAACAGGTGCCCGATCGCCAGGAACACCAGCGCGATCCCGGAGAACCGCATGAACAGCCACGCGAATTTCTCGAAGTTGGGGATCCCCGCGCGCCGGCGCGGCGAGCGGGGATTGTCCAGGCTGGCGGGGCGGTCGTAGAAGCGCTGCTTGACCGGCGCCGCCTGGCCGCGTCCGAGCTGGAGGTCGGGGCTGCTCATCGGAAGTGCTCCAGGACGTGAATGGCGGTCACCACGCCGGCGGGAACCATGAGCAGCAAAAAGACGATGCCGACGATCCAGAACATCAGCCGCTGGTAGCGCGGGCCCTGCGACCAGAAGTCGATCAGGATGACCCGGATTCCGTTCAGGCCGTGGAAGAGCACCGCGGCGATCAGGCCGTACTCCATCAGGCCGACGACCGGCGTCTGATAGTCGTGAATCACCGCGTTGTAGGTCTGCGGGCTGACCCGCAGCATGGCGGCGTCCAGGACGTGGACGAACAGGAAGAAGAAGACCGTCGCGCCGCTGATGCGATGCAGCACCCACGACCACATGCCGGGGTCGCCCCGGTACAGGGTCCGGGGTGGTCGCCGCTTGCGCGCGGTGGCAGCAGTCACCAAGTCCTCACCGCCCTTAACGTTGAAACGACAGTCAAGCCGGGCAATTCAGCCTAACCCTGCCAGCTGCAGGGCCGTGCCGAACAGTCCGCCGGGCGAACTGTCGTGTCAGAGTTAGGGTGACCGTCTCGAGCCGGCCGTCGACGGCGGGATTTCAGGGAGGTGTGCGTGCCCGAGATCGATTGGAATGCGCTGCGCGACAAGGCAATCCATGCTGCTGCGGGGGCCTACGCGCCCTACTCGCGATTCGCGGTCGGTGCGGCCGGGCTGGTCGACGACGGCCGCGTGGTCACCGGTTGCAATGTGGAGAACGTCTCATATGGCCTTGGTCTCTGTGCCGAATGCGGTGTGGTGTGCGCGCTGCATACCAGCGGTGGGGGCCGGCTGGTCGCGCTCGCGTGCGTCGACGCCCGGGGCGGCCCGCTGATGCCGTGCGGGCGGTGCCGTCAGGTGCTCCTGGAGCACGGCGGCCCCGAGCTGCTGATCGACCATCCGGTGCGGCCCCGCCGCCTCGGCGAGCTGCTGCCCGACGCCTTCACCGCCGACCTGCCCCGGGACCGCCCTTGACCGGCTTCGGACTGGACGCGCCCTTCGACGCGCCGACGGTGATCAGGACCAAGCGTGACGGCGGCCGGCTGTCCGATGCGGCCATCGACTGGGTCATC
Organism: Mycobacterium interjectum; assembly: GCA_002102225.1. Classification (GTDB taxonomy): domain Bacteria; phylum Actinomycetota; class Actinomycetes; order Mycobacteriales; family Mycobacteriaceae; genus Mycobacterium; species Mycobacterium interjectum_B. The sequence goes on from LQPB01000056.1 coordinate 28,034, forward strand.
GGCGCGTACACCCGCGGCCTGGTCGCCGACGAACAGATGTCGGCGCTGCTGATGGCGATCTTTTGGCGCGGCATGGACGGCGGCGAGCTCGCGCGGTGGACGGCGGCGATGCTGGCCTCCGGCGACCGCCTGGACTTCCGCGACCTGCCCCTACCGACCGTGGACAAGCACTCCACCGGCGGCGTGGGGGACAAGATCACCCTGCCGCTGGTCCCCCTCGTCGCCGCCTGCGGTGCGGCCGTTCCCCAGGCGTCGGGCCGCGGGCTCGGGCATACCGGCGGCACCCTGGACAAGTTGGAGGCCATCGCCGGGTTTTCCGGCGCGCTGTCCGGCCGGCGGGTGCGCGAGCAGCTCCGCGACGTCGGCGCGGCGATCTTCGCCGCCGGCGAGCTGGCGCCGGCCGACGCCAAGCTGTACGCGCTGCGCGACGTCACCGCCACCGTCGAGTCGCTGCCGCTGATCGCGAGCTCGGTGATGAGCAAGAAGCTGGCCGAGGGGGCGGGCGCGCTGGTGCTCGACGTGAAGGTCGGTTCCGGGGCGCTGATGACCTCGGAGGCGGCCAGCCGCGAGCTGGCGCACGCCATGGTGGGGCTCGGCGCGGCGCACGGCGTGCCCACCCGGGCGCTGCTGACCGACATGAACAGCCCGCTGGGCGCCACGGTGGGCAACGCGCTCGAGGTCGCCGAGTCGCTGGAGGTGCTGGCCGGCGGCGGGCCGCCCGACGTGGTGGAGCTGACGTTGCGGCTGGCCACCGAGATGCTCGAGCTCGCCGGGATCGACGACCGCGATCCCGCTCAGGCGCTGCGCGACGGCACGGCGATGGACCGGTTCCGCCGGCTCGTCGCGGCCCAGGGCGGCGACCTGTCGGTCCCGTTGCCCGCCGGTTCGTGTTCGGAGACCGTGACCGCCGGCCGGGGCGGCACAATGGGCGATATCGACGCGATGGCAGTGGGGCAGGCGGCATGGCGGCTCGGCGCGGGGCGATCCCGCCCGGGTGACGCGGTGCAGCCGGGCGCGGGCGTCCGGATTCACCGCCGCCCCGGGGAGCCCGTCGCGGCCGGGGAGCCGCTGTTCACCCTCTACACCGACGCCCCCGAGCGGTTCGGTGCCGCGCTCGCCGAGCTGGACGGCGGCTTCAGCGTCGGTGACACGCCACCGGCTCGCCGGCCGCTGATCATCGATCGGATCGCCACGTGAAACTGGATCTGGAGCAGATCAAGAAGGCGCCCAAGGCCCTGCTGCACGACCACCTCGACGGCGGGCTGCGCCCGTCGACGGTGATCGACATCGCCGGGCAGACCGGCTACGACGGCCTGCCCGCCACCGATGTCGACGAGCTGGCCAAGTGGTTTCGCACCCGCTCGCACAGCGGCTCGCTGGAGCGCTACCTGGAGCCGTTCTCGCACACCGTGGCGGTGATGCAGACGCCCGACGCGCTGTACCGCGTCGCCTACGAGTGCGTCGAAGACCTGGCCGCCGACGCCGTGGTCTATGCCGAGGTGCGCTTCGCCCCGGAGCTGCACATCGACCGCGGGCTGTCCTTCGATGAGATCGTGGAGGCCGTGCTGGAGGGATTCGCGGCCGGGGAGAAGGCCTGCGTTGCCGCGGGGCGCCCGATCAAGGTGCGGCTGTTGGTCACCGCGATGCGGCACGCCGCGGTGTCCCGGGAGATCGCCGAGCTGGCAATTCGCTTCCGCGACAAGGGAGTGGTGGGATTCGATATCGCCGGGGCGGAGGCCGGCAACCCGCCGACGCGTCACCTGGACGCCTTCGAATACATGCGAGACCACAACGCGCGCTTCACCATTCATGCCGGCGAGGCGTTCGGGTTGCCGTCCATTCACGAGGCGATCGCGTTCTGTGGGGCCGACCGGCTGGGTCACGGCGTGCGCATCGTCGACGACATCGAGGTCCTCGAGGGCGGGGGAGTCCGGTTGGGCCAGCAGGCATCGATCCTGCGGGACAAGCGAATTCCACTGGAACTGTGCCCGAGTTCGAACGTGCAGACCGGCGCGGTCAAGAGCATCGCCGAGCACCCGTTCGACCTGCTGGCCCGCGCCCGCTTCCGGGTGACCGTCAACACCGACAACCGCCTGATGAGCGACACCACCATGAGCCTCGAAATGCACCGGCTGGTCGAGGCTTTCGGCTACGGGTGGAGCGACCTGGAGCGATTCACCATCAACGCGATGAAGTCGGCCTTCATCCCGTTCGACGAACGGCTGGCGATCATCGACGAGGTGATCAAGCCGCGGTACGCGGTGTTGATCGGCGGTTAGCACCGCGACGGTTCACCGGTCGCGTGCGTGCGCGCGACTATCCCCCCGATGGCGTCTTGAGGGCGACCGCGATCTTCGCCGCAGGGCCCGTCGGCGCGGCGGTGTTGGTCGGTGCTACGGGCCGCCGTCGCCGCCGTTGCCGCCGGTGACGACGGTGGTGGCGCCGGTGCCAAAGGCCGCGCCGCCGCCGCCACCGCCACCAATGTTGGCGTTGCCGCCGTTGCCGCCAGTGACGGTGGCGCCGCCGGAACTGGACGCGTTACCGGCGGCGCCGTTAGTGCCGGCGCCACCGAGGACCTGGCCGGTGCCGCCGAGCCCGCCGGCGCCACTGGCCAGACCCTGGGCGCTGCCGCCCTGGCCGCCGGCGCCGCCGGAGCCGCCGGTGATAGCGCCGCCGCCGCCACCACCGCCACCGGCGGCGCCTTTAGCGCCGACGGCGACGCCGGCATGGCCGCCAACACCGCCGGCGCCGCCGCCGGCGCCGTGGCCGGCGAGGCCGGTAAAGCCGCCGGTGCTGGCCGCGGTGGTGGTGGTGTTGTCAGCGGCGACGCCGCCCCCGCCACCACCACCCGGTCCTCCCGCCGCGCCGGACGCCCCGCCGCCGGCACCTCCGGCGCCGCCACCGGCGGAGACGGCGCTGACGCCGAGAGTTGCGGCGCCGCCACCGCCGTCGCCGCCTTGGCCGCCGGTGCCGCCGGCGCCGCCACTGGTGCTGTTGCCGCCGGCGCCGCCGCCACCGCCGCCGCCGGCGGCGGCGAGGGCGTCGGTGGTGCCGGTGGCGAAGGCGCTGCCGCCGTTGCCGCCGTTGCCGCCTTGGCCGCCGGTGACACCGTTGCCGCCGTTGCCGCCGCTGCCGCCGTGGTTGCCTTCGGTCACCACGACGCCCGTGCCGCTGAAGGTGGCGTCGCCGCTGTCGCCGCCGTCGCCGCCGGTGCCGCCCGCACCGCCGACGCTGTCGCCCCCGCGGCCGCCGTCGCCGCCAAAGCCGGACTGACCGCCGGCGGTAACGTCGTTGTCGCCGCCGTTGCCGCCGTGGCCCCCAGTGCCGCCGGTGCCCGCGGCGCCCGCGCTGGCACCGGGGCCGCCCGTGCCGCCACCCGCGCCGGCGGCCCCGCCACCGCCGCCGTTGCCGCCGTGGCCGGCGTTGAAGAGGCCGTTGGCGTCGGCGCCTTGGCCGCCCTGGCCGCCCTGGCCGCCCTGGCCGCCGTCGCCGCCGTCGCCGGCATGGCCGCCGAAGAATCCCGACAATCCCTCGGCTTGGCCACCGCGCCCGCCCGCACCGCCGTTGCCGTACAACAGCCCCCCGTTGCCGCCGGCGCCACCGGTCCCGCCGTTACCGCCGGGACCGCCGGGGGTCGGTCCGGCCACCGACCCCGTGCTGCCGGTGGTGCCCGGCCCACCGGCCCCGCCCCGGCCGCCGTCGCCGAACAAGAAAGCGTTACCGCCCTTGCCGCCGGGCTGCCCGGGCGCGCCGGACCCGCCGTCGCCGCCGGGGCCGAAAAGAATCCCGCCCGGCCCGCCGTTTTGCCCGGTCCCCGGTGCACCATTGGTGCCCTTGCCGATCAACGGCATCCCCAACAGCAACTCGGTGGGTGCATTGATCACGCCCCGCACCTCTTGCCAGACGGGGTCGAGGGCCTGCAACGGCCCGGCGTTGGCCGCCTCTGCGCCCGTATAGGCACCCGCGGCGCCCCTCAAAGCCTGGACGAACTGGGCATGAAACGCCTCCGCCTGGCCGCTGAGCGCCTGAAAGGCCTGCCCGTGCCCGGAGAACAGCGAGGAGATCGCCGCCGAAACCTCATCACCGGCGGCGGCCACCACCGCCGTGGTCTGGACCGCCGCCGCCGCCTGCGCGGCGCTCAACCCCGAGCCGATGCCCGCCAGATCCGAGGCCGCCGACGCCACAAACTCCGGAACCGCCACTACGTACGACATCGCTGCCCTCCTCTGGTCGCCGACGCATCGGTGCACCAATGAAATCGAGAGGCATCGCAAAGCGTACGCCGATCTCGGTCCAATGATCGGAGTTGTGAAAAACTTTCAGCACTCGTCGCAGCGGCCCGGAGACCACTTGCGACCCACGTGCAACAGCTACCGTGATGAGCGGTTCCCCGCGCGCCTACCTAGTGCGTCGAAGCCCTTGCCGCCCATGCCGTGGTCTACGCCGAGGCGGGCTGTCCTTCGACGAGATCGTCGAGCCGTGCTGGAGGGATTCGCGGCCGGCGAGAAGGCCTGCGTTGCCGCGGGGCGCCCGATCAAGGTGCGGTTGTTGGTCACCGCGATGCGGCACGCCGCGGTGTCCCGGGAGATCGCCGAGCTGGCAATTCGCTTCCGCGACAAGGGAGTGGTGGGATTCGATATCGCCGGGGCGGAGGACGCCAACCCGCCGACGCGTCACCTTGGAGGCCTTCGAGTACATGCGAGACCATAACGCGCGCTTCACCATTCGTGCTGGTCTGGTGTTCGGGTTGCCGTCCGTCCACGAGGCGTTCACGTTCTGTGGGGCCGAGAATCTTGCGGGACAAGCGAATTCCGCCGGCGCGGTCAAGGGGACCGCCGAGCACCCGTTCGACCCGCTGGCCCGCGCCCGCTGCCGGGTGATCGTCAACACCGGCAACCGCCCGATGAGCGACACCGCCATGGGCCTCGAAATGTGCTGACTGGCAGAGGCTTTCGGCTACGGGTGGAGCGACCTGCAGCGGTTCGCCATCAGCGCGATGAAGTCGGCCTTCATCCCGTTCGACGAACGGCTGGCGGTCATCGACGAGGTGATCTCGACCGCCAGCCGTCGTCAAAGACGGAACGAAGCGACCTAGCGGGGCATCCCGGTGTGGCTGCGGCGACCCGTCACGGCCTCGTAGATGGCGATGAGGACGACGGCGGCGGCGACCCCGACGAAGAACGGAATCCAGGCGATTCCGCCGTTGGCGTTGTGGTATCCGAACTGCCCGGCCACCGCCGAGCCGATCAGCCCACCCACGGCGCCCAGCACCACGGTCATGATCATGCCGATGCTTTGCTTGCCCGGCATCACGAGGCGCGCCACCACACCGATGATGGCGCCCACGATGATCGCCAGGATGATTGATCCGATCATTGCAGCTCCTGTCGTAGCGGCTCCCCGAGTGGGCGCCGTCTGATTGCGGGTTCCCCGAACCGCCGGGCTTGTAACCCCTTGTGCCCCCAAACGATCTCTGTCGCCCCGGCTTCCACGGTGCGACCATGTGGTGATGGAGCCACGCCGCCTCACCGCCGAGCAGGTCCACAACGTCGCCTTCGGCAAGCCGCCCGTCGGCATGCGCGGCTACAACGAAGACGAGGTCGACGCGTTTCTCGACGTCGTCGAGGCGGCGTTGCGAGATCCGGCCGGACGTGCCCTGACCGCGGACCAGGTTCGCTACGTGAGCTTCTCCAAGCCGCCGATCGGCCAGCGGGGCTATGACAAGGACGAGGTCGATCAATTCCTCGAAGCCGTTGCGGCCCAGCTGCAACCGGGATCCGGCGCAACGTCCATCGGGTGGTCGCACGCGCGCAGTCCCGGCCGCGAGTCGACGGGCCGCCGGTTCCTCAACGTTGTCGCCGGCATCGCCCGCTGGATCGCCGACTGACGGTGCGAAGGCGGCCCAGACCCGGTCGGGCCCACCGCCGGTTGTCCCACCGGCGCCCCGCCGCGTCAAGGCACTCCGTGCAGGGTCGGCATTCGCCGCATATTGTGGCTGGACATGAAGCTGCCGCTGCTGGGCCCGGTGTCCCTGACGGGCTTCCAGAACGCCTGGTTCTTCCTGGTCCTGCTGGTCGTACTGCTGGTGATCGGGATCTACGTGGCGGTGCAGTTCGCCCGGCGGCGCCGGGTGCTGCGGTTCGCCAACATGGAGGTGCTGGAGCGGGTGGCGCCGCTGCGCTCCGGGCGGTGGCGGCACGTGCCGACGATCCTGCTGGCCGTGGCGTTGGCGCTGCTGACCACCGCGATGGCCGGGCCGACGTCCGACATCCGGATCCCGCTCAACCGCGCCGTCGTGGTGTTGGTCATCGACGTGTCGGAGTCGATGGCGTCCACCGACGTCGCCCCGAACCGGCTGGCCGCCGCGCAGGAGGCCGGCAAGAAATTCGCCGACGAGCTGACCCCGGCCATCAACCTGGGGCTGGTGGAGTTCGCGGCCAACGCGTCGCTGTTGGTGTCGCCGACGACGAACCGCCAGGCCGTCAAGGCGGCGATCGACGGCCTCAAGCCGGCGCCGAAAACCGCGACGGGGGAGGGCATCTTCACCGCGCTGCAGGCGATCGCGACCGTCGGCTCGGTGATGGGCGGCGGCGACGGCCCGCCCCCGGCGCGCATCGTGCTGGAGTCCGACGGCGCCGAGAACGTGCCGCTGGACCCCAACGCCCCGCAGGGCGCGTTCACCGCGGCGCGCGCGGCCAAGGCCGAGGAGGTGCAGATCTCCACGATCTCCTTCGGCACCCCGTATGGCACCGTCGACTACGAGGGCGCCACCATCCCGGTCCCCGTCGACGACCAGACGCTGCAAGAGATCACCAAGATCACCGACGGCCAGTCGTTCCACGCCGACAGCCTGGAATCGCTGGAGCAGGTCTATTCGACGCTGCAGCGCCAGATCGGCTACGAGACGGTGAAGGGGGACGCCAGCCTCGCGTGGATGCTGCTCGGGGCGGTGGTCCTGGCCGGCGCCGTGCTGGCCGGTCTGGCCCTCAACAGCCGGCTGCCCTCGTAGGCGATCAAATCGGCAGTCGCCGGTTGATCAACAGGGCCAGCGCCGTGGCGATCAGCGCGGCGACGACGCCCAGGCGCAGCCACCCGGCGCTGCCAGGGCCGGGCACCGTGCGAAACCCGATGTCGTTCTCGATGGCGTCGTAGCTCTTGTTGAGCTCGGCGATGTTGGTCGCGGTGTAGAACTGGCCGCCGGACAGCCGCGCGATGGTGCGCATCTGGTCGGTGGAGACGGGAACCGCGACCCGCTGCCCGTTCATCTCGATCTCACCGCCCTTGGTGCCGAACGAGATCGTCGAGATGGGCACGCCCTGGTCCTTGGCCAGCCGCGCGGCGGTGTAGGCGCCGTCGTGCGGGTCGCCGGGATCGGTCGGCTTGTTCTCGCCGCCGTCGGACAGCAGCACGATGCGGGCCGGCGGCGGGGTGTCCCCGCCGGTGATGGCCGCGGCCCCGACCGCGTGCAGCGCGGTGAAGATCGCCTCGCCGGTGGCCGTCCCGTCGCCGAACTCGAGCTTCTTCAGCGCGTCCAGGGTCGCCTGGTGCTGCGGGGTCGGCGGCACCAGCAGGTAGGGCGTCGCGGCGAACCCGACCAGCCCGAGGTTGATGCCCGGCGTCAGCTGGCTGGCGAACTGGCTGGCCGCCTGCTCGGCCGCTTTGAGCCGGTTGGGCTCGACGTCGGTGGCGCGCATCGAGTTGGACATGTCGATGACCAGCACGACGCACGCGCGGTTGCGCGGGATGCGCATGTCGTGGGTCGGCGTGGCCAGGGCGACGGTCAACAGCAGCAGGGACAGCAGCGAAACCGCGATCGGCAGGTGGCGCCACCACGATTGCGGCACCTCGGAGTCGGTGAACCGGCGCAGGCGCCGTCGGCGCCGGGCCTGCGCCACGACGTAGACGGCGAGCAGCGCCAGCGGGACCAAGGCAAACAGCAGCATCGCCGGACGCTGGAACCCGAACAGGGGCAGTGGGCCGATGCCGGGAAGTGACACCTGCGCCAGTAAAGAGCAGTCTGGGGGGCCCGTCAAACGGGGCGGCTGCGGCGCGGATGCGCCGCCTATTCCCGCCTGAGCCGCCCCTCGACGAATTGCTCCAGCTTCTCCCACTCGCGCACCGCCGCGGCGTACGGCGGGCCGGGCTTGGTGACCGACCCCGGCTCCAGCACGGCGGCCACCAACCTGCCCAGCGGCCGGCCGGTGTCGAGCGCCTTGTCCACCGCGGGATCCTCGGAATAGTCGCCGATGTCGCGGAGCAGCTCGACGGCCAGATCGAGCTGATCGCGATCCACCGCGTCCGGCCCGTCGCCGAAGTCGTCGGCCAGCCCGCTCAGCACGTAGATGTTGTCGTCGGTGATGTCGACCGACAGCGAGCCGTCGGTCGCGGCGGTGCGGATGTCGTCGTAGGTGCTCAGGTCCGACAAGTCGTGGTCGTGCTCGTCGGCGAGGTAGCGCGCCAGCGCGCGCTCGGAGGTGAACACGCTGATGCGGCCGTTGCGGCCCAGGAAGATCGGGCTGTCGTCCAGGTAGCAGCGCAGCGTGTAGAACGTGCCGGCGCTCGTGATGATGCGAATCGGGTCGATGCCCACCTGGACCCAGAAGTCCTCGGCGCCGCCGAGCACAACGGTGTCCCCGGCGGCCCGCTCCACTTCTTCGTCCTCGTCGTCTTCGTCGTCTTCGTCCGCGGGCTCCTCGTCGGTCCCCGAGTCGTCCTCTTCCGCGGACTCGGCGGCGTCCGCGGTGGCCTCGTCGCCCTCCTCGGTGTCCTCCTCGATCTCCGGTTCTTCGGGCTCCTCGGCCAGTTCCTCGGCGGCCTTGGCCGCGTACTCGACGTCGACCTCGGGAGTGCTGACGATCTCGTCGATCGCGCCGAGCACGTCGTCCCAGCTGCGCGCGATGATTTCGGCGATGGCATTCCAGCGCTTTTGGCCCGCCTTCCCGGCGAAGGTGTCGATACCGCCGGCCACCGTGCCCAGGGTGGGGTTGCCGTTGAAGAATTTCGCCACCGCCGGCAGCTCGCACACCGATCCGATGGACGACACGATCGCCAGCGTGCCCGCCAGCGCGGTCACCGACTCCTCGGTGGGTTTCTCCGACACCAGCTCCTCGACGGCGACCAGATCGAACTGCCCGTCGGCGGCGGGTTCGAAGGTGTGTGCGTGCGCCGAGGTCAGCTCCTGCCACGCCGGGTGGTCAACCAGATCGTTGTCGGTGTTGGTGCGCACGAAGGCGACCAGGTCGGCAACCGACTCGAACGCGTAGAGGTCCTCGTCCTTGCCGAGAAAGGCCTCCCACTCGTCCCCGGCGTCGCGCCAGCGGGGCGCCCACACGGTGTAGCGGTCGCCTTCGGACAGGCTCAGGCGGATGGGCACGAGGTCAGCAGCCATGCGGCACACAATAGCGACGGTCCGGTGAGGAGCGGGCCAGCGGGCCATCGGCTCAGCCCGGCGACGGCGAGCGCCGGAACGGCGCGAGTAAGGAGCGGGCTATCGGCTCAGCCCGGCGACGGCGAGCGCCGGAATGGCGCGAGTAAGGAGCGGGCTATCGGCTCACGCGGCCCAGATGGTGGCGATCGGCGCGGCGCCGGCGGCGTAGCCGATCTTGGGCAGCCCGTACATCTGCTCCAGCGTGGCTAGCACGCTGTAGTGGTTGATCTGCTCGTTGTAGGTGCCGGGCTGCACGTGGTCGCCGTAGATGATCGTCGGGATCTGGTTGCGCGGTCCGCCGTCGTCCTCGTCCCAGGTCACGACGAGCAGGCTGTTGTTGGCCACCGCCCAGTTGGCGTAGCCCGACAGCTCGCGGCTCAGCCAGGCATCGCCCTGCGCGATCGAGCCGTCGTGCATGTTGTCGTCGTTGTTGGGAATGACGAACGCCACCGTCGGCAGCGCGGCGTAATTGCCCATCGGGAAGGCCGAGAACGGCAGCGAGTTGGCCGCCGGCACGTTGGTGAAGTTGGCCCACGGCACGTGCTTGCGCGCGTACTTGCCGGCGCTGCACACCGTCGAGCCGACCGCGGGCAGCCCCTCGGCGTAACCGGCGAATGTGTAGCCGGCGGAAAGCAATTCGGAGGCCAGGTTGGGCGTCGCGCCGCCGTTGACCGGGCACGAGTCGCTGGTCACCCCGAGCGTGCTGCCGGCGAACAGCGCCAGGTAGTTCGGCTCGCTGGGGTGCGTTTCGGCGAACGACTGGGCCATGTTGGCTCCGCCGGCGGCCAGTGCGTTGATGAACGGCGCCGAGGAGTTGCCGATGATGTGGGCCTGGGCGCGGTTCTCTTCGATGACGATCACCACGTGCGACGGCTGCGGCAGCGCGGCCGCCGTGAGGCTGACCCGGGGGCCGGGCGGGATGACCACCAGGGCGGCCAGCGCGACCGCGCCGGCCAGGCTCTTGATTGCGCTCAGCACGTCGGGAGTATATGAGCGGATTCGGCCCGCGGACGGCGTCGCGCGAGCGTGTCAGCGTTGCCGGTCGCAATCGTTATATAGGGTCACTCCCCGTGGAGGTGCGCGTCGTCGATCACCCGCTGGCCCTGTCCCGGCTGACGGCGTTGCGCGACGAACGCACCGACAACGCCCACTTCCGCGCGGGCCTGCGCGACCTGACCGCGATGCTGGTGTACGAGGCCACCCGGGACGCCGGCCGCGAGACCTTCCCGATCCGCACGCCGCTGGCCTCCACGCTCGGGGTGCGGCTGGCCAACCCGCCGCTGCTGGTGCCCGTGCTGCGCGCCGGGCTGGGCATGGTCGACCAGGCGCTCGCGCTGCTGCCCGAGGCGCGGGTGGGGTTTGTCGGCGTGGCCCGCGACGAAACAACCCACCTGCCGAACGGGTACCTGGAGTCGCTGCCTGACGACCTGAGCGGAACACCGGTGCTGGTGCTCGACCCGATGCTGGCCACCGGCGGATCCCTGACGCACACGATCGGGCTGCTGCACCGCCGCGGCGCGTCGGACATCGCCGTGTTGTGCGTGGTGGCCGCGCCGGAAGGCGTTGCGGCGCTAGAAAAGGCGGCGCCCGAGGCACGGCTCTTCACGGTGGCCGTCGACGACGGGCTGAACGAGATCGCCTATATCGTGCCCGGTTTGGGCGATGCGGGGGACCGTCAATTCGGGCCCCGCTAATTCACCAGGTGTGAACCTGCCCGACCAGCTCGTCGCGCAGCGCCCGCGCGCGATGCCGGGCGGATCGCAGGTCATCGGTCGGCGCGCAGCGGATCTCGATGTAGCACTTCAACTTCGGTTCGGTGCCCGACGGTCGCACCACCACCCGGGCCGACGTCGCGTCGTCGCCGCCGGCGAAGATCAGCGCGTCGGTGATGTCGTTCAGGTGGGCGGCGAAGCCGGCCAGGAGGCGCGGCGGGTCCGCGCGCAGCCGCCGCATCACCTCGGCGGCCTCGTCGGGGTCGGCGACGCGGCGCGACACCGCCGCGACGTCGTGCACGCCGTGGCGGCGGGCCAGGTCGTCGAGCAGGTCGGGCACCGAACGACCCTGCGCGTGCAGCGCGGCCACCAGGTCGCACGCCAGCACCGCGGCGCTGATGCCGTCCTTGTCGCGCACGGCATCCGGGTCGACGCAGTGGCCGATCGCCTCCTCGTAGGCGTAGACCAGCGTTTTGCCCGGCGCGTCGGCGTCGGCGCGCGCCAGCCACTTGAAGCCGGTGAGCGTCTCGACGTGCGTCGCCCCGTAGTGCGCGGCGATCGCCGCCAGCATCCGCGATGACACCACGGTGCTGGCCACCACCGCGGTGCCGGCGTCGGGTTCGCGGGACAGGATGTAATCGCCTAGCAGCCAACCGGTTTCGTCGCCGGACAGCATCCGCCAGCCGGACGCCCCGGACTCTCCCGAGGGGATGCCGACCGCGCACCGGTCGGCGTCGGGGTCCAGCGCGATCGCGACGTCGGCCGTCGTCTCGGCGGCCAGGGTGAGCAGCGTGTCGCTGGCGCCGGGCTCCTCGGGGTTGGGGAACGCGACGGTCGGGAAGTCGGGGTCGGGCGCGAACTGCGCCCCGACGGTGTGGATCTCGTGAAATCCCGCGCGCCGCAGGGCTTCGACGGCCACCGCGCCGCCGACCCCGTGCAGCGGCGTCAGCGCCACCCGCACCGAGCCGGCGCCGCGCCGCACCCGGGCCGCGCGCTCGACGTAGCGCTCGACGAGGTCGGTCGCCGCGGGCGCCACGGGCTGCCGGGCGATCCGGGCGGGCGGGGGAGCGGCGGCCATCGCCGCTTCGATCCGGCGATCGATGGGGGAGACGATCTGGACGCCGCCGGCGAAGTACACCTTGTAGCCGTTGTCGGACGGCGGGTTGTGCGACGCGGTGATCTGCACCCCGGCGGCGGCGCCGGTGTGGCGCACCGCGAAGGCGACCACCGGGGTTGGCACCGGGCCGGGCAGCAGCAGCACCGAAAAGCCCTGAGCGGCAAGCACTTCAGCCGTCACGGTGGCGAACGCCGCCGAGCCGTGCCGGGCGTCGCGGCCGACGATCACCGGCGCGCCGGCCCGGCCCTCCTCGGTGAGCACGCGCGCCACCGCCCACGTCGCGCGCGCGACCACCTCGGCGTTCATCGCGTCGGGCCCGTCGCGCACCGGGCCGCGCAGCCCCGCGGTGCCGAATCGGAGTGGGCGGGCGGGTGGCACGGTGCTACAACCGCGCCACGACGTCGGCCAGCAGGGCGCCCATCCGGCCGGCCGCCGCGGCGCCGGCGGCCAGCACCTCGGCGTGGCTGAGCGGCGCGCCGCTGATCCCGGCGGCCAGGTTGGTCACCAGCGACACCCCCAGCACCTCGGCGCCGGCCTCGCGGGCCGCGATGGTCTCGTGCACCGTCGACATGCCGACCAGGTCGGCGCCCAGCGTCTGCAGCATCCGGACCTCGGCGGGGGTCTCGTAGTGCGGCCCGGGCAGCCCGGCGTAGACGCCCTCGGTCAGCGCCGGATCGCCCTGGCGGGCCAGCTCGCGCAGCCGCGGCGCGTAGGCGTCTGTCAGGTCGACGAAGCGCGGGCCGACCAGCGGGGAGCGGCCGGTGAGGTTCAGGTGGTCGCTGATCAGCACGGGTTGGCCCGCCGCCATGTCCGGGCGCAGCCCGCCGGCCGCGTTGGTGAGCACGACGACGCGCGCGCCCGCCGCGCACGCCGCCCGCACCGGGTGCACGACGTGGCACAGGTCGTGCCCCTCGTAGGCGTGCACGCGACCGACCAGCACCAGCACCCGCTGGGCACCGATGCGCATCGACAACAGCTCGCCGCTGTGCCCGATGGCGGTCGGGGGGGCGAACCCCGGCAGTTCGGCCTGGGGCAGCGTGGCCGTCGGGGTGCCCAGCGCCGAAGCGGCGGGCCGCCAACCCGATCCGAGCACGATGGCGACGTCGTGCTCGGCGACCCCGGTCCGCTCGGCGATGGCCCGCGCCGCCTGCCTGGCGAGGTCGTCGGGATCCTGCAGGGGTTCGGCCACAGTCGGCGAGCTTAGCCCGGCGTATGTGAGGATCTGCCGTATGCGTCGTCCTAGGTGGTCGTTTTTTGGTCGGGTCGTCGCCGTCGCGGTGTCGGTCGCCTCAGTCGCGGGCGCACCGGCACCGGCGGCAGCGGCCGACGAGTGTCCGGATGTCCAACTCATCTTCGCCCGCGGCACGGCGGAGCCGCCCGGCTTGGGGGCGGTAGGCGACGCACTGTTCGCCGCGCTGCGGCCCGCCCTCGGCGCGCGCAGCGTCGACGCCTATCCGGTGAACTATCCGGCCAGCTACAACTTCCTGACCACCGCCGACGGCGCCAACGACGCGCGCGATCACATCGCCGCGATGGTTGACCAGTGCCCGGCGACGCGGCTGGTGCTCGGTGGCTTCTCGCAGGGCGCCGCCGCGGTGTCGATGCTGGCGGGGGTCCCGCCGGTCGGGCAGCGCATCGGCAACTTCGGATCAGCTCCCGCGCTGGATCCCGCTCTGGCCGACAAGATCCGGGCGGTGGCCGTGTTCGGCAATCCCGGCAACCGCTTCAACACGCCCCTGTCGACCACCGGTGCGTTCGCCGGCCGCGCCATCGACTTGTGCAGCCCCGGTGATCCGGTGTGCGTCGTCGGCGGCCGCGACCGCGACGCGCACCACGACTACGAGGCGCCGCCGTACCCCGGCCAGGCGGCGGGGTTCATCGCCGGACTGGTCTAACCCGCCAGGATGTTCCGCAGGTTGGAGATGCCCGAGGTGAAGCCGGTCGGCGCGTTGTTCAGGATGCCGCTGACCTCGGCGAGGCCCGAGTTGAACAGGCCCGAGACGTAGTCGCCGGCGTTGCCTACCCCCGAGGCGTTGTCGCCGGAGTTGTTGAAGCCCGAGCTGTCGACGCCCAGGTTTCCGAAGCCCGAACTGGCGCCGGACCCGGTGAACAGGTTGCCCACCCCGGTGTTGAGGTCGCCGGAGTTGAAGACGCCGGTGTTGATGCTGCCCGAGTTGAAGAAGCCCGTGTTGAAGTTGCCCGCGTTGAACCCGCCGGTGTTGTAGTCGCCGGAGTTGAAGATCCCCGAGTCGGTCGAGCCGGAGTTGAACAGCCCGGTGGCCAACGCTCCGGAGTTGGCGAGGCCCGAGTTGAACTGACCCGAGTTGCCGATGCCGATGTTGCCGCTGCCCGAGTTGAAGAACCCGATGTTGTTGGTGCCCGAGTTGCCGAAGCCGATGTTGCCGGTGCCGGAGTTCAGCCCGCCGAATCCGATCTGGTGGTCGCCGGTGAGCCCGATGCCGATGTTGCCGCTGCCGCTGTTGCCGAACCCGAAATTCCCGGAGCCGAAGTTGCCGAAGCCGAAGTTGTTGCTGCCGGTGTTGCCGAAGCCCAGGTTGAAGCCGCCGATGTTGCCGCTGCCCAGGTTCCAGCTGCCGTTGTTGCCGCTGCCGAAGTTGGCACTGCCGATGTTGCCGCTGCCCAGGTTCCAGAAGCCGAAGTTGCCGCTGCCGAAGTTGACGTCGCCGATGTTGCCGCTACCCAGCAGGTTGATCTGGCCGTTGTTGCCGCTGCCCAGGTTCCACGCGAGTTGGTTGCCGATGCCCAGGCTCAGCAGCTTCGCGTTGCCGATTCCGAGGAAGTTGAATCCCGGGATGTTGTCCAGGAACCCGAAGATGCTGTCCAACGGCTGCAGCGCCAACGGCAGCTCGGCGGCCGCCGCCGACGCGCCGGCGTGGTAGTCGACCATCGCCGCGACGTCCTGGGCCCACATCTGTTCGTACTCGGCCTCGGTGGCCGCGATCGCGGGGGCGTTCTGGCCGAACAGGTTCGACACCACCAGCGACACCAGGTCGGTGCGATTGGCCGCAACCACCGCCGGGTGCACCGTCGCCGCCAACGTGGACTCGAACACCGCCGCGACGGACTGGGCCTGCGTGGACGCGTTCTGAGCTTGGGCCGCCGCCGCGTTCAGGAAACCCGCGTAGGGGGTTGCGGCCGCCATCATCGCCGCCGCCGCCGGGCCCTGCCAGGCCTGCTGCGTGAGCCCGGAGGTCACCGACGCGAAAGACGATGCCGCCGAGGAGAGCTCGGAGGCCAGGCCGTCCCAGGCCGCCGCGGCCTCTAACATCGGTGTCGACCCCGCGCCGACGAACATCCGCAGCGAGTTGATCTCCGGGGGCAGCACCAAAAAGCTCATCACGAATCCTTCGGCCGAGACTGACTTAAACGGATGTCATATAGATAGCAGAGTTACATACTTTTAGTCCACAGGAGTGGCGAACAACATAGTATTCGGTTTGGTCAGGCTACGCCCGGGTGCGTGGGGGAGTTGGGGTGCCGGAACCGAATCGCGGCGGTGGGATACTGCGAGGGTGCCCGCTCGCTCGTTAGACCAGCCGCTAGGTCGCGTTGAGGATGTCGTGCGGCGGCGTGGCGCCGACCTCGTCGCGTTGTCCCATGCCATCCATGCCGAGCCCGAGCTCGCGTTCGCCGAGCACCGCAGCTGCGCCAAGGCGCAGGCGCTGGTCGCCGAGCGCGGTTTCGAGATCACCGCGCGCCCGGGCGGTCTGGACACCGCGTTCCGCGCCGACTTCGGCAGCGGACCGCTGGTGGTGGGGGTGTGCGCCGAGTACGACGCGCTGCCCGAGATCGGGCACGCCTGCGGCCACAACATCATCGCCGCCTCGGCGGTGGGGGCCGCGCTGGCGCTGGCCGAGGTGGCCGACGACCTGGGGTTGCGGGTCGCGCTGCTGGGCACCCCGGCCGAGGAGGCCGGCGGCGGCAAGGCGCTGCTGCTCGAGGCCGGGACCTTCGACGACGTCGCGGTGGCGGTGATGGTGCATCCCGGACCGGCCGACATCGCCGCGGCGCGCTCGCTGGCGCTGTCGGAGGTGACGGTGGACTACCGGGGCAAGGAATCGCACGCGGCCGTCGCGCCGTTCCTCGGGCTCAACGCCGCCGACGCCCTGACCGTCGCGCAGGTGGCCGTCGGGCTGCTGCGCCAGCAGTTGGCGCCGGGGCAAATGGTGCACGGGATCGTCACCGACGGCGGGCAGGCGGTCAACGTCATCCCCGGGCACACCACGCTGCAGTACGCGATGCGGGCGCTCGACTCCGAATCGCTGCGGCAGCTCGAGGGCCGGATGTACGCGTGCTTCGCCGCGGGCGCGCTGGCCGCCGGCTGCGAGTACGAGATCGACAGCCCCGCACCGCCATACGCCGAGCTGCACCCCGACCGCTGGCTGGCCGACGTCTTCCGGGACGAGATGCGACGACTCGGACGCGAGCCGGTGGCGGCCGACGTCGAGACGGCGCTGCCGATGGGCAGCACGGACATGGGCAACGTGACGCAGGTGCTGCCCGGCATCCACCCGGTGATCGGCGTCGACGCCGGCGGTGCCACGGTCCACCAACGCGCCTTCGCCGAGGCCGCCGCCGGTCCCAGCGCCGACCGCGCGGTCGTCGACGGCGCGATCATGTTGGCGCGCACCGTCGTTCACCTCGCCCAGAGCCCCGGCGAACGAGACCGGGTGCTGGCCGCGCGGGAGCGCAGGGGAAGCGGGGCCCGGGCATGAGCCTCGTTGACACCGCCGAGTCCTGGCTGGCCGCGCACCACGACGACCTGGTCTCGTGGCGCCGGCACATCCACCGTTACCCGGAGCTGGGCCGCCAGGAGTACGCGACCACCCA
Organism: Mycobacterium interjectum; assembly: GCA_002102225.1. Taxonomy (GTDB): domain Bacteria; phylum Actinomycetota; class Actinomycetes; order Mycobacteriales; family Mycobacteriaceae; genus Mycobacterium; species Mycobacterium interjectum_B. The sequence continues at coordinate 45,141 of LQPB01000056.1, forward strand.
GTTCGTCGCCGAACGGCTGGCCGATGCGGGGCTGAACCCGAAGGTGCTGCCCGGCGGCACCGGGCTGGTCTGCGACCTGGGGCCCGAGCACGAGCCGAGGATCGCGCTGCGCGCCGACATGGACGCGCTGCCCATGGCCGAGCGGACCGACGCGCCGTACACCTCGACGATGCCCAACGTCGCGCACGCCTGCGGGCACGACGCGCACACCGCCATCCTGCTGGGGACGGCGCTCGCGCTGGCGTCCGTGCCGGAGCTGCCGATCGGGGTGCGGCTGATCTTCCAGGCCGCCGAAGAGCTGATGCCCGGCGGGGCGATCGACGCGATCGCGGCCGGGGCGTTGTCGGGGGTGTCCCGGATCTTCGCCCTGCACTGCGATCCCCGGCTGGAAGTCGGCAAGATCGCGGTGCGGCAGGGCCCGATCACGTCGGCGGCCGACCAGCTGGAGATCACGCTGTATTCGCCGGGCGGGCACACCTCGCGCCCGCACCTGACCGCCGACCTGGTCTATGGCCTCGGCACCCTGATCACCGGCCTGCCGGGGGTGCTGTCGCGCCGGATCGACCCGCGCAACGGGACGGTGTTGGTGTGGGGCGCCGTCAACGCGGGGGTGGCCCCCAACGCGATCCCGCAGACGGGCGTGCTGGCCGGCACCGTGCGCACCGCGAGCCGCCAGACCTGGGTCGCCATGCAGGACATCATCCGCGAGACCGTGTCCGCGCTGCTGTCCCCGCTGGCGATCGAACACACACTGCAGTACCGGCGCGGGGTGCCGCCCGTGGTCAACGAGGACGTCTCGACGCGCATCCTCACCCACGCCATCGAAGCCGTCGGCCCCGACGCGCTGGCCGACACCCGGCAGTCCGGCGGCGGCGAGGACTTCTCCTGGTATCTGGAGGAGATCCCCGGCGCGATGGCGCGCTTGGGCGTGTGGTCCGGCGAGGGCCCCCAGCTCGATCTGCACCAGCCCAACTTCGATCTCGACGAGCGCGCCCTGGCGATCGGGCTGCGCGTGATGGTCAACATCGTCGAGCAGGCGGCACTCTTCTAGGGCTTAAATCCCGCGCGAGCGTGCGTGTTCGTACAGCGACACGCCGCCGCGGCCGGCATTCTGCGCACGCTCGGCGCAGTGAATTGTGGGGAATCCGCGGTGCTCACACGATAGCCGGCATGCACGCAGACCTATGTCGACTGCTCGACGCGCAAGGCGAAGTGGTGACGTCCGCGCAGGCGCTGAGGTTCCTCACCCGCCGCGGGCTGGAGGCCCACGTGAATAGCGGTGCGCTGCAGAAGGTTTGGCACGGCGTTTACGGCCGTGGCGAGGGACGCAGCTACGAAAGGCCGCGTGACGCCGCGACGAGGGTGCGCAGGTTGCCGGCCACGGCGGCGTGTCGCCGTACCAACACGCACGCTCGCGAGGCGGACTCGCTAAGGCAGGCCGTTCGCGCCGAGCAGCAGGCCCCCGTCGCCGCCCGGGCCCGGCGCGCCGTCGTTCGCCGGCCCGGTCCCCGCCACGCCCCCGTTGCCCCCGTTGCCGATCAGTACGGCGTTGCCGCCCGCACCGCCGTTGCCCCCGGTGGAACCGCCGGAGCCACCCACGCCGCCCGCGCCGCCGGTGCCGCCGGTGCCGACCAGCCCGGCCGTTCCGCCGCCGCCGCCGGGGCCGCCGAACAGGCCCTGGACTGTGAGCCCGCCGCCGCCCCCGGCGCCGCCGGCGCGCTTTCCGGCTCCGGCGGCGCCGGGGG